>SVGD01000038.1 GCA_015056485.1 Clostridiales bacterium
TATGTGATGGATTTACTGGAAATGTATTCTTAAAAACAGTTGAAGGATTAGGAAAATTAGTAAAAAGAACTTTAACAGAAAGTTTAAAGAAAAATTTATTATCAACAATAGCAGCACTTCCAGCATTACCTGGAATAAAAAGATTTTCTAAAACAATGGATTATAAAGAATATGGTGGAGCTTTATTTTTAGGAGTAAAAAAACCAGTTATAAAAGCACATGGAAGTAGTGATGAAAAATTATTTCATTATACAATAAAACAAGCAGAAGAATTTGCAAAAAATAAAGCAGTAGACATGATGATAGAGCAATTTGCAAATATTGAAACATTTGGAAATAAAGAATAAATTTTAATTTATAAAAAAGTTAAAAATATGCTTGACAAATATATATACTTATAATATAACAAATATGAAAAAGTTTGCGAAAGAAAATAAGGAGGTGAACTTATAATGAGTTCAGAAGAAGTTTTTGATAAAGTAAAAGAAATTATAGTAGAACAACTAGGTGTAGTTGAAAACGCTGTAACAATGGAAGCATCATTTATAGATGATCTAGGAGCAGATTCTTTAGATATAGTAGAATTAATAATGGCATTAGAAGAAGAATTTGATCTAGAAATACCAGATACAGATGCAGAAAAAGTTGTAACAGTTGGAGATGTTGTAGATTATATAAAAGATAACGCATAAAACTAAAAAGAGTTCTTTAAGAACTCTTTTTTAGTTAATAGTGAAAAATGAAGAATGAATAGTGAATATTAAATGAAAGAAATGATTTTTAAAAAATCATTTCTAACTATTATTATTAACCATTTATTATTAATTATTCACTAAAAAACGATGGTAGAATGAAGTGCACCCCAAATGTTAGACAAAAATCTAACGTTTGGAGGTGTATTTTTTATGAGCAAATATTCTAATGAATTTAAATTAGAAGTTATTAAATATTGTATTGATGAACATCATGGTTATCTTGATACTGCAAAACATTTTTCGATATCTTCTAGTACAACAGTTTTGCAGTGGGTTAAAAGATATAAAGAAAAAGGAACTGAAGGATTAATTAAAAATTTAAAATCTTCATATAATGGAGATTTTAAACAAAATGTGATAGAATATATGCATACAAACCATTTGTCAGCAACGGAAACAGCTATAAAATTTAATTTAGCTAATCATAATATAGTATTAAAATGGGAACGTATATATTATGAGGAAGGACCACAAGCCCTCTATCAAGAGCGACGTGGACGAAAAACAAATATGAATTCTAAACCAAGAAAAAAGAAATTATCTAAAGAAATAGAAGAAGATTTAATTGCTGAAAATCAAAGATTAAGAATGGAGAACGAATACTTAAAAAAATTAAATGCCTTAGTTCAGGAAAGAATCAACCGAGAGAACAAGAAAAAGTAATAGTCGTTACAGAATTAAGGCAGAAATATAAGTTAACGGCTCTATTGAAATTAGCAGAAATGCCTAGAAGTACATACTACTACTATGTGAAACAGTTGAACAAAGAAGATAAATACAAAGAAATTAAAGAGCAAATAACAGCTATTTATCATGAAAATAAAGGTAGATATGGCTATAGAAGAATAACTATGGAACTTCACAATAGAGGATATATAATTAATCATAAAACAGTTTTAAAACTTATGAAACAATTAGGATTACAATGCTTTGTAAGAGTTAGAAAATATAAATCATACAAAGGTGAAGTTGGAAAAATATGTGATAATCTTTTAAAACGTAATTTTAAAGCTGATAAACCAAATCAAAAATGGGTTACAGATGTTACAGAATTTTCATTGTTTGGGACTAAATTGTATTTATCACCAATTATTGATTTGTTTAATGGAGAAATTGTAAGTTACAATATATCTGAAAGACCTGTATTTCATCAAGTTGCTGATATGCTTGAAAAAGCATTTTCTAAAATACCAGATAATACCAATTTAATATTGCATTCAGATCAAGGTTGGCAATATCAAATGAAACAATATCAATATCTTCTAGAGAAAAAAGGAATTAGACAAAGTATGTCTAGAAAAGGAAATTGTTTAGATAATTCTTGTGCAGAAAATTTTTTTGGTTTATTAAAATCCGAATTATTGTATTTACAAGAATTTAAATCAATAGAACATTTTAAGAAAGAATTAATTGAATATATAGATTATTATAATAATAAAAGGATTAAGGGCAAATTAAAAGGAATGAGTCCTGTTAATTACAGAATTCATTCCCTTAAAGTAGCCTAATATAAACTTAATCAAAAAGTGTCTAACTTTTTGGGTTCAGTTCATTATTCTTAACCGTTTTTTATTATTTTATTTTTATGTGTCATAAAAAGTCTTGTAGATCATGTTCGTTTTTATAAATTATTAAAATTTTCTTCTAATTTTTGTACCATTTCTTCATTACTCATAATTAAAATAATTAAGTTTCCTTTATTTTTTACAATAACACTTTCTGCTTCTACACAAATCCATTTTCTTGGATTTACACTATTTTCTATTTTTTCTATCGTTAATTCTACGTCCTCAATATTTTCTAATCTTACCAAAACTACCGAATGAGCAATTGAACCTATTATTGTTTCACTTGCCAAGGCCTCTCTATATTTAATTTGATTTGTACCCAAAAACATTTCAATATTTTCTTTATTTACTTCAATATTTTCTAGCAATTTAGGAAGTTCTTCTTCTGGTATTCCGCTATATACTTTTGCCATAATTTCCTCTAAAGTTCCTTTTACATTTTTACTTTTATTATTAATAAGAACTACTATTCCAATTGCTACTGCAAACAAAATTATTAATACTACTATTATTTTTATTTTATTATTCTTTAACATACCATACCTCCACACTTATAATAAGTATAGCACATTTTATAATATTTTGTGGGTTTATAAAAAAAATAATTTAAATATAATATTATTGTAATATTTCTGTAATATTATCAAATTAATTATTTATTTTTAAATATATGGTCTTTCACTTATAGCTTGCTTAATATGGTTTAATAAATATTTTTCTTTTTTCTTATATATTTGTATTACATCTATTCGTATCGGTTTATTTTCTAATTGATTTATATATACATAAAACTCCACTGACCTATATATATGTTTTTTCTTTGTTTCATCTACTGCATCTTTAGGCTTTCCATAATTTTCATTTGACCTTGTTTTTACTTCTACAAAAACATATTCTTCTTTATCTTTTGCAACAATATCTATTTCACCTTGCTTACATTCAAAATTTCTTTCTAATATTTGATAACCTTTTTCTAATAAATATTTTACAGCAATATCTTCTCCTATTTTTCCTATTTCATGTTTTTGATACATTTTACTTTTCTCCTATATTTTCACAAATTCGTTTATTCCAACTTGTTTTATTAACCCTTGTAATTCTAACATCGTTAATTTTACATTAACTTCTCTAACACTTTTATTTATTCTTTTTGCAATTTCATTTGTATTAATAGGTATATTACTTAAAGTTTCATATACTTCTTTATATTCTTTATCTACTTCAATATTTTTTTCTTCTTTAAACTCTATTTCTTTAGATAAATTAATTCCAAAATCTTGCAGAATATCTTCTGGAGTTAATACTAATTTGGCTCCTTCTTGAATTAATACTCCTGTTCCATATCCTGTTGCCAAGTCCACATTACTTGGAATACAAAAAATCTTTTTCCCTTGTTTTTTAGCAAATCCTGCTGTAATGCTTGTACCGCTTCTATATCTTGCTTCCACAACAAGTACTCCTTCTGATAATCCACTCACTATTCTATTTCTATCTGGAAATTTTTTGCTATCTGCCTTAGTTTCAGGTGAATATTCAGAAATAATGCAACCACCTTCTTGTAATATATCGTGAAA
>SVGD01000018.1 GCA_015056485.1 Clostridiales bacterium
ATATTAGGAAATATATTAAATTGCTTTTATTTATTAATGTTTATGATGACAGGAAATTTATTTGACTTAATTTTAGCAAAATTTATATCTTCATTAGCTGTTTCAATAAAAGAAATTTCAGAGCCAGGATTGCTAAATGCTTCAATTCCACCATCAAGACACAAAAGTGATATATTTGCAAAAATAAATGCAAAAGGAGCTTCTGGATTTTATATTTTAAGTGCAATATCGAAAATTATAGGAGGATTTTTATTTGAAATAAATGGGTATATTCCAATGATACTTTGCTTAATTATATTAATAATTGTTAGCATAATGTCAATGTTATATATAGAACCTATAAAAAAGAAAAATAATAAAAGTAATAAAACAAATATGGTAAAAAAACAAATCAAAGATGTACGAGATGGGTTTGAATTTATATTAAAATCAGAAAGATTAAAAGCATTAATGCTATCGGCATCATTAATAGCAAGTTTTTTATCAATATTAATAAATTATAGAACAAGTCTTTTAAACGATATAGGAATATCAGCATATATAATATCATTTATTGCTGCATCCTATAGTGTATCAAGCGCTTTAGGAGCAAAAAAACAAGATGAATTTAATAATAAATTTAATAATAAATCTATAATGGTAATGGCGTTGACATTATCGCTTAGCATTATTATAGCTGGAGTTTTAGGTTTATATACAAAACAATTTCCTATTTTTACGATATTAATTATTTTATTATTTTTAATAGGAAAATATGTACATGGCATATTTTATACAATTATGGATAGATATTTTAGAAATTTTACTAGTAAAGACATAGATACAAAAATATTTGCAGTAAAAAATTTATTTATAAATTTGGTATCAGCAATAATAGGAATTATGGCATCATTTTTATTGAACAAAATGTCAACAGCATATTGTATGATAATAATAGGCATAATATTTACAATAATGTATATATTAATGGGAAAATATATGAAGTTAAGGGTTGGTCTGAAACCTGAAGAATATTCAAAACAGGAAAGAAAATATGACGAACTAGAGATTTAATAAAAGTTTGAGAGAAATAGAGAATATTTTAAAATAATGATTTTTTTAATAAAACTTACAACTAAAATTTGTACAAAAATATATACAAATAAATGAAAATATGTTACAATGATTCACGTAAAAAAGCGCGACTATAAATGGATTAAACACTGGGATCTAAGGAAGAGGAGGAGATTAAAAATGTCAGGACATAGCAAATGGCACAATATTGCAGCAAAAAAAGGAAAAGCTGATGCAGCAAGAGGAAAAATCTTTACAAAATTAGGAAGAGAATTATTAATGGCAGTAAAATTTGGAGGACCAGATCCTGCAGGTAATTCAAAATTAAAAGATGTTATTGCTAAATGTAAGGCTAACAACATGCCAAACGATACTATAAATAATGCTATAAAAAAAGCTGCGGGAGCAGGAAACAACGAAAATTACGAAGAAATTACATATGAAGGATATGGACCAAATGGAGTTGCAGTAATTGTAAATGCTTCAACAGATAATAAAAATAGAACTGCAGCAGATGTTAGACATGTTTTTGATAAATTTGGAGGAAATTTAGGAACAACAGGATGTGTATCATACATGTTCGAAAAAAAAGGTGTCATAATTATTGAAAAATCATCAACAGATTTATCAGAAGATGATTTAATGTTATTAGCATTAGATAATGGAGCAGATAATTTCGAAGCTGAAGATGAATACTTTGAAATTACTTGTGCACCAGCAGATTTTTCAGCTTTAAGAGAAAGCTTAGAAAAAGAAAATTTAACATTTGCTCAAGCAGAAGTTCAAATGGTTCCAAATACATATGTAACATTAGATGAAAACGGAACAAGAAAAATGGAATTATTAATAGAAAAATTAGATGATTTAGATGATGTAATAGAAGTTTTCCATAACTGGGAAGAGTAGAAAAAAGCGAGGTGGTTGCCTCGTTTTTTTAGTGAATAATGAATAGTGAAGAGTGAATAATAAATGAAAGAATTTGCTGTCAAACAGCAAATTCCAACCAAAATTATTAACTATTAATTATTAATTATTAACTTTTGCGTATAATCTAAATTTGCTTTTGAGTCATATCCATAACCTAAAGTATATACATTAGTTGCAAGAATGTCTTTTTCAAGCATATTTTTATAAATTTTATTATTACTATTGTCCATAAATTTTTTTACAGATGTTATAACTGGAAACTTTTTATTTTTATTTATAGTTCTAGATAACAACATTTTACCGTTTTGGTTAAATCCTAAAACTCTAACATATGGTGTTACTTTATATGAATCTAAAACATCTTTTTTTGTTATATTTAGTAATCCATATAAACAAATTCTTTGTATCCTTGCTCTAGGATATCTTTTAGATTTTATTTTTGAAATAAATGCTTCTAATTCATTACAAGAATTTGCAGCATCTTTTATTTTATTTTCTAAACCTTCAGAAACATCTTGTAAGTTCTTTATTTCATCGACAGACATTATTCTAAATTTATATAAAATTTCTTTTTCATAGGCATTTAGGTCTAAAATAGCTTTTCCATATTTGTTTTGTTCATTTAAAATTTTATAAGCATTTTTAGGCATTAATTTAGATACATCTTTGTCTTTTTTTAATTTTTCACGTATAGCAGTTGCACTTGCAAGGTCATCTATTTCATCTAAACTGTTATAATCAGGGCCATTTCTTTTAATAGTATAGGGGATAACTTTACTTTTTAAAGAAAGTATAGCTTTTATATATTCAATACCTAAGATGTTATTAGAACCGTGATAATATATTTGCATATTTTCTAACATCATTTAAATACATAAGTAATGCATTTTCTCGAGCTTTTGGAAAAGAATTACCGAGCAGATAATTCATGGGCAAGTAATGATTTATATTCCGGTGGTTCATCAGTTAATATTTGAGATATATCTTTTAAAATTGATATATCACCACATTCACTACCAAAAGAAAGTACGGTAGTTGCTTTAAAACTTTCTAATATTTTAATTGCACCTTGAGCAAAGTTTTCTGCACTAGAAATACTGTAAACAGTAGGAAGTTCAATAACTAAATCTGCACCTGCTTCAAGAGCAATTTTAGTTTTCTCCCATTTATTTATAACAGAAGGAATTCCTCGCTGAGCAAAATTGCCGCTTATAATGCACACAGTATATGCAGGGTCAATTAAACGTTTAGATACTTCAATGTGATATAAATGACCGTTGTGAAATGGATTATATTCAGCTATTATGCCTAAAATTTTACTCATAAAAACTCCTTTCTATATTGATTTTTAAAATTAGTTACTGATATAATATCATAAAAGTTAGAAAAATACAAATAATTGTAAATTGTAATTATATATTTGTAGGGGTCGCTGCCCTCAGCGACCCGAAAAATATAAATATAAGAAAGGAAAAGATGCATCATGGACAATGTTATAATATATACAGATGGGGCATGTTCTCGGAAATCCTGGACCAGGAGGTTGGGGAAGTGTTCTTATATATAATGAATATAAAAAAGAAATAAGTGGTGGAAGCAAAGAAACTACTAATAATATTATGGAAATGACAGCAGTTATAGAAGCTTTAAAATTACTTAAGAGACCATGTAATGTTGAAATTTATAGTGATAGTGCTTATGTGGTAAATGCATTTGAACAAGGATGGATTTATGGATGGCAAAAAAATAATTGGAAAACAGCTAGTAAAGAGCCTGTTAAAAATAAAGAACTATGGGAAGAATTGATTGCATTAATAAAAACACATAATAATGTTAAATTTATAAAAGTAAAAGGACATAGTGATAATAAACTTAACAATAGATGTGATGAATTAGCAAGAAACGCAATCCCATAAAATATTAGGAGGAAATAAAAATGTATGAAGTATTTGCAGATTTACATATACATATAGGCAGAAGTAAAAATAATAAACCAATAAAAATTACAGCTGCAAAATCTTTGAATTTTGAAAATATTGCAAAAGAATGTGTGGACAGAAAAGGAATTAATATTGTAGGTATAATTGATTGTGGTTCTCCATACGTACAAGACGATATAGAAGAATTTTTAACTACAGGAGAAGCTTATGAAATAGAAGATGGCGGAATTATATACAAGGATAAAATATGCATAATTTTAGGTAGTGAAATAGAAACATCAGAAATTGGAGTAAATGGAAAATGTGGTAGTGCACATAATTTATGTTATTTTCCACATCTAAAAGATATAAAAGCTTTTTCTGAAGAAATGAAAGGACATATAAAAAATATTACATTAAGTTCTCAAAGAGCAGACATCTCAGCATATGAACTTTTAAGTATAGTTCAAAAATATAATGGTATTTTAATTCCTGCACATTGCTTTACTCCTCATAAAAGTTTTTATGGAAATTGCACAGATAGATTGTCAAAAATATTTAAAGAAAAATTTAATGCTATATATGCAATTGAATTAGGATTAAGCTCAGATACTAATTTAGCAGATAAAATATCTGAACTTGAAACAAGAACATTTTTAACAAATTCTGATGCTCATTCTTTACCAAAAATTGCAAGAGAATATAATAAAATTTTAATAAATGATATTAGTTTTAAAGAATTAGTTAAAGCTTTAAAAAATGAAGATGGAAGAAAAATAATTTGCAATTATGGGCTTGATCCAAAACTAGGAAAATATCATAGAACATTTTGTGAAGTGTGTGGTAAAAATATTAAAGGGGATGCCCCGGTATCATTGTGTGATACTTGTGACAGTAAAAATATTACAATGGGTGTTTATGATAGAATCGAGGTTATAAAAGATAAAAATGAAAGTATAAGTCCTAATAATAGACCTAATTATGTGTATCAAGTACCTTTGACATTTATTCCGGGTTTAGGAGCTAAAAAAATAAATAAATTATTAGAACATTTTGGAACAGAAATGAATATTTTACACAAAGCATCTATTGATGATTTAGAAGCCATTCTTGATAAAAAAACTGCAGGAAATATAATTTCTGCAAAAGAAGGACAAATGAACATAGAAGAAGGTGGTGGCGGAATTTACGGAAAAGTTAAATGCTAGATACATGTAGGGGCGGCTATTAGCCGTCCGTTTTTTATTGTATAGGAAAAATCGACTTTTATCTTGGCTGTATTTAAGATTTTTCCGTATACAACAAGGTTAGGCTACCTTAGTATGTGCCGATGCGAAGCATCGTGTACAAGTATTTCGCGCATTCTTCAAAGACTAACTTAGCGAAATGCCTTTCTTATATAAAATATAATCATTTTTTTCTCCTTATTGCATACATATTATGTAATAAACATAGGAGGAAAAATAAATGAAAAAAATACGTAGACGTCATCGTTATAAAAAGGAAGGTAAAGTAAAAAAAATTTTACTTGCACATATAGAAAACAATTTAAAAGACTATACTATAATTGCGATTTTATTTATAATTGGGATAATATGTGGAGTTTTCTTTATAAACAATATTAATGAAAATCAATATACTGAAATTGAACAATACATAAATAATTCAATAGAAATATTGAGAAATGAAGGGGAGGCAAATCTCGTACCTAATTTATTTAAATCATTGAAAAACAATATGATTTTTATAGTTTTACTATGGCTTTTTGGGATGATTATTATTGGAAGTATATTTATATATACAACAGTAGCTGCTAAAGGTTTTTTACTAGGATATACTATAGCTGCATTTATTACTGTATTAGGAATAGGCAAAGGTAGTTTATATTCATTAAGCTCGCTACTACTTCAAAATATAATTTTAATTCCATGTTTATTTATTACAGCAGTTAGTTCGAAAACAGTATATAAATCAATTATAAACACAAGAGAAAAAGGAATGGTTAAAGGTCAGATTATTAGACATACATTGTTAACTGGAATAATATCAGTGTTTGTAATTACGTCTTCGATGCTTGAAATATACATTTCTAGACAATTATTTATATTTTCTATAAATTGGTTCTAAAATTTTAAAAAAATCTCTTTACTTTTTGTCGATTATTTGATATAACATATACATAATATATAAAAATAATTTTTGTATTAAAAATAAATTAAGATATAGGTGAGTTACGTATGGAAGAACAAATTAAACTTTTTTTAAATTTTATTGAAAATGATAAAAAACTATCAAACAACACATTACAATCATATAGAAGAGATATCCTTCAATATCAAAGCTATGTTGAAGAAAATAATATAGATTATAAATCTGTAAACGATACAGATATAAAAAATTATTTAAGTTATTTACAAGATATGGATAAAAAACCTTCAACAATTTCAAGACATTTAGCATCAATAAGATTTTTTTATCAATATTCTTTAAGAAATAATGTTGTTGAAAAAGATCCAACTGAAGGTATACAATCTCCAAAAGTTGAAAAAAGAATTCCTAGTGTATTAACAGCTGAGGAAGTATCTTTATTATTAGAACAACCAAAAGGTGAAGAATTAAAAAGCATTAGAGATAGAGCTATGCTTGAATTTGCCTATGCTACAGGTATGAGAGTAACTGAAATAATATCATTAAATATTGATGATGTTAATACAACCGAAGGATATGTAACATGTACGACAGGTTCTACAAGAAGAAACATTCCTTTAGGAAATATATCTTTAAAAGCTTTAATTAATTACATTGAAAAAGCTAGACCAGTTATTATAAAAAATGATAGCGAAAAAGCATTATTTGTAAATATAAATGGTAAAAGATTAACAAGACAAGGTTTCTGGAAAATAGTTAAATATTATAAAGAACAAGCAAATATAACAAAAGAAATTACACCTCACGTTCTAAGACATTCTTTTGCTACACATTTATTACAAAATGGAGCTGATTTAAAATCAATTCAAACAATGTTAGGCCATTCTGATATATCTTCTACACAAATATATATGCAATTTCAAGATGACACAGTAAAAAGTGATTACAAAAAAGCTCATCCAAGAGCATAAAAATAACATACAAAAAAAGAGATTAATATTGCAATTAGTCTCTTTTTTTGTATTAAAAGAACACGAAATTTTCATTTTGCTTTAAATTGACACGTAAAACATATTTTGTTATAATAAATAACGTATACATAATATATGTTTACATTATTTTCTTTTTAATGAATTGTGAGTAAGGATTTGTTTTAGAGAAAAAAACTACTTAAATTTAAGGAGGCAGGTAATTTGCACAAAGATTCATATTTTGAGATTGAAGGCGCAAAGTTGATTCGGTACAAAGGCCAGGATGAATGTATTGTAATCCCTAAAGGTGTAACTGAAATTGGCGACAATGCATTTAGTTCTTGCAGTACTTTAACAACAATCAATATTCCTGAAGGCGTAACAAAAATCGGTAAGAGTGCATTTTTTGACTGTATTAGTTTAACGACAGTCAATATCCCTAAAGGTGTAACCGAAATTGGCGAGCGTGCATTTCAGGACTGTAGAAGATTAACTACAATCGATATTCCTGAAGGTGTAACCGAAATTAGTGCTTATACATTTTTGAAATGTAAAGGTTTAAGAATAATCAATATTCCTAAAACTGTAACTAAAATCGGTGATAATGCTTTTTTTGAGTGTACAAGTTTAACAACAATCAATATTCCTGAAGGCGTAACCGAAATTGGTGAAGATGCATTTGTTGCCTGTACAAGTTTAACAACAATCAATATTCCTAAAGGCGTAACCAAAATTGTTGGTGCATTTAGATGTTGTAGCAGTTTGACAACAGTCAATATTCCTAAAGGTGTAACCGAATTTGTTGGTGCATTTGACTGTTGCAAAAGTTTAACAACAGTCAATATTTCTGAAGGTGTAACCGAAATTGGCAAGTGTTCATTTTCTGAGTGTGAAAGTTTAACAACAATTAACATACCTGAAAGCGTTACCAAAATCGGAGATTATGCATTTAGTAAATGTATTAGTTTAAAAACAATTAACATATCTAAAGGTGTAACCGAAATTGGTGATAGTGTATTTAAGGGATGTGTTAGCTTAAATATATCTGAAATGTCACTGGATACACTTAAATTAATTATTGTATAATTTCACACAACAATCAACTTACTCCAATAAGCAGGAAAATTTGTTCCTGCTTATTGCTATTTTTATTTATTTATAGTATAATATATAGAATTTAGATAAAAAATATGATTTTTTGAATTTTGAAAGGAGAAAAGAAAATGGCAAAGATTTTACCTGATATTTCAAGAACATTTAATGAATTTTTATTATTACCAAATTTAACAGACGAAAGATGCATACCTGCAAATGTATCTTTAAGAACACCATTAGTTAAATTTAAAAAAGGAGAAGAAGCAAAATATTATGCAAATGTACCTATGGTTTCTGCAATAATGCAATCAGTTTCTGGAGAAAAAATGGGTGTTGCACTTGCAAGAGAAGGTGGATTAGCATTTATATTTGGTTCACAATCAATAGAATCTCAAGCAGAAATGGTTTACAGAGTAAAAAAACATAAAGCTGGATTCGTAATAAGCGACTCAAATGTAAAACCAGGAACACCATTAAAAGAAGTTATAAAATTAGTAGAAGAATCAGGACATTCAACAGTAATTGTTACTGAAGATGGTACTGCTAATGGAAAATTCCTAGGAATTTTAACAAATAAAGATTACAGATTATCAAGAGATAATCAAGAAGAACCAGTTGAAAAATATATGACAAAATTTGAAGATGTAATTTGGGCAAAAAAAGGAATATCATTATCAGAAGCAAATGATATAATTTGGGAAAACAAAATAAATTGTTTACCAATATTAACTGAAGAAGGTAATTTAAAATACCTAGTTTTCAGAAAAGATTATGAAGAAAGAAAAAATAATCCAAATTCATTATTAGATGAAAATAAAAGATATGTAGTTGGTGCTGGAATTAACACAAGAGATTATGAAGAAAGAATTCCTGCTTTAGTAGAAGCTGGTGTTGATATAATTTGTATGGACTCATCTGATGGATATTCAGTATGGCAAAAAAATACAATAGATTTTGTTAGAAAAAATTATGGAGACAGTTTAAAAATTGGTGCAGGAAATGTTGTTGATAGAGAAGGCTTTAGATATTTAGCTGATGCTGGAGCTGATTTCATAAAAGTTGGTGTTGGTGGAGGTTCAATCTGTATAACACGTGAAACAAAAGGAATTGGTCGTGGACAAGCTAGTGCATTAATGGAAGTTGTTGATGAAAGAAATAAATATTTTGAAGAAACAGGTATATACATTCCAGTATGTTCAGATGGTGGAATCGTATATGATCATCATATAACTTTAGCTTTAGCAATGGGTGCTGATTATGTAATGATGGGTAGATATTTTGCAAGATTTGATGAGAGCCCAACAAGAGTTGTTAAAGTTGGAAATAACTATGTTAAAGAATATTGGGGAGAAGGTTCAAACAGAGCAAGAAATTGGCAAAGATACGATTTAGGAGGAGAAGCTAAAAATAAACTTGCTTTTGAAGAAGGTGTAGATTCATATATACCATATGCTGGTGGATTAAAAGAAAATCTTGATGTTACAGTTGCTAAAATTAAATCGACAATGTGTAATTGTGGAGCAATAACAATTCCAGAGCTTCATAAAAATGCAAGATTAACAATGGTTTCTGAAGTTAGTATTTCAGAAGGTGGAGCACACGATGTAATGCTTAAAGAAATAGATAATTCATATAAATCATAATATTATAAAAAACGCTCATATGAGCGTTTTTTTTGTTATGGATTTGTAATATAAATATCATTAAATTGTTATAGAAATCTTAAATATATTAATATATTATATAATTAAGTAGAATAAGGAGGAATTATATACAAATGAAGAATCTAAAAAAAATTCTGATAATATTTATGATTATAACAATGATAATGCCGATATGTATAACGCTTAAAGTTGAGGCAACAAATGGAGAAGCAGTAATATCATCAAGACCACCAAAAGATAAAGAAGGAAATACTATTACTTGGGATGGACATACAAGAAATATTTTTGTTGATGAAAAATTAAACTATTTAAATTTATATTGTATGGATGCTGGTACATATAGAAGTACGTCTCAAGAATTAATTGATGAAAAACATATATCAGATTTCTTAAAAATAGATAATACAACAAAATTTAATATTTTTGAATCTGAAGCAGATTATAATTCTACTGTTTGGTTTGCAGACAACATGTATTTATGGCAATACAAAAGTGATAAAACAGTAGAGCTAAAAGAAGAAAATATTAATTCAATAAAAAACATTGTAAAAAGTAAGAAAGATTATTTGAAAAATTCGCATAACATTACAGTTACAGATGAATGGATAGAAAATACAATGTTTAAAGCAATAGATATTAATAATTTTGAAGATGCGATTATAGAATTGAATATTGCTATAATGTGGCAATTAGTACGAAATACTGTAACAGATTCAAATGCATCAGGTGTAGAACAAGCAGAAAATTTAGCTAAATCACATATGAATGCAAAACACAATTATAATGGAAGTTCTTATACTGAATGTGATGGTAATATACTTTGTTTATGGCGTGATAACGATGGAGCTGGAGGAAAACACTTTAATTTTTATGAAACCGACAAAGAAAATGAAGATATTCAAAAAGCACTTAAAGCATATTACTTTGCAATGCTAAAAACAGCAAGAGAAAATTCTCAATATACTAGACCAAAACAAATTACAATAGATGAAACAAAAGCTGAAACTAATTTAACTGAAAATAAAATAGGACCATTTACATTTAATAATTATAATAAAAATTATGTGCAAAATTATAAATTAAATATAAATAATAAAGAAATTTCTACAGATTTATATAAAATAAACATAAATGAAAAAGGCGAATTTTATATAGAGCTTGACAAGACACTTCTTGAAAAAGCAGGAGAATACAATATTGCATTAGATGTAGATTATAATTATGGAATTTTTAGAAATCTTTATATTATAGGTAATACAATTTCAGGTAAACAACCATTATTATCTTCAAATTATAATAACAAAGAATTAACTGCTACGCATACAATAATAGATACAATTACAATAAAAGAAACTACAACTGAATTAGAAAAAGAATATCCAAATATAAAGGTTGCAAAGAGTGCAGACAAGACTGTAGTAGTTGAAAATGATAAAGTAACATATACAATATTGGTAGAAAATATTGGAAATGTTGACCTAGAAAATGTTATTGTTAAAGATGAAATGTTGGGGATAAATAAAACTATAGATAAATTAGAAGTAGGAAAAAGCGAAAAATTTACAGGTACATATACTGTAACAAAAGCTGATATTGAACAAGAAAAAGAAATTACTAATACTGTAACAGTTACGGTTAAATATAAAGATAACAATTTAACTGCTTCTGCTACTGCAACAATAGTTCCAAAAATAATAATAAAAGAAGAAATTGAAACTGAGAAAGAATTTCCTAACCTTAAAGTAACAAAAACTGCAGATAAAACAGTTGTAGTAGAAGGCGATGAGGTAACTTATACAATATTAGTAGAAAATATTGGAAATGTTGACTTAGAGAATGTAGTTGTCAAAGATGAAATGTTAGGCATTAATAAAACTATAGAAAAATTGGAAGCAGGAAAAAGTGAAACATTAAAAGGAACATATATTATAACGAAAAATGACATTGAAAAAGAAGAGGGAATTAAGAATACAGTTACGGCAACAACAAGCTATAAGGATAAGCAATTATTAGCATCTGATACAGCAACAATAGTTCCTAAAATTGTAAAAAAAGAACAAGTGACAGTGGAAGTAGAAAAAGAAGTAATAAAAGTAGTTGAAAAGGAAGTACCTATTAAGGTAGAGAAAGAAGTTTATGTACAAAAAGATAGTACAACATCAACATCAACTATTCCAAAAACAGGAAATAAGTATATATTTGTTTTTATAACAATGATAATGATAATCTCAGGAACTTCATATAGTTTATATAAGAAATATAAAATTTAGTAAAAAAATCTATAACATAAAATGTTATAGATTTTTTCATATATGATGGAATAATTATAAAAAAAGTATTGACAACGAACAAATGTTTAATTATAATAGTAACAAATAAATGTTCGTGCAAAAACGAACCGAATTAAAATTAGATAATAGGGCAAAGGAGTATACAATAGGTTATCTAATAAATAATAAAAATATGGATAACCTATTATATAATCTAAAAAGGAGGTATTTTATGAAAATTGTCAATACAAAAAAATTTATTAGAAGTATATTATTAATATTAGGAATAATCTTTATAATTTCATTAATTATATCTAAAGCAAGTTTTTCTTATAAAGTTACAGAATATAAAACTATATATGTATCATCAGGGGATACTTTATGGAGCATAGCAAGTATGCAATTAAAAACAAATGATTATTATAAAAACGAAGATATAAGGTTTGTTATAAACGATTTAATTAAAATAAATAATTTAGAGAATAGTAATATACAAGCAAACCAAGAGTTAAAAGTTCCAATTATATAATTAAAAACATTTACATATTATGTAAAACATGATATAATAACATTTGTATTTATACAAATTTATTAAATCACATGGAGGTATTCTCATGGAAAAACGGAAAAGCAATAATGGATTGAAAAAGTTCGCCTGGACCTTGTTTACGATATGTATGTTTGTATCGTTAATAGTTCCAGTTGTAGTTGTGGAAGGGTTCCCCGATGACGCACAGTGTAGTTATACCGAAACAACAGTGTCAATTTCTTCAAAAAAAGGTGGATACAAAACTATCAACATATATTTTGAAGAAGAAGGTAAAGAAAGAATTGTTCGTGAAACTTTATTTGTTGAACCAAACACCGAAAAGACACTCTATTTAAACGAAATTTCAGAACATACAAAAAATGGTGAAAAAATCACCGATTTAATCAATGCAACTGATGGAGACAGATATCTTATTTGGTGGATAGGCATGGGATTTCTTATATTTTGTTCGATGTGTTTTGTTGCTTACGTTGAGGATTAAAAAACGCGGAGGAGAGTTGATTTCAACTTTCTTCCGCGTTTCCTTTTATATATATGTACCGATGCGAAGCATAGTACACAAGTATTTTAAATATTCTTCAAAGACCGACTTAGAGAAATGCCTTTCTTATTTAAAATTAGCTAATGGATTACTTTCAACTGCATTTCTTACTTGACTATTATCAACATGAGTATAAATTTCTGTAGTAGATATACTTTCATGTCCTAGCAGTTCTTGTAAAGCACGAATATCAACATTACCATATTGATACATAAGTGTTGCTGCAGTATGTCTTAATTTATGAACAGAGTATTTATTTATATCTAAACCAGCTTTTCTGAGTTCATTTTTTACAATTGTTTGAACTGTTCTATTACTTATTCTTTCACGTCGTTCACTTAAAAATAATGCATTACGAGAATCGTTTTTCAGTGTTTTTGTTTGTCTAACTTTAAGATAATCATTAATAGCATTTAAACATGCTTTATTTAAGTATATAGTACGTTCTTTATTACCTTTTCCAATAACATTAAGTTTGCAATCATTGAAATTTATATCAGTGATATCAATATTTACTAATTCCGACAAACGCATACCACAATTTAAAAATAAAGTTATAATAGCATAATCTCTTAAGTTATTACGATTATTTTCATCGTGAGTAACATCAAGAAGTTGTCTACTTTCGTCTAATGATAAATATTTAGGCATTCTTTTACCAATTTTAGGTGTTTCTAAATTTTGAGCAGGATTTGTATCAATTAATTTTGATTTATTAGATAAATAATTAAAAAAAACTCTTAAAGCTGATACTTTTCTAGCACGAGTAGAGGCACTACTTTTTAAAATCGTAGCCATATAAGAAATATATCTATGAATATCTTCTAATTTAATCTCTTTAATTTTACTAATATCCATATTTGATATATCAATTTCACTTAAATCAACTTCTTTAGTTGGGTTAGTATTTAATTCTATAAATTTTAAAAAGTTAGCAATATCATAGTTATATTCTTTAATCGTATTAGGTGATTTATTTAATATTGTAATACTATAATCTAAGAATGAATTTAAAAAAGTAGGATTAGCTTCTCTTGGAATCAATATTCTCATCTCCTTTAAACTATCTTAAATATATCATTAAAATAGTCAAATGTACAGAAATATTTGAAAACATATGTATTTTATGATATAATCTACATAATAATTTTTTTAGTAAAAAAATTATCTCCCTTGGCAAAGGAGTTCATGATATATAGACATCAAAAAGGAGGTTTTTAATTATGTTAAAAAAAGAAAGGAAGGAAACAGTAAAAAAATACACTATCCGGACAGTATTTTCAATAATAGCGTTTTTAATATCAATATTTTTATTGAAGATAATATGTTTTTCGGATAATATAATTTGGTCAAGTCAGCATATTTTTACCGCTATTGTTGCATTTATACTTATAATGATTGCAATTGTCAGTGTAGCAATTTCATGCTATTTTTCTGATAAATTAATATCAATTATAATACGAAGTGTTGATACATGGCGTATTTCAAAAAAACTTAGCAATGAATTCAAACATGTAAAGATCAAAGCAAGTAATCATTTTGATTCGCATCAGATAATAATTCTTCACAGAGAAGATTATAAAGCTGAAGCAAAAATGGATGAAAATGAAGCTATCACTTTAAGAATTACAAATAAACATGGTGAAGTTTTCAATGACATCATTGATTTGTATGAGTTCAAAAATAATTACATACTTTAAAATCAGGAGGATTTTATCATGGAAAAACGTTCAACAACAATGCTTGGAAATGCTGCTGTAAGATTTTTCTTAGGTATTGTGTGCCTTGTTCTGACATTAGCTTTAATTAAAGATTGCTATAAATCAGGAGATTATAACCAAATTGGGCACTGGGTTTTAATACTTATAGTTGATGTTTTGGGACTTATTTTTTTATTACAAGCAAAAAGTTGCACTACAGAAAACAATGCTATTTTTGCTTTGAAGGAAATACTCAATAATGAATATGTTCAATTTCAACCAAAGAAAAAACTGCCGAAAGATTTCGAGGGATTTAAGAAAAATTTTAAAAAAACTAATTTTCTTGATTTTTATACCTCAGAAGTAAGAATGGATGATTTTGAGTATATTTATGTGAGATTTAAAGACAAAAATGATAATGTAACAGATGAACAAGTTATATCGGCAACTGATTTTTGCAGATATTTTCAGGTGATTGAATAGCGAAAGAGGGAATTTTTATGAAGCAAAAACTTTCAATTATGCTGATAACCAAAGTATTAATCTGTGTTGTTATTTCTTCAATTTTAACTACAATAATTGTTAATGGTTTTAATAATTATGAAAATTTCATGAATACAGTTATAAGAGCAGAACTGTTTGTAATCTTAGGCTCAATACTTTTTATTATTAATGAATTTTTCTGTATTTTAGGACTGAAATATGTATACAACTTATTTGCAGTTATTGTTGTTTCAAAACAACTGAATAATAATTTTACAGAAGTAGCAACACGAAATGTTTTCTTGAAAAGTTTTGAAGAATTTATAAAAGATTTCAATGCAGATTTTACAGGTTTATATACAGCTGAGGCTAGAATGTGTTTTACTGATATTATTTATTTAAGAATTAAAGATAATAATGGAACAGTAAAAGATTATAAAACGATTTCTGCAGTTGATTTTCTTAAATATTTCAAAACAATTTAACATTAATTAAAAAATACGACAAGGGTGATTTGAAAATTCAAATCGCCCTTGTCGTATTTTTATTAAAATTTATAATTATTACATTACAGTAGAAACACCAATAAATATATTATTCCAATTGAAATATCTTTATAAATGTGATAAAATATTTAAAAATTATTAGCAAAGGGGATAATGTATATGTCTTTAATAAAAAAAATAAATGAGATTGTTAAAAATACTTTCCTAAATAACGAGTATGAAGTTAATGATGAAGTTGTAAAAATTTCAGACAGACCAGATTTATCACAATTTCAATGTAATGAAGCTTTTAATTTAGCCAAAAAATATAAAAAAAATCCTAGAATGATTGCAGAAGAAATAGTAAATGAATTAAAACAAAATGATATGTTTAAAGAAATATCTGTAGATGGACCAGGGTTTATCAATATTTCTTTAAAAGAAGATTATATAGCTACTTATATAGAAGAAAATTTTTCAAATATAGATTTAAAAAAATACAATTCAAATAAAAAGAAAATACTTGTTGATTATGGTGGACCAAATGTTGCAAAGCCATTACATGTTGGACACTTAAGACCTGCTATAATTGGAGAAGGACTAAAAAGATTAGCAATTGAACTTGGAAATGATGTAATCGGAGATGTGCATTTAGGAGACTGGGGAAGACAAATGGGTATGATTATATCTGAAATAAAATACAGATATCCAGATTTAGTTTATTTTGATAAAAATTACACTGGAGAATATCCAGCTGAAAGTCCAGTTACAGTTGATGATTTAAATGAAATATATCCTACAGCTACAGCTAAAGCAAAAGAAGATGAAGAAAGAATGGAAGAAGCTAGAGAAGCAACCTCAATTCTTCAAAACGATTATAAAGAAGGACATAAAGGATATTATGAATTATGGAAAAAACTTGTTGAAATATCAGTAGAAGATTTGAAAAAAAGTTATGAAAAACTAGATGTTCATTTTGAATTATGGAGAGGAGAAAGCGACTGTCACAAATCTATTCCTAAAATGATTGAAGAATTAGAAAAAAATAATTTATTAAAAGATAGTGATGGTGCGAAAATTATAGAAGTAAATGAAGAAACAGATTCAACAGAAATTCCTCCAGTTATTGTAAAAACAAAAAGTGATTCTGTTGGATATCAAGCAACAGAACTTGCTACAATATATGAAAGAATGGAAGAATTTAATCCTGATGAAATATGGTATGTTGTAGATGGAAGACAAGAACTTCATTTTAGACAAGTTTTTAGAGCAGCATATAAGTCTGGGATAGTAAAAGAAGATACTCTTCTTTATCATGCAGGATTTGGTACAATGAACGGAAAAGATGGGAAACCATTTAAAACTAGAGATGGTGGAGTAATGAGATTATCAGAATTATTAGAATTAACTGAAAAAGCTGCATTAGCTAAAATAAATTCTGAAATAGAAAATAAAGAAGAAATAGCTGCCATTATTGCTGATGGTGCAATTAAATATGCAGATGCTATTTCCAATAGAACTACCGATTATGTTTTCGATGTTGATAAGTTCACAGATAATCAAGGAAAAACAGGACCATATGTTTTATATTCTGCTGTAAGAATAAATTCATTATTAAGGAAAGCACAAGAAAATAATATAAAAATAGGAAAGCTTATAAATACAAATACCTTAGATGAAAAACTATTAATGCTCCAAATAATTAGATTGCCAGATATAATTATGGATGCATATAAAAGAAAATCATTATCAGAAATTGTGAATTATTTGTTTGATTTAAATTCAGCATATAATAATTTCTATAACAATTGTAGAATATTGAGTGAAAAAAATATAGAAAAACAAGAATCATGGATGAAATTATCATATATAGTAGGTGAAATTAATAAAAAATTATTATATATAATGGCGATAAGAATTCCTAATAAAATGTAGATAAATATTAATGAGCAACAAGAGCTAAGAAATTAGCTCTTGTTTTTATATATTTTTACTGTTTTCTTTTTTAGTGCTCTTTGCAACAAAACAACAATTGACTTTTATGTAAATTAATAGTATAATATTGGCGTATATATAAATTAAGGAGGAATTATTTTGAAAAATAAAAAAATAATTTTTATAGGAATATTATTTATACTTTTTATTACAATTGGAACATTAAATGTAAATGCAGCTACAGAAATTAATAATATTAATGACTTAGTAAATATTTTAGGAAAGAAAAACATTGAAGTAAATGAAGAATATATTAAATTATTAAATGATATTGATTTAAAAGATAATTTAATTTTTAAAAGTGGAAAATATATAATTGATATGAATGGAAAAAGTATATCTTATACAAAAAATTATAATACAGCTTTTTACATGTTTGGTGGAAATCTTACAATTAAAGATGATACAAATAAGGGTGAGTTAATTTCAGAAGGTTCACCTATATCATGCTATAATGGAGTTTTAAAAATTGAAAATTGTAAAATTACTAGTAAGGAACCAGGAATTTCATCATTCTATATTTCTAATGATGCACTTGTTCAAATAGATGATGGAGTAATTTCAGATACAGTGGTAATATCAGGAGGAAGTTTAATTATCAATGGTGGATTATTTAAAAATGGTTTAGAAGTTAATTTTGAACCTTTTACATATGAACAACCAATAGTAATAATAAATGATGGTGAATTTACTGGAAAACATGCAGGATTATATATTTGGTTTAGCTATTATGCTGAAAACGTACAATTAAAAGGTGGAACTTTTAAAGGAAATGATAAACAAACACCTGGTATATATGTTGGTGGCGATGAATTTTCATTAAATAAATTATTAGCTTCAGGATATAAGTTTGATAATAATGAACAAAATGTTGAAGAAATACAATATGATGATGATATAAGTTATCATACAACAAGTGCTAATAAAGTTTCTGTAGAAAGATATTCAGCAGATAATAATATTATAAAATTAATATTTGTAGATTATGATGGTAATATTATAGAAACAAAAGACATAAAGGAAGGTAGTAGTTTTACTTTACCGGAAGCACCTAAAAAAGAAGGTTATGTATTTACAGGTTGGAATGTAGAGCCTGAAAAAGTTACTAAAGATATGGTAGTAACTCCAATCTATGAAAAAATATATAATTTCGAAATCGATGTAATTTACGATGAATATTATACAAGTAAAGAGATTAAACCTAATGTAGTAATTATTGACGAAATTACAAATAAAAGATTATCAGAAGAAGATTATGAAATTACCTGTGAAAATAACATAAATGTAGGAACAGTAGATTTTGTAGTTCAAGGTAAAGGAAAATATAAATATTGTACTCAAGAAGCCGAATTTAATATAATGCCAAGATATTTTTTATATGATTATAAAACGAATTATCAAAAAGAATTTGAATATACAGGAGAAGAAATTAAACCAAATGTTGATTTTTATTATAAAAATACAAAATTAAAAAATGGTATAGATTTTAAAGTATCTTATGAATCTAATATTAATGCAGGCTCTGGAAGAATTATAATTAATGGAATTGGTAATTATACTGGCGAAGTAACAGAAATATTTAGAATTAACAAAAAAGAAATAGATGAAGTAATTTTAAAAGAAAAAAGTATAACTTATACAGGTGAAGAAATTTTTCCAGAAGTTGTTGTAAAAGCTCAGAATAAAGAATTAGTAGAAAATATTGATTATGATATATATTATTCTAACAACATTAATGTTGGAACTGCGACAATAAGAATTAATGGAATTGGTAATTATAGCGGATATATAACAAAAGAATTTAATATTATATCTAAAAATATACAAGATACAGATATTAATGTAGAAGATAAAATAGAAGAAGAAATTATAGAAGTAGAAAAAGAAGAAAATAAATCAGAGCTTTTTATAAGCAAAATAATTAATAGAATAATGAGTTTTATAAAGAATTTCATAAGTAAAATATTTATATTTTAAAATATGATAAAATAACACTTATCGTAAGATAGGTGTTTTTTTTATGGGTAAACATTATTTTCTTTCGATGTCAGAATTATTTGATACATTAAAAAATAATATAACTATACATATAAAAAATATATTTAAAGAAAATGAGGCGGTGGAATATATTTAGAATTAAAATTGATTAATAAATAAGCTTTGCAATATTTATAAAAATATAATATACTAATAATACATTTTTGTGATTTGTGTTAGGGAGTAGTCACATAAAATGTAATGTTCAAGCGAAAAAAATACTTAAGAGGTGAATATCCTGTGACGAAACAGCATATTTATAATACCCTTGTTTCATTGACAGCTGAAATTAAAACTACAGATGTAGGATTAAAGCTTTTTGAAGCAGCTAAGTCAGACGGACAGAAAGTTAAAGAAGCGTCTGAGAGTTTCATGGCTGAGCACCCCGAACTTTATCAGAAGATGTGCAGCTTTGCCACTGACTATAATAAAATTATAGAAGAAAGCGAAACTGGTAATGATGCAGAAATTTTCGGCCTTGAAAAAGATGAAGAGAACGGAATATTTATCTTTGATTTGAATGTAATCGATGCATCCAGCTATTTTGCTCTTACGTTTTTAACAGGTATCGATGACTCTTATTTCTTTAAACTTGAAGTTGACGATGATGAAGATATAACTGATCATTCGACATATTTGGATGGCATTGAAGCAGTATCTGGCTCTTCTAATTTAGCGGATTTCCTGGGATGTGCATTCTTCAATGAGGAAGAATTGGAATGCTTAAAGGAGCATGGATTCGAATATTCGAATACCTGTGATCTTTTGGCAGATGTATTTGCAGGAAAGTTAAGAGAGTACGTAGGATAAATAAATCCCCTAACACAGCCACACTGAATAATAGCAGTGTGGTTTCCCTTTATATATAATGAACTGAAAATTAACATAAAATGTAAAACTTAAGTATTCTTAAATTAAATAATGGACAGAGCAGGGGGGTATAAAATATTTTATAAAAATATAATCAAAAATATATAAAATTATTTTTTTTTACAAAACAAAATATTTTTAATAATAATATAAAATAAATTCTAGAATTAATTAAAATTTAATTTTAGAAATTTTTTTAATTTCAAAATTAGTCCTATCTCAAAAAGCGAACATTTGTTGTTTTCAAAATTTTACATATAATTTGTAAATAAATTTTGCTATATAAAATTATAATTGTTATTTATAAAACTCTAAAATTGTTTTTATACAATTTTAATTATATTAATATAAACTTTATCATTTAATAATATAAATTTGGTTTAAATTGATTTTTAAACTTACTAAATTTAATATAAATTAGTAAGTTTTATAGTAAAATTATAAAATATTTGTGGATTTTAAAATCCTTGAAAATATTGAAAAATGGCAAAAAAAACGACGCACGAGAATCGATTTTAAGCCATTTAAAAAAAAGAGGCATATAGTTTGTTGCCTATAATTTTAGCTAAATATTGATATATAAGAGTTTGAGAGATTTTTTGGAAAATTTTATAAATAACAATATAAATTATAATTAAAAAATTTTGAAATTTTAAATTTATATAAAGATTATAAAATTTGTTAAAATTATGACGCATCAGAATCCATTTTAAGCGATTTTATTTAAAAAGTAATAAAGTTACATTAATGAGAAAATAAGACTAAATATGTGAAACTGCTAAAAATAGCGAGATAGAGGCTCTTTCAAAGCAATATATATTTTCTTCTCCTTCCTTTTGCGCAAAACTTTGATTTTGCGCAATGTTTAAAACTGAAAAATTATGATGGAATTGCTCTATCTCCTCGCGCTCTTGGATTTACTCAAACGGATTTCATAAAAGTAATCTCCTAAATATTTTTATATGTAATTTTTAAATACTACAATATTATTTGATTTTTCTTTAGGATTTTTTTATTCTTTTTATTTTGAATATATTTCAAAATTTAATTATAACTTTTTTTGCAAAAAATTTATAATTTACAATTT
>SVGD01000019.1 GCA_015056485.1 Clostridiales bacterium
TTTAATAATCTCTCAAAGCTATTATTTTGAGTTCCTAATAATACTAAAATCATTAATAAATTGAACCTCCTAAAACTGCTTTTGGATAAAGTTTTAACATTTCTTCCCATTGAACTATAAATAAATTAGCAATAGGGTAAATCATTTTACCAGATAGAGTTTTTGTATTTTTATTTGCAAAACTTTCGATAAATATTATTTTTGCTCCAAATAATTTTCCAATATAACAAATTGGAACTGCCGTATGAGTTCCAGTAGTTACAATATATTTTGGTCGTAGTTTGATATATAAAAATAAACTTTTAAAACAGTTTGCAATAAAAATAAAAGGATAGCTAAAAAGTTTTTTTCTAGTACCATAAAATAAGTATGAAATTTTTTTAGCGTACTTATTTTTTAGGTCTATAGTAGACTTATCCTTTTCCGTAATTATAAAGTATTCATATTTATTAAATATTGGTTCTAGTTGCATTAATTCATTTAAATGTCCACCTGTACTAGAAATAAATAATACTTTTTTCATTAATCACTTTCCTCATCTTTTCTTAATTTCATTATATCTTTATAACCTACAGCTATTATTGCAATAACCATCAAGGCAAAAGATAATGCTTTCCAAATTCCGCTTTCTAAAAGAATTATTGCAAACATACCTAATGTAGCAGTTAATCCATATAGCATAAATACAGCTTGTTTTTGTGAATAACCCCTTTTCATAATTTTATGATGTAAATGTTCTTTATCTGCTTGGAAAATACCTTTAAGAGATTTTGTTTTAATTATTCTTCTAAAAATTGCTAAAGCAGTATCTAATAGAGGGACAGCTAATACAATTAATGGTGCAATAAGAACTATAGCTGTATAAGTTTTAGCTGCACCAATTATAGCAATTATAGCTAATGCAAAACCTAAAAAGTTAGAACCTGTATCTCCGATAAAAGTTCTAGCTGGATTAAAGTTAAATGGTAAAAATCCTAAAACAGCACCTGCTAAAGCAGTTACTAATATAATTGAAAGCATTGGTGAATCATTAAGTGCGAAAATTATAAGTAGCGAAATACAAGAAATTAAACAAATACCAGAAGAAAGACCATCTAATCCATCAATTAAATTTATAGCATTTGTAATTCCAACAATCCATATTACAGTGAAAATTAATAAGAAAGTTTCATTATTAACAAAAGTTCCTGAAAGATTAAACAACTCAATGCGTTCAATAGAAGTTCCTGTGAAAACTACTATGCAAGCAGCAATTATTTGACCTAATAATTTTACTATTGCAGGAATTCCTTTTAAATCATCTATAAAGCAGAAAATGCTTAAAACTAAGGCACCAGAAAAGAAACCTATAAGTTGTGTATAATAACTATCAAAAGATGCTGAACCTTCAAGAGTCATAACAATTAGCAAATAAATTACAGACACAGAAAAACCAGCTATGACAGCAAGCCCGCCTAGCCTTGGCATAACACGTTTATGAATTTTTCTTTTATTTCCTCTTGGAATATCAACAGCACGCACTTTTCTTGCAAACCTTATAGTATAAGGTGTAACAACATAAGCTGTAATAAAAGCAAGTAAAAAAGCTATTGCTATATCTCCCCACATAAAAAGCACTTCCTTTCATTGTTTCCGTAACAATTTTACACTTTTTTAAGCACTTTTGTCAACTAATTTCAAGTAAACTATTTCCATTTCAAAAAAAATGTTATAAAATATGAAAAGTATAATAGATTATTACAAAAGGAGAAGGTATGTTCAAAATTACAGTAAAAACGATTTTAGATGTATGTAATGGAAAATTATTTACTAACAATAATGAAAGCGAAATAGAAAATTTCGAGAGAAATACAAATAATATACAAATTGGAGATATGTATTTAGCAATAAAGGGAGAAAATGCAGACGGAAATGACTTTGTTGAAGTGGCACTACAAAATGGAGCTATAGGAGCTATTGTTGATAAAACTCCTAAGCAAGAAATAGTTGACAAATATCCAGAAAAATGCATTATACAGGTTGAAGATACTATTAAAGCTATACAACAATTGGCAAATTACAAAAGGGAAAAGAGTAATATTCCAGTAGTTGCAATTACAGGAAGTGTAGGAAAAACAAGCACAAAAGATTTAGTGGCTAGTGTATTATCACAACAATTTAAAGTGTTAAAAACAGAAGGAAATTATAACAATCATATAGGACTTCCATTAACATTATTGAAATTAAAAGAACAGGATATTGCAGTAGTAGAAATGGGGATGAATCATTTTGGCGAAATAAAGACTCTTACAAATATTGCTAAACCAAATGTTGCAATTTTTACAAATATCGGAACATCACACATAGGGAATTTAGGTTCAAGGGAAAATATTTTAAAAGCAAAATTGGAGATGTTAGAAGGGTTAGACGAAAACGGAAAAATTATTATAAATAATGATAATGATTTGTTGAGTACATGGAATAATAATGAAAAATTACAAAATGTAAATACATATGGAATTCATAATAAAAGCATGTATGTAGCAAATAATATTGAAATATTAGATAATGGTAGCAAATATGAATTGTTATCAGAAGGAAACACATATGAAATTACAGTACCTGTATCAGGAGAACATTTTGTTTATAATAGTTTATGTGCTTTTGCTGCAGGTAAAATATTTAATATTCCAGAAGAAAAAATTATAAAAGGTATTGCTGAATTTAAATTAACAGCCAAAAGAATGGATATAAAAAAAATAAAAGAAAATATAACGGTTATAAATGATAGTTATAATGCAAGTTTTGATTCTGTAAAAGCTGCTTTAGAGGTTTTAAAGAATTCAAAGGGAAACAGAAAAATTGCAGTTTTAGGAAATATGTTAGAATTAGGAGAATTTACACAAGAACTTCATGAAAAAGTTGGAGAAGAAGTTATACGTAATGAGATAGATGTATTAATCACTGTTGGAGAATATGCAAAAAGCATTTCTAAAATATCAAAAGAAAAAGGAATGTTAAATGTTTTTGAATATGATTCTATTAATGAGGCTAGTGAAAAACTAAAAGAAATAATGATAGAGGAAGATATTATTTTGTTAAAAGCATCAAATTCTATGAATTTTTCAAAAATTCTAGAAAAAATAGTGTAAAAATGAAAGGAAATTTGTAATGCATAAAATTAAAATAGGAATAATTTGTGGCGGAAAATCCACAGAACATGAAGTGTCTGTTATTTCTGCAAATTCCGTTATAAAAAATTTAAATAAAGATAAATATGAAATTTATAATATTTTTATAGATAAAGGTAATGACTGGTATGAAAAAAATAATGACGAAGAAAAAAAAATAGAAGATATAAATAACTTCTTAAAAAATTTAGATGTAGTATTCCCAGTATTACATGGATTATATGGGGAAGACGGGACTATTCAAGGAATGTTGGAGTTATTAGGCATACCTTATGTTGGATGTAAGGTATTAGCTTCAAGTATAGCAATGGATAAAGTATATACTAAGATTATTTTTGATAGAGCAGGAATAAAACAAGCAAAATATGTTTATATAAAAAAAGAAAAAAACAATTATATTTATATAGATGAAAATTTTAATGAAGAAAAACTTGAACTAGAAGAAATTTGCAAAAGAGTGGAGAGAAAAATTAAATATCCAATGTTTGTTAAGCCTTCAAACTCTGGTTCATCTGTTGGAATAAATAAATCTAAAAACAATGAGGAATTAAAAAAACATATAGAATATGCAGCTCAATTTGATAATAAAATATTGATTGAAGAAAACATTATAGGTAGGGAAATTGAATGCGCAATTATAGGAAATGAAGATGTTAATGCATCTGTTTTAGGAGAAATAAAGTCGGCAGAAGAGTTTTATAGTTTTGATGCAAAGTATAAAAATAATGAATCTAAAACAATTATACCTGCTACTCTTTCTGAAGATTTAACAGAGAAGGTAAGAAAATTAGCAGTAAAAGCTTTTAAAGCAATTGATGGAAAAGGATTTTCAAGAGTTGATTTTTTTGTTAATGGAGAATCTAATGACATATATATAAATGAAATAAATACTATACCAGGCTTTACAGAAATTAGTATGTATCCAAAATTATGGGAAGCTTCAGGTTTGAAATACACAGAGTTATTGGATGAATTAATAAATTTAGCAATGGAATAGAGTAAAGGATAATAATTATAATTTTAATCACCAGCAAAAGAATAGTGAATAATTTTAGAAAGGTAGGTGTTCCTATGAACATAGAAGAAATTAGAGAGGTTGTAAAAAGTAAGCTTTCAGAAAAAAGATATAATCATAGTATATGTGTAATGAAAAGATGTGCAGAGATTGCTAATATGTATGAAGTTGATATTGAAACAATGCAAAAAATAGGGATAGCTCATGATATTGCAAAAGAACTAGAGCCTAAAGAAAAATTAGAATATGTAAGAAATAATCGTATACAAATTGATGAAATGGAATTAGAAAATACAACTTTATTGCATGCAAAAATAGGAGCACATTTTGCAATAAAATATTTTGGATTCACACCAGAAATGGGACAAGCTATAGAAGCACATACTACAGGAGTTCCTGATATGAATATTTTTGCGAAAATCTTATTTGTTGCAGACAGGACAAGTGAAGATAGAAACTTTGAAGATATTGGGAAATTAAATAAAATTTTAGATATTAATTTAGATGAAGCTGTTTTATATGTTTTGGATAAGAAAATTGAACTACAGTTAAAAAAAGGTCAATCAATGCATATAAATACAATAATCACAAGAAATGAATTAATAAAACAATTAGAAAATAAATAGGAGAAAAATATGAGATTTATACATTTAGCAGATATGCATTTAGATAACGCATTTAAAGTGCTAGCAATGAAAAAAGATTTAGGAGATTTACGCAGACTTGAACAAAGGTCTGCTTTTAAAGATGCTATAGAATATATAAAACAAAATAAAATTCCATATTTCTTTATTGCTGGAGACTTATATGAGCACAAATATATAAAGCAATCAACAATAGAATTTATTAACGACTTATTTAAGACAATTCCAGACACTAAAATTTTTATAACGCCTGGAAATCATGACCCATTTTTAAAAAATTCTTTTTATAATACTTTTAAATGGAATGAAAATGTATACATATTTAATTCTGAAATAAAAAAATATGAATTTGAAGATGTTGATATTTATGGTTATGGATTTTCGGATTTTTATTGTACAAATTCAGGAATTGAAAATATACAAATAGAAAATAAGAATAAAATCAACATTTTAATTGTTCATGGCGCATTAAATTCTAGCAAGGCAATAGATGCAAGTTATAATCCAATAAGTGAAGGAGAATTAAAAAAACTTGGATTTGATTATATTGCATTAGGGCATGTGCATAAAGCTAATTACCAAGAAAATACAAACATAGTTTATCCTGGTTCTGCAATTTCATGTGGATTTGACGAATTAGGAGAACATGGAATGTTAGATGTTGAATTGGAAAAAAATAAATTGAAAATAGATTTTATAAAATTAGATAAAAGAATATTTGAGGAAAAAGATCTTATTATTACAACAATAAATTCTGAAGAGGAACTTGTTGAAATGATAAATTCTTTACCTCTAAATTCTTGTAATATGTATAAAATCATTTTAAAAGGAAATAAAAATTTTCAAGTTAATATAAACAATATACAAAAATTAATAAATCAAGAAAATATTCTTAAAATAAAAGATTTTTCTGAAGTTCCATATGACATAGAATCAATATCAAAGCAGAATAATTTAAAAGGAATTTTTGTGAAGAAATGTTTAGAAAAATTAGAAAATAATGAATATACTGAAGAACAAATAAAAAAAGTAATTGAAATAGGATTAGGTGTTTTATGAAAATAAATTATATGAAAATTAATGGATTTGGAAAATTAGCAGATAAAGAAATTAATTTAAAAGATAATATAAATTTAATTTATGGCGATAATGAAGCGGGCAAAACAACATTGTTTAAATTTATATCTTCAATGTTTTACGGTGCATCTAAAAATAAAAATGGTAAAGAGGTATCAGATTTTGAAAAATATTTACCATGGGGAGAAAAAGAATATTCAGGTAAAATAGAATATGAATTAGATAATGGTGAGCACTTTGAAGTTTTTAGAGAGTTTTCAAAGAAAAATCCTAAAATATATAATTCAAATGGTGAAGATGTTTCTAAAACTTTTAATGTTGATAAAAATAGAGGTAATGAATTCTTTTTAGAACAAACAAAAATTGACGAAACTCTATTTTCAAATACAACATTAGTAGAACAACAAGGAGTAACCTTAGATGAAAAAGGTCAAAATGTTTTAATTCAAAAGCTCACAAATTTACTTGCAACGGGAGAAGATAATGTATCTTTTAATAAAGCAATTAACCAATTAAATAAAGAAATGCTGGAAAAAATAGGGACAGAAAGAACTACTGGAAGACCTTTAAATATAATAAATGAAAAATTAGAAAATTTAAAAAACGAAAAAAATAAATTTCAAAATGATAGTGAACAAACTGAATACTTAAATCAACAAATAGAGAATATAAAAAATAATTTACAAGAAAAAGAAATCAAAGTAAATATTATTAAAGACATAAAAAACAAGAAGGAATCTTTAAATTTAGAAAAAGAAAAAATAAATATAAATAACAATTTGAAACTAGAAGATGATGAGAAAATAGAAATTTATAAAAATAAAATAAAAAATAATGATTTAGAGAATAGCGCAAAAGGTATGAGCAAAATGGTTAAAATGATTATATTTGCTATTTTGATTGTATTTGATATTATAACAATTTTTGTGGATTTAAATCCATATTTAATGTATGCAGCTAGTGGAATTGTTATATGTTATATAATATATTTAATTATTGATTCAATTAAAAATAAAAAGAAATATAAAGAAAAAAGCAATCAAACTAAAAAAATTGAATATGAAATAGAAATTTTAGAAGAAAACTCTAAAAAAAGAGCACAAGAAATAGAAAATTTAAATACAATTTTAAAAGAAAAAGAATTAAAAAATAAAGAAATTATTATTGAAGAATATAAAAATAAAATTGCTATTGATGAAATTAAATATTTATTGGAACAAAATATTACTAATGAAGAAATAGAAGTTTTAGAAGAAGAAATAAATAAAACAAAATTTAAATTACATACTTTAGAAGTTGAAAAAGATACTTTATTAAAAAAAGTTGTTCGAGAAGCTCAAGTGGATGAAGAATTCGAGCATTGGAATGAACAAAAAGAAGATTTATTAAGATTAAAAGAAATAATGGATATAGCAAAAGATACTCTTGAGGAATCTTATTCTGAAATGAAACAAAAATTTACTCCCAAATTTACAGAGGAATTATCTAAAATAGTAGATGTGATTTCTGAAGGAGCTTATAAGAAATGTAATTTTACAGATGATAGAGGATTGGTAGTTGAATTAAAGAACGGTGAATATATAGAATGTAAAGCATTAAGTTTAGGAACTATTGACCAATTATATTTAAGCTTAAGATTATCTGCGATGGCAGAAATAAGCACAGAAAGTATGCCAATAATTTTAGATGAAGCATTTGCATATTATGATAATCAAAGATTAGAAAACATATTAAAATATATAAAAAATAATTATAAAAATAATCAAATTATTATATTTACATGTTCAAATAGAGAAAAGGAAATTTTGGAAAATGCAAATATAGAATATAATTTGGTTAATTTATGATGTGAAAATATTATTGATTAAAATAATGTAGGGGTCGCCGCCCTCGGCGACCCGTGCTACAATGGATTTGCTTTATATAATGTAGAGGTCGGGTCTTGTGCCTACTATTATTATATATAAGAGGTTTGTTTTGTTATTACGGGTCGCCGAGGGCGGCGACCCCTACAAATAAAAATAAGATTTTTTTATCTAACAATTGAAAAACAACCAAAAATTATGTATAATATAAAACTGTAAATATTGATTATGAGGAGATTATTATGTTTCAAAAATTAGAAGACGTAGAAAAAAGATACGAAGAATTAAATTCTAAAATTAGTGACCCAGAAGTTATTAGTGACCAACAAACTTGGCAAAAATTAATGAAGGAACATGCAGGATTGGTAGATATAGTAGCTAAATTTAGAGAATATAAAAAAGCAAAGCAAGATTTAGAGCAAGCTAAAGAAATGCTAAATGATAAAGACTTAAAAGAATTAGCAGAAATGGAAATGTTAGAATTAAAAGATAAACTTCCAAAAATAGAAGAAGAATTGAAAATTTTACTTATCCCTAAAGACCCAGATGATGATAAAAATATTATTTGTGAAATTAGAGCAGGAGCAGGAGGAGATGAAGCAGCTCTTTTTGCTGGTACATTATTTAGAATGTATTCAATGTATTCAGAAACAAAACGCTGGAAATTAGAAGTTTTAAACGAAAATGAAACTGGATTAGGTGGATATAAAGAAATTACTTTTATGCTTACAGGAAAAGACGTATATAGTAGACTTAAATTTGAAAGTGGTGTTCACAGAGTACAAAGAGTTCCAGACACAGAAAGTAGTGGAAGAATTCATACATCAACAGCAACAGTTGCTGTTTTACCTGTAGTTGAAGATGTTGAAATTGATATAAATCCAGCAGATATAAGAATGGAAGTATTTAGGGCTTCTGGTGCTGGAGGACAACACGTAAATAAAACTTCATCAGCCGTAAGATTAATACATGAACCAACAGGAATCGTAGCAGAATGTCAAACTGAAAGGTCTCAAGTTCAAAATAGAGAATATGCAATGAGATTATTAAAGTCTAGATTATATGAAATAGAAAAAGAAAAAAGAGATTCTGAACTTGCTAGTGAAAGAAAAAGCCAAGTAGGTACAGGAGATAGAAGTGAAAAAATAAGAACATATAATTATCCACAAGGAAGAATTACAGACCATAGAATAGGATTTAGCATATATCAAATGGAAAACTTCTTAAATGGAAATATAGATGAAATGATAGATAATTTAACAGCAGCAGACATGGCGGAAAAATTAAAAGGAGAATAGAAAAATGTAGGTTGAAAGACCTACATTTTTTTGTAGGGGTTGCCGCCCTCGGCGACCCCTACAGTATAATATAATAATATATAAAAAACACCAATTCTTACAGTCCAAACACCTTCGATAATATATGTCAAAAGTGTTACAAAAATATTACACAAATGTAACAAAAACTGTTGACTTTTTTCTAAAAATATAATAAGATTGCGATAATAAAAATAATGTAAAACGGAGGAGTTTTTCTTGGCTATTGGAGATATAATTGTAGGTGTTGACATAGGAACATCCAAGGTAAGCTCTGTTGTCGCAGAAATTAATAATTTTAATCAAGTTGAGATTATTGCTACAGCAGAAAGTAAATGCTTTGGAATGAAAAAGTCAAAGATTACAGATGAAGAAGAGATTGCCAATGCGATTATAAAAACAATTACGGAACTAGAAGAAAATGCCAGTTTAAAAATAAATTCAGCATATATAACTATTCCTGGAAAGTATGTGACAATCGTTCAAAATAGTATAGTAAAAGAAGCAAAAGATAAATATGCCGGAATATCTACAAAGGATGTTACATCAGCAATAATGCAAGTAAAAGATATCGATATTCCTGAAGATAAACTTTTAATAGATATAGTAACAAGTCAATTTGTACTTGATAATGGTAGAGTTGTAGACGATCCAGTAGGAAGCTTATGTTCAAGTTTTACCGTAAATGGACAGGTTATCTTAGCTGATAAAGAATATGTTAAACAAATAACGTCTGTATTTAAAAAAGCAGATTTAGAGATTGATGGAATAGTACCAAATGTATTAGCCGAAAGAGGTCTAATTCTAGAGAAAAATGAATTGACAGATAATATAATGATATTAGACATAGGAGCAGGTAATACAGACATAGGGGTATTTGAAGGAGACAATTTTATATATACAAATACAATACCTGTTGGAGGAAATAATATTACAAGTGACATTGCATATGTATTTAATATAGCTGAAGAGGAAGCTGATAAATTAAAAAGACAATATGGATTAGCATTAAAGTCTTTTATAGATAATGATACAGATATAATTTTAAATACATATAAAGGTGAAGAGAGAACTAAAAAAATTAAAAGTTCAGAGTTAATTGAAGTTATTGAAGCAAGGGTTGAAGAATTATTCACTTTAGTAAAAAATGACATATCTAAAGAAGGAATAAAATCAAATATCAATAATGTTGTTTTAACAGGGCAAGGAATTACAAGCATAAATAAAAGTGATGTTGCAGGAAAAATAATATTAAATATACCAGTTAAAATGTCAACAGGAAGACTTATAAGTACTATAAGACCAAGCTATAGGTCAAGCTATGCGCTAATAAAATATGTTGCATCAAGACCATTTGCAAGAACAGTTTCAAGTAGCATAGACATTAAGTCTAATGAAAGCTTTTTCAAAAATGTAATGGAAAGAATAAAAGAATTTTTCTATACCTAAAATGGTATTTGGAATTTGGCATTTGGAGTTTGGATATTTGTAAATAAATTTCAAATGTATATAATAAAAGTTTTTAATTTTAAAAAGTATATAATGTTGGGATGATGATAGGTAGAGTTACCAATTACCAAATTCAAAATTCCAAACGCAAAATTTAGAAGGAGGATGTGAACAATATGATGGAAACAGAATATGATGAAAATAATTACATGATGGACGGTACAGCAACAATTAAAGTAATAGGTGTTGGTGGTGCTGGAAATAATGCTATAAACAGAATGATTGAATCTGGAATTAGAGGAGTAGAATTTATAGCAGTAAATACAGATAGACAAGCTTTACAATTATCAAAAGCAAGTTCTAAAATTCAAATTGGTGAAAAACTTACAAGAGGATTAGGTGCAGGTGCAAATCCTGATATTGGTTCTCAAGCAGCTGAAGAAAGCAAAGCTGAAATTGCAGAAATTTTAAGAGGAGCAGATATGGTCTTCGTAACAGCTGGAATGGGTGGAGGAACAGGAACTGGAGCAGCTCCAATAGTTGCAGCAGCAGCAAGAGAATTAGGTATATTAACAATAGGTGTTGTAACAAAACCATTTACATTTGAAGGAAAGAAAAGACTTACTCAAGCTGAAAGAGGAATTTTAAGCTTAAAAGATAAAGTTGATACATTAGTAGTAATTCCAAATGATAAATTATTACAAATCATTGATAGAAGAACATCAATTGTTGAAGCATTCAAAATGGCTGATGATGTCTTAAGACAAGGTGTTCAAGGTATATCAGACTTAATTTCTGTACCAGGTTTAATTAACTTAGACTTTGCAGATGTTAAAACTATAATGTTAAATACAGGAATGGCACATATGGGTGTGGGTAGAGCTAGTGGAGAAAACAGAGCAGAAGATGCTGCAAAAGAAGCAATTCAAAGTCCATTACTTGAAACATCAATAGAAGGAGCAAGAGGAGTAATTATTAACATCACAGGTGGAACTGATTTAGGATTACAAGAAGCTAATACAGCAGCAGAATTAGTACAAAGAAGTGTTGATCCTGAAGCAAATATTATTTTTGGTGTAGTAACAGATGAAAGTTTAGGAGACGAAATTCAAATTACTGTAATCGCTACAGGTTTTGAAAAAGAAGCACCTATATCAAGCATAGGAGTTGATAACTTAGTAAATAATACATGGAATAAAAAAATAAATTCAATTCCAACACCAACTGAAAATAAAGATGCAAATGGAGATTTAGACATTCCTTCTTTCTTAAGAAAAAAAGGAAATAAAATATAAAAATAAAAATATATAATTATAAAGAAAAGAAATAATCTATTTTTGTAGATTATTTCTTTTTTTCGCCTTCAGAAAATGACAGGCTTTTTCTTAAACCTATTATACAATTATCCGAGGGTGATTAATGTTTGACAGTATATGTAGATATTATTTTCCTTGAAAATTTATTTATGAATTATATTATCTTATTTGCAACAGCAATTATTGTAAAAACACCAATAAAAATTTTGAATACATTTTTAGCTAGTGGATTAGGAAGTATATATGCAATCGTTACATATATAACAAAACTGGAAATATTTACAAACACAATTTTAAAAATAATATTATCTATCGTTATTATTTATATTGCTTTCAAACCAAGAAATATAAAATTATTATTTAAGCAATTATTAATTTTTTATCTAACATCTTTTACTTTTGGTGGAGTTGCTTTTGCACTATTGTATTTTATAAGTCCAGAAAACATATATTATGAAGGTCGGAAGATTAATAGGTACATATCCTATTAAAGTAGTATTAGCAGGAGGAATTATAGGATTTATTATTACAACAATATCATTTAAAAATGTAAAAGCAAAAATTACAAAAAAGGATATGAACTGTAGTTTAAAAATACAAATAGATGGTAATGAAAAATTTATAAATGCAATAATAGATACAGGAAATTTTTTAAAAGAACCAATAACAAAAAATCCTGTAATAGTTGTTGAGAAAGATGCTTTAAAAGATTTAATTCCAGACTATATTATAAATAATTCAGAAAAAATTATAAAGGGAGAAAATATAGAAATACAAGAGTATGCTTCAAGAATAAGAATAATACCTTTTAGTTCATTAGGTAAACAAAATGGAATTTTATTAGGAATAAAAGGTGATTTACTTATTGTGAATTTAGAGGAAAAAGATATCTATATTAAAAATTTTATTATAGGAATTTATGATGGAGTTTTAAGCAAAACAGGGAAATATCAAGCATTAATAGGATTGGAAATTTTAGAGGAACAAGGGGGAGAAATAAATGAACATTCTGAATTTATTAAAGTGTAAAATAAACACAATATATGTAAAATATTTTAATGAAGATAGTATAGAAAATTTAGAAATTTTTTATATTGGAGGAAGTCAAACTTTACCACCGCCATTAGATGAAAATGAAGAGGAGAAATATTTAAAGGAGTTAGCAAATAATAATTTTGAAGCAAGACAGATTTTAGTGGAAAGAAATTTAAGATTAGTAGTATATATTGCAAAAAAATTTGAAAATACAGGTGTAGGAATAGAAGATTTAGTTTCTATTGGTACAATTGGTTTAATGAAAGCAATAAATACATTTAATTTAGGAAAAAATATAAAACTTGCAACATATGCATCAAGATGTATAGAAAATGAAATTTTAATGTATTTAAGAAGAAGTAACAAAATCAAAGGGGAGATATCAATAGATGAACCTTTAAATCAGGATGGAGATGGTAATGAGTTATTATTATCGGATATATTAGGAACAGATCCTGATGTAACATCAAGAGCAATAGAAGATGAAGTAGACAAAAAATTATTAAAAGCATCAATAGAAAAATTAACAAATAGAGAAAAAAATATAATGGAACTTAGATTTGGTTTTATAAGTGGAAAAGAAAAAACACAAAAAGAAGTAGCAGATATGTTACGGAATATCGCAAAGCTATATTTCTAGATTAGAAAAGAAAATTATGAGTAAAATGAGAAGAGATATAAGCAGTAAAACAGGATAAAATTAATGTGTTAAAGATTCATGGTGTGTAGGGGCAGGTCTTGACCTGCCCTGGGTCGGTCAAGACCGACCCCTACAAATAAAATTAATTAAATAATTGAAAAAATATTGAAAATTATAACATTAATATGTATAATTATCCTAGAAAATAATAAAAAACAAGGAGGTAAAAAAATGGCAGATTTAAAAGGTACAAAAACAGAAAAAAATTTAATGGAGGCATTTGCTGGTGAATCACAAGCAAGAAATAAATATACTTATTTTGCAAGTAAAGCAAAAAAAGAAGGATATGAACAAATAGCTGCAATATTCCAAGAAACTGCAGATAATGAAAAAGAACATGCAAAATTATGGTTCAAATTATTACATGGTGGAGAAGTTCCTACAACTACAGAAAATTTAGTAGCAGCTGCAGAAGGAGAAAATTTTGAATGGACAGATATGTATGATAGAATGGCAAAAGAAGCTAGAGAAGAAGGCTTTGACCACATTGCTTATTTATTTGAAGAAGTAGGAAAAATAGAAAAAGAACATGAAGAAAGATATAGAAAATTATTAGGAAATATAGAAAATGGACTAGTATTCAGCAGAGATGGAGAAAAAATTTGGAAATGTAGAAACTGTGGACATATAGTAATAGGAAAAGAAGCTCCAAAAGTTTGTCCAGTATGTGCACATCCACAAAGTTATTTTGAAATAAAAGCAGAAAATTATTAAAAAAACGAACCCAAGAGAATCTTCTTTTGGGTTTTTTTAATTTGAATTATATATATGTAGGGGCAGACGCCCTACCCCAAGGACAGGTGATATCTGTAACCTCATTGCATTCGGACGGCTATCCGAACGGCTGCCCTTTAAAAATTGAAAATATTAATTATTTAATATCTTGTCTAGCAATTCTTTTGCTAGATTTAATGTCTTATCATCTACATCTTTTAATGGATTAAATTCAACTAAATCCATAGATTTAACTAAATTTTTATATTTTATTATATAATCTATAAATGTAAAGGCTTCTATTTCATTAATACCGTTATCTACCGGAACAGAAACACCAGGCGCAAAATTAGGGTCTATAACATCTAAATCATAACTAATATGAATTCCATTAGTTCCTGAAGAAGCAATTTTAAAAGCTTTTTCGTATATATATTCCATACCTTTATTTCTTATATCTTCTGTAGTAAAGACTGTAACTCCGGCATCTTCTAAATTTTCTTTTTCTAATTCATCTATATCTCTAGCTCCAAGAAGAACAGTGTTTTTTGGATTATAATAATTTCCATTATGAAAATCAGTTAAATAATTTTTCTCATAGTTTGTTACAGCGGCGAGGGGAATTCCATGGATATTTCCTGATATAGTTGTATCAAAAGTATTGAAATCACCATGAGAATCAAACCAGATAATTCCTAGATTAGTATATTTTTTTATAGAAGCTAAACTAGAGCTAATTGCAATACTATGGTCTCCACCAATAGTTAAAGGAAAGTAATTATTATTTAAACTATTAACAACTTCAGTATATAGTCTTGAATTAAATTCATTAACTGCAATTAAATTTTTCTTTTTATTATTCTTTTCTAATTCTTTTTTTATATTATTTAATTTATTAACTTTTATTATATTAGAAATCTTTAAATGCTCAATTAATTTAGATGGACCTAAATCTGCTCCATTAATATGTAACCCTAAATCGGAACAAGCTCCTATTATTTTAATATTTCTCATAAAAACTCCTTAACTTTACAAAACTTGTGCTATTATATCAAAAGACTAGACTAAGAGCAAGACGTAAAGGTAAGAAATATTCATTTTGAAATTTATGTAAAATTGTGATATAATATATACGTACTTTGTACTTTGAAAAAATTATAGCTATAAAAAGTGCTTGATAATACAAGCATGACTGCCTAGCAGAATAGCTATTATATATACAGTCCAAAATTTTTAAAAAGGAGATGCATCATGAAAAAACTTTTGACACTCATTCTCGCAATTATCCTTATATTTGCATTTTCTGCCTGCGGCAGTAATGCAGATGAAACAGCCACAACTGCGGCAAAAGAAACTACCACGGAACCTACTGAAGCTGAGTATGACCTTTATCAGACGTTGACCTTAGCGCCTGAAGAGTTACCTATCCAGTTTTCTGCGGAGGTTAACAATGCTATATTCCGCTATGTGCCGTATGAAACACGTCAGGAAAACGGATTTGACTTCAACTCAGTTCTTAGAGTAGAAGTTAATTGTGCTTCTCAGGATTTAGTAATCACTTTTCCTGGAAGTGAAACTGTATTTCCTGCTAATACGCCCGAAGCAGTAGTTTATTCAAACAACCAGCAGCATGCGAATGCAAATTATGAAGTTGACCTGGGTGAAAATTTTGCCACAATGGATGGATTCGGAGAGAACATTGAAAGTGTGGACATTATTTTTCATGCTAGATACATGTCAACAATTTATATGCCAGTTGGAGAAGAACTCTACGAAGTTAGCTATTTACAGGTTGTATTTTCTAAGTAATAAATATTGGAGGAATCAATATGAAAAAATTTATGGTAATTCTTATCGCAATGACACTCATCCTGACTATTGCTGCTAGCTGCAATGGCAGCAAAACAAATTCCGGTACAATCACAGAAAAAACCAATATAACAACAGTTGAAACAACTGAACCTGAAACAAAACCTGTGGCTATCAAGGATGTTATGGTTTCAGATGAAGTACCTGAATATTCGGCAGCTGAAGAAAATTGGCCCGATATATATCAGGTAGTCGAGCTCGATGCTCCTTTGAACGGTTATTATGGGGACGTAAAGTTTTTTTACGTTCCATATGCTGACAGAGAAGGAGAAAATTATCCTTCATATCTGAAGATAGAGGTTATGGAAAAATCAGAAGACTTCGCTATAACATTCACTGACAGAGAACAAGAAGAAGGCAAAGTATATCCTGCAAATATTTCGGAAGGATTTGTTTATCCGAATAGCCAGTTGAATTCTTCTTCGAATTTCAATGCCTATAAGCAGGGTACTTCTCTGACGCTTAACGGTTTTCAGCCTGGATTGAAAACCATTGATATGGTATTTCGCAATGCGATGCCGGCAATGGAAATCTATATAGGTGAAGAAACCTATGACGTATACTGTCTTCAGTTTATTTTTTAATAATTAGACTGTATATGGCAAAAGCCTCCCGTAAGGGAGGCTCTTTTGCTTTATTTAAATATTCTTGGTACTCTATTTGATATTGTACTTAAAAATTCATAATTAATAGTATTAGCTTTATTTGCAACTTCTTCTAAGGTTATAATTTCATTATCCCAAATATATACATCATCCCCGATAGAGACATTTTTTATATTAGTTACATCTGCCATAAATCCATCCATACAAATTTTACCTATAATAGGAGCTTTTTGTTTATTTATTACTACTGCGCCTATATTAGAAAGACATCTTCTTAATCCATCAGCATATCCAATTGGGATAGTTGCTACTTTAGTTTTTCGTTTTGTTATATATTCTCTAGAGTACCCTATAGATGTATCTTTTTCAACTTCTTTTAAAAAAGTTATTTTTGATTTTAATTTACATGTAGGAATTAGACGTATTTTTTCTTTTGCATGAGCAAAGGATTCATATCCATATAAAATAATACCAGGTCTAACTAAATTATAAGAATGTTCTGGGTAATTTAAAATCCCATTTGAAGCAGAGCAGTGTACATATTTTAATTCTCCTAAAATTTCTTTTGCAGAATTAACAGCATTATTAAATCCAGATAATTGTTTTTGTGTATAGGAATCATCATAGTCAGCAGAAGATAAGTGTGTATAAATACCATCAACTTTAATGTTTTTAAAGTGATTTATTTTTTCTAAAAATTCGGGAACTCTACTAGGTTTAATTCCTGTTCTACCCATACCAGTTCCAATTTCTAAATGAATTTTAACTGGGCAATTTTTCTGACCTAATTCATTCAAAAAGTCATTTGAGCTCAATCCAATTGTTATATTGTATTTTATAATTTTATCTATTTCATCTTTATAAGGTTGATTTAAAACAAAAATTTCTTTAGTGAAACCGTTCTCTCTAAGTTCTACAGCTTCATCAACTAAAGCAACAGCAACAATATCGAATTGTTCTAGAACATCGATTCTTTTATTTATATATGTTCCGTAAGCATTTGCTTTAATAACAGGCATGATTTTTACATCATTACCAATATATTTTTGAATTTGTTCTATATTATGGTTAAAAGCATCCAAATTTACTTCCATTACAGTTGGTCTAGTAATCTCCATAGATTCTCCTTTCTAAATTGATATGAATATATTATCATAAAACATTAAATTCTTCAACAAAGGAGAAGAGAGAGGAATTTTAATTAAACATTGTAGGGGCGGGCCCTGTGCCCGCCCGAATTTATAATAATATATTTGTAGATTCTGGTTAAACTAAACATTAATGGAGGTAATATGAATTCTTATTGGTTAGAAAGTACAAAAACAAAAGATTATTCAAAATTAGATAAAGATATTGAAATAGATGTATGCATTGTTGGCGCAGGTATGGTTGGCGTTACCCTTGCATACCTTTTGCATCAACAAGGAATTAAATTTGTTTTATTAGAAAAAGATAAAGTTTTATCTAGTACAACTGCTAATACAACAGCTAAGATTACAAGTCAACATGGATTATTTTATAGTTATTTAATACAAAATTTTGGGAAAGAATTTGCTCAGAAATACTTATATTCTAACGAAAATGCAATTTCTTCTATAGAATATATTATAAAATCACAAAATATTGATTGTGATTTTGAAAAACAAGATGCATATGTATATACTTGTTCAGAAGAGAAAGTACAAGAGATAGTAACGGAAACCGAAATGGTTAAAGCTCTTGGATTTCAAGCAGAATTTTGTAATGAAGTTGATTTGCCATTTAAAACATTAGGAGCTATAAAATTTCCGAACCAGGCACAATTTCATCCTATAAAATATGCAAATGGACTATTGGAAAAATTACCAAGTGATTGTGTTTATGAAAATTCTAAAGTAATTGATGTGAAAAAAGAAGGTAAACACTATAAAACATATACTGAAAATGCAAGTGTGAAATCTAAATATGTAGCAATTACAACACATTATCCGATAATAAATTTTCCAGGTGTATATTTTATGAAAATGTATCAAGATAGGTCATATGTAGTTGCAGCAGATGTAAAAAGGAATCTTTTTGAAGGTATGTATATATCTGCAGAAGAACCTGTAACGTCTTTTAGAAGTGCAAAATATGGGGACAAAAGACTTTTGCTGGTTGGTGGCTCAAAGCATAAATCAGGAGATAACAATAGTAGTTTAGATGATAATTACAAAAACATAGAAAATTATATAAAAATGCATTATTCTAAATCAAATATACTATATAAGTGGAATACACAAGATTGCATAACTTTAGATAAGGTTCCATATATAGGGGAATATTCTAAGTTAATGCCTAATGTGTTTGTTGCTACTGGGTTCAAAAAATGGGGAATGACAACATCTTATGTGGCGGCAAAAATCATTAGTGATAAAATTTTAGGTGATAGTAATCCCTATGAAGATATATACTCAGCTACAAGGGTAGAACCAATAAAGAATAGAAAAGAAATAGGAAATATGTTAAAACAAACAGCTCATTCGTTAGTTTTAAATAAAATAACTCCTCTAATTATAAAATATGAAGAATTAAAAATTGGAACAGGTGGAGTTGTAGATTATAAAGGAACAAAACTCGGAATTTATAAAAAATCCGAAGATGAAATATATGCTGTAAAACCATATTGTACTCATTTAGGATGTGAACTTTCATGGAACAATTTAGAAAAAACTTGGGATTGTCCTTGTCATGGTTCAAGATATGACTATGAA
>SVGD01000020.1 GCA_015056485.1 Clostridiales bacterium
AAACCATAGATAAGTTTAATACAATAATAGGATTTTTAAAAGACCACTTTTAAAGTGGTCTTTTAAAAATTTGGAAATAAAATAAAAATATTATGGCTGACATTTGTCAGCTATTTTTACTATGTGTCATCACCGTTGAAAGCACTGTTTTTTAGCTGTTAAGGGATGTATGGCTGACATCTATTCTTGCCATCTCGGGAGAATAAGTGAAGGAAGGGTGGATTTTGTCGAAAAAAGGAGAATTTAAAAACAGACAAAAAGTTACAAAAATTGCCAGATATGTTGAGTAGAAAAAGAAAATATGATAAAATAACTTCGTATAATAAAATATTATCGGAAGTTATTTTATTTATGGGGGCAAATAATATGGGATTTGAAGAAAATTTATCTGAAGAAGATGTGAAGTTAAGATTTATAACACCAGCATTGTTAAAAAAATGGGATAAAGATACTCAAATAAAAATGGAAGTTTCTTTTACTGCGGGTAGGGTAATTGTTAGAGGAAATATGTCTACAAGAGCGAAAGGTAAAAAAGCAGATTATATTTTATATTATAAGAATACAAAACCTTTAGCTGTAGTTGAAGCAAAGAAAAATGTTTTTGATGTAGGATATGGTATGCAACAAGCTAAAGAATATGCTGAAATCTTAGATATTCCTTTTGCATATTCTTCTAACGGAAAATCATTTTTAGAATATGATTTTCTAACAGGAAAAGAAAGAGAAATAGATTTAGATAAATTTCCATCTCCAGAAGAATTATGGTATAGATATAAAACAGAAAAAAATATTTCAGACAATGAAGAACGTATTATTAATGAACCATATTATTATGCTGATGGAGTAAAGAAACCAAGATATTATCAAGAAATAGCTATTAATAGAACTGTAGAAGCAATAGCAAAAGGAAAAGATAGGCTATTATTAGTAATGGCTACAGGAACAGGAAAAACTTTTACAGCATTTCAAATAATTCATAGATTAAAAAAATCAGGATTAAAAAGAAAAGTGTTATATTTAGCGGATAGAAATATGTTAATTGATCAAACAATGGCGCAAGATTTTCAGCCATTTAAGAATGTTATGACTAAAATAAAAAAAAGAAATATTGATAGCTCATATGAAATATATATGGCATTATATCAACAATTAACAGATGGACAAGGATTAGATATATTTAAACAATTTAAACCAGACTTCTTTGATTTGATAATTGTAGACGAATGTCATAGAGGGAGTGCAGCAGAAGATTCAAATTGGAGAAAAATTCTAGAATATTATAATACTGCAACTCAAATAGGTTTAACTGCTACTCCAAAAGAGACAACTAGTATTTCAAATATTGAATATTTTGGGAATCCAATATATACATATTCATTAAAACAAGGAATTGATGACGGATTCTTAGCACCATATAAAGTTATAAGAGTTAATTTAGATAAAGACCTTGTAGGATATAGACCAGAAATTGGCAAAGTTGACATGAATGGAAATATATTAGATGGTGAAGAAACATATTATCAAGCTGATTTTGATAAAAAAATAATTATAGATGAAAGAACGGAAGCGGTAGCTAAAAGAGTTACAGAGTTTTTGAAAGATACAGATAGATTTAATAAAACAATAGTGTTTTGTATTGATATAGAACATGCAGAGCGAATGAGACAAGCATTAGTTAGAGAAAATGCTGACTTAATGAAAGAAAATAAGAATTACATAATGCGAATAACTGGAGATAATGATGAGGGAAAGGCACAATTAGAAAATTTTATAGATGCAGAAGAAAAATATCCAACAATTGTTACTACAAGCAAATTATTAACAACAGGAGCTGATTGCAAAACTTGTAAGTTAATAGTGTTAGATTCAAATATAAATTCTATGACAGAATTCAAACAAATAATAGGAAGAGGAACTCGTGTAAGAGAAGATTATGGGAAAACATATTTTACAATAATGGATTTTAGAAATGCAAGTAGATTATTTAGCGACCCTGATTTCGATGGAGAACCAATTTGTATAAAAGTTGTTAATCCAACAGAACCAATACCTGGTGAAGCAGAGAATGAGGAAAATGAAAAAGAAACAGAAAAACCACCAACTATACCACATCCAGGAGAGAAGGTTTCAAAACCATCAAAATTAAGAGTGAATGGTGTAGAAGTAAATATTTATAATGAATATATTTCTTACTATGATAAAAATGGAAAATTAGTAACAGAATCTTTAAAAGATTTTTCAAGAAGAAGTATATTAAATGAATATGATTCTTTAGATAAATTTATAAACAAATGGAACGAAGCAGATAAAAAGCAAGCAATAATAAAACAATTAGAAGAGCAAGGGGTTTTATTAGATGAGTTAAGAAAAGATATTGGTAATGACGACATCGGAGATTTTGATTTAATACTTCATATAGCATATGATAAAAAGCCGCTTACAAGAAGTGAAAGAGTTAAAAATGTATTAAAAAAAGGATATTTATATAAATATTCTGAAATTGCTAGAAATATATTAAAAGATTTATTAGAAAAATATAGTGATAATAATGAATTAGAATTAACAGATACAAAAATTTTACAACTAAAGCCATTTGAAGAATATGGTTCTCCGATGGAAATTGTAAAAGCTTTTGGAGGAAAAGAGCAATATATTAAAGCAGTTGAGGAGTTAGAATATGAATTATACGCAGGATAGGAGATAAGATGGGAATAGGAAATATACTAAAAAAATTACAAGATATAATGAGAAAAGATGAAGGTGTAAATGGAGATGCACAAAGATTAGAGCAAATTGTATGGATATTATTTTTGAAAGTTTATGATGCAAAAGAACAACAATGGGAATTTGATGATGATAATTATAAATCAATTATTCCTGAAAATCTAAGATGGAGAAATTGGGCTAAAGATAATAAAGATGGTTTAGCACTAACTGGAGAGGAATTGTTAAACTTTGTTAATAATGAATTGTTTCCTAAATTAAAGAAATTAGATATAAATTCAGAAACACCAATAAAAAAGGCTATAGTTACTTATACATTTAAAGATGTAAATAATTATATGAAAAATGGTATTTTATTAAGACAAGTAATAAATGTTATAGATGAAATTGAATTTACTAATCCAAATGAAAGACATGAGTTTAATGATATTTACGAAACAATGTTAAAAGAATTGCAAAGTGCTGGAAATGCAGGAGAGTTTTATACTCCTAGACCAGTAACAAATTTTATGGTAGAAATGTTAAATCCAACTTTAGGCGAAAAAGTTGCTGATTTTGCTTGTGGTACAGGTGGATTTTTAACATCAACATTAGACTATTTAAAGGAGCAAAAGAAAACAGCAGAAGATATAGATATATATAATGAGTCAATATATGGCATAGAGATGAAATCCTTACCATATTTATTATGTATTACAAATTTATTGTTACATGATATTGATAATCCAAGAGTAGAACATAGAAATAGTTTTGATAGAAATATTAAGGAATATACAGATAATGAGAAATATGATGTGATTTTAATGAATCCGCCATATGGTGGAAGTGTATTGAAAGAACACTTAATTAATTTTCCATCTAGTTTAAGAGGTTCTGAAACTGCAGATTTATTTATTGCACTTATAATGTATAGATTAAAATTAAATGGAAGAGTTGCTGTTATTTTACCAGATGGATTTTTATTCGGAACAGATAACACAAAAGTTAATATAAAAGAAAAACTATTAAAAGATTTTAATTTACATACTATTGTAAGATTACCAAGTTCTGTTTTCGCACCATATACATCTATAACTACTAATATTTTATTTTTTGATAAAACTCAATCTACAGATAAAGTTTGGTTTTATAGGATGGATATGCCAGAAGGATATAAGAATTTCTCTAAAACAAAACCAATATTAAATATACATTTCAATGATGTAAAAGAATGGTGGAATAATAGAAAAGAAATTGTAGATAAAAAAGAAAATGAAGATGCAACAATTACATATAAAGCCAAGAGTTATGATGTAAAAGAAATAATTAATATGAATTATAATTTAGATTTATGTGGTTATCCTCATGAAGAAGAAATAATATTAGAACCTAAAGAATTAATAGCACAATATCAGAAAAAAAGAGCAAGTTTAAATGCAGAGATAGACAAAATATTAGCTGAAGTTAGTAAATTATTAGAGGAGGAATAGAATGACTGCACAAGAATTGAAAAACTCTATTCTTCAACTTGCGATACAAGGAAAATTAGTAAAGCAAGATCCTAATGACGAACCTGCATCAGTATTACTAGAAAAAATTAAAGAAGAAAGAGAAAAATTAATAAAAGAGAAGAAGATAAAAAAAGAAAAATATTCAGAAATATATAAAGATTCTTCAGATAATCATTATTATGAGAAGTTTGAAGATGGTACTATAAATGATATAACCGATGAGATACCTTTTGAAATACCTAGTAGTTGGTGTTGGACAAGAGTAGGAAATATTTGTACCTTATGTTTCTCTGGAAAAAGTCCAAAATATTCAAAAATAGCTAACAACAATTTTGTAATCGGGCAAAAAAACAATCAAGATTATGGGTTAGATTTAAATGGATTAAAATATTGTACAGATGAATTTATTAATAATTATCCACAAGAATATTATTTGAGAAATAATGATGTATTATTAAACACATTAGGTGGTGGTACGGTAGGAAGAGCAGGAATGTTTAATTTAGAAGATAATAAATATATATCTGATGGACACTTATTTGTTTTTAGAACTACTAATGAAACTATTTCAAATTATTTGCTATATTACTTAAAATTAAACAGAACGATAATCGAAAAAAACGCTGACGGATCAACTAATCAAATATTTTTAAAACTAGACAATGTAAAAAAATATTTAATACCACTACCACCTTTAAATGAACAATATAGAATAAAAAACAAAATAAATAAATTAGTAGCAATTTTAAATTTTTATAATAATAAATATAACGATTTAGAACAATTAAATAATTCATATAAAGAAGAGTTAAAAAAATCTATTTTACAATATGCTATGCAAGGAAAGTTTGTTCAGCAAGAGTCGAATGATGAATCTGCAGAGATTTTAATTAATAAAATATTAGATAAAAAACGAAAATTAATTAAAAACAAACAAATTAAGAAAGAAAATTTGTCTGTAATATACAAAGACAAAACTGATAATCAATTTTATGAGAAGTTTGATGATGGTACGATTATCAATATTACAGACGAAATTCCTTTTGAAATACCAGATAATTGGTGTTGGGTAAAATTAAAAAATATAGCGTTTGTAACTAAATTAGCAGGTTTTGAATACACTAAAAACATTTTTCCTAATTTAACTTCTAACGGCATTCCATTATTCAAAGGAAAAAATGTTCAAAATGGTAAATTGATTTTAAACTTTGAATCTTTTATTTCGGAAGAAACCTCAAACTTACTTCCGAGAAGTCAATTAACTAAAAAATGCTTATTAACACCTTATGTTGGCACAATTGGAAACATTGCAGTATTCGATGGAACATTTAAAGCACACTTAGGTTCAAATGTAGGTAAAATAGAACTTTATGAAAATATTTTAACAGAGTATATTTTATACTATTTAAGAAGTTATACTGGTAATAGAGAACTGAGAAAGTATAAAAAATCAACTGCACAAGAAAGTATATCAATAGAAGCTATTCGTGAAGTATATATAGCGTTACCAACAATAAAAGAACAACTAAGAATTGTAGAAAAAATCGAAAAAACAATTAAATTTTTATAATCATATATAATTCCATACTGGAAAGGAGGTTTTCAGTATGGTTTTTTCTTTTGAAGAATACTTAAAAAAGAAAAATCTTTCTCAAAATACCATAAAATCTTATTTATTTGCAGTTAAACAATACCAATCAAAATATTTAATTCTAAACAAGAAAAACTTACAAGCATATAAAACATTTCTTGTTGAAAATTACAAAATAAAAACTGTAAATTTAAGAATTCAAGCAATAAATTCTTATTTAAAATATTTAAAAAAAGAGAATTTGCGATTACCACTTTTGAAATTACAACAAAAAAACTTTTTGGAAAATGTAATTAGTGAAGCTGATTATGAATATTTTAAGAAGTGCTTGAAAAACAAAAAAGAGATGTATTGGTATTTTGTGATAAGATTTATTACCGCAACTGGTGCTAGAATAAGCGAATTAATACAATTCAAAGTAGAACATATAAAAATTGGATATTTTGATTTGTATTCAAAAGGTGGAAAATTAAGAAGAATATATATTCCACAAAAACTTCAAGAAGAATCTTTGAAATGGTTTGAACAAAAACAAATTACAGACGGATTCATATTTAAAAATAAATTTGGAAAACGAATTACTGCAAGAGGAATTGCAGGAGAATTAAAGAAATTAGGCAAAAAATATGGATTAAATCCTAATGTAATTTACCCTCATTCATTTAGACATCGTTTTGCCAAAAGCTTTTTAGACAGATTTAATGACATTTCATTGTTAGCTGATTTAATGGGACACGAAAGCATAGAAACTACTAGAATTTACTTGAGAAGAACTAGTACAGAACAACAAGAAATAGTTAATAAAATAATTGATTGGTAAAAAAACAGCTGATTATTCAGCTGTTTTCATTAAACTTAGTATTTTATCTATTTTTTTTATTATTCGATCTTGTTCGTTAATTGGCGGTATTGGAAAGAGTATTTTACCTAAGTCTTTTGCAGGAAGTTGTCTTACTGCTGTTCCAGTTGTTCTTTGCTTTATGTTTGATTTAATGTATGGAGTATTAAAACAATATTCTATGTAGTTTATCATATTTTTATAAATTAATCGTATTATTAACATTTGAGCGCATATAAAACCAGTATCACAATTTTGTGTTTTATTAAACCTAGCTACTTTTCCAACATATCCTCGTAATAAACATACAATATCATTATCTAATAATTTTCCACCATTCAATTCATTAAATTTTTCATTAGTTATATATCTGACATTAGAAAAACTTAACCTACCATTTATAATATCTTTAGCTCCAAAAAACGGTATTCCTCTTTCTTTCAAATCACTTTCTTTTGGATATTTAGAACTTCTATCACCATTTTCAAGATAGCTTATTGAATTTAGTCTAACCCAACACCAATTATCTGGTATTTCAAAAGGAATTTCGTCTGTAATATTGATAATCGTATCATCAAACTTCTCATAAAATTGATTATACGCATTATTATGACAAGTTTACAATAAAAAATACAAAATTAATATGAGAGTAATTGATATATGTTATAAAATATTATAAAATAAAGATAAATTTAAGGAGTAAGTTATGTTTGATACAAAATATAGTATAAATTCATTAACAGTAGGTGCAATTTTAGGGTTAATAGAAGCTGGAACAATAGCAATTCCAGAAATTCAAAGACCATTTGTATGGAAAAGAAGTAAAGTAAGAGATTTGATAGATTCAATGTATAATGGATATCCAACAGGATATATAATTAGATGGCAATCTCCTAATGTAAGAATAAAAAATGGTGGAGAATCAGCTGGAAAGTTTTTATTAATAGATGGTCAACAAAGAATAACCGCTTTAATGACTTCAATATTAGGAATAAAAATAATTGATGAAGATTATCAAGAAAGAGTTATAAGAATTGCATTTAATCCTATGGCAAAAGATGATGAAGAAAGATTTGCTGTACAAGATCAATCACATATCAAAAGTAGTAAATGGATTGAAGATATATCAATGTTATTCAAACCAGAATTTAGTCAATTAAAATTTATTAGAAAATATTGTGAAGAAAATCCTGATGCTGATGAAGATGAATTATCAAAAGCATTAACAAAGTTAATGGCTATAAAAAATGTGCAAGTTGGTGTTGTGGATTTAGGAGCAAACTTGAATATTGATGAAGTAACAGAAATATTTGTTAGAATAAATTCTCAAGGGAAAGCATTAAAAGAAGCAGACTTTGCTATGTCTAAAATTGCAGCTGATGAGGACTTAGGTGGAAATATCTTAAGAAAAACTATAGATTATTTCTGTCATATAGCAGTTGAACCAAACTTTTATAACTATATAATGACTAAAGATAATCAATTTGCTGAATCAGAATTTGCGCCAAAAGTAAAATGGTTGGCTAATGAAATTGATGATATATATGATCCGGATTATAACGATATGCTAAGAGTTTCATTTGCACATAAATTTGGTAGAGGAAAATTAGGACAATTAGTAAGCTTATTATCAGGACGTGATTTTGAAGCTAGAGATTATAAAAATGAAATAAAAGAAGAATCTTTTAAATTATTAAAAGAAGGTATTGAGAATTTTATTAATGAATATAATTTCAAACAATTTGTTTTAGCAATAAAATCAGCAGGGTTCATAAATAATAAAATGATAAATTCTAAAATGACTTTGGATTTTGCATATATATTATTTTTAATGTTACATGAATCTAATGAGGTTGATAAAACTGAAATAAAAAGATATGTTCAAAAATGGTATGTAATGGCTATATTAACAGGAAGATATGTTAGTTCTCCAGAGTCATGGATGGATAAAGATATAAGAGAAATAAAGGCAAAAGGATTTAAAAACTATTTTAAAGAATTAGAAGAGGCAGAATTATCAGATGCATTCTGGAATGTAGGTTTAGTACAAGCGCTAGAAACAACAGCAAGTAATAGTCCATATTTTTCAGCATATTTAGCAGCACAAGTTTTTAACGGAGAAAATGCTTTATTTTCAAAAGCAGAAAAAGTATCAGATTTAATTAGTATTGCTGGAGATGTACATCATATATTCCCAAAAGAGTATTTAAAACAAAATGGATATAATGATAAAGTTAAATACAATCAAGTAGCAAATTATACATTTTTAGACAGACCAGTTAACATCAAAATTGGAAAAGATGCTCCAGAAGAATATTTTAAGAAAGCATTTGAAAACTGTAACAACAATGAATTAGCATATGGTTCTATTAGAAGTGAAGAAGAACTTAAAGAAAACTTAAAAATAAATTGTATTCCAGAGGATATTTGCGATTATACAATTGATAGATATGAAGAGTTCTTATTAAACAGAAGAAAAATGATGGCTAAAAAAATAGAAGAATATTATAAGAGCTTATAATGATGAATTTATTATTTAATATGAGAGGAAAATTTAAAGATGATCTATTTAGACGAAGAGAAAAATAAAGATGAAAAATTAAGAATTTCTCTTTATAGGCTAAAAGAAGAACTTCAAGAAAAATACTATAATTTTGAAACAGGAAGAAAGCCGACTATATGTACTGATGATGCAATAGAGGGTTTAGTGAAATATAAGCCTAAATCATTGGATGATATGTCAAAAATAAAGGGAATAGGTGATAACTTTATTGAAAATTATGGTAAGGAGTTTCTAGAATTAATATTGAAAAGTACAGATACAAATAAAGTTGAACTTAATGATAAAGAAAAGATTTTATTAGGAAAATTAGAAAACAGATTGGTAAATATTAATAGAAGAAACAGACTCTTATATAGCTCAAAAGTTAATAAAGATTATGGAATAGATATTTTTAAGATAATTGACAATATAGAAGAGTTTAAAGAATTTATTATAGAAAGAAAAAATTATTATTATAAATTACTTAGTATAGAAGAATTTGAAGATGAAAAGTTAAAAGTTCTATTAAAGATTTCAAGACAAGTAAATAAAATAATTACAGACACAGGTAATAATGAGTTATATATAGCATATCCATTTGTTCAAGGAAAAATGGAAAATGAAGACTTCAATGTGAAAGCACCATTAATGTTATTTCCAGTTGAAATAATAAGAGATAGTAAAACAATAAGCTTAAAAAATGATTTTAGCAGGGAAATAATATATAATACAAATTTAATATTAGCTAACAATAAATTTAATGGTGAAAATGAGTTATTACCTAATAACGAAGTTGAAGAAATAGATGAAGATTATATAGAAGATATGATTGAATTCTATTCTGATAATAAATTTTATATTTCTAAGGAAGAATTTAAGCCAGAAAAGTTTCTAGAAAACAAAGCAAGTGAATTCCCTAGATATAAAAATGGAGAATTAGAAATAAAAGGGTATATGATATTAGGGATTTATTCAATGTATGTTACATCGATGTTTTCGGATTTTCACAAGATGATAGACAACTCAGAAATAACCAAGTTGATAAAAGAGTTATTGAACGGATACGAAAATAATGAAACGGATACCTCATATCAAGAGATAAGTGAATCAAAACACAAGATTGATAGCATAGAAAAAGATATATATTACATTAATGAATTGGATTTTTCTCAGGAAAATGTTCTGAATGAAATAAAGAAAACAGATTCTTTAGTTGTTCAAGGTCCTCCCGGAACAGGAAAATCGCAAACTATTACTAGCTTGATAATTCAAAGTATATTAGAAAATAAAAAAATATTAATGGTTTCTGAAAAGAAAACAGCTTTAGACGTTATTTATTCGAGATTAGGAGAATTATCAAGATTTGCTCTTCTTATTGATGATGTAGAAAATAAAGATTTATTCTATAAGCAATTAGAAAAACTTTTAAATATGGAAGATATAAACACGTTAATAGATAAAGAAGATTTATTGAGTATTCATAACAATCCAGAAGAAGCAAAAATGAAATTGAAATCTTATATAAATAACATAGATGAAGAGATAGAAAAATTAAATAAAATTGCTACACAAATTTATGTCACAAATTTCTTTGGAACAAGTTATTATAAATTATATAATGAATGTAAAAAAATAAATATCAATAATGAAAATGAATATGAATTATATAATTTTACAAATAAATATTTAACTAATATTATTAACAAGGCTAAATATAATGAATTAAAAGAAATAAAGAATTTTTTTGATAATGAAAGCAATATTAATACTATTTTTAATTATTTAAAAATAGTAAGTAAAAATCCATATATTATAAATATAAAATCAAATTTAACAGAGTTGGACCTAATTGAATTAAAAAAAGATTTAGAACAATTAAATTTATTTCAACTAGAGTACAAAGAATATAATTTTATAAAGAAAATTTTTAATAAGGCAAAACTAGATTCTGAAGTATCACTAATAGTTGAAAAATATTTTACAATTGAATTTTCAAAAGATTTGAAAGCTCAAATATTAAAGAATGTGGAGTATATTATAAATTTTATTAGTAATGATTACGAGATGTTTTTTGCCAATAAATATTTATATGACAAATTAAATTTATTAGGGGTGGATTATTCTAATATAATATACAAGATAAAAGAAAAGGTTGAAGAATCAAAAAGTTTAATAGAAATTAATAGTTATCTATATAATTTGATTTTATATAATAAAATTGTAGAATTTGAAAAGAATAATACATTAGTTTTAAATTATGTAAACAATTTTGAGGATATAATTAAAAACATAAGAAGAAATATTATAAATAAGAAAGAATATACTAAAAGATTAGCTTTTTTAAATCTAATTATTAGTATGTTAAAGTTAAACGATAATGGTAAATTAAGTAAAATAGAAGAAATGTGTAATAGAAAAAGGAAAATGTCAATTAATAAGTTTATGAATAAATATAGATTAGAGATGTTAGATTCAGTAAGGATATGGCTAATGACACCGGAAGTTGTATCAGATATATTTCCTTTTGATAAAAATATGTTTGATTTATTAATATTTGATGAAGCATCTCAATTATATGTCGAAAAAGCTATTCCTTCTATATATAGAACTAAAAAAGTAGTTATTGCAGGAGATAAACAACAATTAAAACCATCCAGTTTAGGAAAGGGAAGAATTCTGGATGAAGTAGATGATGATGAAAGTGATGATGGATTTTTAGAATATGAAAGTTTATTAGATGCGGCAAATTATAAATATAAGCACACAATGTTAAATTATCACTATAGATCTAGATATTCAGAATTAATATCTTTCTCAAATTATGCATTTTATAAAGGAAAATTATTAGTGTCAGCTAGTCCCAAAGAAAGTAAAGACAGACCAATAGAAAGAATAATGGTTGAAAATGGTAGATGGATTGATAAGAAAAATATAGCTGAAGCAGAAGAGGTTGTTAAATTAGTAAAAAATATAATTGCAAGTAGAAAGAGCAATGAAACAATAGGTGTTATTACTTTTAATATATCTCAAATGAATCTAATTGAAGAATATTTAGAAAAAGAAAAAATAAGAGATGAGCAATTTGCAATTACAATGAATAATGAAGAAAAAAGGACAGAAAATGGAGAAAATATTGGATTTTTTGTAAAAAATATAGAAAGTGTTCAAGGGGATGAGAGAGATATTATTATTTTTTGTATTGGATATGCAAAAAATGAAAATAATAGAGTAGCAATTAATTTTGGATGGTTGAATCAAGATGGCGGAGAAAACAGATTAAATGTAGCAATTTCGAGAGCAAAAAATAAAATATATGTTGTAACCTCAATTGAACCAGAAGAGTTAATTGTTGACAATACAAAAAATAATGGACCTAAATTGTTTAAGGATTATTTAAAATATGCAAAAGCAATTAGTGAAAATAATGAGGAATTAGCTGAAAGCATATTATTGTCACTTTTAGACAGCACGGAATCTGAAGACAATCAGTTAACATATGATAGTGTTTTTGAAGAGGAAGTTTGCAATAGACTATTAGAAGAAGGATATAATATTTCAACTCAATATGGAGTAGGTGGATATAGAGTTGACATAGTAGTAAAGAGCAAAGATGGAAGAGAAATTTTGTTGGGAATAGAATGTGACGGAAGATTATATCATAGTTCAAAATTTGCTAGAGAAAGAGATTATCATAGACAAAAATATCTTGAATCAAGAGGATGGAAAATCTATAGAATTTGGAGTACTAATTGGTGGAAAAATCCCGAAGCAGAGATATCAAAATTAAAAAAATATATAAATAGTATAGAAGAATAATTAAAACTAAAGAAAAGCAAGATAATAGGTGAAATGTTATTTTGCTTTTTTTGGCATAAGGGAAGGGCATTTTAAAATTAATAAAAAGCAGAAAGTTTAATACAGGTTAAATTTTCTGTTTTTTGATATTTAACTACAAGTTTCGACAAATTTTGCACAAGAAATATAGTAAACTATTTTTGTAATTATATTTATGGGGGGATATAAATATGAAATATAATTCAAAAAAAGTTTTAACAATCATTACAATTTTATTCTTAATAATTACTATAGCAGGGAGTTCATTTGCACATTCAGGAAGAACCGATTCAAGTGGAGGACATAGAGATAATCAAAATAAAAGTGGACTAGGATATTATCATTATCATTGTGGAGGGAATCCACCGCATTTACATGAAAATGGGGGTTGTCCATATTCTGCAAGTCAAACAAGTTATTCTACTTCAAGTTTAAGTAACAGTAGGAGTAGTGTAAGTTCATCTTCAGAATCATCTAGTAGTCAAAATAGTTATACTTCATCTTCTAATTCAAATAACAATCAAAGTGTAACTACTTCAGAATCAAGTGTAAAAACTAAAACTGAAGAAGAAACTGTTATTAATGCATCAAGTATAGATATTAATGAAAGTTTAGCAATTATGGAAGTAGGAGAAACTGAAACTTTAACTGCTACTATAACTCCAGCAAATACAAATGATAAAAATATTATATGGAAATCAAGTGATGAGAATATTGCTATAGTTAGTTCAACTGGAAAAGTAGTTGCATTAAAGGCTGGAAGTGTGACTATAACTGCATCTACAATCAATGAAAAAATAGATTCAATAGAAATAACTATTGAGGAAGAAGAAAAAGAAGAGAATAACGTAGTTGTAGCGCCAGTTGAAAATATAGAAACTAATAATATAAGTACTAATACTACAGAGGATTCAAATCCAATTAGCGGTATTATAGGATTAGGTCTAATAGGTGGGGGAAGTTATTGTATATATAGGAAATGTAAAAAATCTAAAAAATAGGGTATAATTTCGTGAATTTTGGAATGAGAAAACCAAGTATAAAAAGAAGTATATCAGCAAGAACCACAGGAAAAGTGAAAAAAGAGCTATGAAAAAGACTGTTTTGTATGAGTATGGTAAAAAAAGTAGTGGATGGATAAAGATATGAAAAAAGAAAAGAAAAAAGTAGAGTTTACAGAAGAAATAAATAGTGCAATAAATGGGTATGCATTAGCAATAACATTTATAATTATAGGATTATTTTTATTATATAACTTAGATTATTTTGGTAATAATGTGGTTTCAATAGTTATATTATCAATATTTACCTTTTTTGGAGTAGTCGGAACATTTATCGAATTAAGTAGAAATAAAATTATAAAAGGTCTAGATGATTTTGGAATTGGGATAGTTATTTTTATTCCATGGCTATTATTATATATTTTACTAAATAACATATGGAGCAATATACCTAGTTTTATACTTTTATTTTTGGGAACTTATTTTTTGATTTCCGGAATAATTAAAATTGGTTATTCAATTATGATTAATGCAAGAAAATCTAACAAAAAAACAACAACTGTAATTAAAGATATCTTTAAAATATTACCATCATTAGCAAGCTTTGTATTAGTCATTTTTAATATTATAAAAATAGCAATCGAGATTAATAATTTATAGAAAATTTAGTGTTATAAGGAGAATTAATGAGAATAGTATTTAAAGCAATAGTAACCGCATTAGAACCAATTTTAATGACAATTGTTGATGTATGTAATATATTTTTTAAAATGGAACAAGAAGTGTTAAACAATGTAATTAAAGTAGAAAAGGATATGATAGATAATGTTATTGAAATAGAAAGTACGTTTATTAAAAATATATTTGATGTAATAAATGAAAAAAGTATAATAAATAATGCATCAAAATTATATTACTTTTTGTTAAGTTTATTAGACATATTCCTGATAGGAAGTATAATTAGAGGGGAAATAATATATATTCCTATAGAGAATTTTATAGTATGCATAATAATATTTATTATAATGGTTTTTAGTATATTAAATTTGTTATTAAAGCATAGTCAATTTAACGAAAAATTAAAATTATTTTCATTAGCTCAAGTGTTAATAATATTACCTATAATTGTTATATATTGGATAGTTAGCATTGAAAAGAGAGATTTTTATCTTAAGGATTTAGATATAAATCAATGGAGCTCAATATTTAATAATATGATAATATATTTTGCAACTTGTGTTATAGGAATAATAAGTCTATATAAAAATAAAGTAAAAATAGATAATAAAAGAACAACAAAATAGTTTCTCTAAATTTATCCACATAATCTTCTTAATTTCATTTCTTAAATATTCTTTCATCTTGTTATCAATTATTTAATTATACTTAGCCATGTTAAAAGTGCCAAATTATTTTAACATACTACCATCCACCCCAGAGAGTTTAATTGATTTTAAACTTTCTGGGTTTTTTGTGGTTGAATTGACCACTTGCTTAACACTAAAACCACTTTTTATATAAATATTAATATTATATAATCAATCAAAGGGGTGGATAAGATGTTAAGTCAAATTAGAATAATTAATTATAAATGCTTCAAGGACAATACTGTTTTCTTAAAAAACACAAACAATGTAATAATTGGTGAAAATAATGCAGGGAAATCGACTTTGTTAGAGGTAATTAGAATTGTAAATTGTGCAGTTGAAAGATTAAAAACTAAATCATATATTCCATCAGAAATTGAATATGGAATAGGTATTGGATATAAAGGTGTCTATTTCGATTTAGAAAATCTTGAAATAGAAACAGATAATTTGTTTTTTCAATATGAAGAAAAAACGATTCAAATTATTGCAGAATTTACAAATAAAATAGAAGTACATATTTATATTTTAGCTTCAAATAAAATTTTTGCTTTTGCAGAATTTGAAGGACATAATATAAAAAACAATACAAAATTTAAAGAAATTCTCACGGAAAGAATTGCAATATTACCACAAATTAGTTTATTGAAAAAAGATGAAAAGGTAATACAAGAAAGAAATACTAAGAAAAATATTAATACAAGAATGAGTTCACTACATTTCAGAAATGAAATTATGATGTATAAAGAACAAGAAACAGAAATATATCAGCAATATATAAGTAAAATTACAGAGAGTTGGAAAGAAATTGCACTAGACAATATATATGTGGAAAATGACACAATATATTTATATATAAGGGATAGAGATTTTACTATAGAAGTCGGAAAGTTAGGTTCAGGTGTACAAATGTGGATACAGATGTTGTGGTTCTTTACAAAGAATTTGGATGCGACCACAATAGTATTAGATGAACCAGATGTGTATTTGCATCCTGAATTACAAAAAAGAATAGTAAAAATTGCAAAGGAATATAACAAACAACTTATAATAACTACGCATTCTATAGAAATAATTTCTGAAGTAGATAAAAGCGAAATAGTAATTTTGGACAAGAATAAACAACATACAAAATTTGTAGATGAATTAATAGAAGTTCAAGATATATTGGACAAGCTTGGAAGTTCACAAGTAGTTAATTTGGTAAAGCTTGATAAGTACAATAGAATAATATGTGTGGAAGGTGAAGACCTTGGATTTTTAAATATATGGCATGAAAAACTATTCCCTGAAAGTGAACTTTCATTTAAAGATGTGCCATCATATAAAACTGGAGGATGGGGAAGTTGGGACTTTGAAAAAGTTAGAGCAGAGAAGATTTTAAAAGAGCGAGAAGACTATTCTTTTTACTATATATATGATAGAGATTATCACCTTAATCAAATCATAAAAGATAGAGAAGAGGAAGGTAAAAATAAAAAAATAAATTTACACATATGGACCAAAAAAGAGATAGAGAATTATTTAATAAATCCAGCTGTTATAACAAGAGTAATTAATAAAGCTGAAGAGAAAATTTCAGAAAAAGAAGTAATTGAAATTATAGAAAATATTTGTGAAGAATTGAAAATGAAAGTAATATTTAAGTATACTGATGAAATAAACAAGAATAGCCGAAGAGGAGAAGAGTTATCAACAATTATGCAAAGAGTAGTGGAATTTGTTGATGATAATTGGAAAGATTTTGCACATAAAACATCAATTGTTCCAGGTAAAGAAGTAATGAAAAGAATAAGAAACAAAATAAAAGATGACTACAATATTCAAATAAGTAATGACAAAATTGCAAGAGAATTTAAAAAAGAAGAAATTGAACAAGAAGTAATAGAAGTGATAGAAAAAATAGAAAAGAAGAAAAGCTTTTAATATCAAGTAGGGGCAAATAAACATTTTTTTGAATTTTTTAAAACATATTTATTTAAAAATTTATGATATAATGAATGTAAAATAGTAATGGAGGAACGCCTATGAAACAATATTTAAAAGAAATAGTAATATTATTTATTCAATTATTCATGTTTTATATATTTCCACTGTTTATGTTTTTATATGAACCTATTGGTACAGTAATGATGATATTATTGACAACATTTATTTTGTCGATAGTAATTACTATTATTTCAAAAAACAAAATCAAATATTTTTATCCTATAATAATTGCAATATTATTTATACCATCAGTGTTTATTTATTATAATGAATCTGCATTAGTGCATTCATTATGGTATTTGGTTATTTCAGGTATTGGCATGCTAATAGGATTAATTATATGTTTAATAAAAAGGAATTTATTTAAAAAGTTATAAGATGATGTCAAAATGCCCCGGCCCTTTTGACAGAAAAATATGAAGGTGTAATAATCTATGGACAACAAAAAAAGATGCAAATGGTGTAATTTAAAAAATCTAAAATATATTGATTATCATGATAATGAGTGGTGCAAACCAAACTTTGATGATAGATATTTATATGAAATGTTAATATTAGAGTCTTTTCAAGCAGGATTATCATGGGAATGTGTTTTAAATAAAAGAGAGAGTTTTAAGAAAGCATATGACAATTTTAATATAGACAAGGTATGTTCTTATGATAATGAAAAAATAAAAGAGTTATTAAATAACAAAGAAATTATTAGAAACAAGTTGAAAATCAATGCAAGTATTAACAATAGCAAGATTTTCAAAGAAATTGTAAATGAATATGGTGCATTTTATAACTATTTAAAAACATTTACACATAATAAAATAATTTATGAAGTAGATAAAACTACAAATGATTTATCAGATGCTATTTCCGAGGATTTACAAAAAAGAGGAATGAAGTTTGTAGGAAGTACTATTATATATTCTTATTTACAAGCAATAGGAGTTATTTATTCACATGATAAGGAATGTTATTTATATAAAACGGATGGTTGTTATTAAATAAATTTTATGATATACAATAGACATATAAAGTTTTTGAGAAATTAAAAAAAGAAAGGATTAATAAATATGAAAGATGTAACAATTTCAAAAGATATTATATATATAGGAACAGACGATAAAGATATTGATTTATTTGAAAGTCAATATATAGTTCCAAATGGAGTTTCATACAATTCATATATTATAATTGATGAAAAAATTGCAATAATGGATACAGTAGATACAAGAAAAACTGATGAATGGTTAAGCAATTTAGAAAAAGCTTTAAATGGAAGAACACCAGATTACCTAGTTATTTCTCATTTAGAGCCAGACCATGCAGGTAATATAGGAACAGTAGTAGAAAAATATCCTGATATTAAATTGGTTGGAAACAGTAAAATATTTGCATATTTGCCTCAATTTTTTAATATTGAAGATTTAAAGTCAAGAAAAGTTGAAGTTAAAGAGGGAGACGTTTTAGATTTAGGAATACATAAATTACATTTTATCATGGCACCGATGGTACATTGGCCAGAGGTAATGATGGAATATGAAGAAACAGAAAAAATCTTATTTTCTGCTGATGGTTTTGGTAAATTTGGAAGTTTAGATACAGATGAAGACTGGGATTGTGAAGCTAGAAGATATTATTTTAATATAGTTGGAAAATATGGAGCACAAGTACAAGCTGTACTAAAAAAAGCAAGTGGGTTAGATATAAAAATGATTTGTCCATTACATGGTCCAATTTTAAAAGAAAATTTAGGACATTATATTGGGAAATATGATATTTGGAGTAAGTATGAAACTGAAAGTGAAGGAATATATATTGCATGTGCTTCAATACATGGAAATACACTAAAAGCATGTGAAAAGTTAAAAGAGATATTAGAAGAAAAAGGTGCACCAAAAGTAGTATTAGCTGATTTATCAAGAGAAGATTGGGCAGAAGCTGTTGAGGATTCATTTAGATATGGAAAAATAGTTTT
>SVGD01000006.1 GCA_015056485.1 Clostridiales bacterium
ACTTAATTATTTTATTTAATTATTTATTTTAATTATTTATTTTAATTATTTATTTTAATTAATTTATTTAATTAATTTATTTAATTATTTTATTTAATTATTTTATTTAATTATTTTATTTAATTATTTATTTTAATTATTTTATTTAATTATTTACTTAATTATTTATTTAATTATTTATTTATTTAATTATTTACTTAATTTTTTATTTTTTTATTATTTTTACTTAATAACTATTTATATTTAAAATTTAAGTTCTAAAATACAAACTTCAATTACAGTTATATTCTTGAAAATTTTTCCATTTATTTATTATAAAAAAGGTGAACTTCTTTCATTCAGACGGCTATCCGACGGCGCCCCTTAATAAATCAATGAAAAAGTATAACTTTCCTATTACACAAAAAAAAACAGTTCTTTAAGAACTGTTTTTGGCGGAGAATGAGGGATTTGAACCCTCGCGGCCCTTACGAACCCTAACAGTTTAGCAAACTGTCCCCTTCAACCACTTGGGTAATTCTCCATATTTAATTAATAGTGAAAAGTGAATAATGAAGAGTACAAACTTGCTTTATTCATTTTAATAAAATAATTATTATACTTTTCATTATTCACTCTTCGTTTTTAACTCTTGCATAAGCAAGTTTGGCGGAGAGGGTGGGATTCGAACCCACGATGGGCTACAAACCCATGCCAATTTTCAAGACTGGTGCATTCAACCGAGCTCTGCCACCTCTCCGTGTAACGACAATTATTAGTTTAGCATGGATTCTAATAATTGTCAATATTTTATTTATTTATTTTTTTACAATCTCTAATATTCTTGACAAATCATCATTTGAACTATATTCAATAATAATTTTTCCAGCTCTTTTTCCTGCATCTATTTTAACCTTTGTTCCAAAAAAATCTCTAAATGTATTTTCAATATCTCTATATACTGCATTATATCTTGTATTTGTTGCTTTCTTTTTTCCTATTCCTGTTTGTTTTTCAACTTCACGAACACTATCTCCACTTTCAATAATATATTTTGCAGCTTGATATTGTTTTTCAGGATCTTCAATTGAAAGTAAAGCTTTACAATGTCCCTCTGTTAAATGTCCTTGTAAAACTAAATCTATAACTCTACTATCTAAATTTAGTACTCTTACAGTATTTGCAATACTACTTCTTCCTATTCCTAGTTTATTTGCTAATTGTTGTTGAGTCATTTCATATTTTTCAAGTAATTCCTTCATTGCTTTTGCTTTTTCGATAGGATTTAAATCTTCTCTTTGAATATTTTCAATTAATGAAACCTCACTATTTGTTTGCTCATCATATTCTCTGATAATTGCAGGAATTTCCGTTAATCCAGCCTTTTTAGAAGCTCTCCATCTTCTTTCTCCTGCAACAATTCTATAATAATTACTTTCTTTTGTAACAATAATTGGCTGTATTACTCCATACTCTTTTATTGAATTTGCTAAATCTTCTATAGCTTCTTCATCAAAAACTTTTCTAGGTTGATTTCTATTAGGTTCAACCTCAATTATTCTTAGTTTTTGAACACTTTCTCCCTCTTTTATTTTTTCTTCTTCTATGCTTACATTATTTGATAACAATGCTCCTAAACCTTTTCCTAGTCCTGTATTTTTTGCCATTTTGACTACCTCCTATTTATTTTTTAATATTTCATTTGTTAATTTTTCATAACATCTAGCACCTTTAGATTTTGGTGCATATACTGAAATTGGCATTCCAAAACTTGGAGCCTCACTTAGTTTTACATTTCTCGGAATAATAGTTTTATATACATTATTTTTAAAGTAATTTTTAACCTCTGCAATTACTTGATTTGATAAATTTGTTCTTGCATCATTCATAGTTAAAACTACACCTTCTATATATAAATCTTTATTTAAATTCTTTTTAACTAATTCTACAGTATTCATAAGCTGTCCTACACCTTCTAATGCATAATATTCACATTGTATAGGTATTAATAAAGAATTTGATGATGTAAAAGCATTTATAGTTATTAATCCTAAAGATGGTGGACAATCTATTATAATATAATGAAATTTCTCCTTAATATTTTCAATTTTCTCTTTTAATTTTTGTTCTCTAGACATCATAGGAACTAATTCAACTTCTGCTCCTGCAAGATTTATATTAGATGGACAAACATATAAATTTTTTATAGGACTTTTTACTAATGCATCTTCTATTTCTGTATCATTTATTATTACATCATAAATTGACTTTTCTGTATTTTTATCAACACCTACTCCACTTGTAGCATTACCTTGTGGATCAGCATCTATTAATAACACTCTTTTACCTTTTTTAGCTAATATAGAGCTTATATTAACTGCGGTTGTAGTCTTTCCGACTCCGCCTTTCTGATTTACTACTGCTATTACTTTACTCAATTTTATTGCCTCCTCTTATTAAAAATAACAACAATAATGATATAAAAAAATTATATATATGTCAATAAAAAAGCAAAAAATATTAAAATATTTTTTGCCTGGTAGAAAATATTGTCTAACAGAAAACATTACTGTTTCTAAGGTTTCACGTGTCAGTTTTTTGTGGAACTCAAATTATTGGTGTTTTTGAGGGTGTTCCAGCTTTCCTTGGATAAATTTTAGATGTTTCTTTTTGTTTATTTACAATAATAATATTTCTATTCATATCTGTATTAGGTAATGTAATTTCGATATTTTTTTCAATTGTTCCATTCAGAACCTGCAAAGCTTTTTTTGCTACATTTATTTCTTCTTGTCCTCTTATGCTTTTCATACAAATACATTTTCCTTTCACTTTTATTAAAGGTATTAAATATTCTAATAAAACATTTAATGGAGCTACAGCTCTTGCTATAGCAATATCAAATTTTTCTCTTGTATCTTTATTTTTTCCACAATCCTCTGCTCTTGAATGTATAGTATTGATTTCATTTAAATTTAATTCTTTTATAACATTTTCTAAAAAAACAATTCTCTTATTTAAAGAGTCTAATAATGTTATTTTTAATGTTGGATTTACTATTTTCAAAGGTATTCCAGGAAATCCTGCGCCAGTTCCAACGTCTATAACCTTCATTCCATCTTCTATATAAGGAATCACTGTTAAAGAATCTACTATATGCTTTATTATAAACTCATTCTCATCTGTTATTGCAGTCAAATTAATTTTTTCATTGCATTCTATGACTAATTTCATATAATTAAATAGTTTTTCTTTTTTATCATTATCTAAATTCATTTCTAATTTCAATAATGCTTCATCTAATTTTTTATTAAACTCTTTTAATTCCATAAACACTCCTTTTATTTTTTCTTGTTATATTGCTCTAAATATATAAGTAACACTGATATATCAGCTGGAGAAACTCCTGAAATTCTAGACGCTTGTCCAATTGAAATAGGTTTCATTTTATTTAATTTTTGTCTTGCTTCCAAACTAATTCCTTTCATATTTTCATAATCAAAATCATCAGGTAATTTTTTTTCTTCCAATTTTTTAAATTTTTCTACTTGTGCTAATTGTAATTTTATATATCCCTCATATTTTATTTGAATTTCTACTTGTTCTTTTTCTTGTTTGTTTAAAACTGTTCTATTTTTATCAATTTCTTCTAATATATCATATGAAAGTTCAGCTCTTTTTAATAAATCATATAATTTTACACCTGTTACTATTTTTGAAGAATTATTTTTTTCTAAAATTTTATTTACACCTTCTGAAGGTTTTATGTTTGTATTTTTTAGCCTTTCAATTTCTTTTTTTACATTTTCTTTTTTATCTAAGAATTTTTGATATCTCTCTTCACTAACTAATCCAACATCATATCCTATTTCAGTTAATCTTAAGTCTGCATTATCTTGTCTTAAAAGCAATCTGTATTCAGCTCTAGAAGTCATCATTCTATAAGGTTCATTTGTTCCTTTCGTAACTATATCATCAATTAAAACTCCTATATATGCATCTGACCTATGTAATATAATAGGTTCTCTACCTTCAAGTTGTAAACTTGCGTTTATACCTGCTATAATTCCTTGTGCTGCAGCTTCCTCATATCCTGATGTACCATTTATTTGACCAGCTAAAAACATACCTTTTATATTTTTTAATTCTAATGATAATTTTAATTGTGATGGTTCAATACAATCATATTCAATTGCATATGCAGGTCTTGTAAATTCTACATTTTCCATTCCTGGTAAAGTTCTGTACATAGCAATTTGAACATCTTCGGGTAAAGATGAACTCATACCTTGAACATACATTTCTTCAGTATCAAGTCCCATTGGTTCTATAAAAATCTGATGTCTAGGTTTATCTGAAAACCTTACAACTTTATCTTCTATAGAAGGACAATATCTTGGTCCTGTACCTTCTATATCTCCAGCATATAAAGGAGACCTATGTAAATTTTTCCTTATAATTTGATGTGTTTTTTCATTTGTATATGTTAAATAACATGGAACTTGTTCTATTTCTAATTTATTATTTTCAAATGAAAAAGGAACTATATCTTTATCTCCTTCTTGTATTTCCATTTTCGAGAAATCTATTGAGTTTTTATTAACTCTTGCAGGTGTTCCAGTTTTAAATCTTACTAATTCTATATTTAAATTTTTTAAACAGTCAGATAATTTATTTGCTGGAAAAACACCATCTGGTCCACTTTCAAAATTTGTTTCTCCTATAAATATTTTTCCTTTTAAATAAGTTCCTGTTGCAATAATTACAGACTTCACCTTATACACCGCACCAATATTAGTTTCTACAGCTTTTACCTTTCCATCCTCAACAATTATATTAGTAATTTCAGCTTGTTTTAAATATAAATTTGCTTGATTCTCTAAAGTATGTTTCATTTCCTGTTGATATTTCTTTCTATCAGCTTGTGCTCTTAATGAATATACAGCTGGCCCTTTCGATGTATTTAACATCCTTGATTGAATAAAAGTTTTATCAATATTTTTCGCCATCTCTCCACCTAAAGCATCAATTTCTCTTACTAAATGTCCTTTTGATGTTCCTCCTATATTAGGATTACAAGGCATATTAGCAATACACTCTAAACTAATTGAAAATAATAAAGTTTTATGACCTTTTCTAGCTGCTGCTAAAGCTGCTTCACATCCAGCATGTCCTGCTCCTATTACTGCTATATCAAATTCTCCTGCATCATATTTCATATATTTCCTCTCCTACTTTCCTAAACAGAATTTAGAAAAAATATCTTTTATTATTTCTTCTGAAACGCTTTCTCCTGTTATTTTTCCTATTGATTCTAAAATTTCTTTTATATTAATTGCAATTATATCAATTGGTAACCCTTCCTCTATTGCAATTAAAGATTCTTTACAATTTTTTAATGCTTCATTAATTAAATTTTTATGTCTTATATTTGTTAAAATAGTCTCATTTCCTACAACTATCTCATTTATATTAAATAATTCTACAATTTTTTTATAAATCTCATCTATTCCCTCTCTTTTTTTAGCAGATATTTTAATTGTATTCTCATTAATATTTTTTATTTCTTGAGGTATATATTCTTTATTTTTTATTAAATCAGACTTATTCAATATAATTATAGACTTTTTATTTCTTATTAATTTTAAAATATCTATATCTTCGTTATTTAATTTCTTAGAGTTATCAAATACCGCTAAAACTAAATCACTTTTATCTATCATTTCTCTACTTTTATTTATTCCTATTTGCTCAACTGCATTTTCAGTATCTCTAATTCCTGCTGTATCAATAATTTTAACAGGTATTCCATCAACATTTATAAATTCTTCTATTGTATCTCTAGTTGTACCTTCATATTCCGTAACAATTGCGCGTTCTTCCTTTAATAAAGCATTTAATAAAGAAGACTTTCCCGCATTTGGTTTACCTACAATAGCTATATTAATTCCATCTTTTAATATTTTTCCTTTTTCAAAAGAATTTAATAATTTTTCTAATTTATTTTCTACTAACTTCATTTTTTCTTTTGCTTTTTCCTGTGAAACTTCTTCGACATCATATTCTGGATAATCAATATTAGCTTCTATATTAGTTAATACTTCTAATATATCATTTTTTATTTCATTTAAATTTATTTTTAATTCTCCATTTAATTGATTTATAGCTGAATCTAACTCTCTTTTACCTTTTGCTTCTATTACATTTATTACAGCTTCTGCCTGAGTTAAATCAATTCTTCCATTTAGAAAAGCTCTTTTCGTAAATTCACCTGGTTCTGCAATTATTGCACCATTTTTTAAACATATTTCTAAAATTTCTCTTACAACAACCATTCCACCGTGAGAATTAATTTCACACATATCTTCTGTTGTATAACTTTTAGGTGCTCTAAAAAACGAAACTAAAACCTCATCAACTATTTTCCCATTTTTCGGATGGATAATTTTTCCATATTTTATAGTATAACCTTTTACATTTTCTATTTTTTCTTCTTTATTTGCTACAAAAATCTTTTCAATAATTTTAAAAGTATCTTTTCCGCTTAATCTTATAATCCCTATACCACCAATTCCTGGCGCTGTTGATATTGCTGCAATTGTCGACATTTTCCCCTCCTATTATTAAAAAAAACATTCCTCTGTATTCATATAAATGAACACAGAGGAATGTTCTTAGTGCTCATTTCCTCTGCCTAAAAACCTTTCACCTTTCTAGGACAGTTTTTATTATATTATTATTTTTTTAAAGAAACAACAATTCTTCTATGAGGTTCTTCCCCTTTACTAAATGTTTCTACTTTATTATTTGATTGTAATTTAGAATGTATTATTTTTCTTTCATATGCTGTCATTGGTTCTAATGCAATTTGTTTTCTAGTTCTAATAACCGTTTTTGCAATTTTTTCTGCTAAATCTTCTAATGTTTTTTCTCTTTTTTCTTTATATCCACCAACATCCAACATTACCCTTATTTTTGCTGAACTATTTTTATTTGCAACTGCTGTTAAAATAACTTGTAATGCATTAATATTTTCTCCTCTATATCCTATTAAATAATTAATATTTTCACCATTCAAGTCGACAAAAATATTAAATTCTTTAATTTCTACTTTTATTTCAATATTATTATCCAATAATTTTTTAAGAAAACCTTCAACTTCTTTAACTGCGTAATTTATTTCTTCTAAATTATTATTTATATTCTTTTTTACTTTATCCTGAACATTTTTATCTTCTTTATTATTAATATTTTCTTTTAAAGTTAGCTCAACTTTTACAACTCTTGGAGATAATATACTATAAAAACTTCTTTTATTTTCTTCTTCTAATATTTTAATTTCTACATCATCTTTTTTTGCATTTAATTCTCTTAAACCTTTTTCTATTGCTTCGTTACTTGTTTTTCCTTCAACAATTATACTTCTAGACATTTTCATCTTCCTCCTTAGAATTTAGGATTTTATTTAATATTACTCTTTCTATAATCATTAAAATATTATTTACTAACCAATACAAAGCTAATCCTAAAGGTGCCATCATAGCAATTGTTACAGACATTATAGGCATAAACCAAGACATATTTTTACTCATTTGGTTCATTTGTGCTGTCATATCAACTTCTTCATCTTTACATTCACTTTCATTTTTTTCAATTATAATTTCTTTTTTTTCATTCTCTTTATTATTTTGTCCTATATTAGTAGTAATTTTCATTGATATGAATGTTGAAATTACATACAATAATGGAATTATAAACACTGTTATATTTTCTTTATTTTCCCAAGGAATATTACTTAAATCTAATCCTAATAAATTCATATTAATATAAGCTTTTTCAACATCTTCATTATTTATTTTAACTTTTTTAGATTTTTTTTCTTCTGTAACATTTTCTTCTAATTTTTCTTCATCTTTTTCTATAATATTTTCTTCTATATCATCATTTTTATTTTCTTTTTTTATTTGAGTTTCATTATTTTTTATTTTAGAAACATATTTAATAACACTTATTTCAGGATATGTTTGACTTATTGAATTTTCTCCAACTTCCTGTTTTATATAACTCTTCAAATTATCCATTGTTGATGCATCAATTTTTTTCATATATGTAAGAGGACTTCTTACTAATGTAAAAATAGCTAATAATAAAAATATTTGAATTATCGAACTCAAACATCCACTAAAAGGACTCATATTTTCATTTTTATATAAATCAATCATTTCTTGATTCATCTTTTCAGGATTATTTTTATATTTATCTTGAATTTCTTTAACTTTACCTTGAATTTTTGTTGTTTTTTTCATAGTTTTTTGTTGTTTTACTGACAAAGGTAATAATATTATTTTTAATAAAATAGAAAATAATATTAAAGCAAATCCATAATTATTAACTATTTCATATATAAAATTTAATACATAACCAAATATATTAGAAAAAAAAGACATTTTTTCCTCCTTTTACCTTAGTGGATCATATCCCCCTTTTGAAAAAGGGTTACACCTTAGAATTCTTTTTAAACTTAAAACAATTCCTTTTAAAGCACCATATTTTTCTATAGCTTGTCTTGAATATTCTGAACAACTAGGTTCAAATTTACACTTTATACCTTTAGATTCAAAAAAAAGAGAAATATTCTTTTGATACCATTTTATAATTGATATAAAAATTTTTTTCATATATTCCCCTTATCTTTTTTTATATTATATATGCTTTTTTGTATATTTTTTCAAAATCATTTTTTATTTTATTAAAACTTAATTTATCAAAATCAGCATTTTTTTTCCAAAGTATAACAAAGCTATAACCTGTTTTCATTTCATTTTCAAGCAATCGATAATTTTCTCTTATAATTCTTTTTATTTTATTACGCTTTACACTGTTTCCAGCTTTTTTGCTAATTGCTAACCCAAGTAAATTAATTGATAAGTTATTTTTTAAAACAACTATATCAATTAATCCTCCAGCATAATATTTACCTTTAGTTAAAACACTTTTAAATTCATAATTTTTTTTTAGCATTTTTGTTTTTTTCAAATTTCATCACTCATTTTTAAGCTGTTAATTTTTTTCTTCCTTTTTGTCTTCTAGCTTTTAAAACTTTTCTACCAGCTCTTGTTGCCATTCTTTTCATAAATCCATGTTCTTTTTTTTCTTGTCTATTTTTTGGTTGAAATGTTCTTTTCATTACATGTACCTCCTAATTAAAATTCATAAGCTTTCAAATTATATATTAAAACATACATAAATGTCAAGTTTTTTTGAAATAATATAATATTTTTTAATTTATTGTTGATAATTTTTTTTTTTTTTGATATTATATGAACACAATAGGGATATAAGCATTTCAAGATTTAAGAAATTATTTTTTTAATATTTTTTTGCTTGTTTTAGCTTATCTTTAATAAAACTTATTAACATCTGTTGATAATATTGTGGATAACTAAAGAAAAAATATATAATAATTAAAAAGAATTTTTACAAAATCATATGGACACAGCATATAACTACAATAGGGATATAAGTATTTCAAGTTTCATAAAAGCGAATTTTTGCTTGTTTTAGCTTACATTTAATAACTTATTAACACCTGTGGATAATGTTGTGGATAACTGGGGGAAGAAATGGATAATAATTTAAACGAAATTTTTACTAAAGCAAAAGAATTATTAAAAGATGAAATGACTAGTATATCACATGATACATGGATAAAACCTTTAGATATTGTTAGTATTTCTGACAACAAAATTGTATTGTTTTGTCCTGATTCCTTTATAAAATCTACAATTGATACAAAATTTCATGATTTAATTACAAATACTTTTAATTATATATTACAAAAAAAATGTGTACTTGAAATAATTACTGAAAAAGAGGAAGAAGAAGAAATAAAAGAACAAATAACATATAATTCTAATGTTAATGTTTCAAATCCTTATTTGAATTCAAATTATTCTTTTGAGCACTTCGTTGTAGGAGATAATAATAGATTTGCTCATGCAGCATCATTAGCCGTAGCAGAATCTCCAGGAACAGCATATAATCCTTTATTTTTATATGGTGGTGTTGGACTTGGAAAAACTCACTTAATGCATGCAATAGGAAATGAAGGTTTAAAACATAATAAAAACATGAAAGTTTTATATGTAACATCTGAAAAATTTACAAATGAATTTATAAATGCATTAAAAGACGCAAGTACTGAAAAATTTAGACAAAAATATAGAAATATTGATGTTTTATTAATAGATGACGTACAATTTATTGCTGGAAAAAAACAATTACAAGAAGAATTTTTTCATACATTTAATACATTATATGAAAGCCAAAAACAAATTGTTTTATCTAGTGATAGGCCACCAAAAGATATCCCGTTATTAGAAGATAGGTTAAAATCAAGATTCGAATGGGGATTACTTGCTGATGTCTCAATGGCAGATTATGAAACACGTTTAGCAATACTTAGAAAAAAAACAGATGATAATAATATAATTATAGATGATGATATTTTATCAGATATAGCTGCTAAAATTGATTCAAACATAAGAGAATTAGAAGGTGTATTTAACAAATTAGTTGCTCAATCATCATTAACACATACACCAATAACTATGGAAATGGCTGAAAAAGCAATAAATGATGTAATTATGCAAAAAGAATCGGTAATTTCTATAAATTATATTCAAGAAGTTGTATGCAATTACTTTAAAGTAACTTTAAAAGATATAACAAGTTCTCAAAGATCTAATGATATAGCAATTCCAAGACAAATAGGTATGTATTTATGTAGAATTTTAACAAATGAATCTTTCCCAAAAATAGGGGAAGCCTTCGGAAAGAGGGATCACACAACTGTAATGCATGCTTATAAAAAAATAGAAAAAGAAATAAAAGAAAATACAGAAACAAGATTGATTGTGGAAAGTGTTAAAAAGATAATTTTAAATAAAAAAGCTTAATATTTAAATAAAAAACAAAATTAGACAAAAAAATTGTTTGAGAAACATATTTTTGTATAACAAAAATCTTTCTTTACTTACGGAAGCAATAGAAAGGTTATCCATAGGTAGCTGTGAATTGTTTATAAAATTCTGTGAATAACTACTTATTAACAAAAAAAAATTCTTATTGTGGAAAACTTACTTAAGTTATTAACATATATATAAACAAATAAAATTATACGGAAATAAACCAAAAATCGACTTTTCCACCGTTTCCACAGCACCTACTAATACTATTACTAATAAATATTATATTTATTATATAAAAGGAGCGAAAAATTTTATGAAAATCGTTTGTGAAAAAGAAAAATTACTTAGGGGTATAAACTCTGTAGTAAGAGGAGTACCTTCTAAAACAACAATGCCAATATTAGAAGGTATACTTATTCAAACAAATCAAAAAGAATTAAAACTAACAACTTATGATTTAGAATTAGGAATAGAATATATTATAGAATGTGAAGTTGAAGAAGAAGGTAATACAGTTGTTAATGCAACAATGTTTAGTGAAATTATTAGAAAACTTCCAGATACTGAAATAAAAATTGAAATAAATGAAAGTAATCTATTAGTTATAGAATGTGAAGGTTCATTATATAAGTTATCAACAATGAATGCAGAAGAATTTCCAGAACTTCCTAAAATAAATATAGAAAATTCAATAGAAACAGAACAAAGTATATTAAAAAATATGATTAGAAAAACTATTTTTGCAGTAAGTATGGAAGAAAATAGACCTATTTTTACAGGATGTTTATTTGAGGTAAGAAATAATACTTTAAATGTAGTTGCTGTAGATGGATTTAGAATGGGATGGACAAGTAATTTTTTAGATAAAAAAACAAATGATTTTAAAGCTGTAATTCCAGGAAAAACATTAAATGAAGTAAATAAAATTATATTAGATTCTTTTGAAAATATAAAAATTGGTGTAGCAAAAAATCAAGCTGTTTTTGAAATGTATAATTGTAAAATTGTTACAAGATTATTAGATGGAGAATTTTTGAATTACGAAAGTGTAATTCCAAGTTCTTATGAAACAAGAATTAAAGTAAATAAAAGCAATTTACAAAATTGTTTTGAAAGAATTAGTTTAATTTCATCATCAAGTATTGAAAAAGAAAAAAAATATCCAGTAAAAATGTCAATAGATGTAGGAAAATTATTAATTTCTTGTACAAATCAAAGTGGTGATGCAAAAGAAGAAATATATTTAGAAACAGAAGGAAAAACACTAGAAATTGGTGTTAATCCAAAATATTTTCTTGATGCACTAAGAGTAATTGAAGATGAAGAAATTTATATTTCTTTTGGTTCAAATATTTCTCCTTGTATAATAAAATCAACAGATGAAGAATTAAGAAAATATGTATATATGATACTACCTATTAGAATGAAAGAAGAGTAATTTTGAAAAATAATTAGCATTTGGAGTCATTGTGATGAGAAAAAATGCTTTTTAAGGATTTTAATTATGTATATAAAAAAAATTAAGTTAGAAAATTTTAGAAATTATACTGAACAGGAAATTGAATTTGACAAAAATGTAAATATAATATATGGTGATAATGCACAAGGTAAAACTAATATTTTAGAAGCAATATTTTTATGTAGTTTAGGAAAGTCTTTTAGAACCAATAAAGATAAAGAATTAATTAATATAAATAAAGAAAATGCTAATGTTGAAATTGAAATACAAACAACTAATCGAGAAAAAAAAATAAATTTAAAAATTGAAGAAAAAAAATATTTTTCTGTAAATAATATTTCAATAAAAAAAATGAGTGAACTATTGGGCAATATATATGTTGTTTTATTTACACCAGAAGATATAGGTATTTTAAAAAATGAACCTAATAAAAGAAGAAGATTTTTAAATATAATGATTAGTCAATTAAAACCTAATTACGTTTATTTATTAAATAAATATAACAAAATAATGGAGCAAAGAAATATTTATTTAAAACAAATAAAATATGAAAATAAAACTAGTGATATATTAGATATATGGGATGAACAATTAAGTGAAATAGGAGAAAGAATATATCAATATAGAAAAGAATTTATAGAAAAAATAAATAATAAAATAAAAATAATTCATTTAAATACAACAAATAATAAAGAAAATATAAATATAAAATATAAATCGAATTTATGTGAAGGTTTTTATGAAAAATTAAAAAATAATAGAAGAATAGATATTGAAAAAGGGTATACATCATTAGGGATACATAGAGACGATTTTGAAATTTATATAAATAATCAATTAGTTTCTGTATATGGTTCACAAGGGCAGATGAGAACTTCTATAATTTCATTAAAAATTGCAGAAGCAGAAGTTATTTATGAAGAAATAGGGGAAAGACCAATTTTACTTTTAGATGATTTTATGTCAGAATTAGATAAAAAAAGAATACAAGGTTTTTTTGAAAATATAAAAGAAAATCAAGTATTAATAACTTGTACAGACAGTTTTAAAATAAATAATTCATTTTATAATTTATATAAAGTTAATAATGCAATAATTGAAAAAATAACAAAAATATAAAAAAGGAGCGAAAGAAAAATGGAAAAATTCGAACATGAGTATAAGGCAGACCAAATTCAAGTTTTAGAAGGACTAGAAGCAGTAAGAAAAAGACCAGGTATGTATATTGGAAGTGTTTCAAAAAGAGGATTACATCATTTAGTTTATGAAATTGTAGATAATAGTGTTGACGAGGCATTAGCTGGATACTGTAAAAATATACATATAACTATTGAACCTAATAATATTATATGTGTTGAAGATGATGGAAGAGGTATACCTGTAGATATACATACGAAAACTAAAATATCAGCAGCAGAAACAGTTTATACTGTTCTTCATGCAGGTGGTAAATTTGGTGGAGATAGTGGATATAAGGTTTCAGGAGGACTTCATGGAGTTGGTTCTTCTGTTGTTAATGCATTATCTCAATGGACAGAAGTAACAATACAAAGAGATGGTGGAGTACACCAAATGAAATTTGAAAGAGGAAAAACTGTAAAATCATTAGAGAAAATTGATACATCTGACAAAACAGGTACAAAAGTAAGATTTTTAGCAGATGACGAAATTTTTGAAACATTAGAATATGATTACGAAGTTTTAGAAACAAGATTTAGAGAAATGGCATTTTTAACAAAAGGATTAAGAATAGTAGTTCAAGATATTAGAGACCCTGAAAATGTTAAAAAATCAGATTTTTGTTTTGAAGGTGGATTAAATTCATTTGTAGAATTTTTAAACAAAAACAAAGAAAAATTACATCCGAGACCAATTTATATAGAAAAAAATGGGGATATTCCAGTTGAAATAGCTTTACAATACACATCATCATATTCTGAAAATATATATTCTTTTGTAAATAATATAAATACTATTGAAGGTGGAACTCACTTAGAAGGCTTTAAAAGATCTTTAACAAAAGTATTTAATGATTATGCAAGAAGTCATAATATATTAAAAGAAAAAGATAGTAATTTACAAGGTGAAGATATAAGAGAAGGTGTTACAGCTGTAATTTCAGTAAAAGTTAAAGAACCACAATTTGAAGGACAAACAAAAACAAAACTTGGAAATAGTGAAGTAACTGGTGCTGTTCAAAGTGTAATGAATGAAAAATTAGCAGAATTTTTAGAGGAAAATCCTTCAGTTGCTAAAGCTGTTTTAGAAAAATGTATAAGTGCTTCAAGAGCTAGAGAAGCAGCTAGAAAAGCTAGAGAATTAGTTAGAAGAAAAAGTGCTTTAGAAAACACAACATTACCAGGAAAACTTGCTGATTGTAGTAGTAATAAACCTGAGGAATGTGAAGTATATATTGTTGAGGGAGATTCAGCAGGTGGAAGTGCAAAACAAGGTAGAGATAGAAGATTTCAAGCTATTCTTCCTTTATGGGGAAAAATGTTAAATGTAGAAAAATCAAGAGCAGATAAAATTTATAATAATGATAAATTACAACCAGTAATTTTAGCTGTTGGTGCAGGAATTGGTAATGATTTTGATATTACAAAAATTAGATATGGTAAGGTAATTATAATGGCAGATGCTGACGTTGATGGTGCACATATTAGAACATTACTATTGACATTCTTCTTTAGATATATGAGACCTTTAGTTGAAAATGGAAATGTTTATTTAGCACAACCACCATTATATAAATTATCTAAAAAAGGTATGCAAGATATTTATTGTTATACAGATGAAGATTTAGCAAAAAATTATAAAAAATTAGAAGAACAAGGAATTGCAAGAGAACAATTAGGATTACAAAGATATAAAGGTTTAGGAGAAATGAATCCAGACCAACTTTGGGAAACTACAATGAATCCAGAAAATAGAACATTAGTACAAGTTACAATGGAAGATGCAATGAAGGCAGATGAAACTATTTCACTTTTAATGGGGGATGAAGTTGAACCTAGAAGAAATTTCATAGTACAAAATGCTAAAACAGTACAAAATCTAGATATATAAAAACGTAATTTTGAAAAATATTTAAATAATATAAAAAAATAGCTCGGATACTTTCCGAGCTATTTTCTACAAAACTTATATTAATCTTCAGCTCAAACTAAAATACATAATTTTTTTACCTAATATATATTACTATATAAACAAGCAATAAATCACATATTTTAATCAGTTGCTCGACTATAAAAACACCAAAATAAACTATATTCTTCCTAAAAAAGGAATAAAAATAATCTATTTTAAATATAGATATAATCTTAACCCAGCCATAATACATATAATTTAACCATATATATTGTTTGAAAATTATAAAATAATTAATAAAAATATAGCTTACATACACATATTATAACCTACGACTCCGAAATATAATAACCTAAAAAAAGCTATTATACATCTTTGTTCGAATAAATAAAAGCCTAAAAAAAGACCTAAATTTACTCTTCGTTCAACTAATATAAATCTTATAATATTAGTATAAACAAAAATATTTTTTTTATTATGGAAAAATTTTTTTTAATTTGGAATTTTGAGTTTTGATTTTAGAAATATAGGTAAATACTTCGAAGAATTTTCTATTATATCAAAACACCAAAATCCAATTATAAAACACAATTAATATATTGTCGAAATATGTAAATGAAAAAATATTGACAGGTGTTGGAAAAATATGTAATAATTTTTTAAAAAAGAAAGGAGGATAATATTGAAAAAAATCAATTCTGTTCAGAGTTGGTTGCCATATGAAAATATTTTAGAAAATGGTATTATTAAATTAAAAGATAATTCATATGTTAAAATTTTAAAAGTAAAGCCTATTAATTATAATTTAAAGTCTAATTTAGAAAAAGAAGCAATTTTAAATTCTTATAAAATATTTTTTAAAACTTGTAATTTTAATATTCAAATTTTAATTCAAAGTAATAAAGAAGATTTATCTGAACACATTTCCAATATAGAAAAAATAAATAAAAATAAAAAAGAAAATATAATAAATTTATCTAAAAATTATATTAATTATATTCAAAATTTAAATAAAGAAAAAAAATCTTCTTCAAAAAAATTTTTTTTAATCTTAAGAGAATTCCCGGAAAATAAAAAAAATATTAATGAAAATAATGAAACATTATTATGTGAAAAATTAAAAGATAATTATTTTAAAGTTAAAGAATGTTTATATAGATGTGGAAATATTGTAAATGAAACAGAAAATTTTGATGAAGTGAAAAAAATATTAAATTCGTTTTTTAATACAAAAATAATTTTTAATTAATAGGAGAAATATATGAAAATAATAAATAATAATAAATTAAATTTTATTAAAGGGATATATTCTAAAAAAGATGAAATGGCACCATCATATATTAATAATAATAATCCAAAAAATATAGAAATAGATAATATATTTTATTCAGGTATAATTATTGTAAATTATTATAGAGAATATAATAATTTAATATTAAAAAAAATATTAGAAAATAATTTAAATATGAATATTTCTATTTTTTATGAAAAACAAAATGCATATAAAACTATAAGAGATTTAACATATCATATAGCAAATGTAGGTGTAGAATTAAAAGATGGAAATCAAAATAGACAAGATATAGATATAGCTGCTTTTACATATAATGATGCTAAATATATAAGAAAAGAAATTCAGGTAAATAATGAAGATTTATATTTTTTATATATTTATATTGATGTTTTTTCAAAAAATCAAAAAGAAATAGAGTATTTATTAAATAAAATAGAAGGAATTTTAAATGGAGCTGGAATGCAAACAAGAAGAGCTAATTTCAGACAAGAACAAGTATTTTTATCTTGTATTCCATTAATGATGAATAATCAAGATATAAAAAATGCAGCAAAAAGAAATGTTTTAACTTCAGGAATTTTAGCAACATATCCATTTATTTCATCTTCAATATTTGATGAAACAGGAATTTTTATAGGTACAAATATATATAATAATTCATTAATTTTTATTGATAGATATAATTCAGAAAAATATAAAAATGCTAATATGTGTATTTTTGGAACGAGTGGTTCTCGGTAAATCTTTTTTTACTAAATTATTAATTTTAAGATATAGTTTATTAGATATAGAACAATATGTTATAGACCCAGAAAGAGAATATACAAAATTAGCAGAAAATATAAATGGAACTATTATAAAAATAGGACCTAATTCAAAAACTTATATAAATATTTTTGATATAAGAAAAGAAAGTATAGAAGATGAAAAGGGATATTTAGCAACAAAAATAAGTAAATTAATAGGATTTTTTCATTTAATTTTTGGAGAATTAAATGAAGAAGAAAAAGGAATTTTAGAAGAAAAATTAATTGAGTGTTATGGAGAAAAAGAAATTAACTTTAATGATGAATCATTATATAAAAAAAATAATAATAAAATATTTAAAGAAAATTTAGATATGCCTAAAATGGAGGATTTTTATAATGTTTTAGGTAAGTATAAAAATACAAAAAAATTTCAAATAAAATTAATTCCTTTTGTGAAGGGGTCATTAAATTTTTTTAATAATTATACAAATACGGAATTAAATAATAAATTAATAATTGCCGATATATACGATTTAGGAGAAGAAAATTTAAAATATGGTATGTATTTATTTACTGATTTTTTCTGGGATAAAATAAAGAAAAATAGAGATATAAAAAAAGCGATTTATCTAGATGAAGTATGGAGATTAATAGGTATTACATCTAATAAGGAAGTTGCAAGTTTTATTTACAAAATATTTAAAACAATAAGAAAATATGGAGGAAGTAGTGTTGCAATAACACAAGATATTTCAGATTTATTTAGTTTAGAGGATGGCGTATATGGAAAAAGTATTTTAAATAATTCCAATAATAAAGCATTTTTTTCTTTAGAAGAAGAAAATATATTAATTTTAAATAAATATACAAATTTAACTGAAAAAGAAAAAATTGAAATCAAATCTCTAAAAAGAGGAGAATGTTTAATTTTTGCAGGAGATAATCATATTTTAACTAAAATAGAATCAGCAGAATTTGAAAGGAATATTATAATTTAATGAAAATAATTACAGCTATAAATAATCAAAAAATATATATACAATTAAAAAATGAAATAGAAAACAATATTGTAAATCCAGATATACAATATCAAGAAGGTATTTTTGAAGTGGTGGAAAATATTGGTAGAGTGAATTTGATTATTTTAAATGAAAAATTGTCAGGAAAAATGAATTTTGAGGATTTTATTAATTTATTAATAGAAAAAAAGTGTGCAAAAAAATATATAATTATATTACAAAAAAAGAATATAAAAAAAGAGGAATTTTTATATTCAAAAGGTATAAATAATATTTTTTATAATAATAAGTTTTTAATTAGTAATTTATTAAAAATAATAAATAATAAAAATATAAATAATAAAAAAAAATATGGTACGAAAATAATAATAAATAAAATATTAAAAAAAATTTTAAGAATTAAAATAAAAATATTAAAAATCCTAAATATAAAAATAAATAATAAAAAGATAGCAAAAAATAAAATAATAACTTTTTTAGGAAATGAAAAAGTAGGTAAGACTATTATATTAATTATTTTCTCATTAATATTAAAAAATAAAAAAATATTATTAATTGATTTTAATTATAAAAATAATGATTTAAAAAATATATATTTTTTAAAAAAATATAAATATAAAAAATATAATAAAAAAATAAAAGTAAATAAAAATATTGATTTTATTTATTATAAAAAAAATGATTTAAATGAAAATAAGATAAAAGAAATTTTAAATAATAATATAAAAAAATATAAATATATATTTATTGATACTTTAAGTAGTGATTTTTCAGAACATATAAAAAGTATAATTAATATAAGTGATATTAATTTATTAATAATTGAACCTAATTTTTTAGAATTAAAAAAAACAAGAATTTTATTAAATAATTATATAAATATATGGAAAATAAAAAAAGAAAAAATATATATTATTTTTAATAAAATAAATAATTATTCAATAGATGATTATTTATTAAATAATTTATTTTATGATTTTAAAATATTAGGAAAAATAAAATATAGAAAAACATATAATTTAATAATAAATAGTGAATTAAAAATAATTCCAAATATAATAAAAAAAGAATATAAAAAAATAATTAATAAAATATAGAAGGGAGAATTTTATGAGTACATTAGATTTAGAACAAGAATTAGAATTAAATACAAAAAATAGTTTGAATTTAGAAGAGGAACAGAATAATTTTTTACAAACAAATTTAGGCAAAGTAATAAATACAGGATTAGAAATAGGAATTAAAGCTTTATTACCAGACTTTATAGAAGACGATGTTATTGAAATAAAAGATGATTTATTTGATGAAGGTTTTTCAGAGGCATTAAATACTACTGTTGATAAAGTAATTAATTTAGGAAAAAATGTAGTTGGATTAATTACTGGTAATATTGAAAATATTTCGCAAGCAGAAGAAATAATAAAAGAAGGAGGATTGATTGATGGTGTATCTGATTTAATTGATACAGCATTAAATCAAGGGGAAAAACACGGAATTATAAGTAAAGGGATTTCTACAATAATAAAAACAGGTAAAGATACTTTATTAAATACTATTGAAAATAATATTGATAATAATTTTGATACTCAAATAGAAACTGTAGAAAAATTAGATAAGTATATTGAAAGATGGCAAAAGTATTATGAAAAACAAGATTTTAATAATATGGAATATCAATATGAAAAAATAATGGAAAATTTGGAAGATGTTTTACCGTTAGAAGAGATTGTTATAAAAGCTAGACAGCTTGAAAATATTCATAATTTAATCAAAAATAATGGAAAAAACTTTAATTTATCCGAAGAAGAATTAGAACTTGCGAATAAACTAATATAACGAAGAAATTTGGAATAATGGAATAGAAGTAAAATAATACGGAAAAGCTTATTTCCGTATTATTTTTTGACTTTTTTACTTGCATATTAAATCTTGTTAATATATAATATGAAAAGATAAGAAGTACAAAGAAAAGAGGTAAAAATATGGATAAGGCAGAAGAAAATATAATTCAAAGAGATATTGAAAAAGAAATGCAAACTGCATATATAGATTATGCTATGAGTGTTATTGTTGCACGTGCATTACCAGATGTTAGAGATGGATTAAAGCCAGTTCATAGAAGAATTTTATATACAATGCATGAAGATGGATTTACACCAGACAAGCCATTTAGAAAATGTGCTACCACAGTAGGAGATGTTTTAGGAAGATATCATCCACATGGTGATGCTTCAGTTTATGATGCTTTAGTTAGAATGGCACAAAATTTCTCTTTAAGATATATGTTAGTTGATGGACATGGTAATTTTGGTTCTATAGATGGTGACCCACCAGCAGCTTATCGTTATACAGAGGCTAGAATGTCTAAAGTTGCAGTTCAAATGCTTTCTGATATTGAAAAAAATACAGTAGATTTTATGCCTAACTTTGATGATAGATTACAAGAACCAGTTGTATTACCTTCAAGAATACCAGCATTATTAGCAAATGGTTCATCTGGTATTGCTGTTGGTATGGCAACAAATATACCACCACATAATTTAACAGAATTGATAGATGGAATTATAAAAATAATTGAGGAAGATAATATAAGCGATGAAGATTTAATGAAAATAATTAAAGGCCCTGATTTCCCAACAGGCGCAACAATTTTAGGTAGAGAAGGAATTAAACAAGCATATACTACAGGAAGAGGGAAAATTACCTTAAGAGCTGAAGCTGAAATTGAAGAAATGTCAGGTGGAAAACAAAGAATTCTAGTACATTCTTTACCTTACCAAGTAAATAAAGCAAGATTAATAGAACATATAGCAAATTTAGTTAAGGAAAAAAGATTAGAAGGTATTTCAGCAATTCGAGATGAATCAGATAGAGAGGCAAGTGTTAGAATTGTTATTGAATTAAAGAGAGATGTAAATGCTAAAATTATATTAAATCAATTATACAAAAATACTCAATTACAAGATACTTTTGGAATAATTATGCTTGCATTAGTAGATGGAGAACCTAGAATCTTAACATTAAGAGAATGTTTAGAACATTATATAGAACATAGAAAAGTTGTAGTTTTAAGAAGAACACAATTTGAACTAGATAAAGCTGAAGCAAGAGCACATATATTAGAAGGATTAAAAATTGCTTTAGATAATATTGATGAAGTAATAAAAATAATTAGAGAATCTTATGATGATGCAAAAGAAAGATTAATGAAAAGATTTGGTCTCTCTGAAATACAGGCACAAGCAATTCTAGATATGAGATTAAAAACTTTATCAGGATTACAAAGAGAGAAAATCGAAGAAGAATATAATGAATTAATGAAATTGATTGCTTATTTAAAAGAAGTATTAAGTAGTGAAACATTAGTTTATAATATTATAAAAGAAGAATTATTAGAAATAAAAGAAAAATTCGGAGATGAAAGAAAAACTAAAATTATTGCAGCTGAAGGTGAAATAGATGAAGAAGATTTAATTAAAGAAGAACAATCTGTAATTGCTCTAACTCATTTTGGATATATAAAAAGAATGCCAATTGATACATATAAGAGCCAAAAAAGAGGAGGAAAAGGAATTACAGGAATTTCAACAAAAGAAGATGATTTTGTTAAAGAAATATTTACAGCATCTACACATGATACTATTTTATTCTTTAGTAATAAAGGTAAATTATACAGATTAAGAGGATTTGAAATTCCAGAAGCAGGTAGAACAGCAAAAGGAACTGCTATTGTAAATTTATTAAGCTTAGATAGTGGTGAAAAAATTTCTACAATAATTCCTATTCAAAATTTTGCAGAAGGAAAATATCTATTATTTGCAACAAGAAATGGAAATATTAAGAAAACAAGTTTAACAGAATATAATTCAGCTAGAAAAACGGGATTACTTGCAATAAATTTAAAAGAAGATGATGAAGTAATTGATGTAAGATTAACTGATGGAGAAGACAATATAGTTTTAGTTACAAGACAAGGTTTAGCAATTACTTTTGATGAAAAAGATGTAAGACCAATGGGAAGAACATCACAAGGTGTAATTGGAATAAGATTAAATAAAGATGATTATGTTGTTGGAATGGAATCAATAATTAGAGGAAGTAAAGAAACTCTTCTTGCAATAACTGAAAATGGTTTTGGAAAGAGAACTGACTTAGATGAGTATAGAGTTCAAACAAGAGGAGGTAAAGGGGTAATAACATATAAAATAACACAAAAAACCGGAGAAATAGTAGGAATTAGAATAGTAAAAGAAGAAGACGACATAATGTTAATAACTGATACAGGGACAATTATTAGACTAAATGTTAGTGGTATAAGTGTTTTAGGAAGATCTACTCAAGGAGTTACTTTAATGAGAACTAATGAGGGGAAAGTTGTAAGTATAGAAAAAATTTCTGACAAAGAAGAAGATGAATAATAAAGTAAATTAAAATTGATAAATTATTTTTAAATTTGTGTAATGGAGAATAAAAAATTCCATTACACAAATTTTTTTATGAAAAATTAAATAAGATAAATAAATTAAATAAAATTAAATCAATTAAATAATTAAATAAATTAATAAATTAATAAATTAATAAATTAATAAATAAATTAAATAAAATAAAATAAAATTAAATTAAATTAAATTAAATTAAATTAATTAAATAATTCAATAAATTAATTAAATAATTTAAATTAAATAAATTAAATATATTAAAAAAATTAAATAAATTAAAATAAATAAAAATAAATAAAATAAGTTAAATAAATAAATTAAAATAAAATAAATAAATAAAACAAATTAAAAAAATAAATGAATATTAGCTGAAGAATAAATGAGATGAAAAATTTTATTATGAAAAGAGTGAAAGTGTAAATAAAAATTTTTTAAAAATAAATTTACATAAAAAAGAGGATGTATATAGATATATATAATGGAATAAAAAGGATACATGAATAATGTATGTATAAAATAAGAAATTATAAAACATAAAAAACTCTAAAATGCAGATAAATAGCGAGTTTTAGAAGTTGCAACAAAGGAAGGTGACATAAAATTATATATAAAAATGGTTTTAATATATGCTAAAAAGCAAGGGATAACAGTGTTTTAAGGAAATTTGTAAAAAATGTAAAAGATGTATAAAAAAATGAACATTAAATTGTAAGCATAAAAAATTTATAACAAGAAAAATTTCAAAGACTAAATCATAAAAAATCATAATATGAGATCTAAAAGAAAAAGAAAATTATGGTAACTTAAAAAAGTAATAATTAAAAGTATAAAATTTCTATAGTAAAAAAATTAAAAAAAATATTCTATTACATATTTTTTTTGAAAAAAAGTTAACAATAAAAAATTTTTTTTGATAAGCATGAATTAAAAAATAAAAGGCATTGAAAAATTTAAACTATCTTCAATGCTTTTTTTGTTTTTTTATAAAAATTTTATTTGTAAAGTAAAAAAATAATGATGTGATTAAAATAAATAAAAAGAGAATAAAATCTTTGAAACGACTGAAACTGTAAAGATAAAAGAAAAATAAAAAAAAAGAAAAAAATGAAAAAAATTTGAAAGTCAAGGGGTAAGAGGGAAAGCTCGAAAGCTCTTGTAAATAAAGGCATAAAAAGAATTTTTTTAAGATGATTGAAAAGTGTAGAAAAATGTATAGATAAAATGAGAAAAGAAGAATTTGAAAAAAACAAGAGTATAAATAGGCAGAATATAGAAAAAATATAATAAAAAAATACATAAATATATAGCAAACAAAAAGACAATGTTGCTAAAAGAACAAAAAAAGTTAAAAAACATTGAAAAATAAATAAAAAAACAAAGTATAAATATTGAAAAAATAAAAGATATATATTGTTTGAATTTATATAATATCTAGGGACAAGCTTAAAACAGAGGAACAGCAAGATACTCTAAAGAAAAGTAAAACAATAAAATAAAGGGGGGATGGCAAAAATGCTTAAAAATCAATGAAAAATAAAAAAAGAAAAATTTGATTAGGATATATTAAAAAAATTAAAAGTAAAAAAACACAGGAAAATTTTTACATCTACATAAGTATAATTATGTAGATGTAAAAATTGCGAAAAAGACAAAGTACAAAACCATTTAAAAAATAAAAAAACTTATTATGAAAACTAAACATAAATTTTATTATGTTAAAAAATACAAAAATAAAATTATGTCAACAATTTGAATTTTGAAAAAAATAAAACAAAAATATTATGTAGTTATAAAAAGTAAACTTATTTAAGAGTGATGAAATATAATTGTAATAAAAAAATTTATAGAAATATACATAAAATACTAAAACAAAAATTCGAAAAACAAAATTTTGTACAAACATAAATTTGTAAAACATTTTTTTGCACAGTAAAAATTTAGAAATAAAAATTTTTATTATAAAAAAATATTAAAAAAATAAAATAATTAAATATAAAAATAATAAATTAATTTAAATAAAAAAATAAATAAAATTAATAAAAATAAATAATTAATAAAAAATAATTAGAAAAATAAATAGTAAATAATTTATTTAGAAAAAAATAAATTAAATTATTTATTAAATAAATTAAGAAACAATTAAATTGAATGAAGAATAAATAATTAATTAAAAAATAAAATAAGAAAATAAATTTATTTTTATAATACTAGTATGGCTATATTAATTGAATAATATATTAGATAATAAATTTAAAATTTAAAATTTTAAATAAATAATATAAATAAATGATAAAAAAATATATGCGTAATTTTTGAATGCACAATCTTCAAAGGTATTATTTTGATAATTTTAATTAGTTGTATTTAAACTTAAACATTTTAATTTCAATATATATTAAATATTATATGGCTTAAATTTTTTTATTTATTATTATATATATTTCATAAGTAAAGTCAATGAAAGGAGAAATAATGCCCTAAGGGCATGTAGCATCTGTAGCTCATTTCTTTTACCACAAATAATCAATGGTCGCCCTTATATATACTCTACATTTTTTTATTTTAATCCTAAAATTAATTTTTTAAAATTAATTCTTAAATTCTTACGGAAATACTTGATTTGCAAAAAAAAGTATGATAATATTTTATATAAATTAAATACAAAGAAGAGGACAACACAAATAAACTAAAACTAACAGAGAGCTAGATGTATGCTGAAATTCTAGTAAGAAAATAATTTGTTTGTTATCACCTTGGAGTTGCTTAAATGAAATTTGTAAGGGCGGGTTCTGTGTCCGTCCGTGATAATAGTTTAAGTCGTAAATCTGCGTTAAAGATAAATAAGATGTATAAATTTAAAATTTATATAAATTTAGGTGGTACCGCGAGTAAAAGCTTGCCCTATTATATAGGGCAAGCTTTTTTAGTGAATAATTAATAGTGAATAGTGAAGAATAAATGAAAGAATTTGCTGTAAAGCAGCAAATTCTAACTAAAATTATTAATTATTAAATATTCATTATTAATTAAAGCTGTAGGGGCGACCATTGGTCGTCCGTTCTTCGAAGGAATTACCACATATAAAGGAAAGGGGATTAATATGTGTGAAGAAAAGAAAGATTATGGAAAAACTTTAAATTTACCAAAAACAGATTTTCCAATGAGAGCAAGTTTGCCAGAAAGAGAACCAGAAATTGAAAAAGAAATTTTCAATAATGATTTGTACGAAAAAATATTAAAGAAAAATGAGGGTCATGAAAGTTTTGTACTACATGATGGACCTCCATATGCAAATGGAGAAATTCATATAGGTCATGCATTAAATAAAATATTGAAAGATACTATTGTAAGATATAAAGCTTTAAAAGGATTTTATACTCCATATGTACCAGGATTTGATACACATGGTATGCCTACAGAAAAGAAGGCCATTGAAAAATTAGGATTAGATAGAGATAAAATACCAGTATCAAAATTTAGAGACACATGTTTAGAATTTACAAGAAATTATAAAGATAAACAAATAGAGGGATTTAAAAGAATTGGTGCTATAGGAGATTGGAAAGACCCATATATAACATATGAACCTCGTTCAGAAGCAAGACAACTTGGAGTTTTTTATGACATGTATAAAAATGGATATCTATATAAAGGTTTAAAACCTGTGTATTGGTGTACAGATTGTGAAACAGCATTAGCAGAAGCAGAAATTGAATATCAAGATGTTGATACAATGTCAATATTTGTTAAATTTCCAGTAACTGAAAGTAAAAATAAGTTTGATAAAGAAAATACTTATTTTGTAATTTGGACAACAACACCTTGGACTTTACCAGGTAATGTTGGAATAACAATTGGTGGAGAATTTGAATATTCAATAGTAAAAACAGAAAATGAAAATTTAATAATTGCTACAGAGTTAGTTGATAATGTAATGAGTAAAGCAGGAATAGAAAATTATGAAACAATAAAAAAATTAATGGGAACTGATTTAGAAGGAGTTCTATGTAAGCATCCATTTTTAGATAGAGAATCAAGAGTAGTTCTAGGAAGTGATGATACTATAGCAGTAGAACTTGGAACAGGTACAGGAGCTGTTCATACAGCACCAGGTTATGGTAAAGAAGACTATTTATGTGGTTTGAAAAATGGATTAGAAGTGGTTGTTACAGTTAATGGAAAAGGTTATCAAACAGAAGGTGCAGGAGTTTTTTCAGGACTTAAATATGATGAGTCAAATGATAAAATAATTGAATGGTTAGAAGAAAATAAGTTTTTATTACATAAACAAAAATTAAATCACTCATATCCTCATTGTTGGAGATGTAAAAATCCTATTATATTCAGAGCAACTGAGCAATGGTTCTGTTCAGTAGATAAATTTAAAAACGAAGCAGTTAAAGCAGCAGAAGGTGTAAAATGGATTCCTTCATGGGGTGCAGATAGAATTTCTAATATGATAAAAGAAAGAGCAGATTGGTGTATATCAAGACAACGTACATGGGGAGTACCACTTCCGATTTACTATTGTAAAGATTGTGGAAAAGAATATATAACTGAACAATCAATAGAAAAATTGAAAAATATTTTTAAAGAAAAAGGCTCAAATGCTTGGTGGGATTTAGAAGCAAAAGAATTAATGCCAGAAGATTCAAAATGTAAAGAATGTGGTTCTACTGAATTTGTAAAAGAAAAGGATATAATGGATGTTTGGTTTGATTCTGGTTCTACACATCAAAGTGTATTAGTAGATAGAGGACTTCCATATCCAGCAGATTTATATTTAGAAGGTGCAGACCAATATAGAGGTTGGTTCCAATCTTCACTTTTAACATCTGTTGCAACAAATGGAATTGCACCATATAAACAAGTTTTAACACATGGTTGGACAGTTGATGGTCAAGGTAAAAAAATGTCAAAAAGTTTAGGAAATGGAATAAGTCCACAAGAAGTTATAAAGGAATATGGAGCAGATATATTAAGATTGTGGGTATTATCTTCAGATTATCAATCAGATGTAAGTTTATCAAAAGATATATTAAAACAAATAACAGAAGTATATAGAAAAATAAGAAATACAGCAAGATATATTTTAGGTAATACATCAGACTTTAATCCGGATACTGATATAGTAGAATATAAAGATTTAGAAGAAATTGATAAATATGCATTATTAAAATTAAATGATTTAGTTAAAAAGTGCACAGAAAGTTATGATAGATATGATTTCCATGAAGCATATCAGGCAATAAATGTATTTTGTGTAACAGATATGAGTAGTTTTTATTTAGATATTATAAAAGATAGACTTTATACATCAAAAGTAGATTCAAAGGAAAGAAAAGCTGCACAAACTACAATGTATATAATTTTAGATTCTTTAGTAAAAATGCTTGCACCTCTTACATGCTTTACAGCAGAAGAAATATGGAAGTATATGCCAAAAGGAGAAAATGAAAAAGTAGAAAGTGTTATGCTTACAGATTATCCAACTATTAATGAACAATATGAAGATAGCGTTTTAAGAGAAAAATGGGAGAAAATTGTTGAAATCAAAGAAATTGCTTCTAAAAAATTAGAAGAATCAAGAGCTGAAAAAATAATAGGACATTCATTAAATGCAAAGGTTATACTTTATGCAGAAGGAGATTTATATAGCTTCATTAAAGAAAATTTAGAATTACTACAAACTGTATTTATTGTTTCAGGGTTAGAAGTTGAAGAAAATCAAAGAACTGATGAAAGTAAATTGGGAGTAAAAATTGAACAAGCTGAAGGCGAAAAATGTGAAAGATGTTGGATGTATTCAAAAACAGTTGGAGAAGATAAAGAAAATCCTACAATTTGCCATAAATGTAGTGAAGCATTAAAATAAAAAATATTAATATAAATAAACTTTATAGAGAAAAATGTAGTGGGCGGGCGATTTTAGTCCGCCCACTCTTTTATTATAAAGGAAAAATCAATTTTTATCTTGAATTTATTTAAGATTTTTCCGTATGCAACAAGGTTAGGATACCTTAGTATATGCCGATGCGAAGCATCGTGTACAAGTATTTCGCGTATTCTTCAAAGACTGATTTAGTGAAATGTCTTTGTTATAATTTATATATAAAAAAATGTTGAAAAAAATGTTATTATAATATATTATATTTTTATACTAAAGATAAAGGAGGTGAAAGAATGGAAAAGAAAGAATCTAAAGTATTACCTTTGTTATCTTTGATTTTTGGTATAGCTTCTCTTCTTACTAGTTGTATAATATTTGTTAGTTTACCATCAGCTGTTGCATCAATCGTATTAGCTATAATTTCATTTGTTAAAAAGAAACCTGTACCAATGCCTATTATAGGGCTATTTTGTTCTTTTGGAAGTATTATTGCAGTAATAGTAATAGCATTAGTTGGTACAACAATAAGCACAGCATTAAGTTCAAATGGTATAATTGAATCAGCTAAAGAAGCTAGTGAAAAAACTTTATCAACATTACAAGAAGAGGAAGATATTTTTAATGATTTAGAAAGTAAAAATTCAGTATCAAAAATTGAAGAAAATGTAATAGAAAACACTTCAATAGATAATACGACAAGTTCTGTGAACCAGGAAGTTCCTAGCGATTGGAAAAGTGGAGAATTTATATTTGATGGAAAAAAATACAAATTATTTGATAAATATTCTAATTTTGAATTAGCTGGTTGGTCTTTCGATATGGCTAAATACGGTTATGATGATAGTTATGTATTAAATTCAAAACAAAAAACATATGGAACAATAGATTTAGAGAATTCAAATTATGATGCTGATATATGGATTGGATTAATAAATAATGAGAGTACAGTATCAACAATAAAACAATGTGCAATATGGAGTTTTGACGTTGATAATGCTTTTGCCGATAAACCAGTATCATTTACTTTAGCAAATGGAATAAAAAATGGAAGTACATTAGCAGAAGTTAAGGCAGCATATGGTGAACCAAGTGATACATATTATGCAGACTCTTTAAATTATTGGGAATATACTTATGAAACAGAGTCAAATCTTGAATTAAGATTAACAATATATGATGATATTACAAAAGGATTAACAAGTTTTGTATATAAACAATATTAAAAAAATACCACATAATGTGGTATTTTTTATGTTTATTTAATTTTAAATCTTATATCATCACCATAAAAACGGTAAACGTTATAATAACCAACAAAACGAGAAATTAATCTTTCATCATATGTTTTTAACAAACTTTTCAGATTTAAATTTGTAGATATTATAGTTTTAGTGATTTTTCCATTTTGAGATAATAAACGTGTATTAATTATTTTATACAGTTCAGTGAATTTCATACTGTTAATAGTTTCTGTTCCTAAGTCATCAATAACTAATAAATCAACAGAAAGTAAATTTTCTGAAAGATTTTTTTGTTCACCAGGTTTTGCAAACAAATCAGAAATTAATGAATCTAGCATTACAGGTGCTGTTTGATACATAACAGTCTTTCCTTTTTTTAAAAGTTCATTAACTATACAGTTAGATAAAAAGGTTTTTCCTAGACCTGTACCACCAGAAAAAATTAAGTTTTTTTCTTCAGGATTATCAAAATTATTAATAAATTGTTCAGCAGCTGTTTTTATATCTAATATGTTTTCTCGAGGTGAAATCGAAGAAAAATATTTTTTTTCATCTACTATATCAGAATATAAATTTTCATTAAAATAATTAAAGTTTTGTTTTTCTATATTTGACAAAGAACTTTTGTTATATTCAATATTGAATAATTTTTGTTTTAAACAATTACACATGTTAGTTTTAAAATCTTTATCTAATATATATCCGGTATCTTTACAATTTTCACATGTGTAAATATTAGATAAGTAATCAGGGGCTTTTCCTAATTTTTTTAAAATAACCAGTTTTTCTTCATTTAATTTTTTTATATTATTTTGTAATTTTTCTATTTCATTAGAATTATTAGATTTTAAAATGTTTTTTGCAATAGAAATAGAAGAGCTGTTTATCTCATTAGCAATTTCTTGAAGCCTAGGCTCTTTTTTATATAAATCTATTTTTCTATTTTCTAATTTCTTAGAATTATCAATTCGCATTTGTTCATAATTTTTTAACAAATCATTTAATAAAGATTTATTCATAGAATCTCCTTAATTAACTTTTTTGTTAGCATAGAAATTATCTAAATTATCATATGAACGTTGTTCATAATTATTATAATTTGTTTTTTTTGCTAACTCTTGAGCATTTTTGTTTTTTTGTTTAAATTCACTTAAGAATTTTTCTATTTCATCATATGTTACTAAATTTCTATCATGCCAATCTGATAGTAATTTATCTAAATAATCAAAACTTGGGTTAGCTTTTGAAGTAGTCTTTTTTAAAGCAATATTTATTATATCTAAATTGTAATTATAATCTAAAACCCATTTTTCAATATATGCTTCTTCAAATTGTGTTAAAGGTGTATATCGTCTTAATTTTTTTGCAACAGAAGTTTTAATTTTTTTCATTTTTTCGTATCGTTCATAATAACTTTCTAAATCGTCATAAGTTTTAATTTTACTTTTATTCCATGCATCTGCAACTGTTTGTACATAATTTTTATGTAATGCAGATTTATTATTACAGTAATCAAATAGAGCAATCATTACTTGTTCATCAAATTCATATTTTTTAAACCATAAATCAATATCACTGTACCAAGATGGAGACATAACACCTTGGAAACATCTAGTATTAATACTTTCTATAGCTTTTGCACGATACTGATTTTTTTCATTTTTCTCTATAGCTTCAGGAGTTAATGTTAAATTAGGTGAATAAGATTTATGTAATTCAATTTCTTGTAAATCATTTAAAATATACCCATTTATTTTTTTTGTTAAAACACCTTGTTCTTCCCAAAAAGTTAGAGATGACTGAATAACATTTATAGGTAAATTTAATTTTTTTGATAAATCATTTAACTTTATTTCTCTACCATATTTAGAAAGAAAAATTAAACATAAATAAACTTTTATACTATCACTATTTGCACATGTTAAATATTCAGTGAAAAATATATCAGGTATTTCTGTTTTTGAAAATAACATTGATTTATCTTTTTGTTCTAACTTCATACTAAACTCCTTTTTGAGGGTCGCCGTGGGCGACGACCCCTACGTATAAATTTGAATTTATTTGTAGGGGAAGACACCTACGGCTGCCTAAGTATTTATTTTTGTATGAAGAATTATATCACCTAAAAGCAGTTTTTACAATCATTTAGAATAAAAATAAATTTTTCGATTTTTGAAGAATTTAAACATATAAATAAAAACATATAAAATATTTTCATTATTAAAACCTATTAGGCTAATAAGAAATAAAGGTAAACAAAAAATGATAAATAGAGATATTTTTAAAGTTAAATTGAAAGAGAAAAAATTTAATAATAAAAAAATAATTAAATACCAAATAATATTTATTAAAGCAGTAGAATAATCAATAAAACCTAAAATTTTATTTTTAAAATTATAATTTTGAGGAAAAATAAATTTCATTTTCTAACCTCCTGTTTTAAATAGATTTTTCATATTAGAAAGACTAAAACTTATATCTGTTGATATTCCTCCCATAAATTCTTTCATATAAGAATTTGCTTTAATTAATGCATATATTACACCTATAATTGTTAATCTTGAAAAAGTAGTATTATCAGAAATATTTAACGAAAAACCAACTAATAAAATTAAAGGTACTAATATTTGTAAAAATAATAAAGATAAAAAAATTTTGAGCCACGATTTAAAAATCCAAGCAAAATTTTTTACAACTAAAGAAATAAAAGCAAATGGCGAAATTAATACAAAAACCTTAATCATAATGTATCTTAAAGAATAAGAAAGAATTAAACTTATTAAACCAACAGATATAATTGTTTTTATTAAACCATCAAAAGAAAATAAATTTAAAGAAGCTCCTTCTATATATAAAGATGAATTTAAATTTTGTATTAATGTTGAAAAACATATTTCAGTGTCAAAAACATGCTCACCTACATTTCTAATTGCTAAAGAAACACAAGATGTAAGATAAATAAGTTTTTCACAAATAAAAAATGAAAAATTTAAAGCTATAGTACAAAGTAAAAGTCTAAAAATAAATTGAGTAGGTTTTTGAACTTGTGCATAGGTAAGATAGGATAGAAGAAGAGAAAAAGAGTAATATAAACATATTGAAAATAATATTGCATTACAAATTAATATTATTCCTGAGGAATTATTGCCAATAATTTTTATAAAAGAGCTATCAGTAATAATATCACTATTAATAAAAATTAAATCATCTAATAAATTATATAAATTATTATCAATAGAAGAAAAAATATTTGAAATAATATTTGTTATAGTTTGTGTAATTATAGAAACTATATTTATTTGAGAAGAATCAGTCTGCAAAAAAATCACCACCTTTTTTTATGTACTAGGAAAGTTCAACTTTCCTAGTACATAAAATGCTATAATCGCTATTGCCTGCTTTAGACTTCCTCATTGTATTCGGAAGCTCAAATCGGCGAGAAGAAAAGTGTGGCAAAGCCACTTTTCTTGTTTATTTATGATACAAGAAGTTCAATTGCAGATAGAATTAAATCAATTGCTAAGATAAAAGCATATGAAAACAAACTCCCACGAATTACTTTTTTTCCGGTTCTGATTTTTTCTTCATCCCCAAAACTGAATTTTTTCATAAAAATACCTGTTCCAACAGCGACAGCTGCTGCGGGAGTCGCAATTTTTAAAAGCCACGATTTAATTGTTTCAAAAGCATCGAATATTGTTGAAACAAGTGCTGGGTATGCAGAATAACTATCTACAGAAATAAAAAGTAAAACAATAAAAAATATAAAAGAAAATAGAAAAATATATAAATTTTTTTTCATACTACTCCTTTCATTAAATAATTTTATCATTAGAATATGTATAATCATTTGTACAAGGGCTTTCTTTAAAATATGGAATCATTTTTATTTTACATGGGCGTTGGATAATATTTCCATCAGAAATAAATCCTAAACAAGAAAAAGTTTCTAAATTTTGTGTGAAATAATTAGTGTCATAAATATAATCTGAATGAATATACGAACTAATAGTTTCTGAAACACTAGAATTCTTAGATTTTAACTTACCAGTAAAATAGTTGAAATTAGTTTCTTGAGCATTTTCTGAAATACTTTTTGAAACTTTAGTTTTATCTTCTTTACCAATTTGTTTTTGAGCATCTTCAATAGTAAAGGTGTCGTCAGAACGAAACCAAAGTTTATTTATTAAACTTTGAGTAATCACTTTTACAGAAGATTGGTCTTTTAATGTATTTAATAGTGAAGTATAGCTTTGTGTTGCAACAATGTTTATACATTTAGCTTCTCTACTTTGAGAAAAGAAATTTGCATCTGTAGAAGTTACATATTCGTGATATTCATCACATATGAAAGCTACAGGTCTTGTAGGTGAAGTATTAGAGAGTTGCATTAATACTTCTCCTTGAAAATCTAATTTTAAATATGCAGCGATAATTTTTGAAAGATTTAGGTATTCAGAAATATTCATATTTAAAACCACAATTTTTCCTTTTTTTATTAGAGCTTCGAAACCAAAAAAATTAATTTCTTCCTTTTTGGGACAAAAGGTATGTAATACATCGTAATCAGAAATAAATGTATTTGTGATTCTAGTTATTTCAGATTTTAAGATTGATAGAACGCGAGAATCTAATTTTACAAATTCATTTTCAAAAAATTCAATTGAGGATTTTAAATCATAAATTTGTTTGGAGGATAATTTTCCAGATTGAAACAATTTTCTAAGACTAGATAATTTTTGAGAAAAATAATTAGGGGTATTAATAAGATTATGAAGTTCAATAAATGTTACATATTCGTTATTGTATAATCTACAAAGTTTAATACATTCACCAATAACTTGTTCAGCTTTGTCTAACCAGTAGGAGTCAGAATTGTTGTTAGAAAACAAAGTTAATATAGTTTTTAACCTGTTAGCTAAAATATGAGGTTTTAAATGAGGTTTGTCTAAAGGATTATATTTAATTTTACCATTTAAATCTATAATTATTAAATCTTGAATTCTATTGCTTTTCTTAGCATATTCATAAATTTGTTTATGGAAATTTCCTTTTACATCTAGAACTAATATTCCTAATTTATCGTTAAAACTAGATGATTTATATTCAATTAGTTGTTTTGCAAAAGGATACATGCTTGAGCTTGTTTTTCCAGTACCAATCGTCCCGGTAATTAAAATATTTTGATATAAGCCTTTTTCTGGAATATAAATTTTTTTATTTGTTTGTTCATCTAAACCAATAAACAATGACAAATTTTCAATATAATCGTCAATAGGGGAAGAGGCTATTTTGTGAGATTTTTTTATTTTTTTAATTATAAATTTATATAATATATTTGAAATTATTATTGAAAAAATAATATGAAAAAAGATATAAAGAAATTTTAGAATAAACCACAGCTGAGAATGAGTTTTGCATATATCAAAAGGTTTTAAAGCATATGGAAAAATAAAAGTTCTAGCCGTAAATATTGGGAAAAATAATATAAAAACAAACAATGTATATAGAAATAAAAAAGCTGATATAAAAAACATTTTTTTTGATAATAATAATTTAATCTTTATATACACCTCCAATTTTATTTGATAATTGTTTTAAGGATAATTTAGAACCTTGTTCTTGATGAAAAACTTTCATTTCAAAAAATAAATAAATAGTATAAAAAACAACAAAGATATTAATAATAAAAGAAATAAAAAACATATGAGTTAAAATTTTTATTTTATCACCAGCCTTTCACAAATAGTAAAGCCCTTGATGGTTAAAATAATACTATAAGGAAAAAAGTTTGTCTATACTTTTTTTGAAAAATGTGATAAAATTTATAAAGGTTTAAAAAGTAAATTGTTTTAGAGGTGAGAAGTGTGAAGTGAGAGGTGTGCTTTTTACTATCATTAAATTTCACACCTCACACATCCCACTTCTTATTTTATAAATGCAATTTGAAACATTATTAAATAAAATTAAATAACGTCAATTAAAAAGGAGGAGAAATTATGATAGAAAAAACAACAAAAATAGGAGAATTATTAGAAATAGCACCTGAAAAAGCTGAAATTCTTTTAGAAGTTGGAATGCACTGCTTAGGATGTCCAGCATCACAAGCAGAAACATTAGAAGAAGCTTGTGCAGTACATGGAATCGATGTAGATGAACTTCTTAAAAAATTAAATGCATAAAAAAATAAAAAAATTTCAAAAAAAAGTTGACATGAGGTAAAAAATGTTGTAATATATATAAGCAACTGCAAAAACGAAGCGGTTGCTTATATAATTCTTTTTGAATTATGGGCCATTAGCTCAGGTGGTAGAGCACTTGACTTTTAATCAAGTTGTCCCGCGTTCGAGTCGCGGATGGCTCACCAAATAAATATTAGTCTTGTACTAATATTTATTACAAGGCCCCTTGGTCAAGCGGTTAAGACATCGCCCTTTCACGGCGGAGACATGGGTTCGATTCCCGTAGGGGTCACCAAAAGTGATATGCCGCTGTAGCTCAGTTGGTAGAGCAACTGACTTGTAGGATGAATATTTTATTCAGAATCATCTTGCACCTTTATGTGGAAACATGTAAAGTGGACACCGCTAATTCGGGGAAAGCTAAGTAGAAATATATGCCAATCCCGAGCTAGAAAAGAAATTTTTAAGTGTAGAGACTTTATACGGTGTGCCTAAGGCTTAAATGCTATGGTAAAGAGAAAGTCCAGACTACAAACACATTTGTGGCAATGAAAATTGTAGTAGTATGAATCAGTAGGTCGTCAGTTCAAGTCTGACTAGCGGCTCCAATTTAAAATAAAGCAAGACGTTAATTTAATGGCTTGCTTTATTTTTTACAATCAATATTGACAAAAAGACAATAAAGGAGAAGATTTATGAATAATTGTATGAATTGTAAAGAAATAATAAATAATAGAAACAAATATTGTAGTGTAAAATGTCAAAAAGAATATGAATATAAAGTTTATATTGAAAAATGGAAAATAGGAAATGAGAGTGGCTTAAGAGGGGATTATCAAATTTCAATGCATATAAAAAGATATCTATTTTATAAATATAATAATAAATGTGTAAAATGTGGATGGGGTGAAACAAACATACATACAGGAAATATTCCATTAGAAGTAGAACATATTGATGGAAATTACGAAAATAATAGAGAAGATAATTTGATATTACTGTGTCCAAATTGTCATAGTTTAACAAGTACATATAAAGGTGCTAATTTAAATAAAGGAAGAAAGAAGAGAAGTAAGTATTATTAATAAATTGAAGTGTAGGGGTAGACACCCACGGCTGCTCTATGTATTAAGTTGCACTTTAATTCTTTTCTTGACAAATATTTAGTAAAATGTTAATTTTAATAATGAGAAAATATTAAATAAAGGAGAAAAATATGAAAACAGTTTTGATTACAGGTGGTTCAAGAGGTATTGGGAAATGTATTGCACAAAATTTAGCTAAAGAAGGATTTAATGTAGTGCTTAATTATAATAAATCTGAAAAAGAAGCAAAACAAATAAAAAAAGAATTAAAAGAACAAGGTATATCGATAGAAATATGCAAGGCTGATGTATCAAAAAGAAATGAAGTGAAAAAATTAGTTGAATTTACATTAAGTAAATTTAAAAATATAGATGTTTTAATAAATAACGCAGGAATTGCTAAATTACAAATGTTTAATGATATTACAGATGAGGATTGGCAAGAAATGCTAAATACTAATTTAAATTCTGTTTTTTATACTACACAAGAGGTATTACCTAATATGATACATAATAAAAATGGATGTATTATAAACATTTCTTCTATATGGGGAATGGTAGGAGCTTCATGTGAGGTTGCTTATTCTGTATCTAAAGCAGGTATAAATGGAATGACAAAAGCACTAGCTAAAGAATTAGGATTGTCAAATATAAGGGTGAATGCTATTGCACCAGGTGTAATCGATACACAGATGAATAATTCTTTGGATAAAGTAATAAAAGAAGAAATAAAAAATGATACACCTTTAAATAAAATTGGTAAACCAATTGATATTTATAGATGTGTTAAATGGTTAATTGAAGATGAGTTTACAACAGGGCAAATTATTTCACCAAATGGGGGATATGTGATTTAGAAGGATAAATTTGCAATCCGCTCCATCTTGCTGTCGGTTGGACGTTTTCTTTTCTTAGGCTAAAGCACGAAAAGAAAAGTGAAAACGACACGTGGAGCTACTGATTTGAATTTTAAATTTAAAATGATTAATATATATAATATTAGTATAAAAAAAGTAGTTCATAAGAACTACTTTTTTATTATTCATTTGTTATTTTTCTTTTATAATTTCCTGAAATTATTTTTGGAATGTATGTAATAATTTTATAAACTGCAATTCTTACTTTTTTACTCCAAATATAAGATTTTCTTAATCTGTTAGGTCTATCTATGGATAAGTTAATATCTTGAACAACTAAATCAGAAGAAGTTTTTTCTAAATTGAAAACATAATTTTGACAGTAGTTATTATCCCATTCATTATTTCCATTTCTAAAACAGAAATTAAAAGTATCGCTTTCTAATAAATCTATTTCAGCTTGGAAACCTAACTCAGTTTTTTCCATTTTTATTTCTGATAGATTGTCCCAAGCTACACCAAAACCATAATGAATAAACACTTCTTCAGAATTATCTTCAAAGAATTTACCAGTATATGAAATTTTAACAGTAGAATTTTGAACAAGTTTATCTGTGTTAAAAAATATATTTTTTGTTAATTCCATAAACATACCTCTTCCTTTTTATCTTTTGCTAAAAATATTATAGTATTAAAAAAAATAATATTCAAGTATTTTTTACAAAAATATTAAAAAAACAACAATTATTTTCCTAATACTTTTCCAATGATATAAAAATTATCAGAATTTGTGATTTTTAATTCTTCAAATTCTTTATTATCAGGCTTTAGAGTGATTTGACCTTTTTTACTGTAAAATCTTCTAACCATAATTTTATTATTTACCTTAAATAAACCTATATCTTTATTATTTAATAGAGAATTAAATTCAATAAAAATATATTCATTTGCTTTAATTTTTGGCTCCATCGATGTATCTCTAATTTTTATAGCAAGAGAAGCGCTTGAAATATTGTCTGGACAATCAATTAATCCATGAATAGTATCAATAGCAAGAACTTTATTATATGCAATATGTTTTATGAAACCATATGATTCTTGTTCTTCGCTAAGTTGTTTATCATAAGTATACATTAATTGTTGATAAGGAACACCTAAAGCCTTACAAATATTTTTTAAGGCTTTATGACTAGGGTTTCTTTCTCCTTTTTCTATATGTGTTAAATGACCAATGTTTATATCTGTTAATTTAGCTAATTCTGTTTTAGTCATTCCTTTTTGCTTTCTAATTTCAGCAATCATATCTCCAATCATAGTTGCACCTCGTAATTAAAATTTTTCATAATTATACATAATAAAACATAATTTGTCTAGTAGTAAATAATAAAAAACAAAGATTTACAAAATTTGTAAAAACATATTGACTTGTCAAAAAGAGCATGTTAATATTATTGTTAATAAGACAAAACGAGGTGAATAAAATGAAATATAATCATCTTAAAGAAATTAGAAAAAACAAAGGAATTACTCTTTCTAAGTTAGCTGATTTGACAGGAATTTCAGCAGGTTATTTATGCCATTTAGAAAAAGGTAGTAGAACAAATCCTTCAATGGATGTAATGAGTAAAATAGCAGAAGCATTGAATAAATCAGTAACAGAAATATTTTTTTAATTGTAGAATGTAAATAGTAATGAAAATTTAAATATTATCTTTTACAGTTTATTTATGATATATAATTCTTCTTAAACTTATTGTAAAAAGAAATTTTTTATGGTACGATAAAACAGTAAACGACTTTTATTAAAGGAGTAAAAAATGGAAAATTACGAAGAAAAAGGAAAAATTGAAGAAAAAACAGAAGAAGTTAAAAAAAATGAAGAAGAAACAACTGATTTAAAAGAAAAAGTGCAAAAAGAAAGTACTGATGAAAAAGATGAAACATTAGTAGAGAAAAAAGATAAAGTAGATAATAAAGAAAAAAAAGTAAAAAGTGGTAAAACTATAAAATGGATAATTATAGCTATAATTTTAATTTTATTTTCTCTAATTGCTACTACAGGTTTTGCCATTTTAAATATGCAAAATACTAATATTATATCTGGAGTTACAGTTGAAGGGGTCTCTTTAAAAGGATTAAATAAGGAACAAGCAATTCAAAAATTAGAAGAAGAATTTAATAACGAATATAAAAAGAAAGTACATTTAAAAACTGCAGATTTTGAGTATTATATTGAGGCAGAGCAAATAGAATTTCAATATAATATAGAAGAAACTATTGATTATGCATATAATTACGGTAGAGTTGGAAATATATTTAAAAATAATTACGAAATATTTTTAGCAAATTTATTTGGAAAAAACTTTGAATTAAACAGTACATATAATCAGGAATTATTAGATAATATTATTAATGATATATCAACAAAAATTCCAAATGCTGTAATAGAAAGTGATTATTATATAGAAAATGAAACATTGATTATTACAAGTGGAACAGAAGGAAATTCAATAGATAAAGAATTAATTAAAGAGAAAATTGTCGAAAAATTAAGAAACAATGATGGGGAAGATATAATTTTTGATGTAAAAAAATGCAAACCTCAAGCTATTGATATTGAAAAAATTTATAATGAAGTTCATAGTGAACCAAAAGATGCTTATTATACAAAAGAACCTTTTGAAGTATTTCCGCATGTGGATGGAATTGATTTTGATATAGAAGAAGCAAAAGAAATTTTAAAAGAAGAAAAATCAGAATATAGAATACCATTAAAAGTAACACACCCTAATGTTTTAACAAAAGATATTGGAGATGAAGCTTTTCCAGATTTATTAGGAACTTTTTCTACAAGATATGATGCAAGTAATGTAAATAGAACTACGAACTTAAAATTAGCAGCAAATAAGGTTAATGGAACTGTTCTTGCGCCTGGTGAAACCTTCTCATATAATAGGGTTGTTGGAGAAAGAACTATTGCAGCAGGGTATAAAAATGCAGCAGGATACGAAGCAGGAGAAGTTGTTGATATGTTAGCTGGAGGAATTTGCCAAATATCTTCAACACTTTATGATGCAGTAGTTTATGCTAATTTAGATATAGTATCTAGAAGTAATCATATGTTTTTAACATCATATACACCAGCAGGTAAAGATGCGACTGTTGTTTATGGAGCGATAGATTTCAAATTTAAAAATACAAGAAAAAATCCGGTTCTAATAAAAATGAGTGTTCAAAATGGAATTGCTAAAGCAGATATTTATGGTATTAAAGAGGATGTTGAATACGAAATTGCAATTGATACTACAATTTTAAATTACATCCCATATTCTACAGTATATAAAGATGACCCTTCATTAGAACCAGGGGCTGAAAAGGTTAAGCAAAGTGGAATGAATGGATGTAAAAGTATAACATATAAAATAAAAAAATTAAATGGAGTGGAAGTTTCAAGAGAGGTTTTGTCTTCTGATACATATAAGCCAATGAATAAAATAATAAGTAGAGGTCCTGCTGTTGAGATTCCTCCAGTAGAAGAAACACCAGTGGAACCAACACCAATACAACCAACTCCAAGTGAACCTATAGTTCCTGCAACACCGATGCCTGAAATACCTAAAGAGCCAGAACAAGAAGAACCAATACAACCAGTAGAACCAAGTAATCCAGATGATGATGAAGAAGGAAATGGGAACGGACAAGAAGGGACAGAAGAAAATCCAGTAATTAATGGAATATAACAAATAAAGAACTGTTTTAAGGCAGTTCTTGTTTTTTTTATTGGAAGTGAGAAGTGGGATGTGTGAGATGTGATTTTTGAGATGAATTTTATTATTTGTTTTAAGTTCTCACTTCACATTTCACACTTCCCACATCATATCATATAGAAAAAATATTATTAAAAATTTTATAGTTTATTTAAAAATTATTTATATTGACAAAGAATAATTTTGGTATTATAATAAAAAACGTTGAAAGCAAAGGAATTAAAGAATAAATGGGTGATTAGCTCAGTTGGTAGAGCAGCTGACTCTTAATCAGAAGGTCCGGGGTTCGACCCCCCGATTGCCCACCAAAAGTGCGACTGACGTCGCAGTGAATAATTAATAGAGAATAGTTAATAGTGAATAGTTACATTAAAATAGTGATAAGAGCACTTTTGTACTATTCACTATTAATTTTTCATTATTCACTATTCACTAAAAAATCCCCATAAGGGGATTTTATTTTTTACTTTATTCTGCTTTTTCTTCTATTATTTCTTTTTTAGATTCCACAGATGCATTACTTTTTTTATTATTATTTTTGATTATCAAAGCAATAATTATAACTGGAACTGCTAGACATACACAACCTATAAGCAATGCAGCTAATATGATTAATATTATCATTAAATTCATAAATTTTTCACCTTTCTTTATAATTAATTATTTATTAAAACATTTACATTTTTTTCTGTTAATTCTATAAAATTTTCTAAATCTTCATTAGTCCCAACAAGTTCTCCATAATGAGTAGGTACAATTGCTTTTGCATTTATTTTATTTGCTAATTTAGCCGCTTCTTCATAATTCATTGTGAATGTACCGCCTATAGGTAAAAATGCCACATCGCAATTTAAGCTTTGAAGCTCTTCAACATTATCTGTATCTCCTGCTATATAGTATTTAAAATTATCAAGTTCAATTAAATAGCCTACCCAACCATTTTCTTTAGGATGAAACTTTTCATTTATATTATAAGCTGGTAGAGTATTAAATTTAAGAGTTTCTATTTGATATTCATTTGAAGGTTCTACAATTATAATTTGTTCTTCAGGAACTCCCATTACCAAAATACTTGATTTTATTTCTGCAACAGTTATAAATATAGTATCTATTTTTGCAACTTTTAAAATATCTTTAGGACTAAAATGGTCATAATGAGAATGAGTTATAAATATAAAATCAGCATCATGAGGTACTTCGTTTATTCTAAAAGGGTCAATATAAATAGTTTTTTCTTTTTGTATTTTTATTGAACTATGACAATTAATTTTTATATTATTTAACATATGAACAACTCCTTTATATAAATTTATTTTTGTACGACTATATCAACAATTTTCCATTGGGCATTATATTTTGAAAACATCTTTTTATTATTACAATAATTACAAGTTAATATTAAATCATTTAATGTCATATTTGCACCACAATTATCACATACAAATATATTATTTGAAGAAGTTTTAGGTAATTCTTTTTTTAATGTAACAATCCAAATATCATTCCAAAAAGAATCTCCATTATCTTCATTATAGTCATAATTATTAATAATTTTATCATAGAAAAAAATAGACAAATATACTTTAATAAATTCTTCATTATCTTTTTCAATATAATCATGTATTTTAGCAAATTGTATTTGAAAGTTATCTATATTTCTAGAAATTCTATAAGTAGATTTATTTGATAACATAGTACTAATAAATTGTTTAGAAGATATTTCATATAACGGTTCAATTTTGTTGTGATAAATATTGTTGTAAATTCTATTAATACTAAATTTAACATATTCTAAAAAATCATCCATATCAAATTGGAAATTTTGCTGTTTTATTTTTTCTAAAATATCTAAATAGTCTTCGTTATAAGGTTTCATATATATCCTCCTAAATAATATGATAAATTTTATAATATAAAATTTATTTTTTCAAGATAATATAAAATTTATTTATTATGTGAGGTGGGAGACCTTTTTAATATTTGACAACAAGGCAGTTTTGTAATAAAATAATAGGGTTGAAAAGAAAAAAAGGGGTGATGCTTGTGCTAAGTATTTATAACACAAATTTAGAAACAAATAAATTTGAAGAAATTAAAGAATTCAAAAAAGGAGCATGGATTAATTTAGTAAATCCGTCGGAAGAAGAAATTAAAAAAGTATGTACAAGCCTGAATATAGAAGAAGATTTTATTAGATACCCTTTGGATTATGAAGAGCAAGCCAGAATTGATATAGAAGATGACATGACACTATTCGTTATAGACGTTCCTGTTATAGAAAAAAGCAAAGATGAAAAAGTATATACAACAATGCCTATGGGTATGATTACTGTAAGAGATGATTACTTTATTACAGTATCATTAAAGAAAAATAGAATTATTGACAGTTTTGAAAAGCAAGCAGTAAAAGGATTTTTTACATATAAGAAAACGAGATTTATCTTACAAGTTCTATTCCTAAATGCTTCATATTTCTTAACTGATTTAAAGAGAATCAATAAAGAAGCGGAAAATACAGTAGCTAGTCTACAAAAAACAATGAGAAATAAAGAATTAATGAATTTATCTAGTATAGAAAACAGTTTGGTATATATTACAACATCACTTAAAGCAAATGAAATTGTCATGGAGAAAACTTTAAGAGGAAAAATTATAAAATTATATGAAGAGGACGAAGATATACTAGAGGATGCTATTATTGAAAATAAACAGGCTATAGAAATGAGTAAAACTTATAGTGATATTTTGAGTAGAACAATGGATACATATGCATCTATAATTTCTAACAACTTGAATGTTGTAATGAAATTTTTAACATCAGTAACAATTGTTTTATCAATACCAACATTAATAGCTAGTATATGGGGAATGAATGTTCAACTTCCATTCCAAAATAATCCATATGGATTCTTAATTTTAGTTGGAATTACAACAGGTATTTCATTAATAGCATATTTTATACTTAGAAAAAAAGATATGATATAGGAGGAAAAAATGATTAATGCAATAGGAGTAACAGTTAGATTTGGGAAAAGAGCTTTATTTGAAGATGTAAATATAAAATTTACAAAAGGTAACTGTTATGGATTAATAGGAGCAAATGGTGCAGGTAAATCTACATTTTTAAAAGTTTTATCTGGAGAAATAGAACCAAGTAAAGGTGAAGTAGCGATTGAGAAAGGCAAAAGATTATCAACATTAAAACAAAATCACTTTGCTTATGAAGAGCATACTGTAATGGACACAGTAATAATGGGAAATGAAGTTTTGTATAAAATAATGAAAGAAAAAGAAGAGATTTATGCAAAACCAGATTTTTCAGAAGAAGATGGTTTAAAAGCTGCAAAATTAGAAGAAGAATTTGCAGAATTAGATGGTTGGAATGCTGAATCAGATGCTGCAACTCTTTTGAATAATTTAGGAATTCCTGGTGCTGACCATTATAAATTAATGAAAGAATTAGAAGCAAAAGAAAAAGTTAAGGTTTTACTTGCACAAAGTTTATTTGGAAATCCAGATGTATTATTACTTGATGAGCCTACTAACGATTTAGATATAAAAAGTATTGAATGGCTACAAGATTTTTTAATTGATTTTGAAAATACAGTTATTGTAGTATCACATGATAGATATTTTCTTAATAAAGTTTGTACTCATATTGCAGATGTTGATTTTGGAAAAATAAAAATATATCCAGGAAATTATGATTTTTGGTATGAATCAAGTCAGTTAGCATTAAAACAAGCAAGAGAAGCTAATAAAAAGAAAGAAGAAAAAATTAAAGAATTACAAGAATTTATTGCAAGATTTAGTGCTAATGCTTCAAAATCTAAACAAGCTACATCAAGAAAAAAATCTTTGGAAAAAATTGAATTAGAAGAAATAAAAGCATCAAACAGAAAATATCCATATATAGATTTTAAACCAGATAGAGAACCTGGAAAAGAAATACTAACAGTAAATAATCTTTCAAAAACAATAAATGGAGAAAAAGTATTAAATAATGTGTCTTTCAGTTTTAAAGCTGATAATAAAATTGCAGTTATATCAGATAACGAATTAGCAATAACAACATTATTCCAAATTATTTCTGGAGAAATGGAACCAGATGAAGGAGAAGTATTGTGGGGAAAAACTATAACAAATGATTATTTCCCAAAAGATAATAATTATTTATTCGAAACTGAAGAAATACTTGTTGACTGGCTTAGAAAATATTCAAAAGACCCAGATGAAACATATGTTAGAGGATTTTTAGGAAGAATGTTATTTTCAGGAGATGAAGCATTAAAGAAAACTAAAGTATTATCAGGAGGAGAAAAAGTTAGATGTGTTCTTTCTAAACTAATGTTATCAGGGGCTAATTTCTTAATTTTTGATGAGCCTACAAACCATTTAGATATGGAAAGTATAACAGCATTAAATGAAGGTATGAAAAAATTTAAAGGAAATATGCTATTTACATCACATGACCATCAGTTAGTTCAAACAGTTGCTGATAGAATTATAGATATAAGAAAAGATAAAGTAATCGACAGACAATGTACTTATAATGAATATTTAAATATGGAATAAAAAACAAGGTGACCTTTCGGTCACCTTGTTTTTTGATAAGATTTATCTCTTGATTCCTCTGGGAGAAGCGTTTATTTCCTCCTGTGTTTTAGGAGTAATAAATTTTGAGTTTTCTCCTGCGGGGTACATATCCGGGGTTCGCGGAAGCTGATAATAAGGAGCTTTCTTAGTTGCTTTAGCAGCTCCTATAAAACCACCGGAGTGAGCCTTTTTCTTATCTTTGCGTACAAGCATGAATTCACGACCTTTCATATAAAATAGGATATTGCCTATAAACGCATAGACATTTTATCAAAAAAATGCTGAAAAGTCAATGAATACGGGATATATGAACGATTTGTGTTATATGTACAAATTTATTTTTAACGTTGTAGGGAACACCATTGGTCGTCCGCTTTCAAAAAAATAAATAAACTAAGCTAAAATATTAATTTTTGAAAATGAATGCTCATTTGTCAAAAATTAATTATTTTAGCTTTAAAAAATTCACTGAAAATTTTTAAATTTTCAGTGAATCGAAAAAATGTTAATATAATTTTAATTATGTATTCGATAATTAATTAGATTGTAGGGGCGACCATTGGTCGTCCGTGCTTCGAAGAACGGGCGATTAAAATCGCCCCTACAGCATTTGCAATAAATTTTAAGATTTATAATATAATAACCAAAATCCAAACACATTAAATTCCTATTTATATTTCTCCTGAATTTCTAAAATTTCATTATAATTATTATCCAAAATATTTAAAAAGGCATTTGTTACATCTGGGTCGAATTGGGTTCCTGCATTATTCTTGAATTCATTTTTTACAAAATCCACATTAAGAGCATCACGGTAATTTCTTCTTGAAGTCATTGCATCAAAAGCATCTGCAACTGAAGCAATTCTTGCTAAATAAGGGATTTCTTCACCTTTAAGTTTTCCAGGATATCCATTGCCATCAAATTTTTCATGGTGATGTTTTACAATAGGAACAATATCATTAAAGATAGTAGCACCTGATAATATATGAGCTCCTATGGCAGGGTGATTTTTTATTTCAGAATATTCGTCATCAGTTAATCTAGTATCTTTTAATAAAATGTGGTCAGGTACACCTATTTTTCCTATATCGTGGAATAGACCACCTAATTTTAAAGTTTTTAAATTTTCTTCAGGAATATTTAAAGCTTTACCAATTAAAACAGAATATTCGGAAACTCTATCAGAATGTCCTCTTGTATAACTGTCTTTTGCTTCAACAGTATATCTTAAAGCTTCGATACTTCCTAAATAAGCATCTTCTAATTTTTTATATGTATCTGCAAGCTCAACGTTCATATCTTTGATAGTTTTCATTTGAGAAATTGCTTTTATTCCAGATTCTATTAATAAAAGAAGTTGGTCGAATTTATCACTTTTTTCACAATATCCTTGAATATCTAATCTTCTAATTGTTTCTAATGGTGGAGCTAAGTCTTTGTGACCTGTTAATAATAAAATATATAAATCTTTATTAAATTTACGAATTTCTTCAACAACTTGGTCACCATGTAAAGGAGTCATAATAAAGTCTAAAAGCATTAAGTCAAAATGTTCATTTTTAACTCTTTCAATAGCTTCAACAGGGTCTGTAACACCTACAAAATAATAACCAGATTTATTTAAAAATACCTTTAAAGAATCTATGATTCCGTATTCATCGTCTACACCTATTATTTTATATTGTTGATTATTATTTGATACTGCATGTTTACGCATAATAATCAATCCTTTCTATAATTACTAATTCTAAAGGCATTATAATAATAAAACAAAAAAAATGCAATAAAAAAACGAAAAAAGTTGCAGTGCGAGCGTTTTCTGTGTTATAATGTTCACTGATAAGATACCAAAGATAGTTTATTTAATCTTATTGGAGGATGTTGAAATGATATTTAAAGATTATTATAAAATATTAGGTTTAGATACTAATAAAGTAACTCCAGAACAAGTGAAATTAGCATTCAGAGAACAAGCAAAAAAATATCACCCAGATGTTAATAATGGAAATGACCAATATGAAGATAGATTTAAAGACATAAATGAAGCATATAAAGTATTATCTTCTGCACAAAGCAAAAGAAAATATGACAGAATGTGGATATCTCATGTAGGTAAAAGAAAAATAGCATATGAAACTAGTAAAAGAGAAAAAGGCTCAGCTTTTAGTGAGTTTTTTACTATGTTTTTTGGTGAAGACGAACAAAGTAAAGAAAATGATAGCAATAAAAATATAAAAAAGAAAAATCCTATTAGAGGTGAAAATGTTGAAACTGAAATAGAAATAGGATTAGAAGATGCCTTTTATGGAGTGGATAAAAGAATTTCATTAAGAGCAGTAGATGGAAATTTAAAAACTTTTGCTGTAAAAGTACCTGCTGGAATTAGAAGTGGAGAAAAAATAAGATTACTAGGACAAGGTAAAAAAGGACAAAATGGTGGAAAAAATGGTGATTTATTTATTAAAATAAATATAAAAAATAGTAGTAAATTTAGATTAGATGGATATAATTTAGAAACAGATTTATATTTATCGCCATGGGAAGCGGCATTAGGAAAAAGAGTTAATATTGACACAATAGATGATACTGTTGCAGTATATGTTCCACCAGGTATTCAAAGTGGAGAAAGGGTAAAAATTGCACAAAAAGGATATAAAGATGGACAAGGTAGCAGAGGAGATTTAATTGCTGAAATAAAAACAGTAGTACCTAAAAAATTAACAGAGGAAGAAAAAGAATTATTTGAGAAATTAAAAAACATTTCTCAATTCAATCCTAGAAATGATAAATAGACATTAAAAGTAAACATAATACGGAAAATCCGTTGACAGAATCAGCCTTTATGGTGTATAATATTAGAGTAATAATATACATAAGATAAAGAGCATTAATATTTGGAAAAAGAGAGGTGCTTTAGATGGAAAATAGCTTACAGGGCAAACACTTTAGTATAACTGACCCACAAAATGTTAGTACAGTAATATATCAAGTAAACAAAACGGAAAAAGAATACTTAAGTTTTGCGCCAAAATTCACTATTGAAAGGCTAGAATATACTGAGGAAATGGTTGGCGAAAAGAAAAAGAAAACTTTTTACGTGAATGAACCAGACCCAGATGGAAGTAAACTAGTAATATTATCTTTTGCTAAAGAAAAAGTTGTAATAAATAATGGTGTTTTAGACGAAAATAAAATTACAATCTCAAAAAAACCAATGCCATTTAAATTTAAAACATTATATTCAGAGCAAGAGATGGAATATAAAGAATTTACATATACACCAAATTTAAAAAGGCCAATTACTATAATTGACCCAGAAACTACAGAAGAAATAAAACCAATATTGTATATGGATGAAAAAACAAATGAAGTAAAAGGAAAATGCAAATTAAAACCTTATAAAAGTTATTTTGCATTTGAAATAAGAGAAAATGATGACAAATCTGTCGATATAGTAGGAGGAAATCCTGTAATAGAAAATTAAGGAGGATGTAAAAAATGTCTAGATTAGGAATAGCAGAGAAATTTAGAAAAAAACTTGAAAGAACAAGAGAAATGGGACCTGATTTAAGAGGTGTAAAAATACAAGAAGGAGATGGAACATATAATATAACAGCTGCACGAAGAAGGGCTAACTTTTCAAGAGGAAATGTTCAACAAGAATCAGGAAGAGATAGATAATTACTAAAGAAAAGGTGATTTTATGGGATATAAAATTAGAAATACAATTAAAAAGAGTAAAATGGTGTTTGTAGTAATGGCCGTAGTGTGGATTGCACTAGGAATATTACTAATGGCACCTATTGCCGTTAGTTTAGTAGAAAGTTTAGAATCTACAGCTAGCGGTACTTTTGATTCTAATAACTTTTTTAGCATATTATTTACAAAGTTTGGTACAATAGGAAGTAATATGGGAAAGGTATTTAGACCAAAATATATATCAACTTATGGTAAATGTATGGGATGGTGTACTTTTGGTGTATTAGTTTTAGGTATATATGGAATGCTAAAATCAATGCCTAGAAACGAATATACAGATATTGAACATGGTTCAAGTGATTGGAGTACAAATAAAGAAAAGTATAAAATTTTAAGTCCAAACAAAGGAATTTTATTAGCTGAAAAACATTATTTGCCTGTAGATAAACGAGGAAACGTAAATGTTATGGTAGTAGGACGGTTCAGGTTCTGGTAAATCTGCATCTTACGTTATACCAAATGCATATCAATTATTAGGTTCTTATGTTTTTACTGACCCTAAAGGTGAATTATATGATAAAACAGCAGGATATTTAAAGAGTCAAGGATATGATATAAAAATATTAAACTTAGTAAATCCAGAAAATAGTGATGGATACAATCCATTATTACATATTGAAAGTGAAATAGATGTCGACGTTATTGCAAACACAATTGTAAAAGGACAAAAAGATGATAAAGCAGGTTCTACAGCTGACCCATATTGGGATGATATGGCAGAAATGCTATTAAAAGCTCTAATTTATTATTTATTAGCAACAAGACCAGAAGAAGAACAAAGTTTAGCAAGTTGTGCAGAACTTGTAAGAGCAGCTAATAATAATGGTGGAGGAAACTTACTTACAGAACTTATGAATCAATTACCATATGACCATCCAGCTAGAATGTTCTATAAATCTATAGAAATAGCTCCAGAAAAAACATATGGATCAATTCTTTCATCACTTCAATCAAAATTAGGTAAATTTGATTCAAGTAAAATTGCAAATTTAACATCAACAAATACAATAAATTTTGAAGATATAGGAAGAAAGAAAACAGCTGTATATGTAATTTCATCAGATACTCATACAGCATATGATTTTATACTTACAATATTCTTCTCACAAATGATTCAACACTTATATGATTTTGCTGATAAAAGTGGAGGAGCATTACCTCAACCTACATACTTTATATTAGACGAGTTTGCTAACATTGGTAAAATCCCTGATTTTGATAAAAAAATATCAACATCAAGAAGTAGAAAAATTTCATTTAGTGTTATTCTACAAAACTTAGACCAATTGGAAGCTGTTTATGAAAAATCATATGAAACAATTATTGGTAACTGTGATACCACAATATTCTTAGGAAGTAACTCTCAAAAAACAGTTGAATATTTCTCTAAAGAAATGGGAGAAAAAACAATTGGAAGAGATAGTTGGACAACGAATAAAGATAAACACATGTGGAAACAAGGATTTAATAAATCTGATACAGTAATGGCAAGAGCATTGATGACACCAGATGAGCTACGTAGATTAGATAATGATATGTGTATTATTCTTGAAAAAGGAATAAAACCTATAAAAGCACAAAAATATTATTACTTTAACTATAATACAGGAAAACTTGTTAAACAATATGCAACTAGCCATAATGATATTGACCCAATAGACAGAGGAACATGGAGAAAATATAATCCATATAATCCTTATGTAGAAGAAAGTGATAAATCAAAAGATGAACCTTCAATAGATTCATTAGACTCATTAGATGATTTATTTGATGATGTAGATGATAATAAAACTAAACCAGTTGAAAACAATAAAAACAATTCTATAGATAATGATGAAGATTCAACATATGATATTCAAAAAGAATTAGAAGCAAAATTTGATGAGCTTTTCGGAGCACTAGATGACGACGATAATTAATAAAAAATCACCCTTTAATGGGTGATTTTTTTTATTCTGGAATCTCTATATAGAAAGATGTCCCTTCTCCTTTTGTTGTTTCATATCTCATATTACCATTAAAATGTGCTTTAATGTTTGAATAAGACATAAACAATCCTAAACCAGTTCCATTTTTTCCTTTAGTTGTAATCATTTCTTTGAATAATTTATCTTTAACTTTATCTGGTAATCCACCAGCATAATCTTGAATTTTTATTACTAACTTATTATTTTCTTGATATAAATGTAAGTCTATATTTTCATTTGGTTTTCCATTATAAGCTTGAATTGCATTTGAAATTATATTATTAACAACTTGTACTAAACTGTTAATATTTCCTGTGAATTCAATTGAATCATCAACTTTTACAAATGTATTTAAATTTACAATCGAATGTTTAAGCTCATGTCTCATTAAAATATCTACGTGTTTTACTAAATCTTTTGCAGTAAAACTATTTTTAGAGTTATCTGAAAATGTTACTGCTTGTCCTTTAACAGCTGTTATAACATCAGACATATAAGATAAATGAGTTTTAATTTTGTCAATCCATTCATCCATTTCATGAGCGATTTGATGATGGTCTTCTTCAGTTACTTCTTCATCTCCAATAGAAGCATAATATTCTTTAGTTAAATCAGATAAACCTTCAGCGGCACCTGAAATTGACATTATTGGAGTTTTTAAGTTATGAGCAATACCTCCAATCATTTGTCCTAGTGTAGCTAAACGTTCTTGTTCAATCAATGTTTCTTGGTTAGATTTAATGGTTTGCATGTCTATAGTATGTTGAGTGATATCTTTTAAAAGTATAAGCGTTCCAAGAAAGGTTTTTTTTGAAAAAATACTGGTTACTTCTATATTAAAATATTTATTGTAGCTAGAAAAATGTTTTTCTAATTTTATAGTAATATTTTTTTGTTTTGCTTGAATAATTGTTTCAGATAGCCTTTGTGAAAAACTATCTCCTTTAGATAAAATGTTGACGATTTCAAATAGATTTTTATTTCTTAAATCTTTATCTTGAATAGAAAACATTTTTAGGAAAGTTTGATTGAAATCAATAATATTATTGTCTTCATTAATAACTATATAGGAGTCAGACATTCTATCAACAATTCTTTGCAATGCAATTGGTGTAGCACTTAAAAAGTTAAATTTAAAAATTGCTAAAGAGTAAAAGAAAACTGCAATAGCAAATGTAATAGGTGTAAGATATATTGTCATTGGAATTATACCTAATACACCTAAAGCATTTGTAATAATAGGGAAAAGACTTCCAATAAATACTAAAATAACTTGTCTTGAAAAGAACCCCGAATTTTTAATAGAGTAAGATATTAATATTGTTAGGCTTAGTAAGTATAATATATATGTATATATAGAGTGAACGTAAAAATACATACCAAAAAGAGTTTCAGACATATCTGTTGAATATACTTTATAGAACAAATGGTGAGAATCATTTGTCCATAATAAAAGTAATGAGATTATTGGAATTACAAATAATAGTAAGGCCGGTGATTTTATTTTAAATTTTGTATTTGCAAATGTAAGTGATAGCATGAAAAATAACACTGGCATAAAACAAATTGGTATATATATAAAATAATCAAAATAAATAGGGTTTATTTCAAATCGGCTTGATAATGTGATTTGAAATAGCAAACCTAATATCCAAATTATAAAAAGTGAAAAAATTGCAAGGAAAATTTTGTGTAATTGATTTTTGTTTTTTTTACTTAAAACAGTTGATAAAATTAAAGTCATGATAAAACAAATAATCATTAAAATAATAGTAGTACTTAATGATGCTAACATCATAAAACCCCCTTTAGATTATCTTTAGTAATTTTCGAATATATCGTTTGTTTATTTTAGCCCATTTAAAATGAATTTTATCAAGAAAATCTTTTGTAAAATCATTTTTTATTTTTATATTTGATTCATAGACTAAATTTTTATTTTTATCTAAATCATTTGTTATATGAGATATTATATCCTTATTCTGTGACATTTGTAAATTCTTATTTAAAATATTTTTGAAGTTTTCATCAGATACAATCTCAATACTTCCTTTAGGAAGCATAGTTAATAAATCCTTTATATATACATGGTTTTGATTGTATAGATGAAGAACAGTAATATCACGGATAGAATGTTCAATACTTTTTATAACAGCTTTTGCTAATAAATCTACAGGAGTAAATTCAACATAGTTATTTAAGATATATTTTGGAATTGCTTTTAATTCCATAAACGCTTTTAATCTGTTTAAAAACGCATTTTCATTTGCATTGGGTTGAAATTTTCCATCTGAAAATCTATTTGTTATATTTCCAACTCTTAAAATTAATCCATCTAATGAATTAGCTTCAATATTTTCTAAAACTAATCTTTCGGCTTCAAATTTGCTACGCACATATACATTATTCAAAGGTTGACCAATGTATAAATTATTTTCTTTAAAGAAAACATTTTTCTCAAAGTTATTAGATTGTATTCCTAAATCAGTTAATGTATTTCCAGAAACACTTATTGTAGAAATTTGAATTAATTTTTTATTAAATTTTAAGCAGAAATTTATTAAATTTTGAACACCAGTTACATTGATTTTTTCGAATTCAGTATAATCGCCATAATGTCTAACAATAGCAGCACTATTTATTACGCAATCAATATTTTTTGAAATTTCTTCTTGTTTAGACATACTTAACCCTAAATTTTCTTTTTCTAGGTCTGCTGTTATAACAAATAGTCTTTTATTTAGTAAAGCTGAATATTTATCGTCAAAATAATGATTTAGTTTTTGCATAAGCTTTTCTTCAGTTGTAGTACTTGGGTCTTTACGCACTATACAATACACAGAAGAAGAGGTATGGCTTAATAGATAATCTAAAATATGAGCTCCTAAAAATCCTGTCGAACCAGTTAAAAGTACATTTCCAATAGGATGTTTTTTTAGATTTTTAATAGATTTAGGAGTATTTGTACTTATCAATTTATCTATTTTAGAAAAATCATAATCTGGAGTGTAGTCATCAGAAGGTGATGATTCATTTAAACTATCAATTTTTTTTGCAAGTTCTCTAATCGTATTATGTTTAAAAATATCTGCATAAGATATATTAATATTTTCATTTAATAATTCTATTTGCATTTTTAAGGCTAAAATAGAATCTCCACCAATTTCAAAGAAATTACTTTCAACACTAATAGGAGATAACCCTAAAAGAGTTTCCCATATTTTAGTAAGTTTTATTTCAGTTGATGTTTTCGCTGTTACAATTGTACTTTCATTTTTTAACACTTTAGGTAAAGGCAATTTTTGTCTATCAATTTTTCCATTTGGAGTATATTTAAAATCTTCCAATTGTATCAAAAATGATGGGACCATGTAATTAGGTAGAAATTTGCTTAAGTAATTTTTAAGCTCAGAAGTAGATATTCTTTCTTTAGATATAAAATATCCACAAAGAATTTCCCTTTCTGCTGAATCTTTTTTTACACATACACAAACACTATCGATTTTTGGAAAATCTAAAATTTGTTTTTCAATTTCTCCTAGTTCAATTCTTAAACCTCTAACTTTGACTTGGAAATCAGAACGTCCTATGTATTCAATTTCTCCATCAATAGTCCATTTTGCTAAATCTCCAGTATTATATATTTTCTCAGATGGATTAAAAGGATTTTCAATAAATTTTTCTTGAGTTAATTTTGGTCTATTAAAATATCCACAAGATAATCCATCTCCACCAATATAAAGATTCCCAGGTATGCCAATAGGAACAGGTTGTAATTTGTTATCTAAAATATATATACTTGTATTTACTATAGGTTGACCTATATTTATTGAGCTTAAGTTAGTTAAATCTTGAATAGTAGACCAGACAGTAGTTTCAGTAGGTCCATACATATTATATATATTAGCAGTAGTTAATTTTTGTAAATCAAATAATAGTTTTTCAGGGAAGCTTTCTCCACCAAGCATTATTACTTTTAATTTAGTAATATAATCTAAACTTTCTTCATCACTTAAAAGCAAGTTCATTCTTGCAGGAGTAGTTTGTATTATATCAACAGAATGTTTTAAACATAATTCATTTAACAATTGAGGTATATTTTGTTCTGATTCATTTGCTAGAACAATTTTCATGCCATTTGTTAAAGGAAGCAAGCTTTCAAGCACAAATATATCAAAACACATAGTTGTTACAGATACAATTGTTCCATCTAAAGGTATTTTTCTTAAAGTTCCTACTATAAAGTTTGCAATATTTTTATGAGAAATAGCAACCCCCTTAGGCTTACCAGTAGAACCTGATGTGTAAATAATATAAGCAATATCTTCAGGCTTATTTACAGTATCAAGATTTTCAATAGAATTTGAATATATTGTATTATTTGATAAATCTATAGCTAATGCTTGTGGTAAATTCTCAAAACTTGATAATATTTTTTCCTGAGTTAAAATAAATTTTAATTTACTATCTTCTAAAATATATTTTATTCTACTTTCTGGATAAGTAGGGTCAATTGGAATGTATGAAGCACCTGATTTTAGTACTGCTAAAATAGAAATAATCATTTCTAAAGAACGATTTACCATAATACCAATAATATCGTTTCTAGAAATCCCATTATTTCTTAAATAATTAGCTAAACTATTAGCTTTTTCGTTTAATTCTTTATATGTTAAATTTTGATTCTCAAAAACAAGTGCAATATTATTAGGAGTTATAGATACTTGTTCTTCAAATAATTGAGAGATTGTCTTATCTTTTGGATAATCTGCTTTTGTATTATTAAAATCATATAAAATTTTATTTTTTTCATTTTCTGAAAGCATACAAATATCAGCAATTTTTATATCTATATTTTCAATAATTTCAGATAAAATATTTATATAATGTTTAGATAAATTTTCAATAAATTTTTGACTAAATAATTTAGTACAATATTCAAAAGACATTTCAAACATATTATCTTTAGGGAATATTTCTAAAGACAAATCAAACTTTGAAATTTTAGTATCTGGAATATGATTTTCAGCAGTTATATCTTCAAAATCTAGTTTAGCATAACCTTTGTTTTGATAAATAAACATAGTATCAAATAGTGGACTTCTACTTGTATCTCTTTTTGGGCTTAATTTACTAACTAATTCATCAAATGGATATGTTTGATATTTATAGCATTCTAAACATTGAACTTTTACTTGATTTAAGAAATCTTTAAAAGAATATTCATCATTTATAGAATTTCTTAAAGGTAAAGAATTTACAAACATACCGATTAAGTTTTGTAATTCAGGTAAGTCTCTTCCAACAATAGCAGAACCTATAACAATATCATCTTGACCGCTATATTTTGAAAGTAAAATATAATAGCAAGAAAGGAATAACATATAAGGAGTAATTCCTAATTTGTTTGAAAGTTCTTCTATTTTTTCTCTCATAGAAGCAGGAATTGAAGAATATACTTTTTTACCCTCAAAAGATTGAACAGCAGGACGAGGATAGGTTAAAGGCATGTTAAGAACAGGTATGTCATTTTTAAATTGATTAACCCAAAAATCCTCGGCTTCTTTATAAGAACCATTTTGTAATTGTTCATTTTCGAAACAAGCAAAATCTTTATAGGTAATTTGCAACTCGGGAAGTACTTCATCATTATATAATTTACAAAGTTCATTTACTAAAATAGTAAGAGATGAACCATCAGAAATAATATGATGTATATCAACTAAAAGAAGAATTCTGTTGCTTGAACTAATTGGTATTAATTTTCCACGAATAAGTGGAGCTTTTGACAAGTCAAAAGGTTTAACAAATTCTTTAAAAGCTGATTTTATATTTTTAAGAGCAATTTCTTCCTCAGCAATTTCTAGCTTAAAAGATAAAGAAGGCTTTATTTTCTGTACTACATTTTCATTTTCAAGTTCAAAATATGTACGTAAAGATTCATGTCTTTGAACTAAAGTATTAAAACATTTTTGAAGCTTTTTAACATCAGGGAAATTACTTAAAATAACACCACCTGGAATGTTGTATAAAGTTGAATCATTTCCTGCTATATTACTTGCATAATATGTTCTTCTTTGTGCAGAAGAAACAGGATAAGAAGGAGCTTCTGCTACTCTTGGAATTGTAATTAAAGAAATTTTAGAAGACTTAGCTGCAATAAAGTCAGATAAATTCATTACAATAGGATTTTCTAAAATATCTTTAACGAAAACTTGTACATTAAATTCATTATAGATTTTAGTACATAAATTTATAGCAGTTAAAGAGTCTCCTCCCAAGTCAAAGAAAGAATCTTCAATACTAATTTCATCCATATTTATTAATTCTTTTAAAATATTAACTAATTTTAAATCTGTATTGTTTCTTGGAGAAGCTGTGTCTTTACTAGAAACAGTAAGCTCAGGCTCAGGTAGTTTTTTTCTGTCTACTTTACCATTTGGAGTATATGGAAGTTTTTCTAACTGCATAAAATACTGAGGAACCATATATCCAGGAAGTTCTTTTCTTAGGGTGTCACGAATAAAGCTTGAATCGACGCTTCCCGTAGAAGTATAATATGCACATAAGAATTCGTGATTGTTTTGCCCCACTTTTTTTACAACAACACAAGTAGAAATATTTTTTATATTTAAAAGCTTATGCTCAATTTCTTCAAGCTCAATTCTTAAACCTCTAATTTTAACTTGGTTATCACTTCTTCCTAAACACATAATTTCAGAATTTTCTAGGAAATAACCCATATCTCCAGATTTATACATAAGAGTGTTAGGTATAAAAGGATTGTTAATAAAGCTTTTAGAAGTTAATTCAGGATTATTTAAATAACCTTTACCAACACCATCGCCAGAAATATATAATTCACCTGCAATCCCAATAGGAACAGGTCTTAAAGCTTTGTCTAAAATATATATTTGAGTATTATCTAAAGGTTTACCTATAGTGATTTGTTCATGGTTAGTAACATCTGTAAGAGTAGAAAATACAGTAGTTTCACTAGGCCCATAACCATTATATACTTTGCCATTAGTGATTTTTTTAACAGCTTCAACTAAAGAAAGTGGAAGTTGCTCACCAGCTAAAGTAGTATATTTTATATTTTTTAAATTAGGTATTTCTGAAATATTATTCACTAATAATTGCATTCTTGAAGGAGTAGTTTGAATAATTTCAACATTATGCTCTGCAATTAAACTATCTAATAATCTTGGAATAGTTTGAGCTTCTTCACTAGCAATTACTAATTTCAATCCTCTTTGCAAAGAAATTAATGTTTCAAAAACGAATATATCAAAACTAACTGTTGTGACAGACACAATAGTTCTATATGAATTGTTTTTTAAATATTCAATATAATTATTACAGTAATTAGTTAAATTAGATAAAGCTCTGTGATTTAAAACAACCCCTTTAGGCATACCAGTAGAACCAGAAGTGTAAATAATGTATGAAGTATCATCAGGTTCATTTATATTATCTAAATTAGAATGATTTAAATTATATATTTTTGAATCTAAATCAACAAAAACTTTATTTTTAAACTTAATTTTATCAGCCAATTTATTAACAGTTAAAAGAAGTTTAGAATTACTATTATCAAGCATATAGTTAATTCTATCTTGTGGATATTCAGGGTCAATTGGAATGTATGAAGCACCTGATTTTAGTACTGCTAAAATAGAAATAATCATTTCTAAAGAACGATTTACCATAATACCAATAATATCGTTTCTAGAAATCCCATTATTTCTTAAATAATTAGCTAAACTATTAGCTTTTTCGTTTAATTCTTTATATGTTAAACTTTGATTCTCAAAAACAAGTGCAATATTATTAGGAGTTATAGATACTTGTTCTTCGAATAATTGTGAAATTGTTTTATCCTTTGGATAATCTGCCTTTGTATTATTGAAATCGTATAAAACTTTTTGTTTTTCATCTGGAGTTGTTATATCTATAGCAGATATTTGAATGCTATTATTTTCTAAAATTTGATTTATAATGTGTAAAATTCTAGCATGTATGCAGTAAATATCACTTACAGAATATTTAGATGTTTTATAATCGTATTTTATATCTAAAATTCCAGTATCGTTCATATCACATAAATGTATATCAATATCATCAGAAATATGGTTGTTAAAAGTCCATGTTGTTTCAAAAGGAATTTCTGATTTTTGAGTAGATGTTCTAGTGTTTTGATATGAAATTAAAATATTATATAAATTAGGAATTGATGAATCTCTTTTTCTTAAATCTTCTAAAATTTGTTGATAAGAATATTTTTGGTGCTTAAAAATTGAAAAGAAATCTTTTGAAATTTTTGAAGCAAAGGAAATAAAATCATCATTAACATCAATAGAAACTTTAAAAGGCATAGTGCTAATAAACATACCTGTAGTATGTTTTTCTTTAAAGTTTGACCTGTTTAAAATAGGAGTTCCAATTACAAAATTGTTTATATTAGAAGTTTTATAAATATAAATTGCATAAACTCCCATAAAGAAATTAAAAATTGAGAATTTATTTTTTTTACAAAAATAATTTATTAAATCAACAGTTTCTTTAACAATAGTGAATTGCTTTCTTTTCGCATTACTAGATAAAGTTTTTGGTGAATTTGAACTTGGTATAGTTGCATTTTCTGGAATGTCCGCAAAAAGAGTGTCCCAAAAAATTTTATCTTTTTGAAACTTCTCACTGTTTATATATTCTGTTTCAGAATTTATATATTCAATATATGAAGGGAATGGTTCTTCTGATATTTCTGCGTTTTTTAATAATTTAATATAAAGTTCAATGATTTCACTAGCTCCAATTCCTGAAGACCATGCATCAAACATAAGATGGTGAGCTGAAATAATAAAACCACCATGACCATCTGGGAATTGAATCATTTTAAATAAATATAGATTTGAATTAAACACATCAAAAGGAGTAGAAGAAATTTCTTTTTCTACTTTTTTTAATTCTTTTTCTGAAGAAATTGATAAAGTTTCAACTGTAAATGGAGTATAATCATAAAAAGACTGCATAACCTTACCATTATTTATAACGATTTTAGTTCTAAAACTATCATTTTTTTGAACAAAAATATTTATAGCTTTTTCTAATAATTTAAAATTTACTTTTTCAGGAACAATAACAGTTCCAACAATATTTTCAATCGACGTCCCTTTGTAAAATTGTTCTGTAAGCCAAATTGACTTTTGGGGATTTGTCAAATCATATAACTTTCCGTACATAACTACACCCTATTTTTTACAAAATTTGTACATTTTTATAAACACAAATATACAAATTTTTTATATCATGAAACCCTAAAAAAATCAATAAAATTCATGAAAATAAAAGGGAATTGTTAATTAATATGATAATTATTGTTTTGAGACAATGGTAGTCCCTACGTTTTATTTAAATTTTTATATGTTACTGAATACTAACAGAAATTTTTGTTAAAAATAAATTTAAAAGGAGAATTGTATGTATAGTTATAAAACAAAGGAAAGTAAAGTAAAAAAATATATTATTTTAATTATTTTAATGATTGTGGTTTCTGCGGTTAGTATTTTTATTTATGACATGTATTTAAATATTGAAGTCAAATCATATGATATAAGTGATGAAAATCCAGCAGTAAGATTATCAAATAATAAAGATGATGATACAACTAATACTATAGAACAGGTTGTTAAATGTGTAGTAGGAATTTCTAAAATAAAAGATGTTGGTACATCAATATTCTTAAAGGATTCAACTACTTCTTTAGGATTAGGAACTGGAATAATTGTATCAGAAAATGGATATATTCTCACAAATTGGCATGTAGCAGGAGAAAAATATAATACATGCTATGTTACATTGGATAATAGTAATGAATATAATGGCACAGTTGTATGGGCAGACAAAGATTTAGATTTAGCAATTGTAAAAATAAATGCAAGTGGATTAAATTATTTAGAATTTGCAGATTCAGATAATATTAAGCTTGGGCAAAAAGTTTATGCAATTGGAAATCCTGTAGGAATGGAATTCCAAAGAACTGTTACAGCTGGAATTATAAGTGGACTGAATAGGACGGTAAAAATTGAAGAAGAAAATAATTTAAGCTATATGGAGGATTTAATTCAAACTGATGCAAGTATTAACTCAGGAAATAGTGGAGGACCATTAATAAATGAAGAAGGAGAAGTAATAGGAATTAACTCTGTAAAAATAGATACAGCTGAAGGTATAGGATTTGCAATACCAATAAATATTATAAAACCTGTTGTTGAAAGTTATGCAAAAACAGATTCTTTTGAAGAAGCATATCTTGGCATTTTTGCGTATGATAAAGAAGTAATCCCTTATTTGGATTCACAAATAGAATTTGAGAGTGGTATATATGTTGCAGAAATTTCTAAAGATGGACCTTGCTATAATACTGGTTTAAAAGAAGGAGATATAATAACTTCAATAGATGGATTTGAAATAAATAGAATGGGGGAATTAAGAAATTATATTTATACGAAAAAACCAGGAGAAGAAACTAATTTAACAATATTAAGAAATAGCAAAGAATATAAATTGAAAGTAAAACTAGGAAAGAAATTATAAATAAGAATTGCATTATTTAACATAATATGCTAAAATGTAAACGAACTAAATGCAGCAAAACCCCAGCATTTAAGTTTAGACATTTTTACAAAAGGGGGTGAACGTAATGGCAAGACCTGGAGTTACCGTCGGGGATTGGCTGAAGCATATCAGCAATGTGGGGCCGGTAAAAGGACTTAGGATTCGCATAGAACTGGCGGTTCAGGACAATCCTTTTAAGGATTCCTACCTGGAATGCTTGAAGGCAGCGGAAGAAGGATCAAAGCAGCTTATAAAGGAAGGAAAATTCCAGAAATGCCAGGAAATGATTGATGATTTTGAAGAACATAGAGTTGTTCTGGAGTTCTTTGATGATTTCATGACATTTTCTTGGGAATAGTCAGCGTTCATAGAGCCGCTTCCATAATAGGAAGCGGCTCTTTACCATTTATAAGAAAGGCATTTCGCTTTGTAAAGTCTTCGAAGCAGGTGCGAAATACATGCCACGAGCTAAAGCTCGGGCGAACCAAGGTAGCCTAACCTTGTTGTATACGGAAAAATCTTATATGTGGTTAAGATATAAGTCGATTTTTCCTATACAATAAAAAGTTGAAAAAAAAGACATAATGTGTTAGAATATTATAGAATTTGATGTAGCACAACTCCAGGCATCATACAGGCTAGACTAAAAAAGAACGGAGGTGGAAATGGTGGCTGAAACAGTATTTAATTATCTTGTGAAAATAAAGCGTGACTTATATGCAAGGAAACCAATTATTACTCATAAAGAAGCTATTGAAAAGTTAGTTCAAAATAATCCTTATAGAGAATATTATTTAAAGGTGATTGAAGCAACTGAACAATGGAATGATGTATTAAAAATTTCTGGTAATTTTTCTGAAAATTTTGATGATATGCGGAAAAATTTTGCGGAGCAAGGAATATTGCTTACTTTAGAAGGAGGAAAAAATCCTGGAATTATTTTTGTTTGGTAGGCCATCTTTTTCAATTAAAGCCGCTTCCATAATGGGAAGCGGCTTTTTCTATGAAAAAATTTTTTTAACCAATGCAACCTTTTTTATTTTTATATGGTATTATTAGTATAGGTGATAAAATGAATGAAAAATATTATGAACAAATAATTGAACAATATTCGGATATGGTTTATAGATTAGCACTTTCTAGGACAAGAAACAAGGAAAATGCAGAGGATGTATATCAAGAAGTGTTTTATAGACTTGCAAGAAAAAGACCTGTATTTGAAAGTGAAGAACATGCAAAAGCTTGGCTTATTAAAGTTACTATAAATTGTACAAAAAACTTTTGGAATAAAAATAAAGATTTAGAAGAATTAAAGGAAGAAATAAAATTTGAAACACCTGAAAGAAGTGCAGTTTATTATGCAGTTATGGAATTGCCCATAAAATATAGAACAATAATTTATTTATTTTATTATGAAAAATATAAAATTTCAGAAATAGGTAAGTTATTAAACATGAAAGAAGGAACAGTTAAATCTCGGTTTATCACGAGCGAGAGAACAATTAAAAGAAAAATTAAAAGGAGGTGATTTTGATGAATAAGAAAGATTATATAGAAGCAATTGATGAAATAAAAGTACCAGAAAATTTAAAAAGGGAGGTATTAAGAAATATGGATAAAAAGAAAAATAAAATAGCTTTAAGCCTAAGTTTAAGTGCAGCATGTGTAGCAGCAGTTGTTGTAGGTATTATGATACCAATGCATTTTAGAAATACAGGTAATAAAATAGTAAAACCTCAAGAGCAAGACATAGTTATTGCGCAAAATTTACCAAATATAAAAAATTATAAAGAATTATATAAAACTTTTAGAAAATTACAGAAAGAATCCAATGTAGGTTCTATGGCCAAAGGTATATTATCAACAGATATTGCAATGCAAGAAAGTGCTACAATAAATGCTGATTCTGCAATTTCAGCCGGAGCTTCAAAAAGCGAATCTTCATCAAGTTCTTCAAATAGTACATCAAATAATGATTTTTCTAAAACTAATGTGCAAGTAGAAGGGGTAGATGAAGCTGACATTGTAAAAACTGATGGAAACTATATTTATTATGTTACTAACAATAAAATTGTAATTGTAAATGCACAAAGTAAAAATGTAATTGGTAGAATAAACTTTTATGATGATAAAAATATAAATGAGATATACATTAAAGATGATAAGTTAGTTGCTATTTGTGATGACTATGAGAATAATGATTATGTGGGAACATATAGAGAAGATAGAATATATTATGGAAATGATAGAAGAACAGTTGCAAGAGTATATAATATTGGTAATAAAAGAAATGTGAAACTTGAAAGAGAAGTTGAAGTTGATGGTTATTATTTGAATTCAAGAATGATTGACAATAATTTATACTTAGTTACAAACAAAGAAATATATTCAGTTTGTAGAAATTATGAAATTGATGAATTAAAAGAAGAAAAATTATTACCTTCATATACAGACAGTGTTATAGGGAAAGCAGAAAAATGTGTAGCATATGATGATATTTACTATATACCGGGAGGAGAGAGTTCTTCATATTTAAATATAGCAAGCTTTGATGTTACAAAAAAAGAGTCAGCAAGAATATCATCATATATAGGTGCAGGAGAAGATGTATATGCATCTGAAAATAATTTATATGTGACACAAACAAAACGTGAATATGATATGTCAATTGGATTTGATGGCATTTCAATCTTTGAACTTGCTACAAAAATTTATAAATTTAAATTAGAAGGTTCAAATGTAATATATATGTGTGAAGGAGAAGTTCCAGGTTCAGTATTAAACCAATTTTCAATGGATGAAAAAGATGGATTCTTTAGAATAGCTACAACAAATTCAATTTCATGGAATGATGAAGAAGATACAAATAATTTATATGTGTTAGATGAAAAATTAAATATTGTTGGTAAAGTTGAAAATTTAGCTCCAGGAGAAAGAATTTATTCAGTAAGATTTATGGGTAAAAGAGCATATATGGTAACATTTGTTGAAACAGATCCTCTATTTGTAATAGACTTATCAGACCCAACAGAACCAAAGGTTTTAGGAGAATTAAAAATACCAGGATTCAGTAATTATTTACACCCATATGATGATAATCATATAATTGGAATAGGAGAAGATACAACAGTTGTAGATTATGGTTATGGAAATGTTGTAAAAACAACTGGAATGAAAATGGCACTATTTGATGTAACAGACCCAACAAATCCAATTGAAATGTATACTACAAAAATTGGAGATAGTGGAACATACTCAGAGGCATTAGATAATCATAAAGCTTTCTTATTCTCAAAAGAGAAAAACTTATTAGCTTTCCCTGTAACTATTAGAGATGATTCAACAGGAAAATATAAAACAATACAAGGAGCAATAGTTTACAATTTAGATTTAGAAAATGGATTTAATTTAAAGGGGTTAATATCACATAAAAGAGATAATGTAATTGATGGAAGATATTATGATTACAATTATAATACAAATGTTGAAAGAATAATTTATATAGGAGATGAATTATTTACTCTATCACCAGAAATGATTAAAGTAACAGATTTAAAAACAATGAGTGAGCTTGGGGATATTGATATTTAATTAAGAAATTTGAATTTAACTTGTAGGGGCGGCTATTAGCCGTCCGTTCTTCGAAGGAATAACTAAAATAAATATTATTAAAAAATATTGCCAATTAAAAAAATACATAATAAAATAAATAAAAGAATTTAAAGGAGGAAAAATTATGAAAGAAAAAAATACAGTGTTTTATAAATGCCCAATATGTGGGAATGTTATAGGATTAATTAAAGGAAATGCAGATCTTATAACATGTTGTGGAAGAAAAATGGAACTTTTAGTTGCAAACAGTGAAGATGCTTCAGTTGAAAAACATGTTCCAGTTTATGAAAAAGTAGAAGATGAAATTGCAGTAAAAGTAGGAGAAGTAGAACATCCTATGGAAAAAGACCATTATATAGAATGGATAGCTCAAGTAAGTGATAATAAAACTACAAGAGTAAGATTATACCCAGAACAAGATACAACAGTAAGATTTAAATATATACCTGGTTCAATTTTATATGCATATTGTAATAAACATGGATTGTGGAAAACTGAAGTAAAATAAGAGGTAAAAATGAAAATAGGAATAGATATAGATAATGTAATTTCTAATATGGATGATACCTTAATAGACGAATATTTAAAACATGATAAAGAACTAAGGGGAACAGGAATTATAAATCATAATCCATACAATGTAAGATGTGGAATGTTCGATTGGTCTAAAGAGGAAGAAGAGACTTTTTATAAAGAAAACATAGAAAGAATGGCAAAGAATTTTAGACCTCTTAACGATGCAAAAAAAATCATAGATAAATTAAAATCAGATGGAAATTATATATATATAATTTCTGGAAGAGATAATGGAGAATATACAAATCCTGTAGAAATGACGGAACAATGGTTACAAAAATACGAAATAAATTATAACAAACTAATACTAACTAATGCATATGACAAGCATGCAAAAACAATAGAATGTAAAAGAAATAAAATAGATATTATGATTGAAGATAATGTAGCTACATGCCAAGATTTAAAAGAAAATGGTATTAAAGTATTATTAATGAATACAAGATACAATCAAGAAAATAAAGATTTAGAAAGAGTATTATCCTGGGATGATATATACTCAAAGATTTCGAATTTATATTAAAATTTGGAGGGCATAAAATGAAGTTATACGTTATAAGACATGGAAGAACAAATTGCAACAAAGAGCATAAATATAATGGTAGATATGATGAAGATATAAATGAAGAAGGTATAGAACAAGCAAAGTTAGCAAGTAACGAAATAAAAGAATTAGATATAGATTTAATCATATGTTCACCATTGAAAAGAACAAGACATACTATGGAAATCATTAATGTAAACAATGTACCTGTAATTTATGACGATGGCTTAATGGAAAGAGATTGTGGGAAATTAACACTAACAGAAATAGATGATTTCTACTACAAAGAATATTATAATTACTATTCAACAGAATATGTTGAAGGGTTAGAAACTATGCCACAGCTATTAAAAAGAGTTCATTCATTTTTAGATAGAATTAAAGAAGAATATAAAGATAAAAATATACTATTAGTAACACATGGAGCGGTTGCAAGGGCAATGTATTTTTATTTTGAAAAAATGCCTAGTGATGGAAAGTTATTAAATATTGGTGGCATGAAAAATTGTGAAATAAGAGAACACGAATTATAAAAGAGGTAAAAAAGTGAATTTAACTAGTCAAAAAGCATTAGAAAAGCTTAAAGAAATAGAAAAAAAGATAGAAGAAAACTATTGGATAAGACATTCAATTTGTGTAGGAAATTCAGCAGGTAAAATTGCAGAAGCATTAAATTTAGATGTGGATAAGGCAAAGTGTTTAGGTTATATACATGATATAGGAAAATACAGAGGAAAATTTTCTATGCATTCAATAGAGGGATATAATTATATAAAAGAGCTTGGGTATGATGATGAATATGCAAATATTTGCTTAACTCATTCATATTTAAATAATGATATCTATTGTACTGCAGGAGAAGTTCCAGAAGATATACCATTTAGAACTGAGTTTATAAAAAATCATGAATACACAATTTATGAAAAAATAGTAAACTTATGTGACTTAATGTGTACAGATGTTAATTTAACATTAGAAAAAAGGTTAATAGATATATTTACTAGAAGAGGCACAAATGAAAATACAAATTATCATATAAAAGAAGCACAAAAATTAAAAAAATATTTTGATAATATGCTTGGCTATAATGTGTATAAGCTATTTCCAGATGTGTTGGATAATTAAAATGCTATAAAAATAGAGTTCAAAAATGAACTCTATTTTTATAGCACTGCTCCCAACACAAGAATTCCAATATTATCATTGTAAATTTCATTAAACTGACTAATTGGAAGTGGGTTTTGGCCAATTCCAGCTTCAACAGTATAGCCAGGTCTTTGATATTGCTGCAAGAACCAATCTTTATAACCAGCAAAACTTGAAACAAAAGGTACATCTGCTAAACGATATCCACTAACATTTTCAAAAATTTGACCAATAGATTCTGCTTCAGGCGGTGCATAATCTTGAAACTGCCAATATATTTCTTGCCCCTGTGTATGATATGCTAAAATCAATCTAAAATTACGAGATAAAGTAAAATTATATAAAGCTAAACTTTCAGGTTCAGTTAGTGGGCCAAATCCAACAAAATCACGAGGGGCAGGTGTTCTGAAACCTTGTGCAAATTTGATTCTACGTGCTTCTTCCCAACCTGCAGGAAATTGTAAATTTAAATCTACACCTCTAATATTTGCTTTCCAACCACTAGGAAAAGAAATAGAAGGATAGTTATTTGAAATGGTACGAGCAGAATTATAAATTGTAGTATTTGGTTTAATTTCTCCAGTAACTAAATTTACACCATCTGGGTTACACATTGGAACAATGTATATTGAGGAGTAATTAAAAATATCTCTAGCACTATATCCATAAATAAGAGAGTTATTCACATAGGCTAAACAAAATTCTTCAATAAATTTCATAAGCAATGGAGAAGTTATCCATTCATTGGCATGTATAGCTGCACTGTAAAAAACTTCGTTATTACCATTACCTATTTTTATATAAGGAATACTATTGTTTAGTACACTACTTCCAATAATACCACTTTCTAAAAATGGATAAATTTTTAGCATAGCAGTAAGATTCATTTTAAAAATATTTGAACTGTAAGAAACGTCAGTTGGAACAATTCTTCCAAAAGGAATTGTAATTCTTAATCCTACAGGTAAATTTGAAGGTTCTAGACCTTCATTTGCAAAAATAATTCTATTTACAGTGGTATTAAAATTATTGGCAATACTAAATAAGGTATCTCCTTGCTGAATAGTGTAGGAAGTTTGCCCATTCAAATAAGGGAAAAGTGCATTCCATGTTGAAGGACCGACAACTCCATCTGGAGTTAAAGAAAATTGTCTTTGAAAATTCTTAACTGCAATTTCAGTAGTGGATCCAAAGATACCATCTATATTTGAATTATAATATCCTAGTTTTTTTAAAGTAGATTGTAAAAGCTCAACAAGAGGACCTGTAGAGCCAATTCGCAATGTTTCCATATTATCACCTAGAATAGTATATGAGGGAATATAAAAATTTGTTCAAATTTTGTATATAATATTTTTGACAATATGTAGGGGCGACCAATGGTCACCCCCTACAATGTTTGCAATTTAGTATGGAAGATAATTTTATTATTTAATACAATTATAAAAACATCCTAACCCCTTGTCTTTTCACACAAAATTTGATAAAATATTACAAAATACAAATAGAGTAGAAAATAAATAGTTAAGTGTTACTAAACGGGAAGTTGTTAGTAAACGAAAAAGCAAAAGCTTTGCTGATTTATTTTCGCATTCCGCTATTAAAAAACGAATAATAATTCCTTTCTTAATATACGGATATTGTATTTTAAGAAAGGAATTTTTTTATGGAAAAATTAAGAGTTAGCAAAACAAAAAAAATAGTTTTATCCGCTTTAATGTTAGCAACATTTATAATTTTAGATAGATTTATTTCTATAAACATTCAAATTTTAGCATTGAATTTTAGTAGTATAGCAATAATGCTTGTTGCAATTTATTGTGGACCAAAATATTCTACACTTGTTGCACTGCTTGGAGATTTAATTGCAGCATTACTTTTCCCTTTTGGTTCATATTTTGTGGGATTTACAATTGCAAATGCGATAATGGGACTAATTTATGGATTATACTTATACAAAAAACATGAGGAAAAGAATTCAAAAATTATATTAAGTGCAATAGCAAGTAATTTAGTAGTTTTAGTTGTTGTTAACATGATAATGAATACTTTTTTCATACATTTTATGTACGGAAAAGCTTTTTGGATATTATTTACATCAAGAATAATACCTCAAATTATTCTTACAGTATTAAATACAGTTTTTATAGTTGTATTAGAAAAAGTCTTAAGACCTTTTGCAAAAAAATATTTATATGAAAATGAAGTGGAAGGAAGTAATCAAATGAATATTAATGAATATTTGGAAAAATTAGATAAATTTACCAAGGACCCTAATTTAGATGTAATGGAATATGTAATGAAAGACTTTGAACTTGAAACATGCAAGACAAAATTTTTACATGTTGCTGGTACTAATGGAAAAGGAAGTGTTTGTGAAATGCTTTCTAATGTTTTAGTGGAAGCGGGGTATAAAGTAGGAAAATTTATTTCTCCACATTTAATAAAATTTAATGATGGAATTTATATTAATAATAAAGAAATTTCTGATGAAGAAGTTGAAAAAATATTGGAACCATTAACAAAAAAAATAGAAGAATATAATAACTCACATGAAGTTCCAGCTAAATGGTTTGAAGTAATTACATGTGTTGCATTAATATATTTCTTACAAAATGATTGTGATTTTGTAGTATTAGAAACAGGACTAGGAGGACTAACGGATTGTACAAATGTTGTAAAATCTATGGTTTCAATAATTACAAATATAGGGTATGACCACATAGATATTTTAGGAGAAACTATTGAAAAAATTACAATACAAAAAGCAGGAATTATAAAAGAAAATTCTGATACAGTAATTGTAGAACAAGCAGAAGAAATAACTAAAATAATTGAAGAAACTTGTGATTCAAAAAATGCAAAATTACACAAAGTAAAAATAGAAGATGCCCAAAATTATTCATATACAGAGGATTTACAAAAATTTGACTATAAAGACTATAAACAAATTGAAATAAATTTAAAAGGTAAAGTTCAAATATATAATGCAAGCCAAGTATTAGAAATTATAGATGTTTTAAAAGAAAAAGGTTTTAAAATATCTGAAGAAGCTATAAGAAATGGACTAAAAGCAGTTGTGCATAAAGCAAGAATGGAAAAAATTTGTGAAAAACCATTAATGGTATTTGATGGGGCGCATAATGAAAATGCAATAGATAATTTCAAAAAAAATGTAGAGCAATATTATAAAGAATATAAAAAAGTATATGTAGTTTCTGTTTTAAATACAAAAGACTATAAAACAGTTATAGAAAAACTTTGTGAAGATAAAGATTCAATATTTATATTTACAGACGGAAATGATAAACAAAAATATGTTGCTAAAGAAAAACTTTACAATGCAGCTTATGACATTACAACATTTTCAAAGTTATTCACAATGAGTTTGGAAGAAGCATTAAATGTTGTAACAAAATTATATGATGATAGATTAATTTTAGTTGTAGGCAGTTTTTACGTATACAAAGATGTACAGGAATTTCTATCAAATATTAAAGATTAATTTATATGTAGGGGCGACCATTGGTCGTCCGCATAAAATTTAGAAAATAAATTAAACAAAAAGGAATGTAAAATGATTGAATTAAAGGATGTTAATTTTAAATATAAGAATGGTAAAGAGGTTTTGAAAAATATCAATTTACAAATATCTGAAGGAGAATTTGTAAGCATAATTGGAAAAAATGGTTCAGGAAAATCTACTTTAGCAAAACTAATTTCAGGATTAGAAAAACCAAAAAAAGGGACGGTTTTAGTTGATGAACTAGATACAAAAGAGAGAGCAAATTTTCAAGAATTAAGAAAAAAAGTAGGTATTGTTTTTCAAAATCCAGAAAATCAAATTCTTTTTAATAATGTATATGATGATATTGCATTTGCAATAAATAATTTAAAATTAAATGATATAGAAATAAGAATTGAACAAGCTTTAGAAAAAGTTGTCATGAAGGAATTTATAAAAAGTAATACCTATGAATTATCTTTAGGTCAAAAACAAAGAGTAACAATTGCAGGAGTGTTAGCAATAAATTCAAAATATATCATTTTTGATGAATCAACAACAATGTTAGATTCATATGGGAAAGAAACTTTTTATAAAATACTAAGAACATTAAAAGAACAAGGATATACAATTATTTATATAACAAATGCAATCGATGAAATACTAATGGCTGATAGAATTGTTTTAATAAAAAAAGGCGAAATTGTTAGTCAATTTAAAAAGGAAGATATATTAGAAAATATAGACGTACTAAAAAGTAATAGCATAGAGATTCCATATTTGGTTAATTTTGTCGAAAAATTGAATATAAATGGAATTGAAGTAGAACTAGAAAAATGGACTAAGGAAGAGCTAATTGAAAAAGTAATAGAGGTGTATAAAAAATGAAAAATTTATTAAAATTTCTATTGTTCATAATATACACACTAGTTATATTTTTGACCAGCAAATGGGAAATATTATTGCTTGAACTAATTATAAATATTCTAGTTATGCTAATTGTAAGAGTAAGTGTAAAAGGTGCATTAAAAAACTTATTAAATGTTAGTGTTTTTATAGTGATTACCGCAATTGCAAATATTTTTATAGTACATTTTGAATATGCATTTTTAATTGGGGCCAGATTAGTATTAGTTTGCAATATTACTTATAGCTTTTCGAAAGTATTATCATACTTTGAATTTGCAAAAGTAATTGAAAAACTTTTTACACCACTTAAATTGTTTAAAGTAAATCCAGAAGATATAAGTTTAATAATATGCATAGCTATAGCGTTTTTACCAATTTTGAAAGATGAATTTATACAACTAAAAAGAGTTATAAAAGTAAAAGGATATACATTGAAAATTAGCAATTGTGGAATAATACTCAAACCATTTTTCATTTCGTTATTTGAAAGAATAAATGAAGTAAGTTATTCTCTAAAAGCAAAAGCATATGCAGAATAAAATAAAACCCTCACAAAATTAAATTTCGTGAGGGTTTCCTTGTTAATCTTCCTTATCAGTTTCAACTTCTATAACATTTTCTAATGCGGTAATATCAGTAATAACTTTGTTTAATCCTAATGAAGAATTGTATTTACAAATAAATTTAACTAATTTTCTATTAAATTCATCAGATTTTGAAACATTTACTTTAGAAATATTAATACCGTGTTTTGCAAAAACACCTTCAATTTTTGGCATTACTTGGTCAGCATTTTTAATATGTATTGCAAATTGAAGTGAATCTAAATGAGCATGTTTTAATCTAATTTTTCTTGAATAAGCTAAAATTAGATAAGCTAAAATAGTACAAACAATTCCACCTAAATAAAAACCAGCACCAATACTTAAACCTATACAAGTTACTAAAAGTAAACTTGTTGCTGTAGTTAAACCTTTAACATTAAAACCATCAGTTAAAATTGTTCCAGCACCTATAAAACCTATACCAGAAAGTAATTGAGCAGGAATTCTTGTAACATCTCCACCAGTAGTTTTTCCTATATATTCGCTAGTAAGCATTACCAAAACTGCACTAATTCCTATTAAAGCATGAGTTTTAAATCCAGCAGGTTTATTTAATGATTCTCTTTCAGCACCAATAATACCAGCTAAAAAGAAAACTAATAATAATTTAATTACAGATTCAAAATAAAAGTTTGAAAAAGCGAATGTAATAAATTCATATATTTTCATAAATATTTCTACCATAATTATCCTCCTAATTAAATATTATAACATATATAATAAAAAAATTCTAATTTATTTTAAAATTTGGCACATATTCTTCTTCATGAGCTCCAAGTTCTTGAATATAGCCGTTATGAATGCCTAAAAAATATAAATAATTTTTTATTTCTTCTAATTCAGTATCATAAATTTTTCTATTTAAATTTTCATATTCATGTGCTTTATAAGTTGGAAAATATTGTGCCATAATACTTACATAAACATCTTTTGGAAGACTAGATTGTATCCAATCTAAAACTTTTTTACTATTATCCACATGATTAGGAAGTATTAGATGTCTAATAAGCACACCTTTTTTTATAAGACCATCTTCAGAAAATTGTGGAAGACCAACTTGATAATACATTTCCATAATTGCATTAGTAGCAATTTCGAAATAATTATTTACATTTGAATATTCCTTTGCTAAAGAGTTATCTGAATATTTTAAATCTGGTAAATAAACATCAATAAAACCATTTAACAGTTTAATAGTTTCCACGCTTTCATATCCATTAGAATTATATACAATAGGAATCGATAAGCCTTTTGATTTAGCAATTTTTATTGCTTCAATTATCTGATAAACATACATAGTTGGGGTAACCAAATTTATATTTTCAGCACCTTTATTTTGTTGTTCAATGAAAATATCTGCTAATTCTTGAATAGAAATTTCTTTTCCATTTTGCAATTGGCTTATTTCGTAGTTTTGGCAATAAACACAATTCAAATTGCAATGAGAAAAAAACACAGTGCCAGAACCATTTTTGCCAGTAATACATGGTTCTTCAAACATATGAAGAGATGCAAGTGCAATTTTTATTTTGTTATCACACTTACATCTGCCTTTATATCCTTTTAATCTATTAACACCACATTCATGTGGGCATAAAGTACATTTATCTAACATTTGAATCTTCCTATATTATATTTTTATCTTAAAAATTTTATCATTATTTAATAAATTATTCAAGAACAATAAAAAAATCCCGCCTGCTTTACAAAGCAGACGGGACGAGCCTTAAAGAAATATAGGGGTTTAAAGAATACCCTTTATGATTTCTTCATTGCTCAAAGGCGAAAGAAATTTGGGCGGAACATCGGAGAAGTTTTTGTAACCTGTTTCTCCGTTTTTCCACATTCTGTACGCAGCGCGCGCATAAGCAATCAAAACAGAAGCTGTGAATTCAGGGTTTGAATCGAGATTCAAGGAGAATTCGACAACCTGTTTTGTGCCTTCGGATGTTTCGCCAACGCCGATTACTGAACCGCCGTGAGGAAGTTTTGAATGGTCTCTCAAGAGTTCCTCCTGCGAAATAAAATGTACAGTAGTATCGTAGTCAGCAAAATAGTTCGGCATGCTTTTGATTTCGGCTTCGATAGCCGCCTGGTCTGCTCCTTCTTCTGTCACAACGTAGCATTCTCTGGTATGCTTTTCTCTGGTTGTGAGGTCAGGAGTTTCGCCTTCGCGGATTTTCCACAAAGCTGATTCAACCGGAACAGTATACTGACGAGCATCTTTTACGCCTTTGATACGTCTGATTGCATCCGAATGCCCCTGGCTTACGCCTTTACCCCAGAAGGTATATACCTTTGAGGTGGGAAGTACAGAGCCAATCATCAATCTCATAAGCGAGAAAAGACCGGGGTCCCAGCCGATTGATGTCATAGCGATTGTGTCACCGTAAGCTGCAGCTTCATTCATTTTTTCGGCATATTCAGCCGCTTTTGCATGTGTGTCAAAGCTGTCAACGGTGTTAAAAAGTGCAGCAAATTTGGGTCCCATATCGGGCAAATCTGTTGCGGAACCGAGACAAAGAATTGCGATGTCGACTTTGTCTGTCCATTCACACATATCATCGTTATGAACAACAGGAACAGATGACTGAGTTTTCAGTGTTGCCGGATCTCTGCGAGTAAATATGCTGACGAGCTCCATATCAGTTGTCTTGGAGAGCAGATGTTCAGCAGCTTTTCCGAGATTTCCGTAGCCTACGATAGCGACTCTGATTTTCGAGTTTGCGCTGGAATTGGTAGGATTCATTTTTCTTCAACCTTTCTTTTGCACATTCGTGCATTATTTTTTGCTGTAGACATAACATTGATGTCTAGCTTTGTTATTATACTAAAATTTACAACGTAAGTCAACATAATTTGAAGAATGTGAATTTATAAAAAAAGATATATTAGTGGAATAAAAATTAAAAAATGGAATATAATACAAGTGTAATACTAATAAAACAGTGAAAAAATGTAAAAATTATTTAAAAGTATTGACAAATAAAAACATAAAGAGTATACTTATACAGTACTAAATATCGCGGGGTGGAGCAGTTGGCAGCTCGTCGGGCTCATAACCCGAAGGTCGATAGTTCGAGTCTATCCCCCGCAACCACAAATACCAAGCCTTTCAAGGTTTGGTTATTTTTTTATATTTGTGAAAAAGTGACGGAAAAGTGACGAAAGTTTTAGAAAGTGAAAAACTAATATAAAAACAGAGTGAAATTGTTGTACTTTAAGTTTGCAGTCATAGGCGGTTTATTTTTTGAGGGGAAAGTGATATAATATGGGAAAAATAGGGAGAGATATAAATGATAAAAGTAAATAATGAAGCAAAAATGATAAAAGAATATTTAGAAGAATTAGAAGAAATAATCCATAATCTTGTTAATGAAAATACAGAATTAGCTTTAGATGGACTAGAGCAGATAAAAGTAGTTGATAATATAGAGAATACAAGTTCAGACGGAAGGTTCGAAAAAAATGCAATAATATTGCCAAAAAATAAAATGGAAGAGTACATTAAAAATAATGATAGAGATACGGTAAAATCAACAATTTATCATGAATTGTGCCATGTGAATTTAAAGAATAAATTACCACAATTACATAGTTTATGCGATAAATATAAAGTAGAAAAAAATTTTATTAAATATTTTACAATTATGGTGTATATAGAATATATTGCTCATATAATGAGCCTGAAATATGAGACAGAAGAAATTACAAAAAGATTTTTAGAATCTATTAATAATAGAAGCTGGAATTTTAATGATGAAATATCAAGAATATATTTTATTAAATATGTACCATATGTATTGGGAAGAGTTAATAATAACTTTGATTATATTGATATAGTAAAAAGTAAAGAATTTAAAAATCACATAATAGAAGTTAAAGAAATAATAGAAAGAATTTCATATGTAGGACTAATAGATGATTATAATATTTTACTTGAATTAGAAGATTTTGTTAGCAAATACATAAACAATGATTAAAGTAGAAAAAGAGGTGACTATATGTATAATCCTAAAACAGGAGCATGGAGTGAGAATGCAAATGATGATTTCAATGAACATTTTGAAACGACATATTATTTAAAATATAATATTGAGAAAGCAATATATTCGTTGGATAAAATTATGAAACGAAAAATAGATTATAGTGAATTTTCGAATAGATGCGTATACTATCATTTTTATATTGATAATCTACTTAATTCGTTAGGGCATATTAGAAGAAGATTTTTTAATAATAATGTTGAACAGGAAAGAATAGAAAGAAACAGAAAAGAATATAATTATATTTTAATAAATGAGCACGGGAAATCAATATGCAATTATCCTATTATTGGAGATAATAATATTAGAAATTTTATTGAACATATTGATGAAAAAGATGAAGTGTTGATGAATATAGGTATATACTATGGGAGCTTTAATGTTATATATAAAGGGATGAATCAACGATTAAAAATAGAGTTGTTGAATAATGAGAAAAAACAAAATAATTTACTAAACTTATTAACAAAAGAGTATAAGATATTAACTGTAGAAGACGGTATAGTAAAAGAATATAAATTAAATTTAATAGAACTAGAGCAAGAGTTGAAAGAACTTAAAAAAATTAATGATAAAATATGGAGTTTTTTAACAGATAATATTTTCTAATTAAATGAATATAAAAAAGAGGAAATTATAAAAATGAAATTAATTATAAATAATAATGGAAAAGAAATTGAATTAGATGGAGTGATAAGAGGAATAAAAAATAAATTTTTTGTAGAAATTATAGTTCCTAATGATATAAAACTTGAACCAATAATTTCTAATATAAAAGGTGAATATAATTTTAAGGGAAAGGTAACTTTAATAAACAATTCAAAGTCATCGATTAGAGTAAGTGCCAATAATCCAAATGAAAGCATTTATGTGTATGAAGTGGGTTATCTCATTTCCGACTATGTAGATGAGAAAGATATTTTAATATCTTCTATGTCAATTTACTTTAAGGAATTAGATAAATTCTTTATTGAAGATAGATTTGAGATTGATACTGAAAAAATGGAAAAAGAGTTAACAATAACACAAAAATATAGAAAAGAGATACTTTTGGATGATGAAAATCTTATTATAGAATATAATAGAGATGCTGGAATAGATTATGATGAAGCAGGACATATATTATTTTTAAATCCTGCAAAATTAAGTATATCATTTAAAAAGCAAATAAAATTACCAAGAGTATTTGAAGAAATGAGTAAAATAGAAAAAGTATTAGGTTTTGTGTTTAATAGGAAAATGAATTTAATGGAAACTATACTATTGGATAGCAATGGAGAAATTCATGAATTAATTGTTCAATTTCAAAAAGACTATAATGATATAAAGCTAGATAGTTTCTTTATTGTTGATTTAAATTCAAAACAGTTATTAAAAGACACCTTGAAAAAATATTATAGTGATAATCGAATTGCAGGTGCTATTAATATGTTTTATGAATACATATATAACGATTTAGATAATATTTTTGAGTTTACATCACTAGTAAATACATTAGAATTAATTCTTACAGATAAAAATTATGAAAAAAAAGTAAAGAAATATGCAGTAGAAACTAATGAGAAATTAAAATTAAATAATAAAAAGATGAGAGAAATACTTGAAATATTATCTGAAGAACAAGGTAGCTTTTTAAAAGAGTTTTATAAATTTAATAATGTTGAGTTAAGAGACAAAATCAAATATGTTTTATATTGTTTGTTTAAATTAAAGGAAAGTAAAGAAAGTGAAAAATTTATTTCAAAAGTAATTAATACAAGGAATTATTTTGTACATGGAGGAAAGGAACAAAATGTATTACAACCAATAGAGATGGTAGGCACTAAATATCTTCTAAAAACAATTTTATATGTAATGATTATTGATATATGCACTACGGAAAGTAATTCACACGTTGATGCCTTAGTGTTATCAGTTCCAACGATATATGACAATATAATTAATATGTTTAGTGAAATATAAGAAAATATATTATCAATAAATATTTATTTAACCGCATTACAACTGCATTAATAAAGATTTATAAAACGCTACAACTGGCTATAAATAGCTACTTGTAGCGTTTCTTTTTTTAGATCCCCGCAACCACAAATACCAAGCCTTTCAAGGTTTGGTTGTTTTTTTATATTTGCGAAAAAGTGACGAAAATTTGTAAAAGGTGTCAAAGAGTCTGTCCTTTGACACAACAAATTGACATAAAACCAACTAAATGGTATAATATAAAAGATTAGTTAGCTTATTTTCAGTATAATAGCTGATAATCTTTTTTGACTAGTGCTGTTAGTCAAATGTATTCAAATAATTTTGAAAGGATGATACTTTTTGAATCAATTAAGATGGGGGGTTCGGTGTAGAACCTGTGGTCGTATACATGTAATTCCATATTCAGCATTAAGAAATAACTCTCGAAGATACGAAGTGCATTTAAAGTGTCCTTATAACTTTGATTATATTGGAACAGCTAAGTATAAAGGAAGTTCATTCTTCCGAGTTCTTGCAGATAATGAGAAATATAAGGTAATTCATAATGTGCGTGTTAAAAGGGTTTCCAGCCAAGAATAAAGGGTATAGAAACCATTAAAAAGTTTAAGTACAGCACACTTAAGCTTTTATTTTTTGTCAATAGTGTCAATGTCAATAGGGACGGGGCATTTTGACACAAGAAATAATAGATTAAAAATATAAAAGTATAATACGAAATTCGACAAATATAATAAATAATATGAAATACAATACTAAAATTTATTTCATATTATTTTTTTTATTTCAAAGGAGACTTTTTTAATAGCTAAAATTTCAAAAATATATATTATAATAAAAAGTATGATATAATGTAAAAAATAACTAGCAATTTGAAAGTGAGTTGAGGTATATGAAAATCTTGTTATCAAGCAATAAAGAAATTATTACAAAATATATAAAACAGGGTGCTAAAATTGGATTTATTGCTACTGCTTCTGAATTGGATGATGGTAGATGGTATATGGAAAAAGATAAAAAAGATTTAGTAGATATGAATTTCAAGATAATTGATATTGATATTACAAATGAGGATAAAGATAGCATTATAGAAAAATTTAATTCTGTAGATGCCATATTTGTTGCAGGTGGAAATTGTTTCTATTTACTTCAACAATTAAAGATGAAAAAAGTATTAGAAGATTTAATAGAATTTGCAAACAGCAAAATATATGTTGGTTCAAGTGCAGGTTCTTGTATAGCTTGTCCTTCTATCGAATATGTTGAAAAACTTGATGATAAAACAGAAGCACCATTATTAAAAGATTATAATGCGATGAATTTAATTGACGCATATATTTTGCCTCATTATAATAGTAAAGAAAAATATACAAAATTAGCAGATGAAATTATCAATGAAAATAAGAATTTAAAATTTATAAAACTTAGTAATGAACAAGCAGTTATTGTAAATGATAGAAATGATTATAAAATTATAAATACAAATTAAAGATTAGTTCAAAAAGAACTAGTCTTTTTTTGAAAAGTGAGAATAAATGTATAAAACTGCTTGGGACCTAGTTATTTTATCTACACAAAATTTTAAATAATAGTTAAAAATTATAATAAAACTTAAAAAATATATGTTATAATACTTTTAGATAATAAGTATGAGGTTAAATATATGAAAAGAATGACCAAAGAGGAATTAATTAAATATTTTATGGAACAGCTTGAGAATAATAACGTGTTCGGCCAGGCAATGACTACAGACAGAATTAGGGAAAAACTCAATAAATATATAGCCCGTGTTACGTTTGAACCAGAAAGCTTTGGACAAGGGTCATACCAGTTATTTAGAGTAGAAGAAAATGATAGAGTGTGGGGAAATTTAAACTTAGATTTAGATAAACTTAATAAAGTGGACGAAGATAGTCAAAATATGTTGGTTAATCATGAGAACACACATGTTATAGGATTAAGTGTAAAAATAGTTGGTGATAAACTATATTATAAAAATGGATTTCAATTAAGCGTTTACGTATATGATAGTAAAACTGAGACATATGTTCTTGAATCAATGTTTAATACAGGCGCTTCTGAAGGAATGACACATATATTGGCTATGAATATTGCGAAAAAGGAAAAAATAAGTGGATATGAAAATGAGCAGGATACTAGTAGATTATTAAGTATAATACTAGGACAAGATGAATTAATAAAAATATATTGTGATGAAGAAATAGAAAAATATTTTCAAATAAATGCATATGATATTTTTAAAGATTTAGCTATTTCAAAATATGGAAAAGAAGTAGGAAATAAAATTAATGAAGATATAAGAAAAATATTAGCTTTATCCGATGAGTTGGTAATTTTAAATCAAAATGAAGAATTAGATACAGATGGACTAAAGTTACATAGGGAAATAAGAAAAGAATTACATGAGACTTTTTTAGGAAAATTAAAAACAATTATAGATAGAGAACCAGACATGATAAAAAAGATTGATATAATGAAAAAATGTATACCAACTTCTATAAAAGAAGAGATAACTAAAAAAGTTCTTGGAGAATTAGCTAATGATGATAGTATAAATTTTAGTAGAAAACTAGAAATTCTTAAACAAATTAGAGCAGAGAAAAAATCGTATATTCCACAGTCAATTATTGAAAATATTCTTTTTTCAAAAAGTGGTTTAGAAGAGTTAAGCGTAGAAGAACAGTTGGAAAATTATTTATATTTAATGCAAGGAAATAATTGGGGATGGAATGACAAAGCATATGAATTATGTGTTGCAAGTGGAAGAATTTCGGAAGAATTGTTTTCAAAGAAACAACTATTTACATTAAGTATGCCATATAAAGTTCCGTTGGTAGATGATTTGGATGAAATTTTAAAGAACTCAAAATATTTTAAAGTAGGAAATTATTATGGAGTTAGTGGAAAAACTGATGATTTTCTTGCTGATATTCAAAGAGAAAAAACTATATTTGGAGGAACGCTAGATTTTAATCCATTTGAAAATGATTTTATAGAAAGTACAAGAGATAGACAAATTTTACCAGGAACTCAAATAGATGTATTGTGTTATCAATTTAAGGAGTTAGTAAAAAAATCGGAACAGGAAGGTAAAAAATATAGTAGTAAAATTACTGTTTTTGATAATTTAATAAGAATGAAATACACAATAGATGGTCAAGAGCTAGAGGAATATTATACAGTCGGTGCTAATGGAATGCTACAGAAAGAGCCAATTCGGAGAAGAACGTAGACTTACAGATGATATGTCTGAATTGGACATTCAATTACAGAACCAAACTGCAGATGTATCAATAAAAGAAATGATGCAATTAGCTGATAGTACGCACATAGCATTAGGGGGTGTAAATCCTAAAATAGAACAAAATTTAACAGGAGAAGATATCAATGGCAAATAAAATTAATATAGATAATAACGAATTATTAGTGTTATTGGAATTTGACGATTCTGAATATGAAAAGATAACTATGTGTTTAAATGAAGAAGATAAAAGGGTATTTGTAATTAACAATAAAATTGTAACAGATGAAGAAATAATTAATCAAATAAATAAAAAGTACAGTTTAGAATTACCATTCGAAGCAAAAAGTATTATAAAGAAAGGTTGAAATTAAATGACTTTTGAAACTAGACAAGCTTATTCAGAAGTATATACAGTTTTACAGAATATGCCTGCGGAATATGTTGAAAAAATTCCTAAAAAAATCTTAAAACTGTTTGAAACTGAAAAACTTGATAATTATGAAGTTAATATTAATAAATCAAATCCAATAGATAAAAATTACTTAAGCAAAAATGCTATGGCTTTAATTGCTATACTTAATTATCAATATTGGTGCCCTAATAAAAAAGTGAAAAATGATTTATATATGCAGTACTTATCTAATAACGAAAAGTATGAAAAAGACATTCAAGAAAAATATAATACAGATAATTTGTTCAAAAATAAAAGAAATGAACAAATTAAAGAAGAAAATCAAGAATTAGTAGAATGTAAAGAAAGAAGTTTTATACAAAGGATATTAGATAAGTTTAAAAGTATTTTTAAAATAAAGTAATGTCAATAGGTATGGAGCATTTCGACATTAAGTAAAAAAAAAGGGGACGAGCGGTTAAGCTCATCCCCTTTTTGATATTCATTTAACTTTATGAACATCGGAGACGAAAAAAATGTCCGGACAGTACAGGAATTCCATAGAATCACATTTTTCGTTCGCAATTTTTTTTGCATCTTTTTTATTGCGAGCAAAAAAGGAAATGGTTGTAACAGTACCTGTGTTCCTGTCTCTAGAGGCAATAGTGGCCTCATACTTTTTTTCTTTCTTCATTGTGTAAAACCTCCAAAAAATTTTTTTATTATGGGTAAGTTAATATGTGTAAACACGAGGGAAAACAAAATGTGTTTACTTTTAAATTATATCATATTATTTATACTTTGTCTAATTTTACATAGTAGCAACTGTCCTGGACCTATTGACATTTGTGGTACAATGAAGGGGATAAAAATAGCAATTTGAAAGTGAGTTGATTTTATGAAAAAGAAATATATTGTATTTATAATATTTATAATTATAGCAATGATATTATCTTATAAAGTAATATTTGGAAATATTATAAGAAATAAAACTTACGATTATTTGGAAACAAAAGGATATATGCAAGAAGATATTTTAAATATTGAAATAAAACATTCATTTTTAAATAAATTGCTATCTTATAATGAATGGAGAATCTTTGTAGAATTTAAAAGCGAACCTAATGTTATTTTCGCATTCACATATCGTGATAAGGAAATAATAAAACAAGGTGTAAGTAGTACACCTATGCTAGATAAAGAAGAAATAAGAGATTATGATAATAAATTTAATAATGGAGAACTAAAAAGATAATTTACAAAGTCAAACCGGTACACTTAAGCCATTAGTCTTTGACAGAGTTCAATTTATACAAAAATATATTGAACCATTTATTGATTAAATAATAAATTAAAAATTATTTTTGGAAAAGAGGAGTAGTATATGAGCAAGAAAACAAAATTATGGATTATTATACCAAGCTTTCTAATATTAATTAGTTGTATAATTTTTTGTGTAGTTATGAATAAATTAAATTGGGATTTTACAAAATTATCAACAAATATATTTGAAACTAATAAATACGAAATTAATGATGAGTTTAAGGATATAAAAATTAAGACTAATACTGCAGATATTGAATTTATACTTTCTGAAAATTTAAATAATTTGGTTGTTTGTAACGAACAAAAAAATGTAAATCACTCAGTTGAAGTGAAAGATAATACTCTTGTAATTGAGGTCGTTGATACGAGAAAGTGGTATGAATACATAGGCATAAATTTCAATACACCTAAAATAACTATATATCTTCCTAAAAGTGAATATGGTGAACTTTTAATAAGAACCAGTACAGGAGATGTAAAAATACCAAAAGATTTTAAATTTTCAAGTATAGATATTTTAGTGGATACAGGAGATATAATAAATTATGCTCCTGTATATGAAAATGTAAAAGTAAAGACTAGTACAGGCGATATTTATGTTGAAAATATAATTGCTAGTATGCTTGAACTTTCTACTTCAACAGGTCAAATAGATATAGTGGATGTAATTTGTTCTGAAGATATTGAAATTAATGTTTCTACAGGAAAGACAAATATAGTTAATAGCAATTGTAAAAATCTTCTATCAAGCGGAAGTACGGGGGATATATTTATGAAAAAAGTAATTGCAACAGAAAAATTTTCGATTGAGAGAGGCACAGGAGATGTAAATTTTGAAAATTGTGATGCTAGTGATATATTTATTGAAACAGATACAGGAGATGTTGTAGGAAGTTTACTTACAGATAAAGTTGTTTTTGCTGAAACCGGTACTGGTAGAATTGATGTTCCGAAAGTAATTGCAGATGAGAAATGCGAAATTATCACAGACACAGGAGATATTAAAATAACGGTAGAGTAAAGTTAATTTTGGAACAAATTAATTACTCAAATAATCGTTAAAGTAAAAAAACACCCCACTCAACGATTAGTTTGTAGATTTTTTTTAAAATTAGTTTATACTTAATTTAAAGGAGTAGAAATATGGATCAGATTAAAATCGGAAAATTTATAGCTGAGTGTAGAAAAAAGAATAATTTAACACAAATGCAACTAGCAGAAAAATTAAATATAACAGATAGAGCTATATCTAAATGGGAGAATGGAAAAGGAATGCCTGATTCTTCAATAATGTTAGATTTATGCAAGGAACTTAAAATAAGTGTAAATGAATTATTAAGTGGGGAGATGATTGATATGAAAAATTATGATGAAAATGCAGAAAAAAATTTATTAGAAATGCTCAAACAGAAAGAAGAAAATGATAAAAGATTGCTTCATGCAGAAATTTTAATAGGTATATTAGGACTTTTGCCATTTTTTATTTCTTTAATAATAATTGCAGCTGTTGAAATGGAAGAATGGTTGGCAGCAGTAATTACTTTAACTAGTATAATTCCATTTTTAATTGCGACACCATTTATGCTTAAAATTGAACAAATTGCAGGATATTATGAATGCAAAGAATGTGGGGAGAAATATGTTCCTACATACAAAAGTGTTTTTTGGTCAAGACATATTGGCAGAACAAGACATATGAAATGTCCAAAATGCAATAAAAGAACATGGGCAAAAAAGGTGATGTCTAAATAACAAAAACAAATTATTAAAATTAAAACAAATCAAAGTGCAATTTTTGTGTCAAAGTGTCAAAGGGCCGGGGCATTTTGACATACTAAAACATATACAAAAGAAGAAAAATATGTTAAAATAGGTGTTGAAAAAATAAATATTAACTATTTGGAGGGTACATTATGAAAATTGTAAGAAAAGAAGATGTTTCACCTATTAATAATGCAGAAGGTGAATTATTTTACGAAATGATAGGAAGAGGAGAAAAATTAGGAAATTCAGAACATCATAGTTTAGGTCATGTAGTTGTAAAAAAAGGTTTTTCAACAAATAAACATTATCATCCAATTGCAGAAGAAACATATTACTTTATTAGAGGCACAGGAAGAATGGTTATTAATGAAAAAGAGTATATAGTAAAAAGCGGAGATGCGGTATTAATTAACCCAATGGATATTCATCAACTATTTGCAGAAAATGAAGAGGTTGAAGCTATTGTAGTATGTGCGCCTGCTTTTGAAATAAATAATACGGTATTTTGTGATGTGGAAGAGTAGTTTATGAAATTAAAAAAGGAGATGCAGTTTTAATAGATAAAAGCGAAATGTATTACTGGGATGCTCACTGTGAGATAGTTATGCTTTGTACTCCTGCATGGTATCCAGAGCAACATAAAATGGTAGATGAAATTTAATTGGTGAGGGGATAAAAATGATAGATATAACTTGGCAATGGATTGCTAATCAAATATTTGCATTTATTGGATTAATTTTTGTAGTATTTTCTTTCCAACAAAAGAGTACAAAAAAATTATTACTATTAAGGAACTTTGCAACAGGTTTTGTTTTTACTGGACTATGTTTTTTAGGTAATATTTCTGCAATTATTTTTTGTGGAGCAGGAGTTATAAGAAATTTGGTGTCTTTATATTTTGCTTATAAACCTGACACTAAAAAGATTATTAAATACGTAGTTTCAATTTTGATAGTAGTATTATTAATTGTACTTAATGTTATATATTGGAATAATTTATATAACTTATACAGTATCTTGTTAGGAGCACTTCTTGTTTTTACATTCATGCAAGAAAAAGCATCAACAATAAGAAAATTATCTGTAATAGCAGAAATAGCATCAATTACATACTATGCAATATTATTATCACCAACAAACGTTATAATAGAAATAATAGGATTGGTAAGTGCTATTGTTGGAATAATTAGATTGGATTTAAATAAAAAAGGAGGAAATAAAATGTTAGATAAGTATAACAAATGGACAAAAGAATTTATGGAATCATGGAAGGATTTAGATTGGCAAAGAACATTAAAAACATTAAATCAAAATGTTGAATACTATGAAAATCCAATAGATAAACCATGTTCTAATTTTGAGGAAGTAACAAACTTGTGGAATGTTGTTGCAGATAATCAAAAAGATATAGATTATAAATTTGAAGTAGTTGCTTATACTGAAAATACTTGTATTATAAATTGGCAAATGACAAGAACAATGACTGCTACAAATACAAAACAAGAAATAGATGGAATTTTCCAAATTTCATTAGACAATGAAGGTAAATGTACATATTTTAAACAATGGAGATTTACTAGATAGGAGGTTATTTATGCGATTAAAAGATAAAGTTGCTTTAGTAACAGGAAGTTCTACTGGAATAGGTAAAGCAGTCGCAGAACTATATGCTAAAGAAGGTGCTAATGTTATCGTTTGTTCAAGTACTACTGTACAAGAAGGAGAAGCAGTAGCAAAAGAATTGTCAAGCATGGGAACAGATTCTATATATATACAAGCAGATTTAACAAAAGAATCTGATGTGAAAAAGTTATTTGAGAAAATAAAAAACAAATATGGAAAATTAGATATATTAGTAAATAATGCAGGGAAAGCTTATGGCAGAGAATTTAAAAATATTACTCAAGACATTATAAACTCAGACATTGATCTTAATTTTACTTCTGCAGTATTATGTTCAAAATATGCAGTAGAGTTAATGAAAGATGAAGGATGGATTATAAATACATCTTCTATAAGAGGGACAGATTATTCTGGTAGACCTGGAATAATGATGTTCTGTGCTGGAAAAGCAGCAATGAATAGTTTTACTAAGAATTTAGCTTTAGAGTTATCTCCAAAAATATTTGTAAACGCAGTAGCACCAGGATTTGTACATACTAGATATATGGATTCTGTTACAGAAGAAATGAAAGAAAATTGGTTAAAAGATATTCCAATTAAAAAATTTATAACACCAGAAGAACTTGCAGAAGTTTATTTAATGTTAGCAACTTCTAAAATTTTTACAGGTTCAATTATAACTCCTGATGGAGGATATTCAATATTAAACAGATAAAAATCAGGGAGAAGAGATATGAAAATTGAAATAATGCATGCTAATAAATCACATAAAGATTTTTTAATATATGCTAATAAAGTAATTGATGAAGTAAATAATATGGAACAATACACAGAATTTGAAAAGCATATAGATGCAGATTATTATTGTGATAATCCTAAATTTAAATGTCTGGTAGCAGAAGTTGATGGAAAACCAGTAGGAATGATTTTATATTCATATTTTTATTGGGCAAGTGATGGTCAAGTTTTATGGATTTCGCAAATGTATGTTGAAGAAGAATATAGAAAATATGGAATATTTTTTAAATTAATAAAAAAATTACGTGAAGAAAATAAGGATATAGAAATTGCTTCATTTGGCACAGGAGTTGAAAACTTTAGAATGCAAAAAATTATAAAGTATTATGGTGGACATGAAATGAGCAATTTAAAGTTTTATTATAAAGAGATGAATTAGATTATAGATTAGTTCTTAAAAAGGGCTAATCTTTTTTTGTTGAAAAGTGAGAATAGATTTATTAATAAAAACTGTTTATAAACTTGAGCAAATGTTAAAAAGTTGTCTACCAGTAAATTTTATGATAAAATAATTCAAATAAAGTATGAGGGGGGATATAATGGACTCTACTTGGAAAGATGAAGCAAGAAAAGCCTTAGAGAATTTAGGAGGAGAAGCTAGCCTTAAGGAAATATATAAAGAAGTAGAAAAAACATCAACGAAAAAAATAACAAGAACATATCAAGCATCTATTAGAGAAGCTCTTGAAAGAAATTCATCAGATTCAAAAGTTTTTAATGGCAAGGAAGATATCTTTTATTCTAAAGGAATAGGAAGCGGAATATGGGGAATAAGAAAAAAAGAAATAACAACAAATTGTGAATTAATAAGATATAACAAATATTCTCGAAAAGAGGTTCATGATATTTTTTCACCCAATACTAAATTTACTCCTAGAGGTGGACCATGGGGAATGTCTGGAATAGTAAAAGTTCCAAATACAGAAAAAGATTATGTGTTTTTAGTTACCTATGGACAGAAACAAGCTGAGCATGAATTTGATGAAGAAATAGATGAAAATGGAATTTTAACATGGCAGTCACAACCGTCACAAACATTGAAAAATAAACAAATTCAAGACTTTATAAATCACAACTCTTTTGTTAATAATATATATTTGTTTTTAAGAACCAACAAGAAAAATAAATATACATATTTAGGATTACTCTCATATGTTTCACACGACAATCAAAGAGAAATGCCTGTTCATTTCAAATGGCAAATAATTGATTGGGATGAAGAAGCTTGTAAGAAAAGTTTAGAAAATATAAAAATAGCTAAAGTAAAAAAATTTGAAAATTATAATATAGAAGAAAAGAATTTTAATTTAGTATTGAGAGAATGTAAAAGTGTAGGTTACAAGAAATCAGAAAGAAAAGGAAGTACAACAAAGGAATTTTATTCAAATAGAAATATTAATTTTGAAGAAGATGATAGAAAAAATTCTGAATTGGGCAAAAAAGGTGAAATGGCAGTTGTTCAGTATGAAAAAGATTTCCTAATAGCTAATGGAAAGGCTGAACTAGCCGAATATGTACACAGAACAGCTGAAACTAATGGAAATACCGAACGATTTGATGTAATATCATATGAACTTGATGGAACTCCAAAATATATAGAGGTGAAAACTACAACAGGTGCAGCTAGTAATTATTTTCATATATCTGAGAGAGAAGTAGCTTTTTCTCATGAACATGCGGATAATTATTATTTATATAGAGTATATGAACTAGACCCAGAAACAATGAAAGCTAAATTTCTTATAGTTCCAGGAGCAATAGATAGAGAAACTTTAATACCTACAAAATATACTTGCAAAATTGATATAAAAGAATAATTTATTAAGAGGAAGGACAAATAAAATGTTCTTCCTTTTTTATGTTTCAGTAAATTCTTCAAATGTAATAGAATTATCCTTAATAACATTTTTTTTAAATATCTGCAATAAATTTTATTAGTTTAAGCTTGGCTTTATTTTTTGTACAATGAACAGTTTTGGTATATCTCGTAGGACTACCATCTAGGTTTTTGCCATAAAAGTAAACTAACCTATATGTGTCTTTACCTCTTTTTTCTATACTCCCTGCCATAAGTTCTCACTTTCCATGTGGGAGAGAGCACATCAATCTACAATTAGATTGAAATATAGTAGATATTAATTATACAAAGTAAAAAAGTTTAAAAAATAATTGATTTTAAAATAGTTTTTTAAAAGTGTATGGTAAAAGTGAAAAAAATGTCGAAAAATGAGGACGAAAAAAGGCGGAATATGCTGGAATTAGTAGAGCTTTAAGAGAATATATGTTATAATTTTCTAGTAATGTTAGGGAGGATAAGTAGTAGATATGAAAGTAGATGGATTTAGAATAAAAAATTTTAAAGGAATAAATGATTTAACATTAGATTTTAGAAAGAGTCCTAATTCAAACATTTATACACTAATAGGCTTAAATGAAAGTGGAAAAACAACAGTTCTTGAGGCTATAAATTATTTTACATATAAAGATGAAGAATTAGAGCCACTAAATATAAAAAATTACCAAATAGAAGATATACATGATTTAATTCCTATTAGCAAAAGAAGTAATTTTACTGATGAAATCTCTATTGAAACTAAATTAAGATTAGATAAAGAGGATAATGAGTTTATAAAAGAAGAATTAAGAAAAGAACAAGGATTTATAATGTCAAACAATATAGAACAAATTCAAGTAAATCAAAGATATATATTTAAAGATTCAAAATTTGTTGAAAGTAAAACAGGCTGGTCAAATTGTATTTTTCATGGAAAGACTAATAGACAGAAAAAAGAAAGAAATCTTGAGGGAGAAGCTTGGCGTTCTGCTACGAATATAGTAAAAAAATTAATGCCTAATATATTATATTTTCCAACAACTTTATTTGATTTTCCAGATAGAATATATTTAGAAGATAGAGAAGATGTAAAAGATAATGGGAAACATAAATTTTATAGATCTGTAATTCAAGATGTATTAGATAATTTAAATAACGGTTTGCACATCGATACGCATATCTTAGATAGAATGAAGACTAATGAAGAAAATGATAAAAATCATTTAGAACAAGTATTAAGAGAGTTATCAACTAAAATTGAACAGGTAGTCTTTGACGCTTGGAAAGAAGTTTTTAAAAGTAATGATCAGAATTATAATGTTAATAATGTACAAAAAAGAATAAGAATAACATATGGAAAAGATGAGGAAGAGAAATGTTATTTAGAATTTTTTATAGAAGATTCAGATGGAAATTATAAAATAAGTGAAAGATCTTTAGGGTTTAGATGGTTTTTCGTATTTTTTATGCTTACACAATTTAGAGGTTTTAGAAAAAGTGAAAATAGAGAAATAATATTTTTATTTGATGAACCAGCATCAAGTTTACATCAAACTGCGCAACAAAGATTACTAAAAAGTTTAGGAACAATAGGAGAAAAGTGTAGCATTATATACACTACGCATAGTCAACATTTAGTTAATCCTGATTGGTTAGAAGGGACATATGTTGTAAAAAACGAAGGATTGGATGATGAAAAATTTGAAGAATATAATTCTAGGAAAACAGATATAAAAATATATAAATATAGAGAATTTGCATCAAAGTATCCAAATAAAATTAGTTATTTTCAAATAGTATTAGATATTTTAGAATATGTACCAAGTAAATTAGAGTATATTCCAGATGTTGTAATGCTGGAAGGAAAAAATGATTTTTATACTATCAAGTATTTTAAAGATGTTATATTAAAAGATAGAAGTGAGATAAATTTATTGCCGGGGTTATCATCAGGATCTTTAGATAATTTAATAAGTTTATATATTGGTTGGGGAAAAAATTTTATGGTACTGGTTGATTCTGATCAGGAAGGTAGTATTCAAAAAGAAAGATATATTGAAAAATTTGGTACTTTAATAGAGGATAGAATATTTACTTATGAAGATATCAATATTAAATGGAAAAATCTTGCAATTGAAAAAATTATAGGAGAAACAGAATGTTTAGGAATTCAATTAGATGCATATCCAGAAAGTAATGAGTTTGATAAAAAAGTATTTAATAGGAGCATACAAGAAAAATTAATAAAACAAGAAGTGAATGAATTTTCAAAAGAAACCATAGATAAGTTTAATACAATAATAGGATTTTTAAAAGACCACTTTTAAAGTGGTCTTTTAAAAATTTGGAAATAAAATAAAAATATTATGGCTGACATTTGTCAGCTATTTTTACTATGTGT
>SVGD01000039.1 GCA_015056485.1 Clostridiales bacterium
AAAAAAGCAGCACTTGATATGAGATTAATTGATGAGTTGTATGATGACTATGCAACAAGTAAAGTTAATAAAGTAGTTGATAATGTATTTAGAATATATAATGAAAGTGCAGATTTTAAAGGCACTCAACTATTATTTTCAGATATGTCAACACCAACAAAAATAAGTGGTAAATATGATGTGTATAATGATATAAAGAATAAACTTATTGAAAAAGGTGTACCAGCAAATGAAATAGACTTTATTCATAATTCAGAAACAGATGCAAAAAAAGCAAGTACCTTTAAAAAGGTTAGGACAGGCGATATAAGAATTTTTCTTGGTAGCACTTCAAAGATGGGAGCTGGAACAAATGTGCAAGATAGACTTGTAGCATTACATCATATTGATGTGCCATGGCGACCAGCTGATGTAGAGCAAAGAGAGGGGAGAATTTTAAGACAGGGGAATATGAATAAAGTAGTTGATATAGCAAGATATGTAACAAAAGAAAGTTTTGATGCTTATTCTTGGCAACTAATAGAAACAAAGCAAAAGTTTATTTCACAAATTTATAGGGGGGATACTTCAATAAGAAAGATGGAAGATTTAGATAATTCAGTTATGAGCTATGCTCAAATAAAAGCAATAGCATCTGGAAATCCAATGATATTAGAAAAATTCAAAATAGATAATGAAGTTCAAAAATTACAAGATAAAGAAAGAACATATAAAGCAACTAGATTTAGATTAGAGGACTCATTGAAAAAGACTATACCAGAACTTATATCAGCTGGAAAAAGAAAAATTGAAAGATTAAAAAATACACTATCACAGAGAACAGAAAAACAAGATGAAGAAAATTGTGATATAGAAATAAATAATAAAATGTATCACACATATAAAGATGCAGGTGCAGAAATATTAGAGTTTTCAGATCAATATATGGAACTTAATAAAGAATATCCATTAGGTAAATATAGAGGTTTTGAATTAACTATGACTAATTTAGGTGTAGATAATTTATTTCAAAATAGTGCAGATGCTAGAAAAGTAATAAAAATTAAAGGCGAGTATGAATTTAGTTTTGATATGTTAAAAGTTCCTACTTTAAATATTAAAAAGATAAATGAAAAGTTAGATGAATTAGAAGAACTTATAAAAAATGAAGAGAACAAAGTAGAGGACTTATATAGACAACAAGAAGAATGTAAAAGGGAATTAGAAAAGCCATTTGAATATCAAGACAAGTTAGATGAACTATTAAAAAGAAAAAATGAAATAGATACAGAATTGAAATTGGATGAAGATAAGCCAGTTGAAGCAATATCAGATGAAGTAGAAAAAGAAGAAAATGAAGAATGCGAAGATGAAGAATATTGGGAAGATGAGGAGGAAGAAGAATATGACATATAACGAAATCAAAAGTAACTCGTTAGGTAATTTAAAAATATTAGCACATATAGACAACAGGGCATTATTAGAAAGACAAAGTGATGTTCCAGATAAATATATAATTGCTACAAATTTTAATATAGAAACTAAAAGTTGGGACTTTGGAAGTTATTTTAGAGATTTTCAAGAAGTGCTGGAGGAATTTACAGAGAGAGTATTAAGTTCAAGACATATTAAATCTAGCAGACAAAAGACAACAGAAGAATTATATGAGTTAAGTTCAAAAGCGACAGAGATAGCTCATAATGTAGATAGAGTTGTATATGATAAAAATGAAAGTCAAAAATTAAAAGTTCAATTTATTCATCAAAAGCCACCATTAGAAGAAAGGGACACAGAATTAAATTACTATGATTTAAGAGATTCAGAAATTGATAAAGGTTATATAATAGAAGAAAGTGTATTAGTAAATAATATTGGTAGTTTAGTTACAAATCAAGATATATTAAAAGGAAAACCTTACATAACAGATGAAGAATTTGAAGAATTAGACTATGAAGAAGTTGATAATTTATATAATGAAATAGAAGAAGAAATGGAAATGTAGTATTTTTTAAAATTATATGTTATAATGCAACTAACAAATAGTAATTTGTGGAGGAGTAAGTAAAATGGATAAGAGTAAAATAAGAAAATATTTAATTATTGGATTAATTGGTGCAATCATAACAGTAATAGGAGAAATGTCGCAAGGATTTGTAGCAACAATTGATAGTTCAAATTTAATGATGCAAGAATTTGAAACTTATGCATCTTTACCAGGTTGGCGACACGGATTTGGTTCTACTATTGGTGCAATAGGAATTTTGCTACAATTTTTTGGGGTATATGCAATTTATTTATCTTTTAAAAATAAAGATGATAAAAACTCTAAAAGATATAAAATAGGTGCAATTAATTATAGTCTTATTGGAGCAATAGTGCATATTTTACTTGCAACTGCTATTTATGTTTTGAAAATAAATAGTGAGTTATTTATGGAATATATGATATGGTTTGCTATGCCAATAGTTAGTGTGTTTTTAATTGGCTATATATGGTTTAGTATTATTATGTTTAATAAATTTCGTAAAAATGAAACGATCTTTCCAAAATGGTGCTGTTGGTTAAATCCAGTTGTAGGAAAAATATTTTTTAATATTGTTGCAACATTAATTCCAATTTCTGCATTGGCAAATGGAATAAGTTATTCAAATATGGGAATAGCATCAATAATTATGTTTGCAGTTTTATTAGTAAATTTAAAAAAGATAAAAGTATAAAGATAAATTACAATTTTAAATGGAGGAAGAATTATGAATTTAGAAAAAATATTATATACAATATGTGTAGCATTTTTTACAATTTTTATATTAAGTGCAATTTTAGTTTTAACTAATACACTAAATATGTGGCTAGTAGGGATTGTTTCATTATCAATATCTATAATTTCTTTTGTAATACTAAAAATTACTAAAAAGAAATCTAACTAAAAAATTACAATTTAAAGAGCAGAAATGCTCTTTTTATTTTTGTGGAAAGGAGAATTGTGTTATGAAAAAAAGCATATCAGATGAAGAGGAAGTTCAGTTATATTACATTATTTGTGATATATCTAAAATATGTAAAAATTATTTTTATGAAAGAAAATATTTACCAAAGGATGCTTGGTCTATTGATGAAGTAATAAAGAAAATTTCAACATCTAACAAAAAACTTAAAAATAAATATTTAGAAATAAAAAAAGATAATGGTAAATAATAAATAATGACTTGTCGTTTTTTGTCGTTGAAAAATATTTTAGTTTTTCTTAATAATATAATACGATA
>SVGD01000021.1 GCA_015056485.1 Clostridiales bacterium
AGTAATTGATAATATTAGATAGCAGTATCGTCTAATTGTTTTTCAGCTTGTATAAAAGTTGCTTTAACTGATGGTGCTGCCTATGATTGTAAAGAAGACAACATTATCTTATATAAATTTTTTAAATAATTTTGTGGTTATGGGGCTTTATGCCCTAAAAAGAGCTAATCGTATCTTATTTTTAGATATGGTTGGCTCTTTTTTTGCATTTAAAAGGGTAATTCCAAAGTGTCGTAGTCCTCCAACTATCAATTTAGATTTTGTAAAAAGTTTGAATTGATAGGAGGAATAAATATGGCTAATATGCCTAAAAGAAGAAAAAGCAAAGATAATCCTTATACTTTGGATTATAACGATAATGAACATATATATACTGTATCATTTATGGATAATAAACAAGTTATACATAATGTAGAAGTTTCAAAGAAAGTTTTTGAAGCATTTGATAAGTTTGAATTAGAAGATATATCACAATTACATAAAATGGACAAGCATATTGATGGGAGAAATATTGATAATAGTGATAAAACAGATATTATTTTATATCATTTGGGAGTTCCATCAACAAAAACTGTTGATAAACAAGTAGAAGAAAAAATGTTTAATGAAGAAATAAGAAATGCAATTAATCAACTGTCAGATGTGCAGAAAAGAAGAATTATTATGTACTATTTTGATGGTTTAACACAACAACAAATAGCAGATATAGAGGGGACATCATTAAGAGCAGTTCAATACACTTTGAACAGTGCTATAGAGAAATTAAAAGAAATTTTAAAAAAATTGAAAAATTGACTTCGTAAAATCGCTTCTAAAGTGAGTATATGGTGAAAGGTAAAAAAATCCTTTCACCATTTTTGATAGAAAATGGAGTTCTTTGAAAATTTATATACAGTCATTAAATACATTCCTATTATGTTGGGAAACTGACAGCACATTGGTAAGTTCGCTTGCGACTAAAACTTGACCATAAATATTAGTTTGCTACTAATAATGCGATAACAAATAATAGGCATAATGATACTTTCGCATAGCCACAGACTCAAGCAATGGGTGCGACTTCGTGAGAACCACGAGGAGGTGCAAGTCCTATGGAGTTGATTAGCAATCAACCATTTAATGATTCCTAGTGTTAAAGGGGTAGGCATAATATTAACACACTAAATAAAGAAAATAAAAAATATAACAATATCAGTTGGGGTTAATGAAATATTAAATTATTTATATTTTAGCAACTTTATCAAACAACTGATATTTAGTACATAATGAAAGGAATTATAAAATGAGAAAGAAATTATTTAATATAAAAATTATAGAAATGAAGATAGTTGAATTTAAACATGAGGCAGTAAATAAGAAAGAAGCTTTAGAGTCTGCAAAATATGTAAAGGAAAAATCAAACATTTTAAAACATCCAGAAGTTAGACCAATATATAAAACAATTTACGAAGTTAAAAGAATTAGAAAGGGGGACAAATAATGAAGAATATAGTAAAGGGTGCAATCTTTTATGCTGATTTAGATCCTATTATAGGTAGTGAACAAAAAGGTGTAAGACCTGTTTTAATTATTCAAAATGATATTGGAAACAAGTTTAGTCCAACAGTTTTGGTTGCACCTATTTCAACAAAAAAAGATAAAGTTTTACCTACACATATATTGATAAAACAATTTGATAAGATAAGACATGATTCAATAGTATTATTAGAACAAATAAGAGTATTAGATAAAACTAGACTAAAAGGATATTTAGGAATGCTTGAAGAAGAACAAATGAAAGAAGTAGAAGAAGCAATCATTATTTCTTTTGGTTTATCTAAAGAATATAAGAAAGATTAATTTCATAGTTTTTTAAGGGAGGGTATCAAAATGGATTATGAATGGGAAATAGAACACAATTATATAAATGAATTAGATTTTGAGGAACTTCAACAAATCATTTGTGAAAAAATTGCAAATATAATAATTAAGACAGAAAAGGGAATTTGTACAATTTGATTATTTTAAATAAATGTTATAATTATTTCAGTATTATTGAAGCATTAAATCATAATTTAAAGGAGTTTGATAATTATGATAGTTAATGTTTTTAGAGAGGGAGTAGATAAAGGTAGTAATGATTTAAAATTAATTAATGAAAATGATTCTGTTGAAATAAAAAGAATTAAAGAACTATTAGAAGTTACTAATTTAGAGTATATATCTAATAATTTAAGATATATATTAGGTATTACAAAAGAAAATAGTTTAAATTGCTTTGATAAAAAAAATAATGAATATAGAGTTATTCAAGCTGATGGTGTATTTAGAGTTATCTTATATATAAGGTTGTCAGTTGAAGATGGAGATATAATAGATGGTGATGTTAGTAAAAGTATTAGAAACCAATTATTATATTTATTAACAGAATGTAAAAATAGAAATTGGAAAGTTGTTGCTATATTTTGTGAAGAAGGTATATCTGGTGCAGATGATAACAGACCAGAATGGTTAAAAGCATTGAGTTTTTGTGAATGTGGTAATACAGAAATATTTTTATGTAAGAGTCAATCAAGATTTTCAAGAAGTATGGAAATGATAGAAAAATATCTACATAAAGATTTTATTACTTGGAATGTAAGATTTGTAGGTTTAGTTGATAGTACTGATACTGCAGTTTCAGGAAATAAAAAAACAAGACAAATAAATGGACTTGTTAATGAATGGCAAGTAGAAGACCAATCAATAAATACAAGAAATATACTAAAAAACAAAAAATCTAATGGACTTTTCACAGGTTCATTTGCACCTTTTGGATATATTAAAGATCCAAAAGATAAATATCATCTTATTATAGATGAACCTGCTGCTAAAATAGTTAAAGAAATATTTGATATGTATGTTGAGGGAAAAGGGTATCATTTAATTTGCAAGAATTTGAATGAAAGAAAAATACCTACACCAACAGAATATAAAAAATTACAAGGTTCAAGATTTCATTGTAGCCAATCAAATGTTAATAAAAGAATAACATATCAAGTTGAAAAAGATGAAACTTTAGAAAAAATTGCAGTAAGTTTGCATTCAACTGTTGAAGATATTATGGAATACAATAACTTAACAGATACTAACTTAACAGTGGGACAAATAATTATAGTTCCTGTTAGAGCAACTTGGAATAATGATACAATTAGGAAAATATTATCAGATGAAACTTATATAGGTACATTGGTACAAGGAAAGGTTGAAGGTATCAGTTATAAAGATAAACATCAAATAGCAATTCCTAAAGAAAAGTGGATTAGAGTACCACATTGTCATAATGCTATTATTGATAAAGAAACTTGGGAAATAGTAAGTGCAAGATTTAAAAATAGGGGTAGAACAAAAACAACAAAAACAGGAGAAGTTCATTTGTTTAGTAAAAAAGTTTATTGTGCTTGTTGTGGTAAAGTATTTCAAAGAAATTTATGCCATGTTAAAGATGGTAAACAAGCATATATGCAATGTAGAGAAAGAAGAAAAACAGGAGGATTTATTTGTAATAACAATAGAGCAATTAGATATGATGACTTAGAAAAATTAGTATTAGACCAAATTAACTTTCAAATTGCTAGATATTATGATTTAACTAAAATAGAAAAAAACTATTTTGCTAAACAAGTTGATAATTCAGTAGATAAAGATATCAAAATATTAGAAAATGAAAGAGCAAATTTAAAAGCACAAATAATAAAAAAAGAAAGAGCTCTTACAATGTTATATGATGATAGGGTTAACGGAATAATTGATGCTACAGAGTTTACTATAATTAAGAATCAAAATACTATTGATGTTGATGGATATAATAAAAGAATAAGTCAAATCAATGAGGAAATAATAGCATTAGAGAGAACAAAAAATATGAAAGTTAATAAAGAAAAAATATTCAAAAAATATAAAAAGATAGAAAAGTTAAACAGAATTATACTAGATGAATTTATTGATAAAATATATATAGGTAATATAAACCCAGAAAATAAAAAAAGAACATTCCGAATAGATTGGAATGTAAAAGCAGATTAGCATTTGGCATAAGGAACTCCTCCACATGGAGGCCTAGATCCAGGTACTGTTTATAAAAATATATATGAAAAAGATATAAATTTAGAAATATGTAAAAAATTACAAACAACTCTTGAAAATGATGGGGCTATAGTATATTTAACTAGGTATGGAGATTATGATTTAAGTAAAAATTATACTGGATCTAGAAAGAAAAGTGACTTAAATAATAGAGCAAAAATAATAAACGAATCTAAAGCTGATATATATATTTCAATACATTTAAATTCAATAAACTCATCTACTTGGAGTGGCGCTCAAGTATTTTATGATGATGTAAACAAAAATAATTATGAATTAGCCTTACTTATGCAAAACCAATTAAAAAAGGATTTAAAGACAAATAGAGAAGTAAAAGAAATAAAAACTATGCTAATGAATAGAAAAATAGTAATTCCAGGTATATTAATAGAAGCAGGTTTTTTATCTAATCCCAGTGATAGATATTTACTTCAAAAATCAGATTATCAATATAAAATAGTAGAATCTATAAAAAAAGGAATAATAAAATATTTTAAATAGTTTGTACATATAATTAATTGGTGAAAATATGAAAAAGATTTTATTATTTTTAATTTTATTAATACCTATGAAAGTATTAGGAATTAATACAAGTGCTAGAAGTGCAATATTAATGGATATAGATAGTAATCGTATATTATATGAAGAAAATATAAATGAAAAAAGAAGTGTAGCTAGTATATCAAAAATAATGACAGCTGTAATAGCTATAGAATCAGGAAAACTAAATGATAAAGTTGTTATTGGTGAGGAAATAAACTCTTCTTATGGATCTGGAATATATATAAAAATTGGAGAAGAAATGACATTAAAAGATTTAGTATATGGTCTTATGCTTAGGAGTGGTAATGATGCCGCACTTGCTATTGCTAAATTTGTAGGTGGTAGTGTGGAAGAATTTGTAGAAATGATGAATAAAAAAGCAAAAGATATAGGTATGAAAAATACAACATTCAATAATCCTAATGGACTAGATCAAGAGCAAGGTAATTATTCAACAGCTTATGATATGGCTATATTAACAAGTTATGCTATGAAATTAGATGATTATAAAAAAATAACAGGTACAAAAAAACATACTCTTACAACAAATAAAAATGTATATAGTTGGATTAATAAAAATAAACTACTATTTATTTATAAATATACTACAGGAGGTAAAACTGGATTTACAGAAATAGCTAAAAGAACTTTAGTATCAACTGCTACAAAAGACAATATAAACTTAGTAGTAGTAACTTTAAATGATGGTAATGATTGGCAAGACCACCAAAGTTTATTTGAGTATGGATTTAATAATTATTCTAATTTAAAAATACTTGAAAAAGGATATATAACTATTTATGATGATAAATATTATCAAGATTATAAATTATATATAAAAAATGACTATTATTATTTACTTAGTAATGCTGAAGAGAATAATTTAATATTTAAATATGAGTTAGAAAAGAAAAGAAAATTAAAAACAAAAGATAAAGTAGGGGTACTTAATATATTTTTAGGAGATAAAAAGATACATGAAGAAAACATTTATATAGAATTAACAAATAATACTAAAAGGTCATTTTTTGATAAAATCAAAGAGTGGTTTGTAAACATATGGTAAATATAATTTGGATATTTTTAATAGTATCAGGAATCATTTTTGGACTATTTACAAATAAATTAGAAATAATAAATACAACTATAGTAGATAGTACTAAAGTAAGCTTAGAAATGTTTTTTAAAATATTTCCTGTATTAGCACTTTGGATGGGGATAACTAAAATAGCAGAGGTATCAGGTTTATTAAAAAAATTATCAAATAAATTATCTCCGTTACTAACAAAAATTTTTCCTGAAATACCTTCAGGTCATGAATCACTTAGTTTAATAGCTAGTAATATAATAGCTAATCTGTTTGGACTTGGAAGCGCAGCTACTCCTTTTGGACTAAAAGCTATGAATTCATTACAAAAATTAAATAAAAATAAAAAAGTAGCAAGTCGTTCTATGGTAACTTTTCTAGTAATAAATACTAGTGGACTTACAATTATACCGACTACTATTATTTCTCTTAGAATGATGTATGGTAGTTTAGAACCAACAAAAATAGTACTAGCATGTTTAATTAGTACTATAGCTGCCACGATAGGTGGAATAATTATTGATAGAATATTAGCAAGGAGGTATAAAAATTAAATTTATAACTAATTTAATAATACCTTTAATAGTTTTAGTAATTATATTTTATGGCTATTTTAAAAAAGTGGATGTTTATGATACTTTTATTGAAGGTGTTAAAGAAAGTTTTTCAATGATATTAAACTTATTTCCTACTTTTATAGCTATGATACTTGCAGTTAATTTATTTATAAATAGTGGTGTTTTAGATTATGTTTTATCACTAATTAAACCTATTTTAAAATTAATAAAAATACCTGGTGAAATAATCCCACTCGCACTTGTAAGACCTATATCCGGTAGTGCTTCTCTTGCATACTTAAATAGTATATTTTCTAAATATGGACCTGATAGTTTTATAGGTCTTTTAGGCTCAGTAATGCAAGGTTGTACAGATACAACATTTTATATAATAAGTCTTTATTTTGGTAGTATTGGCATAAAAAAAATAAGACATAGTATGACAGCTTCTCTTTTTGCGGATTTAGTAGGTATAATTGTTAGTATAATTGTAGTAAATCTATTTTGGGGATAATTTTTAATTGCTAAAAAATAATAAATAAGGTATAATATCTTTGGTGATTTTATGGAACGACTACAAAAAGTTATAGCTCTATCTGGATATTGTTCAAGAAGAAAAGCAGAAGAATTAATTAATTTAGGTAAAGTAAGAGTAAATGGTAAAATAGTAAGAGAAATGGGAGTTAAAGTAGAGCCAGCAGATTTTATTGAAGTAGAAGGTCATCCTATAGAACAAGTAGAAGATAAAGTATATTATTTACTTAATAAACCAAGAGGTGTAGTTACAACAGCTAAAGACGAAAAAGGAAGAAAAACTGTTGTAGATTTAATTAAAACAGATAAAAGAATCTATCCAGTAGGAAGACTCGATTATGATACAACAGGACTTATAATACTTACAAATGATGGAGAATTAACAAACTATCTAACTCATCCAAAAAACAATATAGAAAAAGTATATGTTGCTAAAATAAAGGGAATAATTTCTAAAGATGAAATAAGAAAACTTTGCAATGGAGTTTATATAGACGGTAAAAAAACAAGTAAAGCAAAAGCTAAAATACTTAAAATAGATAAAAAAACTAATAGTAGTGTTGTTGAATTAATTATACATGAAGGAAAAAATCATCAAGTAAAAAATATGTTCAAAGCAATTAATTACAATGTATTAAAATTAAAAAGAGAGAGTATAGCTTTCTTAACGCTTGATGGAGTACCTTCAGGAGAATATAGACAGTTGAGTATAAAAGAAGTAAAAAAACTTTATGGAGAAAAAAATAATCAAGATTAAACTTGATTATTTTTTATAATTTATTATTCAGCATCTTCAATAGCGTTAGTTGGACATCCTTCTTTAGCATCTAATGCATCTTCAGACAAGTCTTCAGGAATTTCCTTAACAATAACAGCAGCTAATCCATCATCTTCAATTTCAAAAATTTCAGGGCATACAGCTTGACAAGCCCCACAACCTATACATAAATCTTTATTAACTTTTAACATCTTAACATCCTCCTTTTTAAATTATAATTAAATTATATTAAAAAAGCAAGTAAAATATTTAAATATTTTAAAAAGTATGATATATTATTGGTAGGGTGATAGTATGGCTAGTAGAATGGATCGATATTATAAAAGTGAACTTGTTTCATCAGGCCGTAGTTCTAAAAATAAAAGCTTATATGAACAAATAAAAGATTTAGATAGTTATTCAAATATAGAAGGTGTCGCAACTATAGAAAAAACAAATGAAATAGATATTTCAAAAGTTCAAGAAATGATAAAAAATAGAGAAAACTACAAAAAACAAAAACAACTAAGAAATATCCTTAAAGAAGAAGTAGAAGAACTTGAAAAAATAGAAGAAGTAGAAGAAATAACAAAAAACTACGATATAAAAGATTTGCTTTCTAAAGTAAAAGATGAATCAGAAGATGAAAGTAGAAGCAGAAGATTAAGAGAAGATCAATATGAAGCTTTAAAATCTCTTAATATTAAAGAAAAAAATAAATCAGTAGAAATAGAAAAAGAAGAGGAAGAATCAAAAAAATTTCTTCATACTATCGCAAGTACAAAAGCATTTAAAAATATAAAAGATAATCAAGAATATGATGAACAAGATGTAGGTCTTTTTGATGATTTAAAATCAGATACTATAGTAGGAGATGCTGCTTCAATAAAAAAGATAATTGAAGAAGAAAAAGAAAAAAAGATAGAAGAAACAAATATGGAAATAGATAAATCTTTTTATACATCTAGTTTAGGATTTACACAAAGTGATTTTGAAGAATTAAAGACTATGAATCACAATATAAAAAAAGGAAATAAATTTATTATAGCTTTATTAGTAGTACTTATATTGCTAATAATAGGTGGTATTGTTTTTTTCTTACTTAAACAATAAAGAAGACATTAATGATTTGTCTTCTTTTTAATTTTTTTATCTATAATAGTTTTAAAACAAATTATAAGAGTTGTACCTAAAGTAAAAATAGTAAATATAATAGGAATAAATTTAACCATTAAATTATCAACATAAATATTATATTTAGCTGCATATATAGTACCTATAGTAAGTAGTGTACAGGAAGTAAGATAAATAATTTTTGTTTTTTTAATATTTATAACTTCTTTAATTCCTTTTCCTATTAAATAAACAATAAGAGTGCAATAAATAAATATATCAAACATTAATTGAATAACTAATATACTTTCTATCCTAGATGCAGCTCCTACAAGTGTTGCTTGCTTTAATACATGGAATTCAGGATATTCATAAAGTGCTGTTAATTGATAACCTAAAACAGAAAGTGTTGCTAAAATAACACAAAACATTGTAATAGATGAGATAATAGTGGAAATTATTAAAGTTTTTTTGAATTTAGGTTTATCTACTTTATTTTTAGGAATCATTGTAAGTAGAAACATAGGAGCAATATGAAATGCATAATAACTATTTATACCAGATAAGTAATCATTTATATTTGACTCAAACATAGGTTGTAAATTCGAAAAATCAAAAGAAGATATTAAACCTGAAAAACTAATAATAAATAAAAATATATTTATAAAAAACAATATATTACTTGTTCTAGCTATTACATCTATGCCTTTTTTTAGTACGTATAAAATAGGGATTATAAGTATAATAGCTACTACTATTAAAGGCGTTCTTGAAAGGAACTGACTTTGTATAAAATTATTAAGAGTAACATAATTTAAAATACCCATTGCTAGTGCAAAAATACAGATTAGGACAATAATTATTGTTCCTATTTTTTTACCAAATAATTTTAAAACTTTTTGAGGTAGGTTTAAATCAGGTTCATAATCAATTATTTTATTAATAATAATTATAAAAAGAATATCTAGAGGAATACTTATTAAAGGTATTAACCAAGAATCTCTTTTCATAATATTAATTAAGGCATTAAAAGTTACACCAACAAGAAAAGCTCTAGTAACAAAATAATTTAAAGTAGCAATTTCAAAATTTGTTAATTTTTTCTTAATCATTTATTTCCTCCAAACTATTTTTAGAAGATACCTTATTTTTAAGCATTAAATTACTTTTAATATTTATTTCAATTTTATCTAAATTATTATTCCAATCATTTTTAACTGAGTTAAAATATTTAGAATATTTTTGATAGAACATTTTACCAAAACCAAAAATATCAGTTTTATTTTGTATAGCTAAATCAATTGCTTGATTAACTCTTTTTTTAATTTTTTTATTTGCTTTATTTTGTAATTCTTCAATAACTTTAGAATCTTCTAAATCAATTTTACCTTTAGCTTCTATAATTCTAGCTTCACCTGATAAATTAATGTTTACAACAGGTTTATTATCTTTTAATTTAACACTTACATCTGATGAAAAACCAGTAGAGTCTATTACTACATAACCATTATTATAATCTAAATCCAAAAACATTTCTTTAATTTTCCCATTAATAATATTTATACCTAAACTTTCATCACGATTTGCCCAATCAACTAACTTATCTTCTTTAAATATACCTAAATTACCAAGTTTAGTGTAAGCTTTTGGTTCACTAGATTCTAGATTTTCTTTACTAGAACCTTCTTCAACTTCACCTTTTATTTCAATACAATTTATTGTTGCTTCAATTCCATCATTAAATAATATAGAAAGTAAATTATTAAAATTTATACTTGATATAATACCTTGAAGTTCTGTTGTTGTTTTAACATTATCTGTTATTTTTTGAGAAGGAAAAGAGGATAGGGGACTCATTATTTTTAAAGTATCCTTTGCTTTATTCTCCTTAGATAAAACCACATAAAAATTTTTTCTTGCATTTGGATATCTAACAAAAAAATCAATAGCACCATCTACACCGTCGCGAGCAACATCTTCAGATATAACTAACACAGAAAATGATCCAAAATATAATTCTTTAGGAGATATTAATCCTATTTGTTTAAGTGCACTAAAAATAGAGTCACCTTTACCACTATAAACGACTACTTGAGATTGGGAAGAGTTACTTTCACTACTGTTACTTTTGGGTGAGTTAGAAATCAAAACACTAGCTTCATATTTGTCTCCATCTTTATCAATAGCAACACCAGAAACTATAGAATAATCATTTAATTCGTTATAATCCCAACAACCGGTTAGACAAATTAATAAAAATAAACTAACAATTATTTTTTTCATAATTATCATCCAATCTTTTTAAATTTTTTGTTAAATATTCAGGCCTTTGTTTTAATTTTTTTCTTGTAACTCTGATTATACTATCTTTTAAACTTCTTATATTTAAAGGACTAAAAGGAGTTAGGTATGGAGTACCTAAACATTCTAAACTTGATAATTTTGCAATAAACATAATAAAAATTGCAACAAAACCAACTAGTCCCATAAAAGTGGATGCGATTATAAATAAAAGTCTCCATTCTCTTATCGCATCAATTACATCTACATCGTAAAATACCAATTCTGATATAGAAGTAGCTGCAACAATAATAACAACAATGGGAGAAACAATTCCAGCAGCAACCGCAGCATCACCTAAAATAAGAGCTCCAACAACATTCATCGCACTACCTGAAAAGGATGGTGAATGAATATCAGCTTCCCTTAATACTTCAAAAGTTAATACAAATAGTAAAACTTCAATTGCAGTTGGAAAAGGTACGCCATCTCTTTGAATTGCTAATGAGATAAGTAATTGATCTGGAATAATCTCTTGATTAAATGTCATAAGAGCAATATATAAGGCAGGTGTTAAAAGAGCTAAAAAGAAACATATTACCCTAAGTATTCTAGAAAAAGATACATTAAAAGGTTTTTGATAGTTATCTTCTGGAGATTTAAAAAAATCAGTTAATACTGCAGGAAGAATAATAACAAATGGTGAATTTTCAACAAGAATTACAATTTTACCATCTAATAAAGATGTACAAGCTAAATCAGGTCTTTCTGTACTTATAACTTTTGGGAAAACAGACTTTTGTTCTTTTTCTAATAATTCTCTTATGTAACCTGTATCTATAACAGCATCAATATCAACTTTTTTTAACTCATTAAGTATTTTTTCAACTTTATAATTAGGTACAATATCTTTTATATATGCAACTGTTACTTTAGATTTAGATCGTCTTCCAACTTTAACTTCTTCATACCACAAATTAGGATCTTTAATTCTTTTTCTTATTAACCCTAAATTCATATTATGATTTTCAGTAAAACTATCCTTAGGACCTCTTGTAATAGTTTCGCTTGTAGATTCAGTTACACCTCTATCAAGTTTTTGCCTTGTTTCAACTACAATAGCCTTTTCACATTTATCAATAACAATTACAGTAAAACCACTAGCTAAGTGATAATACATATCTTCGTATGTTTCAATTGTTTTTACTTTACTATTAAAAATACTATTTTGTATTAAATCATAAAAAGAATCAAACGGCTTTTTTCTATCCATATTAATAAGAGCTTTATTTAAAAAATCACTTATTTTATCATCACTGCTAACACTTTCTAAATAAATATAGCCAACTTTTCTATTATTTTTTTCTAATATACGTGTAACAATATCACTACTTTTTCCATTTATTTTATTAAGTGTTTCAAAAATACTTTCTATACTATTATTTAGCTTCATAATACTCACCTAAGGTTATTATTACCAGATTTTAAAAAAATATTATTTTTCTTTACTTTAAAATAAAACTATAATATAATATATACCTAGAAATAATTAGGTGATTATATGAAAGATGCATTGAAAGTAGAAAATTTAAATTATAAAAAAATATTAAAAAATATTAATTTTTCTATAAAAGAAGGAACTTTTAATATACTTATAGGACCAAGTGGTAGTGGTAAAACCACTCTTTTAAAAAGTGTTTTTGGACTTTTAGAATATAATGGCGTAATAAGTATTAATGATCTAATAGTAGAACAAAAAAACTTTCAAAAATTAAGAAAAAAAATAGGAATATATCTAGGAATTGAAGTTTTAGAAAATAAAAGTGTATTTTTAAATACAATAGAACCATTAAAAAATTTAGATTATAAAGAAGATATATCAAAAAAGAAAGTTTATTCTATTACAAAAAAAATTGGTATAGAAAATTTATTATATAAAGAAGTATCTGAACTATCATATTCAGAAAAAAAAGTAGTTGCGTTTGTTCAAAGTATAATACATGAACCTGATATAATTTTAATTGATAATATATTTGATTCTCTTGATATCTATTACAAAAATAAAATATTAAACTATTTAAAACAAATAAATAAAAAATGCACTATTTTATTGGTTACTAACAATACTGAGGATTTAATTTATGCTGATAATATATTAATATTAAAAAATGGTAAATTAAACGAGATTGGACCATTAGAAGAATTATTAAAACAAGAGAATATATTTTCTAAAAATGAATTAAAATTACCTTTTGTGATAGATTTATCCTATAAATTGAATGCTTATGATTTAATTGATAAAATAATATATGATGTAGATGAGATGGTGGATGAAATATGGCGATAAAATTTTTAGAAGTTAACTATAAAAATATTTTTGAAAATTTAAATATAGATATAAATAAGAATCAAATTACATCATTAATAGGTAAAAACGGAAGTGGGAAAACATTACTTTTAAATTTAATTTATGGGTTAGATCAAAATTTTGAAGGAAAAATAACAATAGGTAGAAAAAGTTTTAATTCAAAAACAAAAACTAAGCATATAAGTGAAATTAATTCAAATATATTGTATTTGATACAAGATTATCAAAAACAATTATTTAATATAAATATTTTAGAAGACATAAAATATAGTTTAAATAAAATAAATATAAATGAGTTAGAAGAATTGTTAAAAGGTTTTGGATTGAGTGAATCAATATTAAAAAAGAATTATTTAGAACTTAGTGATAGTGAAAAGAAAAAAGTTTTACTAGTGAAAATATTTATTAATAATTCTAAAATAATACTATTGGATGATCCTACAACTGGATTAGACCAAAAAAGTATTTCAACTTTAATTAAATTATTAAAAAAAGAAAAGCGTAAAGAAAAAATAATTATAATATCAAGTCAGGATTCAGAATTTTTACTTAATGTATCAGATGAAATTTTAATTATTAAAGATAAAAAAATAATTAAATGTAACGATAAATATAAAGTATTTGGTGATGAATCTATCTTAGACTATTGTGGTTTAGATATGCCTAGTGTATTAAAATTTAGAAAAAAAGTTTTAGAAAAAAAGAATTTAAAATTAGTATATAGAGATAATATAAATGATTTATTGAAGGATATTTATAGAAATGTTAAATAATTTTATAAAAGGAATATCACCTGGTGTTAGGTTGATTTCATTAATTTTACTTATATTAAGCTTACTTATAGCAAACTCTATATACTTAATAATTTTTATTACAATTTTAACTTTTATTTTAATGATTATAAAGGATAAAAAAGTAAATATGTATGTAAACACACCTAAAAGTGATATTATGTTGTTGTTAATTACTTTACTTGGATATATAATTATAATTAGGGAATATAATATTTTTACACTTGTTTTAATTTTGTTTAAGTTAATTATTATATTATTTTTAATTAAAGTATTTATTGTAGATATATCTTTTAAAGAATTGCATGAAGGTATATATATGATTTTAAAGCCTATAAAAATACCAAATATAAATATAGAAAAACTTTCTTTCGATTTTACATCATCAATATTTTTTATCAAATATTTAATAAGTTCTGAGAAAGAAATTAAAATAATACAAACAATAAATGGCAAAAGAAAATTAAATTTTAAAAATAAATTTTTTCCAATGTTAATGTTTTCGGTAAATAAGTTAGAAAGTTTACAAAATAATTTAAAAATTAAATTATATCAATTAAATAATAAAAAAATGAATATACGTTCTAAAATAGTATTAGTATTGACAATAATTTTCTTTGTTGTCTCAATAATTAAGGAAGTGGTATTGTGAGATTTTTTATAACTTTTTCATACGATGGTTCAAAATACAATGGATATCAAAAACAACCTAGAGTTAAGACAATTCAAGGGGAATTAGAAAGAGCACTCAAACAAATAAATGGAGGAAAATCAGTTTCAGTTTCTGCATCTGGAAGGACTGATGCTGGTGTTCATGCATATAATCAAAGTGCTCATTTTGATTTAGAAACTTCAATTTCTTGTACAAAATTAAAACAAGCTTTAAATAGCCTTATACCCGATGATATTTATGTTAAAAATGTATATGAAGCAAATGAAAATTTTCATGCTCGTTTTGATGTAAAAGCAAAAGAATATATATATAAAATTAATATGGGAAATTATAATCCAATAGAAAAAGATTATGTTTTTCAATATAATAAAAAACTTGACATTCCAGAGATGGAAAGGGCACTGAAATATTTAGAAGGAACACATGATTTTAGATCTTTTGTTAAAATAGATGAAGAAAAAGATGACTACACTAGAACAATTGTGCAAACGTCATTAATTAGAGATATTAAAAGCGTTAACCAAATAACTATTTCTATCTTGGGGACTGGATTTATGAGATATATGGTTAGAAATATTGTAGGTATGTTAATTGAAATAGGTGAAGGCAAATACAAAAGTGAAGATATTATAACTATATTAGAATTGAAAGATAGAACTAAAGCAGGCATATGTGCTCCTGCATGTGGATTATATTTAAAAGATGTTTATTATTGACATCTTTTCTATTGATTTTTTTTATCGATTAGATTATAATTATTTTAGAATAAAAAGGTGATAATATGGAAAATGTAAAAATTATTTCAGATAGTGGTATAGAAGTAAATGTAAATGGAATCTTTTATATTTATAATTCAAAATATTTTTTAATATATACCACTGGAGAAATAGATGAAAATGAATATGTAAAGTTATATGTTGCTCAAATATGTAAGGAAGTTCAAAATACACAAAATGGGCCGATTGACACTGGTTATATGATAGGATTAGAAATTGCAAATCCTGAAGAATGGAAAAAAGTTCAAGAATCTATCACAAAAATCGTAGAGAGTAAAAAAAGTGGATTACAAAGTTCAGATATACAATACTTACCAATGGATATGCTTGTTAATTTGAAAATCGTTAGTAAAAATAAATTTAAATTAATGAAACACATTATTGAAAATGATTTTAAATTAATATTAACAACAAATATCGTAGGAAATTCTGGTGAAAATGTTAAATCTGAAAATAATAATAATTTAACTAATCAAAGTAATACCGAAAACTTAGGAGAAGTTATAATAGATTATAGAGCTAGATTTTTTGAAGAACAAGAGAAAAATCAAATACTAGAAGAACAAATAAAAAACTTAAATGAAAAATTAGAAAATATAAAAAATATTATAGGATAATTGATAGTTAAATTATCCTTTTTTTTGCATAAAATTTAGTGAGGAATAATATGAAAAATTTAATTAATTACTATTACAATTTATTAATAACTGAATTTAAAAAAATAAATGAAAGTTTTATTTTTGAAATAAATGGAAAAAAGTATGAATTTATTCCTTTTTATGGTGATGTAAATAAATTTTACAAAAATTATTTAGTTTTACTTAATAATAATAAATATTGTCATGAAGTAATTTTTAATAAGGATAAATCAATATTGACTTTTTACGATAATAAACCATACATATTATTAAAGAAAAACATATCTATAGATAAATGCGTAGATTTAAATGAAATAATAAACTATGATATATCTATATATGGACAAAAAGCACCAAATTGGAAAAAACTTTGGAAAGATAAAATAGATTATTATGAGTATCAAATGAGTCAATTAGCAATAAAATATAAAGTTTTAAAAAATAGTTTTGATTATTATATTGGATTAAGTGAAACTGCAATAAACTTATTGAATTATATTAATGCTGATTATGTAAATTTTTACATTTCTCATAACAGGATAAATAAAAATGAAAAATTAGATGATTTTTTTAATCCTATTAATATAGTTGTTGATAGCAGAGTAAGAGATATTGCAGAATATATTAAAATAAATTATTTTCATAATTTAATTGATACAGAAGAAATTTTGAGTTTTTTAGATGGTTTAGAATTTGATTATACGGAAAGTATTTTATTTTTATCAAGATTATTATATCCTTCTTATTATTTTGATGTTTATGATCAAATAATACAAGAAAAGTTAAATGAAGATAAAATAAAATTTTACATAAAAAAAGCCTCTAGTTACGAAGACTTTTTAAAAAAAATATATAATTATATCAAAAACAAATATAAAATTCCTCAGATTGAGTGGTTAGAATTCTAATTTAAATTGATTACATCTTTTACCTCTGGTACTTCATTCATAATGGCAGCAGCAATTCCATCTCTTAAGGTTAAATCTAACATTTGACAATTAGCACATGCTCCCATCATTCGTATATAAACTATGTTATTTTCATATTTTACAAACTCTATATTACCACCATCATTGATTAAAAAAGGGCGTAATTTATCAATGATTTCTTGAATTTGTTCTTCTTTTTGTTTCATTCAAATCACCATGATGTATTATATAATAGTATCTATATTTTGTAAAGGCTTTTTTTATTTTGAATTTTATGATATAATTTCAACAGGTGGTTGTATGTCAAAAATTAAGAAAGGAAGAATAGTAAGAGGTACTGTATCTGGTATAGAGTCATATGGTGTCTTTGTATCCTGTGATGATTATTATACTGGATTAATACATATTTCAGAAATATCTCATGGTTTTGTAAAAAATATAACTGATTTTGTAAAAATAGGTGATTTGATTTTTGTAGAAATATTAGATGTAGATGAAGAACTTGGCCATTTAAAATTAAGTATAAAAGATATTGAATATAAAAAAAATATTGTTGTAAAACGTAAAAAAATAAAGGAAACATCTCTAGGATTTAAGACTTTAGAATATAAATTACCTATTTGGATTGAAGAATCGTTAAAAAAAATAAAAAAATAAATAAAATTATATTGACAAATTTAATTATGAGTGGTATAGTTAACTATGTCAACGTTTTTTCGGGCGATTAGCTCAGTTGGTTAGAGCACTTGCCTTACAAGCAAGGGGTCATAGGTTCGAGTCCTATATCGCCCACCATTTTTTTTGCCGGAATAGCTCAATTGGTAGAGCAACTGACTTGTAATCAGTAGGTTGTGGGTTCAAGTCCTATTTCCGGCACCATTTTTATGGAAGGGTAGCGAA
>SVGD01000040.1 GCA_015056485.1 Clostridiales bacterium
GAAGAATTAGCAGAAAAATATGGAAATACACCATCAATTTTTGAAGAAAATGATGATGAAGATTACGAAGAAGATGAAGAATTTGATGAAGATTTTGAAGAAGAATTTGAAGAAAATTCTCAATGTTCTGGGTGTAAATACTATTGTCCTATCTGTGACGAGTGTACTTTTGGGGAGTAATCTTATTGTCTAGCAAGCAATGAATTTATACTCCTGTATAAATTCTAATGTGGGGAAATCCCCAATCCCCTATAAAAAAACAAAGAGAAAATAGCAATAATTAAGGTTAGTAAATTTTAAATATTTACTAGCCTTTTTTTGTTGCAAAAAATAGAAAGAGAGGAAAGAAAATTATGAGTGAATTATTATTTTTTATATTAGGTTTAATTATTGGAGGGTTAGTAATGACAACCTTAATGTGTTGTTTACAAATTAACCGATTAAATGAGTATGAAAGACTGCTTTTAATGAGAGATAAAAACGAAGATGAAGAAGAACAGGGGACGGAGGTAGTGCAATGTCAAATCGTGGAATAAGAAAACAGATTTGGTTAAATCGTGATGAAGATTTAATCTTAAAAAGAAAAGCAGAAATTGCTAATATGAATGCATCTGAATTGATACGAAGTTTGATTATGGGATATGAGCCACAAGCAAAACCTCCAATAGAGTTTTATGAGATGATAAAACAATTAAGAAAGTTAGGAAGTAATCTAAATCAAATTGCAATGAAAGCACACGGACTAGGATTTATAGATGAACTCTCATACAAAAAAGAAGTGGAAAAAATAGATAATCTTATATTGGAAATTAAAAGACAATTTTTATTACCTAAAAAAGTAGAAGAAAAAAACTTGGAGTAATAGATTATTTTTAAAATAAATGGTATAATACTTTTGAAAAAGTTAATCTTTAAATCATAAAATTGTTAAGGAGTTGTAGTTGATGGAAATATTAGAGTTTGGAAATGAAGAAAAGGAAAAAATAATACTAATACACGGATTTCAATCTCCTTATCAAGTGTGGGATGACTATATAAAATATTATGAAAAAAACTATCATATTATTGTTCCAATACTTCAAGGACATAATATTAAAGTTAAAGATAATTTTAGTTCATTTAAAGATTGTGTTAAGGAAATAGAAGATTATTATATTTCACGTTATGGATATGATGTATATGCGATATTTGGTATGTCTATGGGAGGAATAATAGCAGCAAATATATGGCAAAGTAATAGATTAAATATAAAAAATATAATATTTGATGGTTCTCCATTAGTTTCATATCCCAAAATAATGAAATCTTATTTTGTTAATTTTTATTTAAATGTTACACATAAAAGTCAACAAAGAGATAAGAAAACAATAGAACAAGCTATAAATTCAATTATTTCGGAAGATAAATTAGAAGAATTTTTGCAAGTTCTTGATAATATGTCTGATATAACAATTAAGAACTATTTAAATGAGTGGGCTAATTATAAATTGCCAAAAGATATTGATAAAACTAAAACAAAAGTATATTATTATCACGGAACAAAACTTAATGAAATGTTAGCAAAAAGAACAGCAAAATATTTAAAAAAATATTACCCTAATTCAAAAATAATATGTTTCAAAGGAAAAGGGCATTGTGAAGTTTCATTGATGAAACCAAAAGAAATGATTAAAGAATTAGATAAAGTTTTAGTAAAAAAGAAATAGTAATTTAAAACGGAGGAAATATTATGAATTTAGAAAAAATATTATATACAATATGTGTAGCATTTTTTACAATTTTTATATTAAGTGCAATTTTAGTTTTAACTAATACACTAAATATGTGGTTAGTAGGGATTGTTTCATTATTAATATCTATAATTTGTTTTGTAATGCTAAAAATTATGAAAAAGAAATCTAACTAATAAATTACAATTTAATAGTGAGATTATCAAAAATGGTAATCTCTTTTTTTATTGGAAGAAAGGAGGAAAAATGGCAACAACAGGAATATGGAAAATTGAAAAGAGATTAGATAATGTATTGAATTATACAACTAATGCAGAAAAGACAATGAGTGAAGAAAGTTATAGAGAATTACACAATGTTATTGAATATATTGAGTCCGATTATAAAACAGAAGAACAACACTATGTTACTGGTATAAATTGTTCACCATCTACTGCACTTGAAGAAATGACTATAACAAAAAAAGAATATAACAAAACAGGTGGAATATTAGCATATCACGCTTTTCAATCTTTTGCAGAGGGCGAAGTAACACCAGAACAAGCACACGAAATAGGAATTAAGTTAGCAGAAGAAATGTGGGGGAATAGATTTGAAGTTGTTGTTTCTACTCACTTAAATTCAAAACATTTTCATAATCATTTTGTTATAAATTCTGTATCATTTGCAGATGGGAAAAGGTATTACAACAAAAGAGAAACCTATGCAGAAATCCGTAGAATATCTGATGCACTATGTGAAGAATATGGATTAAGTGTAATTCAAGAAAAGCCGTGCAGAAATAGTAAAGTAAATTATCTTAAATATCAAAATGATTATATAGAAAAGAATAATTATTATACTACTGCAAAACAAGATTTAGATCGTGCGATAGCTATGGCATATAATTATGAAGATTTTGAAAAGTTAATGAAAGCAATGGACTATGAACTTATTTATAGAGCAAATAAATTAAGTATAAAAAGAAGTCCATATAAAAAGAATATTCGCATACAAAGATATTTTGGCGAAGAATATAGTATAGATAATATTACAGATAGAATTTCAAAAACTTATGCACCAAGAGTTCCATTTATGGAGGCTTATGGAATAAATACAAAGTATTATCCAATTAACTTAAAGAAAAGACCACCTAGCACAGGAATATATGGATTATATTTGCATTATTGTTATTTATTAAAGGTATTTCCACAAAAACATAAATATCAAAAATTACCTCCATCAATTCGTGCAGATGTTAGAAAAATGGATATGATAGCAGAAGAAGTAAGACTGCTCGTTAGTAAAGAAATAAATACTAATGAGCAGTTTTTTT
>SVGD01000022.1 GCA_015056485.1 Clostridiales bacterium
TTTTATTTTGCATAATCAATTGCTCTTGTTTCTCTAATTACATTTACTTTTATTTGTCCTGGGTATTCCATTTCGTCTTCAACCTTTTTAGCAACATCTCTTGCTAAAATTATCATTTCATTGTCTGAAATTTGTTCTGGTTTTACAACTAATCTTACTTCTCTACCTGCTTGTATAGCATAAGATTTATCAACACCCTCAAATGAATCTGCAATTTCTTCTAGTTTTTCTAACCTTTTAATATATGTTTCTAAAGTTTCTCTTCTTGCTCCTGGTCTAGATGCTGATATTGCATCTGCTGCTTGAATTAAAACAGCTTCTATAGTTTTTGGTTCTACATCTCCATGGTGTGCTGCAACTGCATTTATTATAGTTTCATTCTCTTTATATTTTTTAAGAATGTCTACACCAATTTCAATGTGTGTACCTTCCATATCATGGTCTAAAGCTTTTCCAATATCATGTAACAATCCTGCACGTCTTGCAATTTTAGGGTCTAGTCCTAATTCTTCTGCCATTATTCTTGCTAAATTAGAAACCTCTATTGAATGATTTAAAACATTTTGTCCATAACTTGTTCTGTATTTTAATTTACCAATTAATTTAACAATGTCTGGATGTAATCCATGTACACCTGTTTCTAAAACAGCTCTTTCCCCTTCTTGTTTAATAATATTTTCTACTTCTTCCTTAGCTTTTTCTACCATTTCCTCAATTTTAGCTGGATGAATTCTACCATCATCTATCAATTTTTCTAATGTTATTTTTGCAACTTCTCTTCTTAATGGGTCAAATCCAGATAGAATAACAGCTTCAGGAGTATCATCAATAATTAAGTCAATTCCTGTTAAAGTTTCAATTGTTTTAATGTTTCTTCCTTCTCTACCGATTATTCTTCCCTTCATATCATCATTTGGAAGTGCTACAACAGATACTGTTGTTTCTGATGTATGGTCTGCTGCACATTTTTGTATAGCATACCCTAAAATCTCTCTTGCATTTTTTGTTGCATCTTCTTTAGCTTTACTTTCAGATTCTTTAATTAACATTGCTTTTTCGTCAGATAATGTTCTATCAAGTTCTTCTAATAAAATCTTTTTAGCCTCGTCTTTAGATAATCTTGAAATTCTTTGTAAGTCTTCCATTTTCTTATCAAATAACTCGTCTAATTTTTTAATTTTGTTATTTGCTTCTTGGTCTTTTCTTTCTAAGTCTCTTTCTTTTCTTTCAAACATTTCTGCACGTTTTTCTAAATGTTCTTCTTTTTGAATTATTCTTTTTTCTTGTAGTTGTACTTCTCCTCTTCTTTCTTTAATCTCTGCATCTAATTCATTTCTAGCTTTTAAAACTTCTTCTTTAGCCTTTAAAATTTCTTCTTTTTTTGCATTCTCAGCTTCTTTTTTTGCATTTTCTAAAATTCTAGCAGCTTCTCTTTCTGCACTATTAATTTTTGTTTCTGCTGTTTTCTTTCTTAAATATATACCTGTTGGTATAGATATAGCTGATGAGATTAGAAAGGTAAGTACAATTATTAAACCTTGACTCATAAATAATGCACCTCTTTCTATTAAATTTTCAATGTTCAGATTAATATATATAACTAATTTATTTTTAGAATATATTATCACTTTCTGTACTATTATATTTTACATTTATTATTTATTTCTGTCAAGATGATTTTGCTTAAAATAGAATTATATCAACTATATGTAATCATTAAATCGTACTGCAAATTATTATCTTGAGGTGAGAAGTGCGAGGTGTGAGGTGTGATTTTATAGTTAAGTTTCGTGAGTATCTCTTAAATTTCACACTTCCCACATCACACATCCCACTTCATAAATTACAATAACATTGGCTGTATTTGTTCCCCTTCTAATGCTTTTATTATTGTACTTAAAATATATTTCGGATCAAATACTAGTGAACGTGGTTTTGTAATTGGATTATCCTGTCTAAAAGGAATAAAATATAAATTTCTTCTATTTAACAATTTTCCTATGTTCTCTGCACTTCCGTGATAAAGCATCATTGGTTGAAATTCCTATTACTAATGGATTTTCATTTCTTAAATGTGATTTTGCTGCCATTAATACTGGCGTATCTGTTATTCCATTAGCCATTTTTCCAATAGTATTTCCGTGAGCATGGTGCAATTACCATTATATCAGTCATTCTTTTAGGACCTATTGGTTCTGCATCTTCTATTGTATGAATAATTTTTTTACAAGTTATATCTTCAATTTTATTAATAAAATCTTGTGCTTTTCCAAATTTACTATCAATATTATATGAACTGAAAGACATAATTGGTAAAACTTCAGCTCCTTCTTCGATTAGTTTTGAAATTTGGGGAATTGTTTTTTCGAATGTACAAAAAGAACCTGTTAATGCAAAGCCTACTTTTTTTCCTAGCAGTAACATAAAAATAAAATCCTCCCCTCATATTACATATAATATATTATATGTGTTTATGTTAATGAGGGTGAGAATTTTTTAATCCTTACTTCTTATTAAAATTAAAATACCTTTTTCCATATCAATTGTAGCAAATTCTTCTATTTGTTCATTACTAACTCCTATGCTTTCTCCTATTTTTAAATCCGCTTTATCTAAAGAATATTTAAAGCCTTTTAATGTAACCTTTTCTACAGTTGTCGTTAATGGCAAAAGTGAAACGTATTTATAATTATCATCTTTCTTAATCTCGATTCCTTTTTCTATTAATTGAATTTCATTATTTTCATTTATTATTTTACATTCTATGTTTTTCTTTAATGGTTGCATAAGAATATTTATATTTGCAAGTGTGTGGTCAATTCTAGTACCTATTCCTCCGCAAAATTATTATTTCTTTACTTTTATTTTCTATTGCAACATTTAAAGCAACATGAGTATCTGTAAAATCTTTTTCTGGATTTAAAGTCATTATCTTTATACTACTATATTTTTTATATTTATCTAAGACTTTTTTATTGATAGAATCAAAGTCTCCTACAATGTAATTTGGTTTTACCTCTAAATTATCTAAAACCTCTAATCCTTTATCAACAGCTATAATTAAATCAAAAGAGTATTTTTTCAAATACTCTTTTGTAAAGTCTTTATTTAAATTTCCACCAGTTATAATTAGTGTTTTCAAAATCAACTCTCCTATTATTTTAATAATTCCATTGTTTCGTTTGCTATTTCTAATTCCTCGTTTGTTGGGATTATATACATTTTTATTTTTGAATCTGGAGTGCTTACTATTCCTTCATACATTTCATTATCATTATGAGAATTATCATATTTTATTCCTAATTCTTCTAATCCTGATACTGCTTTTGAAATAACATCTGGATTGTGTTCTCCAATTCCACCTTCGAATATTATTGCATCTACATGTCCTAATACTGCCATATATGCACCTATATATTTTCTTACTCTATAAGCAAACATGTCTACAGCTAATTTAGCTTTTTCATTTCCTTCAGCTATTAATCCTTTTAAGTCTCTTATATCACCTGTTATTCCAGAAATTCCAAGTAATCCTGATTTTTTATTTAATACTGTCATCATTTCATCAATACTTAAATTTTCTTTTTTCATAACAAATTCTAAAACAGCTGGATCTAAATCTCCTGATCTAGTTCCCATTACTAAACCTTCAAGTGGTGTTAATCCCATTGTTGTATCAACACATTTTCCATTTTTTACAGCTGCTATACTTGCACCATTTCCTAAGTGACAAGAAATAATATTAACGTCATTTATATCTTTTCCTAATACTTTTGCAGCTTGTTTTGTTATAAATTTATGTGATGTACCATGTGCTCCATATCTTTTAATTCCATATTTCTCATAAAATTCATATGGTATAGCATAAAGTGATGCATATTCTGGAATTGTTGCGTGGAATGATGTATCAAATACTAATGCTTGTGGTATATTGGGCATTATTTTTTGACATGCTTCTATACCTTGTATATGAGCTGGGTTATGAAGTGGTGCATATTCTATAGCTTTTGTATATTCTGCCATAACCTCATCTGTAATTAACATAGAACATGCAAGTTTAGGTCCACCATTTACTATTCTATGACCTATACCATTAATTTCAGATATATCTTTTATTGCTCCTACTTCTGGGTCTAATAAATATTTAACAATTTCTTCAAATGCTACTGTATGATTTGGTAAATCCAATTCTTTTTTAAGTTTTTTACCATCTTTTCCTTTGTATTCTATAAAAGGACTTTCAATTCCTTTTACACCTATTCTGTCACATTTTCCTGAAGCTAATACTTCTTCATTCTCCATTTCTATTAATTGATATTTTAATGAAGAACTACCACAGTTTACTACTAAGATTTTCATTTTATTTCCTTCTTTCTTTTTATATTTTTTATATCGTTGTTATATATTGCAATCATTAAATTAAAAAAATCTATACCATCTAATATCATTGCTGTATAGGCTTTAAATATTAAGTTATATATCATGTATGTAATTACCGATATTAAACTTCCCACTCTCATTATTTTCATGTTATCTTGCCATAATGCGTAAGTAAATACTATTGTTCCTATAGTTAAAATGTAATCAAATATATTATTTGAAGTTATTATTCCCGACAGTATCGATAACAGAATAAATATTATTAAAAAACAAACTGGTGTTTTTTTATTTTCTTTTTTATATTTCCAAAAAATTATACATCTTATCATTGCTATTGTACATATTACCGCACCTGTAATAGCTCCTAGTAAAATATATTGTACAATATATAATATATTTATAATTGTTTGATAAAAAAGAAATCTTTCGCCTTTCTTCTGTTGAAGTCCAATAATCGAGAGAAATATTATTATAAGTCCTATAAGTTGAGCAATTATAAACATTTACATCTCCTTATATTATTTTTTCGGGTCGCCGTGGGCGTCGACCCCTACAATATTTACAATAAGTTTTTTTATTTTAAAACGAAGCAAAAGTGGTATATTGTGCATTTTAATGAATGAGTAAAACCGGAGGCGTGTTTAAAAGTACACAATATCGTTTATTATTCGTTTTTATTTTTTAAAATTAATCAAAAGCAAGTAGTACTAGGCAAATTTATAAAGAAATACCGGAGGCGTGCGTTTGCACGTTGAGGATTTTCTTTATAAATTTAACGACGTAATACGAAGCTTTTCATTAATTTTTACTGTGCTTGGACAGCTGTTATGGCCACAACTCCCACAATATCCGCAGCCTTACATCCTCTAGATAAATCATTAACTGGTTTTGCAATTCCTTGGCATATTGGACCGTAAGCTTCTGCTTTTCCTAATCTTTCAACTAGTTTATATCCTATATTTCCAGCTTGTAAGTCTGGGAATATTAATGTATTTGCTGTTCCTGCAACTTTGCTTCCTGGTGCTTTGCTTTGTCCTACTTCTGGAACTATAGCTGCATCTAATTGTAATTCTCCATCTAATGCTAATTCTGGAGCTTTTTCTTTAGCCATTGCTGTTGCTTGTTGTACTTTTTCTACTTCTGGTGAAGAAGCACTTCCATATGATGAGAATGATAACATTGCAACTCTTGCATCTCTTGAAGTTAATTGTTTATAACTATTTGCTGAAGATATTGCAATTTCTGAAAGTTCTTCTGCATTAGGATTTGGATTTAATCCACAATCTGAGAATACGAAAACTCCATTATCACCAAATTCGCAATTTGGAACTACCATAAATGAAAATGTTGATACTAATTTTGTACCTGGAGCTGTTTTTATTATTTGAAGAGCTGGTCTTAATGTATCAGCCGTTGAATGCGCTGCTCCTGAAACTAATCCATCTGCATCTCCTTGTTTTAACATCATCATTCCAAAATATACAGGGTCTAACATTAACTCATTTGCTTTTTCTATAGTCATTCCTTTGTTTTTTCTTAATTCGTAAAAACTATTTGAATATTCTTCATATTTTTCTGAAGTTTTTGGTTCTACAATCTCGGCTTTTGAAATGTCAAAATTGTTTTCTTTTGCTACTTTTAAAATTTCTTCTTTGTTACCAACTAAAACAACTTTAGCAAATTCTTCTTTACCTATTTGCTCTGTTGCTTCTAATGTTCTAACATCTGTTGCTTCTGGTAAAACTATTGTTTTTATTTCATTTTTAGCTTTTTGTTTCATATCATCGATAAATGACATTTACATTCCTCCCTATTTATAAACATACTTTAACATTATATAAAGAAAATAAAAAAAGTACAAGTTTTTTTGGAAAATTTGTACTTTTTTAAATATCAAAATTTTTAATATCTATATCTATGTTTTTTAATTATTAAAAGTATAAATATTATATGGTCCTGCATATATAAAACCTAATTTTTTTGCTAATCCAACAGAATTTAAATTTGCAGCATCCCAACTCACTTTTAAGTTTCTATCAACACACATTATTATTAAATATGATGCTAACGCAGATGCTATACCTTTCCTTCTATATTCTTCGCTTACTTTTATATTTACTTCAATTCCTTCATTATAAATGATATTAGAAGTTGCCACTCCAATTATATTTTCATCTATTATGCAACAACATCCTATACCTCTTTCTTTATAATTATCCGTTATTCTTATAAAATTATTATCTCTAATCTTACAAGCTATATTTTCATTTACTTTAACAATTTTATAAGGTTCTTTTATTTTCTTAATGTTATCTTTCAATTGCTCTATATTAAATTTTGGTTCTTTGTAAAAAGAATACCTTTGTAAAATATTTATATCTTTCTGAAATATTTCTTCAATAATTACTTTATTTCTATCATCAGGAATTATTTTATAGTCTTTAAATTCACTTTTTAGCATATCTCTTAAAATATTTTTTTCTATGTTACCACTAATAAAGCAATATTCTCTTACAAGTAAAATACCAAACTTTGGTGATTCTATATCATCAACATATGCTTCTCCCATTAATCCATCTAATACACTTCTTCCCATATAAAATCTAATATCAGTAAACAGATTTCTCATATTCTCTAAAGTTTGTTTATTATTAACTTTTTTTATATATTTATTTTTCATTTTATTTTCTCCATATGATTTTAATTTAAGAATTTGACAAAAGATAATTATGAATGTATATTATTTTAGTCTAGAGGCAACACACATCTGCTAAATTTCTTTTCCTATGTTGATACTATATAATATTTTTTTCAAGAATTTACATTTTAAATAACGTAATTTAATAATTATATTATCAAATCTTCATAAGGAATTTTTTGCAAATAAAATTGTTTTGAATTTTCATACACTACATATAATATTTTGTTATTATCATCGTAGAATGCATGTGGATAATAGAAACAATCTTCATCATTTTCTAATTTCAATTTCTTAGTCCAATTAACACCATCTTTACTTACAAATAATTGTAAATGCGTTCTTTTATCAAAATCACTATTATTAATAAAATTATTTATCATAACTAACATATCATTTATTTTTATTAGAGTAATTTTAGTATTTGCGTTAGGTATATCTGTTTGTTTAAATTCAGTCCAAGTTCTCCCATAATCATAACTATGACTTATTCCTAAATATGGAGCATTATTATTACGCATATACATAATAATATGTCCTGGTTCAACTTCAATACAGTTAGGCTCCCAAAGTCCTTTTTCAGATTTAATATAACCGTATTTTTGGAAAGTTTTTTCTATATCATTAGTTATAGCAACACCACAACGATAAATGTGATTTGAACGATAATTCTTTATACTTGCTTCAGTCCAATCAAAATCACTAATTACTTCACCCCAATATAACGGAAATAAATATTTATTATTACTTAGAATAATACCTTGTCTTATACTCACTCCGTTCAAACCACCTGGTATTGATTTTGGTTCCGAGAAAGATTCACCATTATCATAACTAATTGAATAAAATGTTTGTAACTCTCTAAAATGGTTATCGGCATTATATGTATTAACAAATAAAATTATTTTATCATCATTTAAAAACATTTCTGGTGCCCAAACCCCTCTAGAATGATGTGAAAATAAAACAGTAGGCTCAGTCCATGACTTTCCATCATCATAACTTTTCATTATTTTTACAATGTTTTTATTTTGAGGTTCCCATGTGCCACCTGTAAGAAAAATACATATTAAAGTTCCATTTTTTGCTTTTCTAATTATGGGTTCCCTACCATAATCATCATTAAAATCATAAACTAAGTATTTTTCCATTATTGACTCTCCTTTTTATCATTCCCATTATAACATATATTTAAAGCTCCTATAGTTCGAACAATTTTACAAATGGTGCCAATAAAGTAGTTACCTACAATTTTTTCAGCTCTCATATATATTTTTTAAAATGTTGCGAAAATTTGTTCTTTTAATATTGCTTGATTATGAATTGTATGCTATACTAGCTGACATAGGAAATGATGATAAGCAGATGTGGTTTTGCCACCAATTATACGAAGTATCGTAAGAGAGGTGGTGATGTTTATGGTTAAAGTAATACTATTCTTTATACTAGCCTTTATGTTATCTTTAACGTTAAACGTTGCCTTAACAACAGTTCTGTATAAGAACTGGGTTGATAAGCAACTACATAAATAGAAAAAGCTCACATCTGTAACTTTGGCGAGTTAGGTGTGAGTTTTTACAACTAATTTCGGCAAAACCACATTTGTGGATTTGTCATTTCCTATATTTATTATACATAGTTAATTAAGAAATGTCAAATAATTTATTTTATATTATCATCATTCCAATCTTTATTAAACATTACAATTCCATCAATTTTAAAACCAAACTTATTATAGTATTTCTCTTTATCTAATTCAGTTGATATTATTCTTCTCCCAAATCCTTTATAATGTTCTAAAACTTTATTCATTAATTGTGTTCCTATTTTTTGTTTTTGAAAATCAGGACTCACCAATAAATATGTAATAAAAACATTAATATATCCATCGCTTATAGTAGAAATTAATCCAACTAATTCATCATTTTCATCATTATTCCATACAGATATTACTAAATCGCTATTTTTTATTGCATTATATAGTCTGTTTGGATATTCCGCTGTTTTCCATCCAACTGATGAAAATAATTTTACTAAATTTTCCTTATTTATATCTTTATCATATTTATATTCTAAATTCATATTATTTCCTCCATATGATTTTAATTTAAGAATTTGACAATATAATCTAAATTAATGAATAGTGAAAAGTGAAGAATGAATAGTGAATAGTACAAACTCGCTTTTAAGTTAATCCCTTAAATAACAATTCTACTCTTCACTATTCACTTTTATCTCTTCATTCTCGCGCAAGCGAGTTTGGTGCAAGTGACGGGACTTGAACCCGTACGCTAAAAGCACACGCCCCTCAAACGTGCCTGTCTGCCAATTCCAGCACACTTGCATATTCTTGAGCGGCTAATAGTCGCCCCTACAGTTAAAATTATTCATTATTAATTGTTTTATTAATTATTAGGTATTCCTTATAAGCACGGGCCGCCGAGGGCGGCGACCCCTACATTAAAAATTTATTCTTATCCAAATAAACTCAACTGATTGCTTTTACTCATTCCGTCTAAACATCCGAATTTTTGTAGCATGTCTAAAACTGAATTTCCTACTTTTGATTTTATTTGTAAATCATCTATAGACATGAATTTTCCGCCTTCTTTTTCTGCTGCTTCTTTTAACGATTCTGCTGCTACTCCTCCAAGTCCTGATATACTTGAAAATGGTGGTCTTAATTTCCCATCTTCTACTAAAAATTTTGTACTATGTGATTTATATAAATCTATTGGTAAAAATTCTATTCCTCGTTCATACATTTCAACTAATATTTCTAATATTGTATATACATCCCCATCTTTTTTTGATAGTTTACCTAATTGTTCTAATTCTTTCATTTTGCTTTTAACTTTTTCTTCACCAAAAATCATGAATTCACTATCAAAGTCTGGAGCTCTTAAAGTAAAATATGAAGCATAATATTCTAATGGATAATATACCTTAAACCATGCTATTCTAAATGCCATTGTAACATATGCAACAGCATGCGCTTTAGGGAACATGTATTTAATTTTTTTACATGAATCAATATACCATTCTGGAACATTATTTTCTCTCATCAAGCTTTCTTGTTCTTCGTTTAAGCCTTTTCCTTTACGAACTGATTCCATTATTTTAAATGAATTTTGTGGTGGCAATCCTTGTTTTATTAAATATGTCATGATGTCATCTCTTGTACAAATTGCTTCACTTAAAGTTGCCTTTCCTTCTTTTATTAAAGTTTCTGCATTGTTTAACCATACGTCTGTACCATGTGATAATCCAGAAATTCTTATCAATTCTTCAAATGTAGTTGGTTTAGTGTCTTCAAGCATTCCTCTAACAAATTTTGTTCCAAACTCTGGAACTCCAAAAGAACCTACACTTGATTTTATTTGCTCTGGTTCTACACCTAAAGCTTTTGTACTACTAAATAATGACATTGTTTTTTTATCATCTAATGGTATTGTTGTTGGGTCTATACCTGTTAAATCTTGTAGCATTCTTATCATTGTAGGGTCAACATGCCCTAGCATATCTAGTTTAAGTAAGTTTTTATCTATTGAGTGGTAATCAAAGTGAGTTGTTATAATATCTGAATTAGGGTCATCTGCAGGATGTTGTACTGGGCAGAATTCATAAATTTCTCTGTCATGTGGTACAACAATTATACCTCCTGGATGCTGTCCTGTAGTTTTCTTTACTCCTACACATCCTTTTACAAGTCTAGATATTTCTGCATTTGGAACTTGTTTTTCTCTTTCATCAAAATATTTTTTAACATAACCAAAAGCTATGTTATCTTTTATCGCACTTACTGTTCCAGCTTTAAAGGTTTTGCCTTCCCCAAATAATTTTTCTGTATATTTATGTATTGTACCTTGATATTCGCCTGAGAAGTTCAAGTCTATATCGGGTTCTTTATCGCCATTAAATCCTAGGAATGTTTCAAAAGGTATATCCATTCCATCTTTAGCTAAATTTTCGCCACATTTCGGACATTGTTTATCTGGTAAATCTACACCATTTTTTATTCCATAATCAGTAAAATCTGAATACTTACAATTTGGGCATCTATAATGTGGTGGTAATGAATTAACTTCTGTAATACTTAGCATGTTAGCAACAAATGAAGAACCAACAGACCCTCTTGAACCTACCAAGTATCCATCATCATTTGATTTCTTAACTAGTTTTTGTGCAATTATATATAATGTTGAAAAACCATTTTTTATTATTGAGTCTAGTTCTCTTTTTAATCTATCTTTTACTATTTGTGGCAGTTCTTCTCCATATAAAGATTTTGCTTTGTTAGTACAAATTTCTTCAATATCTTTATCTGCCCCTTCAATATGTGGCGGACATTTATCTTTAGAAATAGGACATATTTCTTCACACATGTCTGAAATAGCATTTGTGTTTGTTACAACAACTTCATATGCTTTATCATAATCTAAATATTCAAATTCTCTAAGCATTTCATTAGTTGTTCTTAAATATAATGGTGCTTGATTATCTGCATCACTGAAACCTTGTCCTGCCATTAGAATTCTTCTATAAATTTCATCCTCTGGATCTAAAAAGTGAACATCACATGTAGCAACTGTTAATTTTCCGTAGTCTGTCTCCTATTTCAACAATTTCTTTATTGATATTAATTAATTCTTCTTTGCTTTCAACCTTACCATCTCTTAACATGAAATCATTATTACCTAAAGGTTGTATTTCCATATAATCATATCTACTTGCAATTTTTTCAATTTCTTCTTCTGGCTTTTTATTTAATATTGCTTGATACAATTCTCCTTGTTCACAAGCACTTCCTAGAATAAGCCCTTCTTTGTACTTATTAAATACACTTTGTAATATTCTAGGTCTTTTATGATAATAATTTAAATGTGATATAGATATTAATTCATAAAGATTTCTTAATCCCTTATAATTTTTTACAAGAATTATTGCATGGTAAGCCTTTGATTTTCTCCATCCTTCTCCTTGTAATTCCTCATAATCCTCATCTGGTACAAAGTATGCTTCTACACCATAAATAACTTTTATACCAAAATCACTTGCTGCATGATTTGCCTCAGGGAATGCTTGTACAACTCCATGGTCTGTTATTGCTATAGACTTCATTCCCCATGATGCAGCTCTTTTAATCAAATCTGTAGCTGAAGACATTCCGTCCATTTGGCTCATTTGTGTATGCATATGTAACTCTACTCTTTTCACTTCTGCATTGTCTCTTCTTTTAGTTGTTTCTACTGCAGGTAATTCAACAATTACATTTGCTATAACTGTTATTTCTTTTGCAAATGTATCATATTGAGCATTACCTTGTATTTTTAATCTTCCAGATTTCTTTATTCTATCTAAAACTTCATCTGCTTTTTCTTTTTCTAAAAATGATTTACATGTTATAGTACTAGTTCCATCATACAAATTGAAAGTTCCTAAAATTTTACCATTTTTTAATTCTCTTGAATCTGTATCTATTACCTTTCCTTCTAATGCAACTTTTCCATAATCTGATGTTAAATCAGCTATTTTTATAACTTGTTCTTTTATATTTGCACTTCTTCCTAAAATTAAAGGAGTATCTTTTTTCTCTTCTTTTACTTCTTCTTTAACAACTGTTTCTTCAACTTTAGGTTCTAGTACTACTGTATCTATTAAACTTTCACATGCCCTTTGTTCTAGTTTTTCTAAATATTTCATTTGTTCTTTAGCTGTTACGGCATCTTCAGCTTCTTTATAAACAATTTTTAATTTTTTTCCATATAAATTTGAAACCATGTTTTGTAATTCTTTATCAAAATTATATGAATGTAAAAAATTTGTATTAGCAGTTTTTAAAATTACATTTAAATTAGCTCCTTCTATTTCAACTTTGCTCCCTTTTAAAATCGCCTTTAATAAAGGATATTTATTGCAAATATATTTTGCAATATTATCCCAATCATTTTGTAAAAGTGAATTATATTCATCACATATAAAGTTGTTTTCAATATAGAAAACAACTTCTGATATGTTAAAACGCTTTTTCAAGAATGCTTCAAAATCATTTATTTCTTTTAAAGTTATTCTTTTTTCTGATTTTAAATATATTTCTAGTTTATTACTTTTCTTGAATAAATTTATATTTTCAATACTAGCATCTAGTATATTATTTTCTTCTTTATAGTCATCAAATATTTCTCTTGCTAAATTCGACATCCTATTTCGTCCTTTCGTATGTTAAAAAATTCTTAAAATATCGTTGTATGTTATATATAATGATAGTCCTATTATTAGCATAAATCCTGCTACTTGTATTCCTGCTTCTATATTTTCTTTTAATGGTTTTCTTCTTATAGCTTCTATAAGTAAAATAACTATTTTTCCTCCATCAAGTGGTGGAAATGGTAAAAGATTTGTTACTCCTAATGATAATGAAATTAACGCAAGTAAATAAATAAATTCATAAACACTTTGTGTATCAGCAACAACTGTTGATATTCCAACTGGCCCCATAAATTGGTCCACAGAAACCCCACCAGTAAATAAGTTTTTCAAATTATCAACTATAGAAAGCGAAAAATCTACAGTATCCCAAAATCCATAATACACATTATTTGAAAAATTATTTTCTGCCTCTAAGAAAACTATTCCTAAATAATAAGCCTTACTTTCTGTTGGTGTTATATTAAAATCAATTATTTTCCCATCTCTATTAACAGTTATTTTAATTTGCTCATTTGTATTATTAGAAATTAATTCTACAACTTTATTAGCATTTTTTTCTGTATCAGTACCATCTATTGAAGTAATTATATCTCCAGTTTGTAATCCAGCTTCTTCTGCAGGACTATCTGGATATAAAGATTTTATTTCAGAGCTTATATTTTCATCCTGTGTACCTAAATATATTCCTATACTTTTTGTTATTACTTCTGTTGGTTTTACATTTAGAGCTAAAAGTTCACCATTTCTTTCAACAGTAACTTTTATTTCTTCTCCTTTTGTTTCAGCCAATATATCTTCCAAGTCACTTTTTAATCTAATTTTTTTATTATTTATTTCTATAATTTTATCATTATTTTGTATTCCAACTTGCTCTGCTGCATATCCTTCCATTGCGTAGTCTACAGTTGTTGAAACATATCCACCTGTACTTGCTCCAAGAATAAAATATACTATTACACCAAAAATAATATTCACAAGTCCTCCAGCAGCAACAATAGCTATTCTTTTTGGTATTCTAGCTTTACTAAAAGAGCCTTCTTCTTCTGAACGCTCTTCTTCACCTAGCATATTTACAAATCCTCCTAGAGGAATTAATCTAAGTGCATACTTAGTTTCTTTACCTTGTTTTTTCCAAATTGTAGGGCCAAATCCTATTGCAAATTCATTTACTCTAACTTTGCAAAGTTTTGCAATTAGAAAATGTCCACCTTCATGTATCAAAATTAGGAATCCTAATAAAAACACTATTTTTATAGCAGTTAATAAAAATGAAATCAAAATAAATTCTCCTTTCAAAATTTGCTTTGCAAATTTTGTACTATTCACTATTCATTATTCACTCTTCATTTCTTGGGTCGCCGTGGGCGACGACCCCTACATTTTTTTGTAAATTTTTTCTGGCGGACGACCAATGGTCGCCCCTACGTTTTTCAATTTATACATCTACAATATTGTTAATAAAAAATATGCTATTGGAGCAATAAATATTATACTATCTATTCTATCCATTACTCCTCCATGTCCTGGAATTAAATTGCTAAAATCTTTAACATCCATATTTCTTTTTATACTTGATGCTGATAAATCTCCTAATTGTGCAAATATACTTAATGCAACTGCTATTGGAATCATGTAAACATATGATATTTGTAAATCTGTAAACATATTAACAAATAATGTATATGTTAATAATGTAACAACAGCACCTAAAACACCTGCTATACATCCTTCTACAGATTTTTTAGGACTAATTTTTGTAATTTTATGTTTTCCAAATTTTATTCCAAGAAAATATGCAAATGTATCTGTTCCCCATGCAGATAATAATAAATACCATATTAAAATTTTACCATTTTCACTACCATATAATAATGGTAAAAATACTATAAGCCCTATCACATAAGCCATACCAAATAATGTAATTGCAATATCAGTTAATGTATATTTCATTTCAGTAACAACTACTTGTGTAAAAAATATTATTACAAGCAATGGAATAGCAAATACTGCTAGCATAAGTAAAAATGTTGGTATTATATGAATAAAAGCAATTAAAGCACATGCTATATATCCTAACCATTGTACAGGTTTTGCAACTTTTTTCACAACTGAAAAATATTCTTTTAATGCTAAAATTGCAATTACACTGCATAAAGCATCTACTATATATTTATTCCCCAAAATTAAAACTAATGCAAGAATTGGTATTGCAATTACTGCAAAAATTATTCTTTTTATTTTTTCCATAATTACTCTTCCTTATTAATTTATTTTATAATTTACTATTTTGTTTTTTCATCTGGTCTTCCACCAAATCTTCTTGTTCTTTTTTGATATGCTTTTATAGCTTCTAATAAATCTTCTTCTTCAAACTCTGGCCAATGTTTTTGAGGAAAATAAAATTCTGAATATACTAATTGCCAAGGCAAAAAATTACTTGTTCTTAATTCTCCACTAGTTCTTATAAAAAGGTCAGGTTCTGGCATTCCTGCTGTATATAAATTATTAGAAATCATATCTTCATTTATATCTTCTATATCTATTTCATTGTTTTTTATTTTATTAGCAATTTGTTTTACAGCTTTTGTAATTTCATCTCTTCCGCCATAATTAAAAGCTATATTTAAAGTAAGACCTGTATTATCTTTAGTTCTTTCAATTGCTCTTTTTACTGAATTTTGTAAGCTTTTAGATAATGGACTTATATCTCCTAATAAATTTAATTTTATATTTTCTGTATCAGCTCTTTTGAAGAATGTATCTAAATGTAATTTCAAAATTGCCATAAGCGCTGAAACTTCTGATTTACTTCTTTTCCAATTTTCAGTAGAAAATGCATATACTGTTAAATATTTTATTCCAATTTTATTACAAACTCTTGCTATGTTTTCTAAATTGTCTGCTCCAGCTTTGTGTCCATCTTTTGTAGTAAGTCCTCTATCCTTAGCCCATCTTCTATTTCCATCTAATATTATTGCTATATGTTTAGGTAGGTTTGTTTCATCAATACCTTCCATATTTTCCACCCTTTCTACTTTTTCTATCTCGTATATTCTATCATACATTATAAAAAAAGTGAAAGCTTTTTTAAAAACTTTCACTTAAATTATTGTTTTATAAATTTATCCAAAAAATCTGTAGTCCCCACTATCGTTCTTTCACCTCCACCTTGAAATTCCTAACACAGATTTTATATTATTAATTCTTAACTTTTCACTATTTCCCCCTTCTCAACAAAATTTTACATATTGTATTTTTTTATTACAAGTATTATAATCTTTTATATTATATTAAGAGGTTTTTATATGGAAAAAGAAGAAAAATTAAATTCAAGTGCTAAAAATTTAATTGCATGTGAATTTTTAAATTCAATTATAGATTTATTTATTCATACTTTTTTAGTTGCTTATTTATTAAATATAACAAATGATAATATAAGCTCTGTAGCAATTTATTATATATTCGACTTTCTACTTTTGGGAAGTTGTATGTATTTACTTGGTTTCCTTTTTAAAAAGCATAACATAGCTAATATATATAGAATAGGAATTATTTTTAAATGTATTTTTGTGCTAATTATTGTCTTTTTAAAGCAAGATATTAAAAATTATTTAATTCCTATTGCTATAATATTTGGAATAGCAGAAGCTACTTACTGGGGTTCTTGTGATAATTTAATCGCATATGTTACAAATAACAAAAACAGATTGAATTATATAACATCGAGAAGAATTGTAATGACATTAACAAAAATAATAATGCCATTAGTTTTAGGAACTTCTATTGAATTACTTAGCTTTTCAAAAGTTTCTACATATGTACTTATCATAGCTGTAATCGAAGTAATACTTTGCTTTTTCATAAAAATCAATGGCAAGAATAGTGAACCCTTTTGTTTAGGTGCTTTCCTTAAAAGTTTAAAAAATCATAAAAATATTTCTAGGTTAAAAACCCTTTATAAATCTTCTATTTTATATGGAATATTATTAGATATTATTCCTACAATGATAACAATTTTAATCGTAATGACATTTAAAACAAATTTTCATTTAGGTTTATTGAGTACTATTTTAGCAATTTGTTCAATGCTAACATTATTTATATATAGAAAATTTTCTAATTCTAAAAGAATTAAAACTGTATTAATTTTAGGTGGATTAATTTCATTAGCAAGTGTAATAAGTTTAATATTGAACATTGGAAAAATTGAATTAATTATTTATAATTTTATTAGCAATAGTTTCATTGTGATTTTAGAAGTAATATTTAATACCGAAAGATTCAACCATTTAGGTAATGGAATTGAAGAAAAATATATTATAGAAAATCAAGTTTTTATAACCATGATTATGCAAATCGG
>SVGD01000023.1 GCA_015056485.1 Clostridiales bacterium
TAATAATTTTTTGGTGACAATAACGATGAGGATACACCTGTACCCATACCGAACACAGAAGTTAAGCTCATTCGTGCCGAAGATACTTGCGAGTTACCTTGCTGGGAAAATAGGTCGTTGCCAATTTATATATTCCCCAATAGCTCAGTTGGTAGAGCGCTCGGCTGTTAACCGATAGGTCGTTGGTTCGAGTCCAACTTGGGGAGCCATAAGAAAAGCCCATCGAAGATGGGTTTTTTTTATGGCTTTTTAAATTGAATTGAGCAAAGGCGTATGATTACAGCCGAGCGCAGCGAGGCCGTTAACTGCGACGAAAACGAGCGCTGCCGGTGGCAGATAAAGCGAGTTTGAGGAAGTGCAGTAACTGTTATTTTAAGAATTGCGAAGCAAGGGTTAAAATGACTAGTTACAAACCGGATGGTCGTTGGTTCGAGTCCAACTTGGGGAGCCAAAATAAAAAAGTTCGTTTTCAAACGAGCTTTTTTATTTTGTTTTTAAAAGGAAGGACTCGAAAAGGAGGTTGCCAAGTCTAGGGTTTGCAAAGCAAACGATAGACGCAGGCTAAAATAGTTCGGTGGACTATTTTACCGACGCGGCTTGACGAGTCCAACTTGATGTATCAGTTTTTTTAGTGAATAATGAATAGTTAATAATGAATAATTTTAATAATGTAGGGGCGAACTGTGTTCGTCCGCATTTAGAAGGGATTTCTAATATAATTTATTTAGCATATATACATTTATTATAAAACGAACACTTAAAATAATTTAAAAATCTTTTTATTTACATAAATACTAAAATATGATATAATTCTGATTGTAAAAGTACGGTTAATAAACCGTTGGTCAGACTTTTATAGTTCACTGCAATAACGTTTTTAGGAGTGACATAAGTGTTTAATTTTAAACAAACTTTAGCCAACCGAAGAAAGATGGACGACAGAGATTTTTTCCTTTCATTTATGCCTGAAAAAATTTTGATAAATGTTATTCTTGCATATGATTCACATAAAGAACAAATTGAATGTCAAAGAAAGGCAAGAAATATACAGCAGGAAACAGCTATATTTTCTCTGCATTCTTCAGATAATACAGAAGAAATATTCTATGTAACAATAAGATCAAATATTACTAATGATATTATTGAACAAATTTGTTTACATACTGATGAAGATGCAATGAAACAAATTTTTAATACTTTAAAGGAAAATCTCAAAAATGAAGGATATAATCCTGTAAATCAAAAAACGGTTGGACGCGAAATGGATAGATTCTCAATTTATCTATAATGTCAAAAAAATAGTCTTGGTTTGACTGAGACTATTTTTTTTCTTTTGTTACAATACATACAAAGCAACTGCTCCAATGGAGTAGTTAAGAAAAAATTTTTTAAAAAATTTGATTTGCAATTAACATAAAAATATGATAATATATATAAGTAAAAAATTAGCATATATCCTTATTTTTTACAACTATGGAACAGAAATGTTCGAGGTCAGCATAGGAAAAAATATTTAAAGGAGAGAACAATATGTTATCCAAAATCAAATTAAAACCTTTTGATAAAGGATTTATTGGAAGAGCTAAAAGAAGTGATAGAGCACCTTATAGGGAGAAAAGGCGAGAATCAGAAAACAGATCTTTCGGAAAAGACTCTTATTTTATTACACCAGAAAAACCTGAAGATATAAAAAAATGTCCAAAAGGAATAAAAAGGTAAATCATTAAAATTATCTTTTAAATACTTGTTGGTAAGCATAGCAAAAAAATTATCATAGAGGTGAGATACTACATATGCCAAAGGAAAAATTTCAACGTGCTAAGCTTAAAATGACTGGCAAAGAACTCTTGGATGGAATAGTTTGTCCATCAACTCCTGCAAGAGAAAAGATGAGAGAAGCAACTTTTGAAAAAATGCAAAGAATTGAAGAAAGATTAAAAAATGAAATCGAAACGCGTGAAACTTCAGAGGCTAAATAACAACAAGGCTCTTTGACTTAATAAGTCGAAGGGTCTTTTTTCTTGCAATTAATATAAAAGTATGGTAATATATTAATGCAAAAATGTGCAATAATCCTTATTTTTGCAACTGCAGGTCAGACAGTTATTATAAAATAATTTTTAAAGGAGGGAATCTTATATGCTATACAGAGCTAAAGTCACATCTATTCCGCTTAGACACGCATATAAATATAGAAAGATTGGTGGAACTTCTTATTGGAGAGTGCGGGGCAATTTAATTGATATTAAACGCGATTACTTATTTGCACTCATGGAATTACATATTTTCTTTCATGATGATGATAACATGCATATTTGTATAGAATATGTATTTCCTGATGGAGCAATTGTTTCTACAGGTGAAGGTCAACTATATTCATTAACAGAATTAGAAGCAAAATACCCTAAATTGTTCCAAAAAAAAGGAACACTGTTTTTCTACCTCGAATAAAAGCATTTAGGATAAAGTAACAGAATCAAAATCGCACGTTTTACGTGCGGTTTTGATTAATTTATTTAATATATATTCCTCAACTATGCTTTCAATCATATTATTATATCTAGGCATAACAATAAATTCATTTGTTTTAGGTCCGGGATATGTTTGTTTTAATTGCTTTTCAATAAATGATTTGTATTCTGTAAGATCTTTGATTTTCATAAAGATAATCCATAAGAGTACAATTTATAGTTAATTCGCTATATTTAATAGGTTTATATTCCTTTAAATATTTTTTTAATATAATTCTATATTTACCTAAAGCTATTTTATTTACCACCTTTCAAACTTGTATCCAATTTCAATATTGATATAAATTCTAGTTCTCATATATGTATGTCTCCGGTCTTGGGGAGCCAAATAAAAAAACTGATACGTTTCGTATCAGTTTTTTTAGTGAATAATGAATAATATTGATATGCTAATTGATACAAATTATATACATATTCCATTTTACCTTTAACAGTCTTGACAAAAAGACTTTTTTATGATATAAATTTAACATTATAATAAATAAAAGCAATGAAGAGAAATAGTATATATTTATGAACTTTCAGAGAAGAGTTGGTTGGTGAAAAACTTTAAGGAATTAAATATAGAACCAGTCTTGGAGCTGTATAGCAGAAAATAAAAGTATGCTTTATCGGAAATCCACCGTTATCATAGGATATAATGTTTAAATATAGACATTAGCAGAGTGTAGAAGAAATTCTAAATATAGGTGGTAACACGGATAATTTATTCGCCCTAAGTTGATAAAACAACTTAGGGTTTTTGTTTTATTTTGAAAACTTATTTATGCATTGCGGGTCGCCGAGGGCGGCGACCCCTACATATAATTTTGTTATTGAAAGGGGAAGAAAAATGAGATTAAGTGAAGAGTTTTTTTATACTTTAAGAGAAAATGCGAGTGATGAAGATTCAGTAAGTGGAAATTTATTAGTTAGAGCAGGGTATATTACAAAAGTTAGTAATGGTGTATATGCTAAATTACCATTAGGAATAAAAGTAGCAGAAAACATTAAAGAAATAGTAAGAAATTGTATGAATGAAAAAGGTGCAACAGAAGTTGCAATGCCATTTTTAATTCCTATTGAAATATTTGAAAAAACAGGTAGAGCAGATAATTTTGGAAGCTCAATGTTTACACTTCATGATAGAGTAAATAGAAAATATGCATTAGGTCCAACTGATGAGGAAATGTTTGCATTAGTTTCACTTAATAAAGTCAAATCATATAAAGATTTACCATATACTATATATCAAATTGGAACAAAATTTAGAGATGAAATGAGACCAAGATTAGGTTTAATTAGAACTAGAGAATTTACAATGAAGGATGCATATAGTTTTGATACAGACCTAGAAGGATTAGATAAATCTTATCAAAAAATGTTTGATGCTTATAAAAAAATATTTGAAACTGTAGGATTAGATTTTGTTATAGTAACAGCTGATACAGGTGTTATGGGTGGAATGCTATCAGAAGAATTTCAAGCAATTAGTGATACAGGTGAAGATATACTTGTTTTATGTGATTCTTGTGACTATGCATCAAATATTGAAATAAGTAAAAATGTATTTAAAGAGCAAGATGATACTGAAGAAAAAGGTGTAGAATTAGTAGAAACACCAAACAAGCATACTATTGAAGAAGTTTGTGAATACTTAAATTTAGATGTGAAACAAACAGTTAAAGCAATGCTTATGAATGTTGATAATGAACTAGTTGTGTTATTTATAAGAGGAGACAGAGAATTAAATGAATCTAAAGTTCTAAAATTATTAAATGCACAAGAAATAGCTTTTGCTAATGATGAGTTAATTGCAACATCAAATGCAGTAGCAGGATACACAGGACCTATAGGATTAAATGCTAAAATAGTTGTAGATTCTGAAGTATTAGGTATGAAAAATTTCTGTTGTGGTGCAAACAAGGAAGGATATCACTATATAAATGCTAATATAAAAGACTTTAATTATGACATTACTGGAGATATAGTTAATGTAAAAGAAGGAGATATTTGTCCTAAATGTGGTGGTAAACTTGTATTTAAAAAAGGAATAGAAGTTGGAAATACATTTAAATTAGGTACAAAATATTCAGAAGGTATGGGATTAAATTATTTAGATAAAGACAACAAACTAAATCCAGTAGTAATGGGATCATATGGTATAGGAATAGAAAGAATAGCAGCAGCTATAGTTGAACAAAACAATGATGAAAAAGGTATAATATGGCCAATTAGTGTTGCTCCATATAAAGTTGCAATAGTAGTTATAAATCCAAAAGACGAAGCACAAAAAGAAGAAGGAGAAAAACTATATAAAACTTTCAATGAAATGGGAATAGACACAATAATAGACGATAGAGCAGAAAGACCAGGAGTTAAATTTAATGATATAGATTTAATAGGTATTCCAATTAGAATAACAGTAGGAAAAAAAATTGGTGATAATATAGTGGAATTAAAACTTAGAAACAGCGAAGAAGTAAAAGAATGTAAAGTAGAAGATGTTGTTGAAGAGGTTAACAATATCATTAAAATTGGATAATTTAGTAAAATTTTAAGTTGCATTATTTATTAAATTTTATTATGTAGGGGTCGCCGCCCTCGGCGACCCGTATTTATAAATTTGTATAATTTAATTGCAAGGGTGTAGGGGCGACCATTGGTCGTCCGTAATTAAATCATATCTATAGTTTACGGGTCGCTTAGGGCGGCGACACCTACAATATATTTAACAAATCATTGAAAATAATTTTTTATAAATATTGACTTTTTAGTATAAAATACTATATAATGGTAAAAAATATATTGCGATGAAAATGGAAAGTAACTAGAGGTTGTTGATAGAGAATAACTGTCGTAGGCTGGAAGCAGTTAGAATAAACATAGTTTACGCAACGCATTGGAGCAATTTTTTAAAGTGGATAATAATTTTATGAATTTATTATCAAGTTAGGGTGGTACCGCGGAAAATATTTCGTCCCTGCATTTTGCAGTAGGACGTTTTTTTGTATTTAAAAACGTTTTACTAAAACATTTGTGAAAGGAGAAAAAAATGAGTAAGTACAGAACACATAATTGCGGAGAGTTAAGATTAGCTGATGTTGGTAAAAAAGTTACAATTTCAGGGTTTTTAGAAACTATTAGAGATTTAGGAGGAGTTGTATTCTTAGATATAAGAGATATGTATGGAATAACACAAGCAGTTACTTCTGGTAATTCAGAAGATGTTGAATTTGCATCACATATTCCAGTTGAATCAGCTATTAAAATTGTAGGAGAAGTTAGAAAAAGAGATGAGGAAACATTAAATAAAAAAATAGCAACAGGAGAAGTTGAAGTTGTTGTTGAAGAAATAGAAATATTAGGAAAAAGAACAAAAAGTTTACCTTTTGATGTTTCTGATAGTAAAAATGTAAGAGAAGATTTAAGATTACAATATAGATTTTTAGATTTAAGAAAAAAAGATTTAAAAGATAGAATTGTTTTAAGAGCACAAGTAATGCAACATTTAAGAGAAAAAATGATTGAAAAAGGATTCATAGAAATCCAAACACCAATATTAACAAGTTCATCACCAGAAGGTGCAAGAGATTATTTAGTACCAAGTAGAGTTCATCCAGGTAAATTTTATGCACTTCCACAAGCACCACAACAATTTAAACAATTACTTATGGTGTCAGGAATTGATAAATATTTTCAAATAGCACCATGTTTTAGAGATGAAGATGCTAGAGCAGATAGGTCACCAGGAGAATTTTATCAATTAGATATGGAAATGGCTTTTGCAGAACAAGATGATGTTTTTGAAGTAATTGAATCTGTAATTCCAGAAACATTTGAAAAATTTTCTAACAAAAAAGTTGCAAAAGCACCATTTACAAGAATTCCATATAAAGAAGCTATGTTAAAATATGGAACAGATAAACCAGATTTAAGAAATCCATTAGAAATAGTTGATGTTACAGATGTATTTGAAAAATTAGAATTAAGAGCGTTTAAAGGTGGAATAGTAAGAATTATAGCAGTACATGATGTAAAAGATGAAGCAAGAAGCTTTTTTGAAGGTATGACTGATTATGCTATTAATGAATTAAAAGCCAAAGGATTAGCATGGTTAAGAATTTTAGATGATAGAAGTTTCCAAGGACCAATTGCTAAATTTATAACAGAAGAAGCTAAAGAAGAAATGCTAAAAAGAACAAATTCTAAAGAAGGTGACGCAATATTCTTTGTTGCTGAAAAACCAGGTAGAGTTGAAGAATTAGCAGGACAAATAAGAACAGAATTAGGAAAAAGATTAAACTTAATTTCAAAAGATAAATTTGAATTTTGTTGGATAGTTGATTTCCCAATGTATGAATTAAAAGATGAAAAAATACAATTTAGTCATAATCCATTTTCTATGCCACAAGGTGGAATGGAAGACCTTATTACAAAAGATCCTTTAGATATATTAGCATATCAATATGATTTAGTATGTAATGGTGTTGAGCTATCTTCAGGAGCGGTAAGAAATCATGATATTGAAATAATGGTAAAAGCATTTGAAATAGCAGGATATAGCAAAGAAGAAGTAGAAACAAGATTTGGAGCATTATTCAATGCATTCCAATACGGAGCTCCACCACATGCTGGTATAGCACCTGGATTTGACAGAATGGTAATGCTATTAGCTGAAGTAGACACAATAAGAGATGTAATTGCATTCCCTATGACAAGTAAAGCAGAAGACTTATTAATGAGTGCACCAGGAATAGTTACAAGTGAACAATTAAAGGAATTGCATATAAAATTAAATATTGAAAAAGAAAAAGAGAATTAATCGTAGGGGCGATTTTAATTGCCCGTACTAAAATAATAAGAAATAAAAATAGGAGGGTTTATTTCAATGAAAGTTAGTAAAGAAGAACTTTTGCATATAGCAAAACTTGCAAATTTAAAAATAAATGATGATGAATCTGAAAGCTATTTAAGAAATTTAAATGACATATTAAATTTTGCAGATGTAATTAACAAACTTGATACAGAAAACATAAGTGAAACTATAGGTTCTACTGATAATGTAAATGTTTTCAGAGAAGATGAAATAAAGGTATTTGAAGATAATGCTGCATTGTTACAGAATGCACCAGAAGAGGAAGATAATATGTTCAAAATCCCTAAAGTTATTTAAAACGCATTATAAACGTCGTCTTACGTCGTTAGTCTTCATCTAAAAAATGCTCAACGTACCTAAGTACGCTTCCGCTTTTTTAGATTTGACTGCCTAGTAATACTCGTTTCTAATTCGTTTTATTGAATAAAGAAAACAGCATCTTGCATATTTTTAACAATATATAAAGAAGTGAGAGATGTGAGGTGAGAGGTGCGAAAGACTAGATTTATAATTTTCACACTTCCCACATCACACTTCGCACATCAAAGGAGGAAATAATGGAACTTTACGAATTAACAGTTCATGAATTAATCGAGAAATTAGATAAAAAAGAAATAACAATTTCAGATGTAACAAAAAGTTATTTATCTAGAATAAAAGAAAAAGAAGATGATGTACAAGCTTTTGTTACTGTTACTGAAAAAGAAGCTTTAGAAAAAGCAGAAGAATTAGATAAAAAAGAAACAAGAACAAAATATATGGGGATTCCTATCGGAATAAAAGATAATATTTGTACAAAAGGTTTAAAAACAACATGTAGTTCAAAAATGCTTGAAAATTTTATTGCTCCATATGATGCTACTGTAATGGAAAAAATTAATAATGAGAATATGATTACATTAGGAAAATTAAATATGGACGAATTTGCAATGGGAAGTTCAACAGAATTTTCAGCATTTAAAACAACAAAAAATCCATGGGATTTAAAAAGAGTTCCAGGAGGTTCAAGCGGAGGAAGTGCTGCATCAGTTGCTAGTAACATGGTGCCTTGGGCATTAGGTTCTGAAACAGGAGGTTCAATAAGACAACCATCATCATTATGTGGAACAGTAGGTTTGAAAACTACTTATGGATTAGTATCAAGATTTGGTTTAATTGCGTTTGCATCATCATTAGACCAAATAGGACCTGTTACAAAAGATGTAGAAGATAATGCTTTATTATTAAATGTTATAGCTGGGTATGATTCTAAAGATTCAACATCAAAAAATATTGAGAAAAAAGATTATACAAAAGCTCTAGTAAATGATGTTAAAGGATTAAAAATTGGTGTGCCAAAAGAGTTCTTTGGTGAAGGTATAAATGATGAAGTAAGAGATTCTATAATGCAAGCTATTGAAAAATATAAAGAATTAGGTGCAATTGTAGAAGAATGTTCATTAGATATTGCAAATGAAGCTTTATCAACATATTATATAATTGCTGGAGCAGAGGCAAGTTCAAATTTAGGAAGATTTGATGGAATAAGATATGGATATAGAACAAAAAATGCAAGTAATTTAAAAGAAATATTTGTAAATTCAAGAACTGAAGCTTTTGGGCCAGAGGTAAAAAGAAGAATAATAACAGGAACATATGTACTTTCATCAGGATATTATGATGCATACTATAAAAAAGCACAAAAAGTAAGAACAATAATAAAAGATAAATTTAATGAATTATTTAGTAAATATGATGTTTTAATTACTCCAACATCACCAACAGTAGCTTTTGGTATAGGAGAAAAAACAGATAATGCATTAGAGATGTATTTAGCAGATTTATGTACAATTCCAATAAATATTGCAGGAGTACCAGCTTTATCACTTCCTTGTGGTGTTGATAAAGAAGGAATGCCAATAGGAATGCAAATTATAGGAAAACATTTTGATGAAGAAACAATCTATAGAGCAGCATATACTTACGAACAAAATACAAAATTCAGAGAAACATATAAACCAAATTTTAAAAAATAAAATTGTAGGGGATGGGCTATTTTTAATCACCTACAAAATAGAAGAAGGAAATAGTTTATGGAAAATTTTAAAGCAGTTATATTTGATATGGATGGAACAATGTTTGATACAGAAACGTTACAATTAAAAACATGGATTGCAATAGGAAAAAAATATAATTTTAACATAACTGAGGCTTTAGTGAAAAGTTCATTTGGTATATCAAGACCAGAGACGAAGCAATTATTTCTAAAAGCTCTAGGTGATGATTTTGATTTTGATTATTATAGAGACATGAAAGAAAGAAATATGAAAGCTTATGTTGAAAAAAATGGAGTTCCTCAAAAAAGAGGATTAATGCAATTATTAAATTATTTACGAGATAATAGATATGCATTAGCAATTGCAACATCATCTACAAGAGAAAAAACATATAAATATTTAGATAAAGCAGGAATAACAGATTATTTTCATGTGATAATTACTGGAGATATGGTATCTAAGGGCAAACCGGAACCAGAAATATTTCTAACAGCATTTGAAAATTTGAACAATAAATTTGGAAACATACCAAAATCTCAATGCATAGTTGTAGAAGATACGCCTAGTGGAGTAAAAGCTGCAAATAGAGCTGGAATAAATGTAATTATGGTTCCAGATATGATACAACCAACTCCTGATGTTGAAGAGGTGTTGTATGCCAAATATGAAAGCTTAGTAGATGTGAAAAGAATGCTAGAGAAAGAAAAAGGAGTAAATATAAAAAGAGAACAGAAAGCTATTCGGAGAATAAAAATTAAAAAAAATATAAGGAGAGTAGAGTATGTCAAAAGAAGATTATGAAATAGTAATAGGACTAGAAGTGCATAGTGAGTTATCAACAAAAACAAAAATATTTTGTTCTTGTCCAACAGAATTTGGTGGAGACCCAAATACACATTGCTGCCCAATTTGTATGGCAATGCCAGGAGCTTTACCAGTATTAAATAAAAAAGTTGTAGAGTATGCGATAAAAGCAGGGCTAGCAACAAATTGTGAAATTGCAAAAGAATGTAAAAATGATAGAAAAAATTATTTTTATCCAGATTTACCAAAATCATACCAAATATCACAATTTGATATTCCAATTTGTAGTAATGGATATGTAGAAATAGATACAGATAATGGTAAAAAGAAAATAGGATTAACAAGAATTCATATTGAAGAAGATGCTGGAAAATTAAATCATGATGCTTATGGAAGAGGAAGTTTAGTTGATTTAAATAGAGCTGGAGTACCATTAATAGAAATTGTATCTGAACCAGATTTAAGAAGTGCTGAAGAAGTTGAAAGTTATTTAAGAAAACTAAAATCAATATTAGAATATATTGAAGTATCAGATTGTAAAATGCAAGAAGGTTCATTAAGAGCTGACGTTAATGTTTCTGTAAGAAAAAAAGGTGCTAAAGAGTTTGGAATAAGAACAGAAATGAAAAATATGAACTCATTCAGGTCAATTGTAAGAGCTATAAACTACGAAGCGGAAAGACAAATAGAAGTATTAGAAGAAGGTGGAGTAGTAACTCAAGAAACATTAAGATGGGATGATGTATCAGGAAAAACATTTGCAATGAGAGATAAAGAAGATGCTCAAGATTACAGATATTTCCCAGAACCTGATTTAGCGATAATAAAAATTTCAGATGAAATGAAAGAAGAAATAAGAAAAACTTTACCTGAAATGCCAGAAAAGAGAAGAGAAAGATATATTTCAGAATACAAACTACCTGAGTATGATGCAAATGTATTAACATCAGAAAAAGCATTATCAGATATGTTTGAAAAAGCAACTGAAGTATGTAATAATCCAAAAGCTGTAAGTAACTGGATAATGACAGAAATAATAGGATTCTTAAATTCTAAAGAATTAGAAGCAAAAGAAATTCCATTTACAGCAGAACAATTAGGAAATTTAATTGTACTAATTGATAAAGGAACAATAAGTTCAAGCATTGGTAAAAAAGTATTAAATAAAATGTTTGAAGAAGCAAAAGAACCTAAAGTTATAATAGAAGAAAATGGATGGATACAAATTTCAGATGAAGGTGCAATAAAAGAAGTTGTAATAAAAATATTAGAAGCAAATCCACAATCAGTAGCAGATTATAAAGCTGGAAAGGATAAAGCTGTAGGATTCTTAGTAGGTCAAGCAATGAAAGAAACAAGAGGAAAAGCGAATCCACAAATGTTAAATAAAATGTTCTTAGAAGAATTAAATAAATAATGTTAATTCGTAATGTGAATTTTGATGTAGGGGTCGCCGCCCTCGGCGACCCGAAATTATATATAATTATAAAATATATAAACCAAGCTAAAATATTAATTTTTAAAATGAATCCTCATTTATCAAAAATTAATTATTTTAGCTTTTTAAATTTCACTGAAAAATCTAAAATTTTTCAGTGAATCGATACGATTTCTACATTATTCTGATTTGGTGCACGATTAAAAAAACTCCCTCAATTTTGAGATTGAGGGAGAACACTAGGTTTTTAAGGAAGGTATTAATGCTCGTCTTTTAAGTCAGGATGATGGGAAGTGAATTCTGCATATTTATGACAGCTTTCCTCATCGTTGAAGAAACAGATACCATCATAAAACAGCTTACCTGCTTTCTCAATCTTAAAGACAAACGGGCGAGGAATATGGTTATCCTGCTCAACAGAATCAGGACTTTCTGGCAATGCTACAATCAAAGTAAAATCTTCACGATTGTAATCCTCAAGGTTGGTGTCAATTCTCCAAAAATCAAATCCATCGTCACTTCTTTTGTAAAAATAAAGATTATTAAGAAGAGATAATAAACCTATTTTGGAGTGTTCTACAATAGCCATATATTCCTTAGCACTTAAATACGGAGTGATGATTCCCATATTTCCTTCCTCCTTTCTTTAAAAAATATAGTTAAAGTGATATAAACAATTGGTGCAATTAAAAAGAAAGGCATTGCTATTTTGTACCAATTAGTACTATGCAAAACCCATTATATCATATTATGTTAAATTGAGCAAATATATAATCTTAATTATTTACAAATATGTTATATTATTGATATAATAAGCAAAATAAGAAAAGGAGAAATTTTATGGATAGAATATATGCTGAAAAGTGGTTAAATAATTTAAAAGAGTATTGGTGGAATAAAGATGTAAGTGCTGCAACATCATTATTTAAGAAAACAGAATTTTATCAAGAGACACCATTTTGTGAACCTTATACAACATTTGAAGAAATTGAAAAAGAATGGCAACATGTAAAAGACCAAGATATAAAACACATCGAATTTAAAATACTTGCAATAGATAATAATGTACTAATTGCTGAATGGATATTCAAAAGAGAAGGTGCAGAATATAATGGCATTTATGAAATAAAATTTAATGATAATTTAGAATGTATTTATTTTAAAAGTTGGGAAATGGAGAAATAATATTAAGGAGGATTTATGAATTTTGATATAAAAAAAGTAAAAATTATAGTTACTGTGCCTGCTGAAAATCTTGAAGAAGTAAGAAATGCTATTTGTAATGAGGGTGCTGGTATTATAGGAGAATATTCACATTGTACAATGACTACAAAATGCATAGGAACATCTAAACCTTCAGATAATGCTAACCCTTATATTGGAGAAAAGAATAATTTAACATTTATTGAGGAAGAAAAATTAGAAGTAATGTGTGATATTAATATTGTAAAAAAAGTGTTAAAAAAATTAAGAGAGGTTCATCCATATGAAGAACCAGCAATAGATATAATTCCTCTTATAGATGAAGAAGATTTGTAAAAAAGAAAGGGGATAATGATATGAAATCATATAATCCAGCTAATAATGAATTACTTGGCGAATTAGAAGAGACAAAATTAAATGAAATAGAAGATATTTTTAATAGAAGTAAAGAAGCAAGTAAAGTTTGGGGAAATTTAAGTTTAGAGGAGAGAGTTGAGTACATACAAAAATTATGCGATATTATTAGAAATAAAAAACAAGAATTTGCAGAATTATTAACAAATGAAATGGGAATGCCAATTTCTGAGTCTTTATATGATGTAGATAGTGGGTTAGAATGTATTGAATGGTATATGAATAATGCTGAAAAAGCTATAGGAGAAAAAGTTACTTATGAAGATGAAAATGAAATTGATAAAGTTATCTTTGAACCTAAAGGTATAGCAGCAGTTATTATAGCTTGGAATTTTCCTTTTTCAAGTTTTGTATGGCAGGCAGTTACTAATTTAATTGTTGGAAATACTGTAATTATAAAACATTCTGAACTTGTACCATTATGTAGCAAATATATTTATGATATGGTAGCAAGTGTGTTGCCTAAAGATGTTTATAGTGTGGTTTATGGTGCAGGAGATGTAGGTAAAAAATTAGTAGAACAAGATGTTGATTTAATATGTTTTACAGGAAGTACGAAAACAGGACAAAGCTTATATAAAACTGCAGGAGAAAAGTTTATTGATGCAATATTAGAGTGTGGAGGTTCTGCTCCTGGAATTGTTTTTGAAGATGCAGATATAGATAGTGTTGTTGAGGCAATGTATATAAATAAATTTGCTAATTCAGGACAAATCTGTGATGGACAAAAAAGGCTTATAGTTCATAAAAGTAAATTTGATGAGGTTTGCAATAAGTATAAGGCATGTATTGAAGCAAAGCATATAGGAAATCCATTAGATGAAAAAACAGAAATAGGACCAATAGTTTCGGTTGAACAATTACAGAAACTAGAAGAACAAGTACAAGATGCAATTGATAAAGGCGCAAAAATAATTTGCGGTGGAAAACGATTAGAAAATACTAAAGGAAATTATTATTTGCCAACTATTTTAACGAATATTACAAAAGATATGAGAGTATACAAAGAAGAAGTTTTTGGACCAGTTGTGCCTATAATAGAATTTGAAACAATAGAAGAAGCAATAGAGATTGCAAATGATACAGAGTATGGACTAGGTGGATATGTTTATACAACAGATAGAAATAAATTTGATAAAGTTGTAAAAGAATTAAAAACTGGAATGATAGCATGGAATAATTTATATTATTTAAGACCATGTAACCCATTTGGAGGATATAAAAAATCAGGCTTAGGAAAAAATAATAGTGAGTATGCATTACAAGAATTGTGTAATATTAAGGTAGTGACTTATGAAAAATAAAAAGCATACTAGTTGACATTTTCTAGCAAATATAGTATTATAATATAAATTTCAAATAAAAGGGTGTTTTTAATGAGAAATATTATTAATGTTATAAAGGTACATCATCATTGTAAAAACACTTGTATTGTATAAAAAAGTTTATGCAGATACAAGTGTTAATTTGCTTGTACCTGCATTAGTAAGAAAGTAAAGCTATGTAGGTAAAAACTACATAGCTTTTTTGTTTAATAATTAGGAGGTTAAATATGTTAGGTGAATATTCTTATTTGATACCAGAAGAAAGTAATGGAGTAATTATTCAAAATGTTAAGGAATTAAGAGAGGTAGAAACAAAGTTAAGAGAAGTTTTTAATAAATATAATTTTAATGAAACTTTAATACCTTTGTTTGAATATGTTGAACTTTATAAAAGAGTTTATACAAATTTTGATGAAGAAAAAATTTATAAATATATTGGTCAAGATGGAAAAGTTATTGCTTTAAGATGGGACTTTACAATTCCATTAGCACGACATTATTTTTCACAACATACTGAAGAAATAGGAAGATATTCATATTTTGGTAAAGTTTATAGACAAGAAAAATCATATAAAGGCAGAAATAATGAAAGCTATCAAGCAGGAATTGAATTAATAAATAATCCTGGAATAAATGGAGATATGGAATGTTTAAATATGCTTCAAGAAATATTACCAAAATTAGAACTTCAAAATTTAAAAATTGAACTAGGTTCTGCTAAATTCTTTAATAGAATATGTGAATTGACTGGAAATAAACAAAAATTAATTGAAACTTTAAATAAAAAAAGTATTAGCCAAATGGAGGATTTTGTAAAAGAAAATAATGATTTAAATGAGAATTTAAAATTATTATTATTAAAACTACCAAGACTTTCTGGTTCTATAAAAATTATTGATGAACTATTAGAAAATATTGATGATGAAATTATACAAGATTCATTGGTAGAATTAAAAAATATTTATGATGAACTTAAAAATAAAGAAAATGTAATATTTGATTTAGGTATGTGCCCATCTATGGAATACTATACAAGTTTAATGTTTAAAGTATATAGTCCATATAGTCCAGAAGCAATAGTAAGTGGTGGTAGATACGATTCTTTATATAAAAACTTTAAGAAAGATGTTTCTGCAATTGGAATGGGATTTTATCTAAATAATATTTTAAAAGCAATAGAAAAAGAAGGTGAAATAAATGATTAGGATTGCTATAACTAAAGGTAGAATTGAAAAAGACATGTGTAAATTGATGAGAGCTTGTGGATTTGATGTTGAACCAATAGAAAATAAAGGTAGAGAGTTACTAATAAAAACAAAAGATGATATTGAAGTGATTTTTGCCAAGGCAAATGATGTAGTAACATTTATTGAACATGGTATTGTTGATATAGGAATTGTAGGTAAAGACACATTAGAAGAAAGTGATTTTACAGATTACAATGAATTATTAGATTTAAATGTGGGTAAATGCTATTTTGCATTAGCTGCTTATCCTGAATATAAAAATAAAAGTTTTAAAAGCAGAAAGAAAATTGCAACAAAATATCCTGCAGTTGCAAAAAAATATTTTAGTGAATTACAAGAAAATGTAGAAATAATTAAAATTGAAGGCTCAGTAGAATTGGGACCTGTAATAGGATTGACTGATGCAATAATCGATATAGTAGAAACTGGTTCTACATTAAAGGCAAATGGTTTAGAAATTATTGATAAAGTATCAGATATTTCAACAAGATTAATAGCAAATAAAGTTAGTTTAAAATATAAAAGTGAAGAAATATACAACCTAGTAGATAAATTTTATGATAAAATAAAAAAGAATAAGGGGTACTGTAATGATAGTAATTATTGATTATAATGTAGGAAATGTTAAAAGTGTATTAAATGCATGTAAAAGAATTGGACTAGAAGCTATTATTTCAAGAAATGAAGAAGATATAAAAAATGCAAACGGAATAATATTACCAGGAGTTGGTAGCTTCGCTGTGGCAATGGAGAATTTGAAAAAATATGGATTAGTTGAGCTATTAAATGATAGGAAAGAAAATAACATCCCAATTATAGGAATATGTTTAGGAATGCAAATTTTATTTGAAAAAGGTTATGAAGTAGAAGAATGTAATGGGTTAGGTTATTTAAAAGGAAATGTTGACATGATTAAAACAACTGAAAAATTACCGCATATGGGATGGAATCAATTATATTTTAATAGACAAAATCAAATATTGAAAAATATTAAGGAATCAGAAGATGTTTATTTTGTACATTCTTTCATGGCAGATTTTAATGCTGAAAATGTTATTGCATATACAGAATATGGTGGAGTAAAAATTCCTGCAATAGTAGGAATGGATAATGTAATAGGATGTCAATTTCACCCAGAAAAAAGTGGAGAAGTTGGAGAAAGAATATTAAAAGCTTGGAAGGAGATTGTAGAATGTTAGTAATACCTGCAATAGATTTAAAAGATGGAGAAGCGGTTAGATTATATAAAGGAGACTATGCTCAAAAAGTAGTATACAGTAAAGAACCAGAAA
>SVGD01000007.1 GCA_015056485.1 Clostridiales bacterium
ATTGATGAGGCACGTACACCACTTATTATTTCAGGTAGAGCAAACAAATCATCTGATTTATATCAAAGAGCTAATAATTTTGTAAAAAGATTAAAAGCAAAAGTAATAGTAGAAGAAGATGTTAAAAATGAAGAACAAGCAGAAGATAATGAAAAATATGATTATATAGTAGATTTAAAAGCAAAATCAGCTTCACTTACAGGTAAAGGAACAAAAAAAGCAGAAGAATTTTTTAAATTAGAAAATTTAAATGATATAAATAATTCAGAAATAGTACATCACATAAATCAAGCATTAAGAGCACATGGAATAATGAAAAATGATATTGATTACATAGTAAAAGATGGTGAAGTTTTAATAGTAGATGAATTTACAGGAAGAATAATGTATGGAAGAAGATATAACAACGGACTACATCAAGCAATTGAAGCTAAAGAAAATGTAAAAATAGCAAATGAATCTAAAACACTCGCAACAATTACTTTCCAAAACTATTTCAGAATGTATGAAAAATTAGCAGGAATGACAGGTACAGCAATGACAGAAGAAAATGAGTTTAGAGAAATATATAATCTAGATGTTATAACAATACCAACAAACAAGGAAATGGTAAGACAAGATTTAAATGATATTATATATAAAAATGAAAGAGCAAAATTTAGAGCAGTAGTAGAAGATATAAGAAAAAGCTATGAAAAAGGTCAACCAGTATTAGTAGGAACAGTATCAATAGAAAATTCTGAAAAATTAAGTAGTATATTAAAAAGAGAAGGAATAAAACATGAAGTATTAAATGCAAAATATCACGAAAAAGAAGCGGAAATAATTGCACAAGCTGGAAAACTAGGAGCTGTAACAATAGCAACAAATATGGCTGGGCGTGGTACAGATATAATGCTTGGAGGAAACTCAGAATTTTTAGCAAAACAACAAATGAGAAAACATGGATATAGTGAAGAATTAATAGAACAAGCAAATGCACATAATGAAACAGAAGATGTCCAAGTAATAGAAGCAAGAAAAGTGTTTAGAGATTATCAAACAAAATTTGAAGAAGAAATAAAAGAAGAAAAAGAAAAAGTTTTAGCAGCAGGTGGATTAAAAATAATAGGAACAGAAAGACATGAATCAAGAAGAATAGATAATCAGTTAAGAGGTAGAAGCGGTAGACAAGGAGATCCAGGGGAATCAAGATTTTATATAGCACTTGATGATGACTTAATGAAAATCTTTGGTGGAGAAATGATAGCTACTGTATATAATACTTTAAAGGCAGATGAAAACATGCCAATAGAAATGGGAATACTTTCAAAAACAGTAGAAAGTGCTCAAAGAAGAGTTGAAGGGAAACACTTCAGTATAAGAAAACATGTGCTTCAATATGATGATGTAATGAACACACAAAGAGAAATAATATACAAACAAAGAAGAGAAGTTTTAGATGGAGAAAACCTAAAAGAACAAATACAAAAAATGATGCATTCGGTTGTTGAGCAAATAGTAACAACACATATAACAGAAACAGGAATAGATGCAGAAGGAGTTATAACAGAATCAAAATCAATACTAAATTTAGAATTAAAAGAAATACCACAAGATGCACAAGAAGCAATAGAAATGTTATATAACAAGGCAATAGAAAGCTATGAGGTAAAAGAAAAGGAATCCGGAGAAGAAGCAATAAGAGAACTTGAAAGAGTAGTAATGCTAAAAGTAGTAGACCAAAAATGGATGGATCACATAGATGCAATGGATGAACTAAAAGATGGAATAGGGCTTAGAGCATATGGGCAAAAAGATCCAGTAGTTCAATACAGAATAGAAGGCTTTGATATGTTTGACGAAATGGTAAATGCAATAAAAGTAGATGTAGTAAAATTATTATTACATTTAAAGAAAGTAGAAAAAATAGAAAGAAAAGAGACAGTAAAAATAACAGGAGAAGGATTAAAAGAAGAAGGAGCAGAAGGAGAATTATCTGGAGAAAATAAAAATGTACAAAACAAAGAACAAGCAAAAACACCAGTAAAAAATGACACACCACAAGTAGGAAGAAATGAGCCATGTCCATGTGGAAGTGGGAAGAAATATAAGAACTGTTGTGGTAGAAATCAGTAATATCAAGGGGTACGGGATTTTAAACACACAGTAAAAACATAGTAAAAACTATAAAATGTCCACGTTTTGTCCACGTTGAAAAAATTTTCAACGAAAAATGCTCGAAAAGCCTGAAAATAAAGGATTTATTTTGTGGACAAATCGTGTGGACAAAAAAATAATAAGATGTCAGCATTCTAACGGCTGACATTTTTATTTTACATTCGTTTACTAATAAAAAAAATTAGTAAAGGAGTGTTTATGATGGTAAATGTTAGAAAAAGGGGAAATGTCTACGAGTACCGTACAGAAATTGCACCAGTAGACGGAAAAAGAAAATGGATCTCAAAATCAGGATTCAGAACAAAAGCAGAAGCAGAGAAAGCAGGAATAATGGCATATAATGAGTATATGCAGACAGGACATAAATTTGTTCCTAGTTCAATGTCATTTTCAGACTTCCTGGATTATTGGTTTAAGGAGCATTGTCAAGTCAATTTAAAGTATCATACACTAGAAGCATATAGTAGTATAGTAAAAAATCACGTTAAACCAAAATTAGGACATTATATGTTATCACAAATTACAACGGCGACATTACAAGAATTTATGAATAACATATATATAGAAAAAGCTTTTTCAAAAAATTTTTTAAAAAGTATTATGAAGGTTTTAAAATCAGCTTTTACATTTGCGACAGATGTTGTCGGTTTTGTAAAAGAAAATCCTTCAATAAAGGTTAGGCTTCCAAGATATGATGTTCCAGAAGAAGATCCTGCTCATATTTTTACAAAAGAAGAAATTGATATGATATTAAATAGATTTAAAAGAACAAATCATTGTGTATATTATGCTTTTTTAACAGCTTATTATACAGGATTGCGTGTTTCAGAAGTATTTGGATTAACTTGGGAAGATATTGATTTTGAAAAAAAGACATTAAGAGTAGATAGAAATATATTAAAGAAAAATCAAAAAGGAGCAACAAAACACAGACATATTAGTGGTAATGCGACTACAGTATGGTATTTTGGAACTTGTAAAACTCCAAAGAGCCATAGAACAATAGATATAGGAGATACATTAGTAAATGCTTTAAAAGAATATAAGGAAGAGCAAGAAAGATATAAAATAGAATATGGAGATTCTTATATGAAGCATTATGCAAAAGAAGTAAAGAATATATATACTAATAAAAGGGAAATAAAAATCTTAAATGCCTGTGCAGAGATAGACGTAGCATTACCAGAAGTTAATTTGGTATTTGTAAAAAATAATGGTGTATTTGAAGGAACTGATAGCGTAAAATATCCATTTAAAGTAATTCACTATGAATTAGGTATTCCGTGTAGATTTCACGATTTTAGAGATACACACGCAACAAGATTAATTGAAGCAGGTGCAGATATAAAAGCAGTATCTAAAAGATTAGGCCATAGTACAATTAAAACTACATATGATATTTATGTAAGAGTTACAACAAAGATGGAATCTGATATTGTCGATAAATTTGAAAAAGTTGCGAATATGTAAAAAACAAATAACTACAAGTCAAACTATATGGCTTGTAGTTATTAAAGTATACATAATCCTTGAAAATAATGTAAAAATATGGTAAAATATGGGCAAGGGAAAGATGAGTAAAAAAAATGTCGAAAAATCACGAAACTTCATCAAATTCCATCAACTTTACAAAAAACTTCGAGATGAAGGAATGTCAGCTGAAGAAATACTAATCCTTATCCGAAAGTGTTTCAACAGGTACAACAATTAACTGTGCTGACGCTAAAGCTTTATCAGGCTCTTGATAAAGCTTTTTATTATCTTTAATTAATTTTTTCAAAAGTTCTAAATGTTCATCTTTTATTTCTTCATCTTCTTTCAATGCACCAATGCTTATCAAGGATTCTTTAAGTATAGAGTAAGCGTGAGATGATTCTGCAATAAGTTCAAAGTTTGGATCTGAACCAGTTAAGACTTCAACATCTATATTTAAGTAATTACAAATTTTATATATAGTACCTATTCTAGGATAATTATAACCTTTTGTGATATTTGTTATTGTACCTCTTTGTACACCGATGGCTTTTGCTAAATCAATTTTTTTAATATTTAGTTCATCTAAAATCTTTTCTAAATTTTTTCCAAAACTTGAATTGTTATTTACTTGCTTTGACTTTTGTTGTTTATTGTCTTTTGACATATAAAAAACTCCTTTCAGTTAATAGTGGTATATGTATTTAAGTTTTAATTTGACTTAAATTAAACTTAAATTTATTGCGTATAATTAACTTCGTATATATTATAAGTAAAAATAAAAAAATAATCAAGTCATTTTAATAAAAAAATATCAATTTTCTGTACAAATTTTAAAAAAATTATTGACACAATTTAATAATAGTGATATAAAATTGTTAAACTTAAGTTTAAATATAAGAAAAGGAGGAGATGAGTTATGAATTAAAATAAATTTACTGGGAAAAATATTTTTTTTATCAATATTGTACAGAGAATTGATACAAAAGATATATTTTTTTTATATCTTTTGTACAGGAAATTGATACAAAACCTATTTTTTTTGAAATAATTGTACAGAAAATTGATACAAAACTATATTTTTTAAACTATTTGTACAGAAAATTGATACAAAACTATATTTTTTAAACTATTTGTACAGAAAATTGATACAAAATAGGAGATCAAGATGAGTGATTTTGTTAGAAAAGAGTTTTTAAGGTATATATATCAATTTGTTTTAAATAAGAAATATGAAAAGGCTGAAATGTTTATAAACTACTTAATTGAGAACGAAGAAGATATAAATTTGGTTAATTGGTATTTAGATTTTAAAAAATTATTATATGTTAGACCATTAATAATTTGTCAAAGAGTAAGGGACTACTTTGAAGAAGCACAAGAGAATATTAAATATACAAGAGAGAAGGAGAAATTATTATGGGAAAAAAGAGTAAGGAAAAAAGATATTTTTGGTTGAAACTTAAAGAGGATTGGTTCAGTGGAACAACTGAAAAATATTTAAAATCACTACCAGCAGGAGATAGTCTTTTAATAACATACTTAAAAATACAACTTATGAGCTTAAAGACAGAAGGATTTTTAAAATATGAGAGATTATTACCATCTGCAGAAGAAGAAATTGCAATGCTAATAGATGAACCAGTAAATAATGTTAGATTACTAATAAATGTATTATTAAAGACAGGAGCGATTGAAAGACTAGATGATAATTCATTATATTTGCTATCATTACAAAATTTAATAGGTTCAGAAGGAAGCAGTGCAGACAGAGTAAGGCGATTTAGAGAAAAGCAAAAAGCGTTACAATGTAACAGTAATGAAACGCATACACTTGAAACTAAAAAAGAAATATTATCTTTAGAAAGTGGAAATGAAGAAACGTTACAATGTAACAACAATGTAACGAATAAACAAAAACGGAAAATTTAAAAACGTTGACAATACTGAATTTCAAGCTAATGCGTTACAATGTAACAACAATGAAACGGATTCGTTACGGAGAGAAAGAACTAGAGATAGAACAAGATATAGATATAGATATAGATATAGAGATAGAGCTAGAGCAAAAGCGAACACTAGACTACACCACACTAGACTATATATTTAATTATATAAATAAATATACAATCAAAAATCAACTAGATTTTTCTCAAAGTGAAGAAGAACAAAAAGAAAATGCAAGAATGTTTTTAGTAAAAAATACATTACAAAAACTAGGAATTTATTTATCAGATGAAAATGCACTTAATCTTATGACTGAAGAAAGAAAACAAGACTTATTAATTCAATATTATGTGATAGATGAATTTTCTAAAAGCCCATATAATTTTTTACTATATAAGCTAAATATCGAGAATTTTAATTTTAGATATAAGAAAGCAATGAAATATGTAGATAAATCAGATTTAGAAAGGTTTATAGGCTATTTAATAGCTTGTTTACAAGAAGAATTGATTAATTAAGAGGTTTTCTTATATTTTAGGAGTTATCAATGAAAGAATTAATTATTCAATTAAAAGCATTAGGAGTAATAAGAGTTTTTCTTTATTATTTTTTAGTGGCTTTAGAATTTGTTTTAAATTTACCATATATAGTAATTAGATTATTATATATGAAAATAAATTCTTTATGTAAAAAGGCAAATAAAATTTTTATAAGAGAAAGAATTATTTTACTCCTAAAAAACAAAATAATTAGGGAATTTTTATATAAGTGTAAAGATGACTATAAACATTATATAAAAGAAATGGAAGATTAAATAAACCAATACAAAAGAAAATAATAGGAGGAACTGTAATGGAGCAAAAGACTTATAGCCAGAAAGAAATAAGTATAATGTTTAATAAATCTTTAGCTCTATTAGCTCATTATAAAAAAGAACTAATAGAAATGGGATATATGTATAAAAACGAAAAAGGGAGATTCGTAATAAACCAGGAAGGAGCAGATTATTTAAAAATACGATTTGCTGAAATAAACCAATCTAAAAGAAAAAATAAAAATATAAATGAAGAGAAAATTGAACTAGAACTACAAATTTTACAACGAGAAAAAGAATGGTATAAAGACAAGATGGAATATTATAAAAATCAAGCTGAAGATTGGAAAAAACAAGCTGAAAACTGGAAAGATGAAAAGCAAAAAGAATGTAAAGATAAGGAAATTTGGAGAGAAATGGCAATAAAAAACGAACAATTAATGCTAGAAAATCAAAGAGTATTGCTTTCATCAAATAAAACTAATATATTTAAAAAATTTAAGCAAAAAACGTAGAGAGGGGAAACAATGAAAGAGCTTGATGGTAAAAGTTGTTTATATGAAAAGAGTAAATACGTTTGTGGGATTTTAAAAGTAAAAGCGTGTAATAAATGTAAATTCAGAGCTGTAAATACACAGGAAAACTATCAAAAGAAAATAGTAGAAGTGGAAGAAGCTATTGAAAGGTATAAGATAAATCATCTCATTTAATGTAGGAGGTCAAAATGGAAGACGTTAATTTAGAAGAATTTTTATTAAAATATGATTTTAGGATAACAAAGGAAAACAATACTTTATTAACAAGAGTTATTAGAATATGTTTAGATACGCCAGAAGAAAATGATTGGATATATTTTGGAGTATATTACTTTGATTCAGAAGAAAAAATTCGCAAGAGATTAAGACTTATATTAAATGAGAAAGTATTAAAACAAAAAATATCACATTACTATTATGACGAAAATAGGGAAATTTTCAGTATTTATTTAGAAGATAGTAACTAATGCTAATGTAAATGTAAGGGAGGATAAAAAATGGATCAATATGGTGCTGAGTTTTTAGAAAAATTAAGAGAAATTATAAAAGAGGAAATATCTAAAATAGATGTTAGACAATTAAATTATGAAAGATGTTTAAACAATACCATAGTTATTTTAGAAAAATATAAAACATTAAGAGATTTTACAGAGCAGGTGGAAAATGTAAAATTCAGCCAAGAAGAAATTGACCAGGCAAAAGAAAAAGAACTTGAAAAATTAATGGAAGAAGTTTTTTCAAATAAAGAAATTTATTTAGAATCCTTATATAAAAAACATTTGCAAACAAAACTGTTTTTAAACTTTTTGGATAGTACATTTGAAAAATACATTGAAGAAACAGAAATTTCAATGAAGCCAAAGAGTGAACTAAAAATTGCGATATTATCTGAAATATATATTGAGGGTAAAGAAATCAAACAATTTCTTTATGATAGAGATCTAAAATATGGAAGAACATTTTATTATGCAAGAAATGAATTATATGAAGAATTAGCAATAAGAATATTTGGTATTTACGCACTAAAATTATAAGCAATAATTATGATTCAAACACTAAAGAAGAAAGAAGTGATAATATGTGAAATCTATTAGAACTATGCGATATAAAAGACAATCTCGAAAAGCTACTGATATTCCATATGATGTTAAGGTAACAGTGGCAATTAGAGATAATGGCAGATGTATTAATTGTAATAATAAAAAAGGGGTTGGTAAACCAAATGCACATTTTATTGCAAGACAATTTGGAGGATTGGGAATAGAAGAAAATATATTGGATTTGTGTGATATATGTCATAAGGAATTTGATAATTCAAAAGGAGCTAAAAAAATACTATTAGAACAAAAATATGAAGAATATTTAAAAAGTAAATATACATATTGGAATAGAGAAATGTTAGTTTTAAGGAATTACAAAATAAAACAATGCAAGATATGTAATAAATCTTTTGGAACAAAATCAAAAGAAAAATTAATCTGTAAAGTTTGTGAAAATAATCTTAAACAGAAAAAAATTGCGTGTACCACTCAAATTTCGTAAGAAATTTAGTGGCAGGATAAGAAAAGCAGAAGCTTTTCTGGAAACACTTAGAAAGACAAGCTTTCTAGTCCTCTTTTAGAGGAAGGAGATAAAAGAGGATTAACAGAGCAAATACATTTCAGTGTATATTTACTTTGAAAAATGGGAGGAAGCATTGAAAAATGGCTGTTTTATTATGGAGTATTATAATTCTAATATCTTTAATTATAACGTTTTGTTTGTATGCTTGTATAGTAGTTGGAAAGCGAAGCAAGTCAGAAAAAGAACAATATTATGAAGAATTAGAGGAAATGGAATATGTAAGAAAGTGCAAAGAAGCAAAGAAATTAAGAAAAATAAATAGTAAAGGAAAATATAAAGATAAAAAACAAAAAGATGTTATTTATCTTTAAGAAAGTAGGTACAAATGAAAAGTTTAATTATTGCAGAAAAACCAGAGTTGGCCAGATCAATATTAAATGCTATCACTGGGAAAAGTGAAAAATTTGAAGGATATTATAAAAAAGGAAATTATATTGTAACTTGGGCGTATGGACATCTTATGAGATTAAAAACACCAGAGGAATATGATGAAAATAATAAAAATTGGGAAATGAAACAATTACCAATATATTATAAGGATTGGGCTAAAATACCTGAAGAAAAAACAAAAAAGCAATTTAATATAATAAAAAAAATAATATCTGAATGTGATGAAGTTATTAATGCAGGAGATATAGATGAAGAAGGTCAATTACTTATAGATGAAATTATAAAATATTGTAAGTTCAAGGGTAAGGTAAAAAGAATACAAACGTCAGCATTTAATGAAGAGTATCTGAAAAAAGCACTTAATAATTTAGAACCAAATTCAAAATACGAAACTTGGGGAGAGAGTGCAAATGCAAGAGCAATAGCTGATTATGTGGTAGGAATAAATTTAAGTAGGTATTTTTCAATATTAAATGGAACTACTCTTTCAATAGGAAGAGTGCAAACTCCAACACTAGGATTAGTAGTTAATAGAGATTTAGCAATAGAAAATCATATTAAAGAAAAATATTTTGATGGTTATATAGACATTGATATAAATAGTAAAGTTGTAAAAGCAAAGTTAGAAGATAAAGATAATACAATTTATAAGAACCAGGAAGAGCTGAAGAAAATACTTGATAAATTTATAAATAAAAAAATAAAAGTAAACATTGCAAAACAAATAAAAAATGAAAATGCACCATTACCATTTAATTTAACAAAACTACAATCTCATATAAGCAAAAAATATAAAATTAAACCTGATGAAACATTGCGAATAACACAAGAATTAAGAGAAAAGTACCACGCTATTACATATAATAGAAGTGATAGTCAATATCTAAATGAAGAACATTATAAAGAAGCACCAGAAGTTATTAAAAAAGTAGTAAATAATCTAGGTTTAAATATTAAATTAGATTATAAGAATTTACCTAAATCAAAATGTTTTGATGATAGTAAAGTTACTGCTCATCACGGAATTATTCCTACGCTAATTGATTTGAATTTATCTGATATGAATGAGAAACAACAAAAGGTATATAAAGAAATATGTATTTACTATTTAATTCAATTTATAAAACCTTTAAAAAAAGAAATGACATATTTAGAAACAGAAGAAATTGATACATATAAATTTAAAGCAACAGCAAGTAAAGTTTTAGAAGAAGGCTATAAACAATATTTAGATTCAGAAAATGATGAAAATAAAATTTCTATTTTATCTCAAATAGATCAAGGTCAATATACTGGGAAAATAGAAAATGCTGATATAAAGGAAATAGAAACAAAACCATTATCAAGATATACACAAGCAAGTTTAATAGAGGATATGACTAGAATCTCAAAATATGTAGATAACCCTGAAATAAAGGAAATATTAAAAAGAAAAGACAAAGATAAAGAAGGCGAAAACGGAAGCATTGGAACAAGTGCAACAAGATCTTTAATAATACAAAATCTACTAAAAAGAGGTTATATAAAAGAAGATAAGGACAAAATTATTTCAACTGAATTTGGGAGAGAATATTACAGTATGCTACCAGATAAATGGAAAAAAGCAGACTTAACAGCCAAATGGTGGTTGATTCAAGAAGAGATAAAAGAGGGAAAAGCAAATAAAGATAAGTTATTAGATTCAATTCTATTAGACATTAAAGATATACTTGCAACAAAAGATGTATCAAATTATAAGCTGAAAAATAGCAAAGATTCAAAAACATCATTAGGAAAATGTCCATTATGCAATAATGATATTATAGAAGGAAAGAAATCTTATTATTGTTCTGCATATAAAGATGGTTGCAAATTTGGTATTTGGAAAATAATTTCAGGAAAGAAAATAACAAATTCAAATGTAAAACAATTATTGACAAAAGGGATTACAAACGAAATAAAAGGTTTCAAGTCTAAAAATGGAAAGGAATTTAAGGCTAAATTACAAATAAAAGAAGGAGAAGTTAAATTTGTATTTTAAATAGTAAAAACAGAAGACATATAATTAATCTTCTGTTTTTTTTAACCAATTTTTAGCTTCAACATTTTCAAATACTTTATCATTAAAGAAATCTTTTAATTCAATATCAAGTGCTTCGCATATATATAATAAATTTTCCAATCTAATGGTTTTGGTAGATCTATTTAGGAAAAGTGAAAGTGTGCTACGTTGTACTCCTGACAAGATACTTAAATCATACAATTTCATATTCTTATTTTTCATAATTTGTTTTATTCTGATTACAATTGCTTCAGATAATTCCATCAATCCATCTCCTCTCATAGATACAATCATAAAAGATTATAACAAAAAAACAACATTTAGCTGTTCAATCGCTTGAACAAATTTAGCAAAAAGCCTTTATTTTTATGGAAAAATATGTTATAATACTAGGCTAGGAGGAGAAGTTTTAATGGTAAAAGATTTTAACATATTAATAATTGAAGATGAAATAAGACTAGCTGAAAATTTAAAAAGAACAGTAACGGAAAATTTAAAGTATAATGTTAATTTTGATATAGTAACAAGTGGAGAAGAAGGATTAAAAAGGATAATAGATAAAATGCCAGATTTTATATTCCTAAATCAAGATATGCCTGGAATAACAGGATTAGAAATGCTAGAAAGATGTAAATCATTAAATTTAAAACTTCCTACTGTGATTGTGGTAACAGGTGGTGTTTCGACAAGAGAAAAAAATAGATTTTTACAATTAGGGGTAAAGAGTGTTTTAGATAGATTAATGACAGAAGGAGCAATTGATTTTTTAATAGATTTGTTAGAATGGGAATATGAGAAATCATTGAATATACCAGATGAAGAGATGATAAAATTAATTGAAAAACAGACAAGACCTATTTTAAAGAATTTAGATAGGTCAAAAACGCCTTATCAAGTATCTCTTATTGGATTTATTTTAAAATATTTGATTGAACAAAAATTAGAATATTCAAAAGAAAACAAAACAGCTATATATGAATATTTTAGAGGTAAAGATAATTTAGAAGAAAAAACAATTAAAGAAATACAAACATCAATAGAAAGCGTAATTGAAGAAAATTATACACAAGGTAATCCTATAAAAAAACTAAATTATGGAATTAATAAAGACGAGATACAAGAAAAATTTTTTCATATTCTTAAAGAAAATGTTATAAAAGATATAATTGCTGAAAGTAACTAAATCGTTACTTATTTTTAGAACTGCAACTACTCCTAATAAGAGTGGTAACACTAAAAACAGAACATTCTAAAAATCATCTGCTCATAATATAATAAACAATATTATGGGAGTGAAAAAAATGGATTTTAGAAGTATTGGAAAGAAGATTGCAGATAAAAGAATTTTATTAGGAAAAACGCAAGAGGAATTAGCTGAAAAGTTAGATTCTTCTGCTAACTATATTTCAAATATTGAAACAGGATTAAAAAGTGGTAGTTTATTATTTTATATTAAAGTTGCAAATGAATTAAATCTTAGTTTAGATTATTTATTTAGCGAGGAATTACCACAAGTAAATACAGAAACAGCTAATAGTAAGGAAATAATTGAAATGATAGATATGTTGAGTAAAGATGAGAAACAAATGGCCAATGTATTTATAAAAAATATTGTTAAAAGTCTAATTGAATTGAGAGAACAATAGTAGCTTGACATAATTTTTTGCAAAAACCTTGCAAAATCCTGCAGTATACATTCAATTTTTCAAGTGCTAAAATATTAATATGAAAAATTATATTTAAAGAAAGCGAGAGAAAATCTTGGCTTTCTTTTTTTGTGTACAAAGGAGGAAATAACAATGGCTACTTTATTAGAGAAGCATTTAAAGTTAGAAGAAATTAAAAAAATTAGGAATTGGAGGAATGAAGGATATGGATTAAATCAAATTAAAGATCTGGTTGATAAGACAAATATTACAGATGAAGAAATTGAAGAAATTTTCTATGAAAATAATTCAAAACCAGACACAGAAGAAGTTGAAAAACAATTTGAGGAAGAAAACCATATTCAAGAAGTTCAGGAAGAAAATAATTCTGATGAACCACCACAAGAAGAACAAGAAGTGATTCAAGAGGAAGAAGAAATAGTTGACTATGAAGAAGAATCATTAGAAGAATTAGAAGAAATTGAAGAAGATGAAATTGAAATTATTGAAGAAAATCAAGTTGGAGTTCAAGATAATATTATACAACTTAAAGAAAATGAAAGATATGAAATTATTAGAGATGAAGATTTAGAAGATTTTCCAAATCAACCTTTTAAAATGTATTCAGAATCAAGAAAAAACACAATGATAGAAAGTATAAAAATTAACGGAATAATAGAACCAATAGTAGTTAGAAAAACTGAAAATGGAAAATATCAAATACTTTCTGGACATAATAGAAGACTATGTGGAAGAGAAGCAGGATTAACAGAATTTAAGTGCATTGTAAAAGAGAATATGTCAGAAGATGAAGCTAGACTATATATGGTTGATAGTAATTTAATGGTAAGAGATGTAATGCCAACAGAAAGAGGAAAAGCTTTAAGTATTAGAAAAGAATGTTTAAAAAATGAGAAGATTGCTTCAAAAATAGAAAATGAAATCCTACAAGATAATATAGACAAGCAAGATACAATTCAACAAAAAATGATAGAAGAAAACCATATGAGTAATGGTAATATTCAAAGATATATAAGATTGAATTATTTAATTCCACAACTTGGAGAAATGGTTGATGACAAAAAAATTAATCTAAGAACAGGAGAAAATTTAAGCTTTTTAAGTAAAAAAGAACAAAGAGATATAGTCAATATAATTGAAAAAGAAAATGTTAAAGTATCAGAAGCTATGTCAAAGAAAATAAAAAAATCTTCTGAAAATGGAGAATTAACAAAATATGTAATGAAACAAATTCTAATTAAAGAAAAAGATAAAAAACTTGAAATAAGAGTAATATTTTATGAAGATGAAATCAAAAAATACTTCAATAATATAAACAATGGTAATGTAACAGCTAAAGACTGTAAAGACCTTATTATTGCCCTTTTAGAAAGAGAATTTGTAGAAAAAATACACTGAAATGTATGACATCTGTATTGTATCTGCAAAAGAAAACATCTAGCAGAGGAGTAGAGAGCTTGGCTCTCTAACTGTTGACAGGAAAGACACTTCTTTCCTTATCCTGCCCTTAAATTTTTCTGAAATTTAAGGGAACACGAAAGAAAAAGCAAGGAGAGAGAGCAAATTGAATAAAAAAATAGTTAAGAAAAAAGAAGATAGTAGAACTGAAAAAGTTTATGCTGTTGTCCCTAAATCTCTAAAGGACGCATTAAGGACATATGTTGCTTCAATATGTAAAGAAGATAGAAAAGCAACTGAAAGTGAAATTATAAACAGAGCATTAGAAGAATATTTAGAAATAAAGGCAAATGAAAAAAGTGTAAGTAAATTAGAAAAAATGCTAGAAAAGATTATAGATGAAAAATTGGGAAGAAAATTTGAAAGACACATTGCTTTATTAAGTAAAAGTGCGAAAGCAAGCTTTTCATCAATCTTTTTACAAGCATATGTATTAGCGTATATTTTTAATAGTGAGGACGATCAACAATTCATAAAAGAAAAGATTAATTTAGCAAATAAGTTGGGGTATCAGGCCATCAAGTCGCCATATTTTGAAGATGACATTACAAGGATATTACCAAAAGATATGAATTTCAAAAATATTATATAAAGGAAATAAAGTATGGATAAAGATAGATTTAGTGATGGAGTATTTTTTAAATGGCTTAATCAAAAAGAAATATACGCAAAATATGATAATAAAGGTAGAGCAAGGAAACTTCAAGCTTATTTAGATAAATTACACGAAGACTATATAGCAACAAGACCAGGTGCGGATTTTGGAGATGATTCTCACGGACTTTTTGGATATATTCTTGAAAATAATAATGTTGAAAAAATGGAATTAGATCAAGTAAAAAAATATGTAGAAAAGCTAACTCTTAATGATATTGATATACAAAAGACTGTAATTTCACTAAGTGAAGCAGACGCAATTAAATATGGATATACAACAAAAGAAGCTTGGAAGAATCTTATTATTGAAAGAATAAATGAAATCGCAGAAGAATTTGGTATTAAACCTGAAAATGTTGAATGGACAGCTTCATACCATTCAAAGAAAAATAATCCTCATTGTCATTTGTTGTTTTGGAATAAGAATCAAAATTTAGAACTACAGAAGAAACCATATGTAAGATACAAAAAAATTAGGAAGGCTCTTGCTAAAACTATATTTAAACTAAAATTAAAAAGTTTATATGATATAAAAAATGTTTCTAAAAAATTAATTGCAGAAATGACTAATGAAGAATTAGCAAAATACAAGAATGACTTAAAAGAAATATATAAAAATCCAGATATGAAATTAAGAATTGTTGATACAAATAGAGAAGAACAATTGATTTTAGATAGCTTAAAAGATTTGAATATTGATGAAAAACTATATATTTGTGATATTGAAGAACCAACTAATTTTACAGAAATAAAGAAAATAGAAGTAGATAAATATGAATATAAAAATTTTGGAGAGCAAGCTATTCTTTATAGAGAAAATTCATATTTAGATTCAGCACAATTTTTAGCAAACTTTTCTGATTTAAAAGTATATAAAACAATAGAAGAATTACAAAATTATATTAATGTAAAGAAACAAGAACATTTTGATATTGAAAATAACTTAAAAGAAATAATGCCAGACATATTTGGTATACCAATTATTTCTAATAAATTTAAAGAAGAAAATTTTAGTATTTTACTTAGCAAAATAATTAGACTTAAAGAAATATCTAATGATTTTGAAAAAGGATTTAAGTATCAATATCAAATACCAGAAGTAAAAATGTATGTAAATGAAATTTCTAAATTAATATTAAATTCATCAGAAGATTGCAAAAATGAATTTAATGAATATATTCAAGCAAGTATAAATGCTTCAAGAATACTTGAAGAAATTTCAAATAAAAAGGACTATGAAAAAATTAAGAAAATAGCAGAAAGAGATATGTTAAATAAAATGGGAAACCAAATTTTGCAATTAATAAAAGAAGTAAATTTGGAAGAATATTTAAGGAAAAAACAAGAATGGAAAGATAATACAATTAAATTTCAAGAAGCACAAGGTATAAAAAAAGCAAATATAGAGCAAGAAATAAAAAATATAGAAAGTAAAAATGCTAGAAGGATAATAAATGATGTTTTTAAAATGCTTTCAGAAGAAAACATTTCTCATAATGCGTATTATAATAGAATTAAAAATAGTACAAATCTTTCAAAACAAGCAAAAAGAGAAATATATTTAAAGAATAGAATGAAAGGAAGTATAGATTGGGGAACAGAAAGATGATTTTTTTTAATATATTTGTACAGAAAATTGATACAAAAAACGAGTTTTTGAAAACCTGCAAACCCTTTTTTTATCTACAATGTACAGAGAATTGATACAAAATGTTCCACAATAAACGTAAATGTCAAAAAGAATATCAATTATAAAAAGGAATAAAAATGATTAATGCTTTAGTTTTTGTAATATCAATAATTACTTGTGGAATTTTATTAAGAATATTTGGTTATTCTCAAAAAAATCTTATTCAAATAATCATAAATGCACTAATAGGGATAACTGCATTATATGTACTTAAATATGTTGGAATAGCAATAACTATAAATTGGATTTCAATAATGATAGCAAGTTTTTTTGGATTACCAGGTGTGATTATAATCTTAATTTTTTCAAACTGAAAGGAGGAATTTATGATTACAGAAGAAACAAGACGTTTAAGTTATGAAGAAATTAAACCCAAAAGACCAGTTAGATATGATCAAATAATTTATATATTAAGAAATAATCCAGAAGGAATGACAGCAAAGGAAATAGCTGTTGAATTATACAATTTAAAACTAATTCCAAGCACAGAAAGAAATTTCGTTTCGCCTAGATTAACGGAATTAGTAAAAAAAGAGAAAGTGAGAGTGGTAGGAGAGAGAGTTTGCAAATATACAAATAGAAAAGTTGCTGTATTTCAAGCAATTTAAAAAATAGGTACACAAAAGAGGAGAAAATAATAATGAACAAAAGATTAAGTTTAAAAATAGTAGGTTTAATATTTGCATTTATTATCAGTATATTTTTATCTAGCTTAATTACATTTTGTTTAATGCAAATATTTTTAAAACAACCAGAAAAAATATTAGAAATTAATGTTTTTAAAGTTATTGAAACTGTAAAAAGTTCAAAAGAAAGTATACAGATTTTCATATTAACAATTATATGCTTTATGCTTTTTGCAACAATTTCAATTTTTAGATTCTTTAGAGGAAAGAATTATCATAGCAAAACTTATAAAGTAACAGATAACATAGAAATTCCAATGCCTGTTGGGCTTCATCAAAATCAGCACGGTTCTGTATGGTGGCTAAGCAAAAAGAAATTCAAGAAAACATTTGGCGTAAATACGATAGATGAAGAAAATCCAACAATAAAGGCTTTATTGGAAAAGGCAGAAGAAGATAGAGGGATAATTGAAAAATCAGAAAAAGATAAAAACACAAAATTAAATTTAGAAGTAGAGCCTTTACCAGAAGAATTAAAAAAACCAATATTTAAAAAAGGTGGATTAGTTGTTGGAAAAAAAGACAGGATAATATTTAAACCTTATATAAAAAAGATAAGAATATTCAAAACAAATAAATATCTAAAAATTCCAACAATTAAAACAAGAAAAGTAGAAGATGTTTATTTTATAGATGATGATTTACATTCGATTACTATAGGTGCAACAAGATCAGGTAAGACAAGAAGTTTGGTTCTTCAAAGCATAAATAACATAGCTTTAGCAGGCGAAAATATGGTAATTAGTGATCCAAAAGGAGAATTATTTGAATATACCTGTGTTGAATTAAAAAGATTAGGATATAACGTATTAACACTAGATTTTAAGACACCACTTAAAAGCTCAAAATATAATTTCCTACAGCCAGTTATTGAAGCAATAAAACAAAAAAATACACCAAAAGCAGAAAACTATGCAAGTGATATTGTACAAAGTTTAGTTGGAGATGTTAAAGGAAATGGAGAAGCTATTTGGAACAATGGAGAAAAAGCTGTAATAAGAGCAACTATTATGGCTGTTGTTATGGAAAATATTGAGAATCCTAAACTACAAAATTTACCTAATGTATATCACTTTATAGCTGAAATGTGTAAAGAACAAGAGGATAAAACAACACTAATAGATACATATTTAGACTTTTTAAAAGAAATAGATAATACGCACCCTGCTATTGCAAGTTTTGCTCCAGCCCAGATGGCGGCGAGCAAAACGAGAGCGTCTTTTTACACTTCTGCATTATCGACATTAAATATATTTATGGACAGTTATGTAGCAAGTATGATTAGTGAAAATGAAATAGATATAAACAAATTTAATGAAGAAAAAACGGCTTTGTTTATGATACTTCCTGATGAAAAAACAACTTTTTATGGTTTATGTAGTTTATTTGTTAATCAAGTATATACAAAACTTGTAGAAATGGCTGATGAACGTGGTGGGCGTTTAAAAATACGTACGAATTTTGTATTAGACGAATTTCGGAAACTTTTCACAAATACCAAATTTTCGGTGGTTTTTTAACTGTTGGTGGTCGGAAGACGGAATTAGATTCAATTTATTTGTACAGTCATTTAGTCAGCTAAATGAAAAATATGGAGATAATACAGCTCAAAACATTCTTGATAATGCTTATGTGTGGAATTATCTTCGTACGAGTAATGAAACAACAGCTGAAAAGATTTCCAAAAAAATTGGTACATATACTACAACAAGTTGGTCTGAAAGCAGTGATAAAAAATCTGATAATGGTGGAAGTAATTCAATGAACTTAATTTCAAGAGCTTTATTAACACCAGATGAAATATTAAGACTTCAAAGACCTTATTTGTTAGTTATGGCTTCAGGAACTGAACCTGCAATAACCAATTCTCCTGATTTAAGTAAATGGTTATTTAATCGACTTTTAGGATTAGGAGATAAAAACTGGAACATCAAAGTAAGACAGATGAGAGAAGACGCAAGAGAAATAAAAGAAATATCGCCACTTCAATTATGGGATATTGATAAACAAACAATGGAATTAAAACAAATGAAAAAAGAAAAAGAACTTGAGGAAAGAAGATTAAACTTTATGAAAAGACAAGGTGGAATTGACTATCCAAAAGGAAATTTATAGGAGGAACGAAAGATGAAAATTAAAGAAAAATTATTAACATTGGGAACATCATTAGCTTTAGGCATAATTACACTAAATAATACTGTTTTTGCAGATATTGTAACAGAAGTACAAGGTGGAGGAGAAATACAAAAAAGTAAAATTGGTACAGGAGTTATGAAACTTGTACAAGATTTAACAGGAACTTTACAATGGATAATTCCTTTCATAGGAGTTGGCTTCATTTTGTGGCACGTTTTTAAAATTATGACTGGAGATGAACGTGATCAAGATATTCATAAAAAGGGCATAATTAAGGTTTTAGTATGTATTGTTGTTGGTTTAATCGTAGTAACAATTGTAAATTTAATGGGTAAATATTTTCAATAAAATCAAGGAGGTAAAAGAAAATGGATATAAGACAAGAGCAAATTGAAAAAATGAATTTAGAAGTTAAGGAAAAATTGAATTTAACAGACAAAGAATATGAAAAATCAAAAGATGTATTAAGTAGATTAAACGAAATGGATTTAGAAGCAAATCCAGAATTATATGAAAATAAGCAAGAAAAAAATCAAACAGAAAACCAGAAAAAAATTAAAGAGCTAGAAGAACGTAAAAAACAAGCTGAAGAAGAAGAACAATTACTTATAGAAAGCTTTTCACAAGAGATTGGCCAAAGTGTAAAAGACACAGAAAAAATATGGGGATATTTAAAAAGATATACTCTTATAGGAATGGTAACAGGAGTACCAGGAATTGCTTTAACTTGCTTGTATGATAAGTGGAAAGAAAACGCAATGGCTAAAGAATTAAAAGAATTGAATCAAAAAGTTATAGCAAGTCAAAATGAACCTGAACTGCACAAAGAATTGGCAGAAAAATATCAAAAATATGAGAGAGAATTTTGCAAAGTTCATCATATAGATGAGTTACAAAAATGTATAAAGAAATCAAACTATATTTCTCAAATAAAGAATAGTAAAGAAGCTCTTTTAGGTTTAGTTGATGAAATTAACAAATATAGAGAAATAGACAAAAAAGAAACAGAAAAAGAGTTTGAAAAATTAAAACAATTATCTGATGAATTTGTAAAAAAAGAATTAAGTGAAGAAATTGTGCAAGAAACTGTAATTGAAGAGGAAGAAGAATTGGTAATAGAACCTAAATAAACTGGAGGTAAAAATGGTAATAGGAACTTTAATTGCAACTGCGATTTCATTTCTATTTGGCTATATAGCACAAATAATATTCACTTGGTTCAATGGTGTATATGATGTAATGTTTTGGAACGCATTTGCTATAGAAATTAATTTCAGAGGATTATCAAATTTTAGTATTTCAGGTTTATACAATGCAATTTATTCTTTTGCAATTGCATTACTAATTATGTTTTTTGTTAAGAAAATGATTGAAGTTTATATGGCTTGGTCAAATGGAGATCCAGAAGTAAGTCCTTTAACAGTAGTTGTAGGATTTGTAAAAGCAATGATTATTATGATTTGTTTTGGATTTATCTATACTCAATTTGCCTGGATTTGTTATGACTTATATCAATCAATATTTATAGGAATGTTAGGAAACTTCCAAACAATGGGTGTAACAATAGGAAATGTAGCTTGGAATATATTAGGTGCATTTTTCTATCTAATAATAGCAATTTATATGATACTTATATATTTTCAAACTATTACAAGAGGAATTGAAATGTTTATATTACGTTTAGCAATTCCATTCGCTTGTTTAGGCTTGCTCAATTCAGATGGAGGAGCATTTAATGGATATGTAAAGAAATTTATATCAAATGCTTTTACAGTAATAGTCCAATTAGCATTATTGCAATTTGCTATTTTATTAATGAATAACGCTCATCTAATTCTATCATTATCTACAGTAATGATAGCAAATAGAACTCCACATATGCTTAGAGAGTTTATGGAAACGTCTGGAGGAAACAACGGATTAGGTTCTAAAGTATCAACAGCAACAAGAACAGTAAGTAGCTTTAAAAATATTATAAGTAAAGGTAGATAAAATGATTTATATAAGGAAAAATTTAGACAATATTTTACACCCTAATGAGCCATATACAATAACATATTTAGATCACAAAGGAAGATTAGTAAAAACCACAAATGAAATTGATTTATTTAAAATTTGTAATCAATTATATGGAATAAAAGAATTAATTGAAAAGGGGATTATAGCTTCTAGTAAATATGATTATGATGATTGCTGTACATATGTATATGGATTTAACACCAGGAAAGCAATTGAATTAGTAAAAGAACATATACAAGATTTAAACGTAACAATTATTCAAATTACACTTGATAAAGAACAAGTATTTTCAGTACAAAATTTAACAAATGTATTAAAAAACGTACAAGAAGCTATAAAGGTAAGAAATGAACTTATAAAGGAATATCAAGAGGAAGAAAAAGGATATAGAAAAGATTTAGTACAAAAAGTTATTCATATTCAGTCTGAAAGGGATTTTAGAAATGAAGAAATATCAAAGTATAAACAAAGATTGAAACAATATGAAAATGTAGCTGAAAGATAATTAATACGGAGGATAAAATGAGTAGAATATATCACATTGTAAATTATTTGGGTTATTTAGCAGGATTTTGTTGTGTATTAATGATAGGAATGGCTGTATTTAAAATACTGACAGGAGATGAAATGGAATATAGAAAATATTTAACAAGAATAAGAAATGGATTAATAGCATTAGTTCTTGTCCTAACAATAAGCACAACAAAGAATCTAGTTTTAACATATTTCCCATATGTAGAATCATCAGACGCAATTGGAGATTTTTCAACACTTCAAGCAACCTTAACTGATGGAACACTTGAAAAAGAAGCAAATGACAAAAAAGGGAGATGGACAATTTCGATTGATGGGGATTTATATGTAAAAACTGGTGTTAAGAAAATAAATTTTGGAAGTTTTTTAAATTCTTGGAAAAAAGATGTAGATGTTTTCAAAACATATGATGAATGTCAAGGAATAACAAGTGGTTCAGTAGCAGAAGAAAAATATTATATGTATTGGACAGAATATAATGGGAAAAACGTAGGTCTTCTTATAAGTCCTTCATTAAAGGGATCAATACACAATGATGATGAGTTCAAGGAGCTTGTATTAAATCCCTGGATAAATAGTGGTTGTGAATCACAATATGAACATATAGCAAATTAGGAGGATTTTGAAATATGAAAATAATAAGAAAATCTAAAATGCCAAATGGGACAGATATACAAATTGAAGATTGGAGATTAGATTATCCATTTATAGATACACTTCAAATTGCAGTATATCCTAAAGCTAAAAACACAAGTAAATATGGGTGGGTAGAAAGCAATAAATGTTTTAGATTAACTTTAGTGAATTTTAAAAATGATGAAGATGTAGAAGACACTTTTAAAAAATTAGAAGCAGGAAAAATAAAGCTTGAAACATTAGAACAACATTTTGAAAATGGACACAGAGATAAATTTTATTTAGGTCTTGATAATACAGAAGAAATAGAACAAGACCAGGAAGGAGAAGAAATTTAAAAATGGAAGATGAAAATAGATTTCAAATAAATATGCCTGCAAATGTGAAAACAAGAGTAGAAGTCATTAATGGTATTGGGATTCAAGAAATGATTATAACAGCTGTTGCTAGCATAATTGCTGTGTTTATAGCCCTGATTTATAATGCAATCTTTAATAATTATTTAGTTGCAGTTGGAATATGGGGATTTATAACAGCTATAGCTTTTATTTCAGTTATGAAAGATAAATACAACACCTGTATTGCAGAGTTGATTGGGAATATTATTAAGTTTTATCAAAGCCAAAGAATATATGAATATACAATCAAGGAGGAATAATTAAATGTTATTTTCACGAAAGAAAAAAGATAAAGACAAAGTAAAAATGTCAGCAAATTTATTTTTAAATATTAAAGATGTACAGGGAAATTTTCTATATACAATTGACAACAAAGTTTTGTGCTATTTAAGAATATTTCCAAAAAATTGTAAGTTGATGTCGAAAGTAGAACAAGTAGCTCACGGAAAAAGTATAACTAGAAATTTTGCTAGTGAGCTTAAACCTTTAAAGCTATATTTTACCAATAGACCAATAGATTTAAGAAAAAATCAAGACTTTCAAGCAAGCCTTATGGAAAAGGAAAAGGAAGCTCTAAAATTTTCATTATTGGATAAAAGAAGTAGAAGTTTTGGAGTTTTATCAACTACTGGAAAAGCTCTTGAAAGTGAGATTTATCTAATTATATGGGCTGATAATGATGAATATGTAGAACAAGAGTTAATAAAAAGAGTAAGCGAAATACGAATGAAATTAACTAACAGTGGATATAAAACGCAAATATTAGATGAAAGACTAATAATTCAATTAATAAATAGTTATAACAATCCAGATATTGCTTATATAGAAGATCAAAATTATTTAGAAAGTCCATTACAAGTTAAGATATAATTTTAAATTTACGAAAGATAAAAATAATTAGCACTTGGCTAATAGAAAGAGAGTTACAAATGAAAACAAAAGAAATTGAAATAATGCCTATAAATCAAGAGTTATTAGCACTTATAACTCCACAAGGGATTGAATTAAAACATAATAAAGTGCAACTTGGAGAATATCAACATAAATTACAGTATGTAAGTGGCTATCCATCTGCAGTAAATGTAGGTTGGCTTTTAAATCTTAAAGACATACCAAATACAACAGTAAGTCTTGTAATAGCACCAATAGAAAATGTGCAAGAATATGTAGAAGGAATATCAAAAGGACTAACAACAGATAAAAATATTTATAATACAACTAATAACGAAGCTTTGAAAACACAAGCTGAATTTAAAATAAGATCAGCAGAAAAGATAATAAAAGATATAACAGTTGATAATATTCCGTATGTAAATGTATCTTTTGTATCAAACACAATTGGCGAAAATGATAATAATTTTAGCGAAAATTGTAGAACTGTAAGAAATAAAATTGCAGGTATGGGATTAAAAGCAAGAGTTCCTGCATTTACACAAGAAAAAGCATTAAGACAGAGTTCTCCATATGATACTTATTATCAAGATATAACTAAAATATCTAATAAAACAATGAGCTTAGAAGCATTGTTTTTAGGATTACCTTTTTCAGGAAGTGGATTAGTAGATGTAGAAGGTTATTATTTAGGAACTGATGAAGATGGAAGAATGATAGCTGTTTCGCCATTTTTCAAAGGAAATGACAGAACTAATTCTAACATTGTAATTGAAGGTTCTTCTGGTTCAGGAAAATCATTTTTGGCTAAAAAAATAATGCTAAACGAATGGTTAAATCGGTACAAAAATTTTTGCAATTGATCCTGAATCAGAACTACGCCCTATGTGTAAATTATTGGGTGGAAAATGGATTGATTGTTCAGGAGGAACTGGAAAAAATGTAGGAAGAATAAATCCGTTGCAAGTAAATCCATTGCCTAAAATTACAGATTTTGAAGATGATGAAGAAGAAGAATATATTTCAAAAAAGTCAGCATTAGGTTTACATTTAGATTTTTTAAGTACATTTTTTAAATTATATTATCCTGAAATAACTTCTCTGCAAATGAGCTTATTGATGGAGATATTAGAAGAGTTATATAAAAACTTTAATATTACATATGACACAGATATAACAAATATTGATTCAAATAAATTTCCTATTATGGAAGATTTATATGAGTTATTATTAAAAAAAGTAAATTCAAATATCGAGCATAAAAGAGAAATTGAAGAAATAAGAGCAGTTGTAAGAGAACTTTCAATTGGTCATCACGGAGAAATATTCAATGGTTATACTTCATTAGATTTGGACAGTAGCTTTATATGTTTAGATGTTTATAGTTTACAAGGAGCTTCTGAAAAAGTAAAAAGATGTCAGTATTTTAATATATTAAGGTATTGTCAAGATCAAGCTTTTAAAAACAGAGAAGAGCGTTGTTATGTGGTTTGTGATGAAGCATATTTATTAGTTGATAGAAAAGTACCACAAACAATAGAATTTTTAAGAAATTTCTGTAAGCGTGCAAGAAAATATGAATGTGGCCTAATGACAATTACACAAAGTTTGGTAGACTTTTTAGCACCAGAAGTTAAGATGTATGGACAAGCATTACTTGACAACTCAACTTATAAATTCTTTTTCGGAATAGATCGGAAAAGATTTAGAGGAAGTAGTAAATCTATATAATTTGAATCAAGAAGAAAAAGCTATATTAAGTCAAAAAGATAAAGGACGTGGATTATTCTTTGTTGGTTCAGGCCATACGTTAATTAATGTTAAAGCTCTTGATTGGGAAAAAGAATATTTAATTGGTGGTGGAAGATAATGTCGGAAAATAAAGCAAAAGATTTAACAGAAACAGTATTTAGTTTTTTATCAATTAAAGTAAAAATGATAATTATTGGAGTTTGTCTTGGATTATTTATAATATTTATTGGAGTGTTTGCTCTTATTGGAATATTTTCTAATAATTCAAGCACAAATTTAGATGATGAGGAAAAAGGTGGAAGTTCAGGAAGTGTTGCAATAGCAGAAAATCCATATAAATATACAGGAGCAAAATTTAATATGCCATTTGAAGTATGGGATAGTACAAGAGATGTTATTACATCAAAATTTTCTCCAAAGAGAACTATAACAGTAAATGGTGTAACTCAAACAAGACCACATACAGGAATAGACCTAGTTGTTGTATCAAAGTCTAGTCCTAAAATATGTTCTGCATTAAGTGGTAAGGTTATTGTAGCAACAGCAGGAAGTACAGGGTATGGAAATTATGTGGTTTTAGAACATAATTTAGATGATGGAACAAAGATATATACATTATATGGACATATGATACATAATTCAATACAAGTAGCTGTTGGAGATGAAGTTGCACAAGGTCAAATTTTAGGTACAATGGGTAGCACAGGAAATTCAACAGGTTCACACCTACATTTTGAAGTGAGAATTGGAGAAAATTTAAGTAGTAAAACTGTTGATCCTTTTCCATATCTTTTTGGAACAGCATAAAACTAAAAAGGAGTAAAAAAATATGAAAGAAAAACAAGACTTAAAAAAACAATTAATTATATTAAGTATAGTATTAGTTTTAGTAATTATTTTAGCAATTATAATGAATATGAATAGCAGAGAAAATGAAAGCTATACAAAGATAAAGGATTCTACTGAAAATCAAACTACAACACAAGAGCCAAGTGTTGAGGATTTTATGGATAAATTAAAAGGGTTAGTTGAAGAATCTACAACAAGTACAAATGAAAATACTACAAATGAAGAACAAAATTCTATTAATTATGAGGAAACAGAAATAATAGAGTTAGATACAGGAGAAATTGTTTTATTTAATGAACAAGATCACGGAGAATAAAAGGGAGAGTTGATCAATGGAGAATGATAGATTATATAAGAAATATATTTATATTTCAAAAGAACCACGAGCAATAATTGAAGAGTATTGCAAAGAACACAGAATTAATTTAGTAATGAGATTTATAAATGAATATAATTTAAAAAAATTCCTAGAAACAGAGTTGAGAAATTTGAATGGCGTAGATTATTTAATAATTGATTTACAAGCAATTATTAATACTACACCAGAAAATGAGATTGCTAGTTCCATAGAACTTATTAGAAGAATGTATAATGTTAGAATCATTATATTAGCAGAAGGGTACAAAGAAGGAAATGTACTTTTAGGAAGGATTTTTAATTTAGGCATTTATAATATTGTTACAGCAAGAAATGATGTTATGTTTGCAGAAGAAATTGAAAGAGTTTTTTCAGAAGAAGGTATGACTTTTGGAAATGCAATGAAATATAAAATAAGTGATAGTATGTTAGTAATTAATAAAACAACAAAAGTTGTAAAAGAAAATATAAAAAGAGCTAAACAAACTATTACAATTGGTATTGCAGGAACAGAAAAACATATAGGAGCTACAACTGTTGCTATAAATATAGTGAAATATCTATCAGAATTAACAAATGTTACAGCTTGCTATATTGAAAATAATAATCATAATTCAATATATAGCTTGGTAGAAGATGAAAGTTTACAAACAGTTTATAATGAAGTTTTAAAGAAAATTACATATGAAGGTATTGATTTATATGAAAGACCAGAGAATCTTGCTGATATTTTAAAATTTGAATACGAATTTTATGTATTTGATTTTGGGAATTTTGAAGAAATGTCCAAAGAAGAAATATCTTCATTTTTGACAAGAGATTTAAAAATTATTGTATCTGGTAATAAAACTTGGGAAATAAGCAAATTAATTGAAACATTTATGATAATTGGCGAAGATATAAACTCTTATCTAATATTTAATTTTGTCAGAAATGAGAATAAAGAAACGTTTAGAGAAAGTCTAGGAAAGTTTTGGAAAGAAAGGGCTTCATTTAGTGAATTTGTTCCTGAACCTTTTATAGTAGGAAACAGAAAGTTTTATGAAACAATATTAAAAGACTATTTATTAAATACTAATATAGAGGAAGTGAAGGAAAAAAAGGGAATATTTAATATATTAAAAAATAAAAAAGGAAAAGAAAATGTTAAAAAGAAATAAGCAAAAATCAATTTATGATAAGGCACTAGAAAAAAAGAAAGAGAACTTAGAAAGAGAAAATCTTTATAAAAATCTTGATTTAGATCGAGAGAAAAATACAATTATTTTTGAACAAAAAAATAATACATTCATTAAAGTATTGAATTTTTTGTTAGATACAATTGAAAGAATAATAAAATTTTTTATTATTATAATTGCTTTTATATTATTAACTATTGGAGCAACAGTATTATTCAATCCTGGTTTGAGGGAGAATCTGTTAGAAATAATTAACAATATAAATATATTGACATAATTTTTTGCAAAAACATTGCAAAATTCTGCAGTATACATTCAAGAAATAAGGTGCTAAAATATAGTTACAAATTAAGAAAAAGGTATGTACTTTTTAAATAAGTATGTAGAGTAAAGCTATATTTTTAAAAATATTATTCTTGCTCCTTTCGGTAATATTTTTTGTAATCCCCTTTTATATTTCTTGATCTGCATACTTATTTAAGGAGTACATAAAAAAGGAGGGTAAAATGAAGAAGAAAATAATAATCATATCAATAATACTACTTGTTATAATTCTAATTATAGTAGGAATTGTTTTATACAAAAATTTTGATAAAACAGATTATGACAGAGTATATATAAGTTCATTTGATATTGATGGAAGATTAGCTGAATATAAGTTTAAGCCAGGAGTAGATACAACAGAAACTTGTAAAATTAAATTTAAGTTAAAAGAAAATTTAAAAGACAACATTCGCATAAGTCTTTATAAAATAGAAGATGGAAGAGAATTAAATGTTAAACTGAATGAAAATCTAGAAACAGCTGAATTGCAAAATATTAATGAATTAGAATTAAAGCTAGTAGTATATATAGAAAAATCATATGAATTGTTAGATAAAGACTATATTGATATAGGCTATTTATCTATAAATAATGCTAACTAAAGATAAAATATATAAGATACAAAAGATAAAATTAATAAAATACTAAAGACAAAAGCCAAGAACAGTAGTTCCTGGCTGATTTTATTAATATTGAAAAAAACATTAAAAAGTGCTATAATTATAATAGATTTACAATAAGTAAATTCAGTAAAAACACTAATGTCGACAACACGGAGGAAAAGATTATGATTGACACCAAAAATTACATCTTAGTAGAAGGCGAAGGATATGCCAACAAGTCTGAAGCATACGATACGATTCGGTTGTGCTACAGCACTCTGAAAGGCGTAACTACCTATTACGACAATGGCCTTTGGTACATTGTTCAATCTAAGGCTCTTATGTGAGCTATCATCACAGTAATGTGGAGGAGGGAAGCACCTGCAACCCTCTTTTATTTTTGGAAAAAATTTGATATTTTTTAGCGAAAAATAAGCCATTTTATTGTCGAAAATAATGATTTGTGATAGAATAACTCCTGTAAGGAGTATAGGGGGTAAAAATGGATAGTAATATAAAATCAATTATAGATAAAATATGGTTAGTTTTCCATTCAGGAGGAGTAGCAAATCCTTTAACTTGCATAGAGCAAATTACTTATTTATTATTTATTAAAGGATTAGATGATATAGAATTAAAAAATGAAAAAGATGATGTTTTATTAGGTATAACATCTAAAAGAATATTTGATGAAGATCATCAAGATTGTAGATGGAGTATTTTTAAAGAATACGAAGCTTCAAGAATGTTCAAAGTAATGCAAGAAAAAGTATTTCCATTTATTAAACAATTAGGAAATGACAAAGAATCAAGTTATGCAAAATATATGGAAGACGCAATGTTTTTAGTACCAACACCAATAGTATTACAAAAAGTTGTATCTTCATTAGATAAAATAGAAATGAATGATAGAGATACAAAAGGAGATTTGTATGAATATCTTCTTTCTAAACTATCAACAGCAGGAACAAATGGTCAATTTAGAACTCCAAGACATATTATTAAAATGATGGTTGAATTAATGCAACCTACTGAAAAAGATGTTATTGTTGATCCTGCTTGTGGAAGTGCAGGTTTTTTAGTTGAAGCAGGGGAATATTTAAGAAATAATAGACCTGAATTATTCAATTATGAAGAAAGTCTACAACATTTTAATAATACAATGTTTTATGGATTTGATATGGATAGAACAATGTTAAGAATTAGTGCAATGAATCTTATTCAACACGGAATTGAAAATCCTAATATTGAGTATAAAGATTCGCTATCAGAAGATAACCAAGATGAAAGCAAATATACTTTGATATTAGCAAATCCACCATTTAAAGGTTCTATAAATAGTGATATAACATCAAAAAAATTACTAGATATGACAAATAAAACGAAGAAAACAGAATTATTATTTTTAGCACTATTTTTAAAAATATTAAAAATTGGTGGAAGATGTGCTTCAATAGTACCAGATGGAGTGTTGTTTGGAAGTTCAAATTCTCATAAAGCAATCCGAAAAGAACTAATTGAAAATCATAAATTAGAAGCTGTTATTTCAATGCCTAGTGGTGTGTTTAAACCTTATGCAGGAGTTTCTACTGCTATACTAATATTTACTAAAACAAACGCAGGTGGAACAGATAAAGTTTGGTTTTATGATATGACTGCAGATGGATATAGTTTAGATGATAAAAGACAGAAAGTTAAAGAAAATGATATTCCTGATATAATAGAAAGATTTAAAAATAGATATTCAGATGAAGAACAAGAAAGAGGAAGAACAGAAAAGTCATTTTTTATAAATAAAGAAGAAATAACAGAAAATGATTATGATCTATCAATAAAAAAATATAAAGAAGTTATTATAGAAAAAAGAGAATGTCGAGATACTAATGTAATTTTAGAAGATTTAAAAAAGGGACAAGAATTGCTAAAAAAAGGAATTGAAGATTTAGAGGAATTATTAAAATGAAAAAAATAAAATTAAAAGATTGTGGAACTATTTTAACAGGAAATACACCAAGCAAAAAAGTTGAGGAGTTTTACTCTTCTAATGATATTAACTTTTTTACACCAGGTGATTTTTCAGAAAACAGATTAAATTGGCTAAATAAATCAAATAATTATATTTCAGTAATAGCAAAAGATAAAGCTAGAATTATACCAAGTGGAAGTTTATTAGTAACGTGTATTGGTACAATTGGAAAAGTTGGAATAAATGACAAAGAATGTGCATTTAATCAACAAATAAATGCTATAATACCAAATGAGAGTATTATAAACAAAAAATATTTAGCTTATTGGTTTATAGCAAATTCAAAATATTTACAGGAAAAAGCAAATGCTCCAGTAGTACCGATTTTAAATAAAACTGATTTTGAGAATATAGAGATTGATATTGTCGATTTAGAAGAACAAAATAATATAGTAGAGAAAATTGAAAAAATACAAAATTTAATAATTACTAATGAAAAACAAATTGAATTATTAGATGAACTGATAAAAGCTAAATTTACAGAAATGTTTGGAACACCTATTACTAATTCAAAAAATTGGGATAAAAAACATTTAAAAGAACTTACAGAAACAATAGTAAATGGAAATACTCCGAAGGGTGGAGATAAAGTTTATGTTGATGAAGGTATAATGTTTTTTAGAAGTCAAAATGTATGGAAAAACAGATTAGAAATGGATAACATTGCTTATATTGATATTGATACACACAATAAAATGAAAAAATCAAGTTTAAAACATAATGACATTTTAATAACAAAGACTGGAAGAATAAATACAGAAAATAGCAGTTTAGGAAGAACAGCTATTTATACAGGAGAAGATGATAAAGCAAACATAAATGGACACGTTTATCTAGTTAGATTAAAGAAAAATATAATTAATCACGAGTTTGTTCTGTTTATTCTTACTTCTGATGAATATAGGGAACATATTAGAAATGTTTGTGTTGGAGGAATAGATAAAAGACAATTAAACAAAGACCATATAGAAAATTTTCCTATTATAATTCCACCAATAGAACTTCAAGAAGACTTTGCTAAAATTGTTAAAAAAATAGAAAAGCAAAAAATAATGTATGAAGAAAATTTAAAAAGTCTTGAAGAATTAAATGAAAAGTTAATGAATAAATATTTTAATTAGGGGAAAAATATGTCAAATTTTGAGTTTTTAAAGAAAAATAAATTATTTAAAAGTTTTGCAGGAGCAAGTATTGAAGCAGAAGAAGGATTAAGAACCAATCCTGTAACTTGTATAATGCTTAGTAGAAAAGCATTAGAATTGGGAGTTAAATGGCTATATGCGAATGATAAATTATTGATAATGCCATATCAAAACAATTTGTCAGCTCTTATACATACAATAACTTTTAAAAATATAGTAAATGAAGAAATAAGAAAAGGAATAGATTTTATAGTTAAGAAAGGTAATTTTGTTGTTCATACAAATGCTGATGTTTCGAGAGATGAAGCTATTCTAGTTTTAAAATGTTTATTTAACTTTATGAAATGGATCTATTTTAATTATGATAAAAATTATGAAAATATTGAATTTGACATTAATTTCATTCCACAAGAGAACAATGATAATATTAAACAAGCTGAAAGAGAAAAATTAGAAGTTGAATTACAAGAGCAAACAAAAAAACTAGAAGAAACCTTAAGAGAAAATGAAGAATTAAGAAAACAACTAACTGAAGAAAGAGAAAATAAACAAAAAAGTAAAGATTTTGTTGTAAAAGATTTATCTGAATTTGAAACAAGAAAACAATTTATTGATTTAGATTTACAAATTTCTGGTTGGGATTTTAAAGAAAACATTACAGAAGAATTAGAAGTTCAAGGTATGAAAAATTCCGAAGGTATTGGATATGTAGATTATGTTTTATTTGGAAAGAATGGATTACCTGTAGCAGTTGTTGAAGCAAAAAGAACAAGCAAAAATGCTCACGAAGGAAAGCAACAAGCGAGCCTTTATGCAGACTGTTTAGAAGAAAAATATGGTCAAAGACCTTTAATATATTATACAAATGGTATTGAGATTTATTTTTGGGATAATCTTGATTATCCAGAAAGAAAAGTTCAAGGCTTCCATACACAAGATGAATTACAAAGAATTATAAATAGAAGAAAGTCAAAAGAAGATTTAGAACATATCTTTATTAATGATGATATAACAAATAGACCTTATCAATTAGAAGCAATAAAAAGAGTATGTGAATCTTTTGAAAATAAACATAGAAAAGCACTATTAGTTATGGCCACTGGTACTGGAAAAACAAGAACTGCAATATCATTAGTTGATGTTTTAACAGGAAAAGGTTGGGTTCAAAATGTATTGTTTTTAGCAGATAGAACAGAATTAATAAAACAAGCAAAGAAAAATTTTGTAAAATTATTACCTGATATGTCTTGCTGTAATCTTTTAGATTCAAAAGATAATCCAGAAGATTCAAGAATTGTATTTTCAACATATCAAACAATGATAAATGCTATTGATACAATGAAATGCAAAGATGGTAAAAAATTATTTACACCAGGACATTTTGATTTAATAATTATAGATGAAGCTCATAGAAGTATATACAAAAAATATCAATCAATATTTGAGTATTTTGATAGTTTATTAGTTGGATTAACAGCTACTCCAAGAAGTGATGTTGATAAAAATACATATAGCTTCTTTGAATTAGAAAATAATGTTCCTACGTTTGCTTACGAATATCAAGAAGCAATTGATGATGGATATTTAGTTGATTATCATAATATAAAAACAACTACTGAATTTTTGGAAAGAGGAATTAAATATAGTCAATTAAAAGATGAAGAGAAAGAAGAATATGAAAACTTATTTGAAGAAGAAGAAAGCGTTCCAGAAGAGATAAATTCATCAGCAATAAATTCCTGGTTATTTAATAGAGATACAATTAAAAAAATATTAGAAACATTAATGGAAAAAGGATTAAAAGTTGAGGGTGGAGATAAATTAGGAAAAACAATCATTTTCGCAAAGAATCATAGACACGCAGAAGAAATAAGAAATGTATTTGATTCTTTATATCCACATTATAATGGAGAATTTGCAAGGGTTATAGATAACAAAGTAAATTATGCAGATACACTTATAGAAATGTTTGAAGATCCTAAAAAATTACCACAAATTTCTATATCAGTTGATATGTTAGATACAGGTATAGATGTTCCAGAAATTTTAAATTTAGTATTTTTTAAACCTGTAAAATCTAAAGTTAAATTTTGGCAAATGATAGGTAGAGGAACTCGCTTATGTAATAATTTGTTTGGAGAAGGAGTTCATAAAAAGGAATTTTACATATTTGATTGTTGTAATAACTTTGAATTTTTTGAAGAAAATGAAAAAGGTATAGAAACAGGAAATACAGAGGGATTGACAGAAAAAATCTTTAACTTAAAATTAGATTTTATTGTAGAATTGCAAAATTTAGATTATCAAGATATAGATGAATATGTGAAATACAGAGAAGAATTAGTTCAAGATTTTATAACAGCAATACAGAATCTAAATGGAGAAAGTTTTGTTGTGAAATCAAAGAAAAAATTTATTGAAAAATATTCAATATTAGAAAGTTGGAATAGTATTTCAAGTATTGATAAAATGGAAATAAAAGAAAATCTTACACCAATATTTGTAGTTACAGATTTAGATGAATCAGCAAAAAGATTTGATAATCTAATATATTCTTTACAAATAAGAAAGATGAAAGAAAAAAACTACAGTATGCAAGTTAATGGTATTATAAGCTTAATTGAGAGTTTAAAAGAACTAGGAACTATATCACAAATTAAAGAAAAAGCAGAAATAATAAAAATAACTTGTAAACAAGAGTATTGGGAGCGAGCAACATTTTTTGATATAGAAAATATAAGAAAAGAACTAAGAGATTTGATAAAATTTATAGAAAATCCACCAAGAAAAATATGGAATATAGATATAGAGGATCAAATTATAGTAGATGAAGAACAAAAGAATGTTATTAGAAATAACTTTGAAGATTATAAGAAAAAAGTAAAAAAATTCTTAGATGGCAATATGGATAATCTAGTAATATATAAAATAAAACATAATCAATTATTAACAGAAAGTGAAAAAAGTGATTTAGAAAGAATTATGTTTGAAGAATTAGGAAACAATAAAGAATTTGTTGATACATTTGGAGATTCAAACGTAGTACAAGTTGTTAGGAATTTAGTTGGATTAGATAGAGAAACAGCAAATCAAATTTTTTCAAAATATATAAATGATTATAGATTAAATAGCAAACAAATACAATTTGTTAAGACTTTAAAAGAATATATAATTGCAAATGGATTAATAAGCTTAGATAAATTAAGAGAACAACCATTTAGCACGATAGGTTCTGTATCTGATATTTTCAAAGATAATATAAATACTTTCAATGAAATTAAAGAAGATATTGAAATGATAAATGAAAGTACAATTAAATTAGCCTAAAATTAAAGTCAAGAGCATATTAAGGTTCTTGACTTTAAATAACAAAAGATAAGTATAGAGAAATTTAGAAAGTAGGGAAAGTAATGGGGAAAATTTATAAAGAAGCAAACAAATGTGAAACTGAAACTACTATAAATGTGTTGTATAGTGAAAAAATTCTATCAATCTATACCAATAAAGTTGATTTACAGAGAAGACTATATAAAATTTTAGGAGAACCAAAAAAAGAGTATATAAAAGGAAGATCAGTAGTAGGAAGTTGTTGGGAAATACCTTTGACAGATGTGAGTAAAATAAATAAAATTATTTTAAAAGCAGATTTATATGGAATGTAGGAAAATAAGAAAGAGGGAAGAATGGAAGTTTTAAAAGCAATACCAAATTATTTATTTATAGTTATTTTTGATATTATAGAATTTTTCTATATGCTAATATCTAATATTATATGTTTAATAAAGAAGAAAAAATATAGTTATGAGGATATTATTGCTGTTGAATATATAGAAAATTGTCCACCAGATTTTGAATCTGATTTGATTTATAATACAAAATATTTTAAAATAGATTTAGAAAAAGAAAAAAAGAATTATGAAAATATTATTCAATTAGAAAACAAAGATTTTCATAAAATAATAGATGTTTTAAAAAATAATAAAATATTCAAATATAACAAATACATTTTTAAATTTTATATTACTCCTTTTTCTGAATTATTTATGGAAGATGGAGGAAGTGGAGAAGAAATATTGATTATTCATTTAAAAGATAATATAAAGTATGAAATTAGTTCGAGATGTTCATCAAAAAGATTTGACAATACAATAATGTATATAAAAGATATTATGAAGATATAGGAGAAATGAATATGAATAAAATGTATGAAAAACAATTAGACTTTTTATATGATATATTTAATAGAAATATGGACGAATTTGATACTATTGATGATTCGTATGGGTTTTGGGATAATTCAGATCCTGCAATGGAGGGATATGGTTTTAAATTTTATGGTAAAAAGGATAATTTTCAACCAACTTTTAGAGTAAGATGTGATTTAAACGAAAAACAACCAAGTATAACAATTTTTGTAGAAAACAGAAATGGAAATGTAGTAATAAATGGGAATTTGGTTGCTATGTATACTATGAAGATTGACTATAAAGAAAATATGGCAGAAGAAGAACTAAAAGTAATTGATGAAAAATATAGGAAAATGGTAAAATATACACTTGATAAATGGGCTTGTTATAATAAACAAAATCAATTAGGATATGTAGAAGAAGATGATGAAGAAAGAGAAGAATTTTAATATTAAAAAGTGATTAGTGAAGAGAAGAAATTTTGAATTTCTTCTCTTTTTGAATGTTATATATTCAAATGAAATTATTAAATATACAACTACTCCTATTTAGCGTAGAAACTTCGCTAAAAAGAGTAGAAAATGTTGTTTTATAGATTAATTTGATGTAAAATAATACCAAACGAACTAAGAATTAATGCACAAGGAGATGAAAAAATAAATGAAATTAGTATCTTGGAATGTAAACGGATTCAAGTCTATAATGAGTAAAGATTTTATGCCTATATTCAATACAATCAATGCAGATATATTTTGTGTTCAAGAAACAAAGATACAAGAAGGACAATTTGAATTAGAGCTTCCAAATTATTATCAGTATTGGAATTATTCAGAGAAAAAAGGATATTCTGGAACAGCAGTTTTTTCAAAAGAGAAACCATTAAATGTATTATATGGTATTAATGCTGAAGAATTAGACAACGAAGGGAGAGTTATAACATTAGAATATGAAGACTTTTATTTAGTTAATACATATACTCCTTGCTATCAGAAGGACATAAAAAGACAAAATTATAGATTAGAATGGGACGAAAAATTTATAGAATATATAGAAGAATTAGAAAATAGAAAAAACGTAATTATGTGTGGAGATTTTAATGTAGCATATCAAGAATTGGATTTAGGAAAATTAAACAAAGAAATATTGGGTTTTTCAGATGAAGAAAGACAACAATTTGGTAAATTATTAGAAATGGGATATATAGATACATTTAGATATAAAAATCCAAATTATAGAAAGTATACCTGGTGGAAAAATAACAAAAGAGAAATTGAAGACAATGGTTGTAGGCTAGACTATTTTTTAATTTCAGAAGAATTAAAAAATAAAATTATAGCAGTGCAAATAAGGAATGATATAGGAGGATCAGACCACTGTCCGATTGTGTTGAAAATAAGAATGTAGAATATACAATAAATGATATGCGTTTTTACAATAAAATTGATTTCCCTGTTGAAGTATTAAGAAAAGCTTGGCAAGAATTTGAATGGGATAAAGCAGAAGAAAAAGTATTTCAATGGCAAAAAGATTTAACAAAAGTAGCATTTAGAAAAGATTATGAAGAAATAAAAAAAATACAAAATAAAATAGTTAGTTCGTTAGAAGCAAGAGCATTAGCTGTCAGAAGGGTTTCAGAGCAAACAAAGTCATCTCCTGGAATTGATGGTGTAAGATGGAGAAAAGACGAAGAAAAAATGCAAGCTACTATTTCATTAAATAGTACAGAATACAAGTCAAAACCATTAAGAAGAATAGTTATACAAGATAAAAGAGGAATAAAAGAACGTAGGATTGGTATTCCTGCAATGAATGATCGTGCAATGCAAGTATTACATTCTTATGCACTAGAACCTGTTGCAGAAGCATTTGGAGATAGAAAATCATTTGCATTTAGAAAAGGAAGAACAGCTTTAGACGCACACGCTTGTTTATGGAATAATTTATGTGATGAAACGTGTCCTGAATGGGTTTTAATTGCAGATGTAGAGAACTATTACGAATCTGTTTCTCACGATTGGTTAATGAGAAATATTCCAATGAATAAAAGAGTATTGAAAGAACTGCTGAAGTCTGGTGTATGTTTTAATGGAGAGATTTTTCCTACTGAAGTTCGGAATTTCACTTGGTTGTTCTTTATCTCCTATGTTAGGAAATATGATACTAGATGGCCTACAATATAAGCTTTACGATTTACAAGGAGAAAAAATTACAGATTATAAAGATGGGTATATGGTTAGATTTGCAGATGACTTTGTAATAACAGCAAGAAGTAAAGAACAGGCTGAAAAGTTTAAAGTGGTAGTTGAAAATTTTATAGGAGAAAGAGGTTTAAGGCTGTCAGAAAGGAAAACAAAGATTGTTAATGTTAGGGAAGGTTTTGATTTTTTATCAAGGCATTATATAAAAATTCATAATCAAATTAATGTTATTCCTAGCGAAAAATCCGTAACAAATTTAGAAAAAGAGTTAGAAGATTTAATATTAAATCCTGAAAAGCATTGGACACAAAGATCACTTATTCAATCAATAAACTCTAAATTGTATGGTTGGGCTACTTATCACAGAGTAGAAGAAGCAAAAGATATTTTTTCTCATATAGATGTCCTGGTTAATGCCTTGTTATTAAAGTTAATGCAAAAAACATATCCTAATAAAAGTTTACAGCAATTAAAAAATAAATATTGGTATAAGTTACCTGACGGGAGATATGTATTTGCATTAGTAACTAATAGAAATTTTTCAGTAATTAATTTATCAGATATTATTTTGGTAAGACACAAAAGAATGGATTTAAAGAAAAACATATTTTTAGATGATGATTATTTTGAGGAAAGAGAACAACTACAAGAAATAAACAAAATATCTGGTAAATACAAAAGTGTTTGGGAAAGACAAGGTGGTAAATGTTATTTTTGTGGTAAGCCAATAGGTAAAGAACAGGATAAAAGGATTATTTATAAAACATTTACAAGGATTAATACTATTGAAGATATGGCCTATGTTCACGAGTTTTGTAAAGATGATGATGTACTGTATCTTGATACAGACATTGTCCATATAAATAATAGTAAGTTAAATAATATCCTTAAAGATATACAAAAAGTAAATCCTAAAAGTAAAACAAAAAAATGGAAGTTTAGAGCGTTAGAAGATTATTTTAGAAAAACAAATACAACTCCTATAACATTGAAATTTGCTGAAATTGAAAAAATAATTGGATTTAAACTTTGTGGATCTGCACTAAAATATCCTTCATATTGGTATCAATCAAGAAAAGGTAATATCTCAAATGCTTGGCTCAATCAAAATTATGAAATTTTGAAATTAGATTTAGAGGGTAAAAAAATAACTTTTAGAAGGGGTGTAAATAAAAGTTCAAAATTAAATATCCCACAAGTGTTTTTAACCAACAAAATTCCAGATGGTGCAAAATATGAGTTGGAGGAATTTTTTAAGTATATAACAAAAAAATATGGATTAAGCAATAAAAAATAAAGAAAAGTGAGGAGTGAAATATGATTAAAGAAGAAAGTAAAATAGTTATTCTTAGCCGAAATAATGCTATAGCTGAAAAACTAAAAGAAGGTATAAATAAAGAATCAAAATTTTTTAAACAAAATACAGAGATTATTAATGATATGGAATTAATTACTGAATATGAGCATATTGATTTATTAATACTACTAATTGATGAAAATATGTCTTTAAAGTATTGTAATTTTAAAAGGTTTTTCCAGTGTGTTGAAAGAGATATTATTATAGATTTGGATATGGGATTAGTAAAAAATAACTACAATCATACTTCTTATGAATTTGGAAGAAAATTTGATGTGAGGGCAATTGCTTTTGGTATATTGTTTGATTTATATACTGACTACCAAAGAAAAGGACAAGAGAAAAAATTGAAAAGAGGTATGAAAAAGTTAAAGCAAACAATGAAGCAATTTGAAAAAAGAGATTCATATAAAGAAAAAATTTCTAATATTATTGATAAACAATTATTAGATGATAGAAAATGTGATTGCAGTGGAATTGAAGAACTAAAAACAATGATAATGTTTTGTGTGATAAATAAATTAAATGTAGATGAAAATAAGGAATATGACTTTATTTATGAAGCTCTTGGTAATATATATAATGAATTTCCTAGTGTTATCGCTAGAAAGATAGGAAGTGCTTTAGGAACGTTAAGACATAGAAAAAGAAAATTGAAATTACAGGACTATTTGGAAGAAATAAAAGGGAGACAGATAGCTGAACAAGTAATATTAATTAGTCAAAAAATAATGCAAGAATAAAGTAGAGTGAACATAACTTTTTGCAAAAACTTTGCAAAATCCTGCAGTATACATTCAATAATTAGGGTGTTAAAATACTAATATGAAAAATTATATTTAAAAGAAAGCAGATTATTATAAATTAAATTTGCTTTCTTTTTTTATAGTAGTTAGGAGGATTTATGAAAAGAATTATTAAAAATAGTCTGATAACAGGACTAATAACAATGTGTTTAGTTTCAAATGTTTATGCAACAGAAGGGAATAAGATTTTAAACAAAACGATTTTAAAATCAGAAGAGAATAGTTTTTTAACGAATATTGAACAAGAGTATATTGAAGGAGAAAATAATTATAAGTTATTAACTTATTCAAAAGAAGAAGATAAGCAAAATACAAAAAGTGTAACAGCTTATAAAACAGATATTATAGACAGTAATAAAAAAGAAAATATAATAGAACATTTTGGAGAAAACTTAAAATATGATGATGGTACATATTCTGGAACGATACCAATAAAAGATTATGAAGTTAGAACTATTAATAACGGAAAATATGAAGTAATAGATGAAAAGAAATTTGATTTTAGTAAATATAGCAAAAACGATTTAAACAATATAGAGAAAGAAAAAAATATAGATGGAACAGTATATTATTTAATCAATGTTATATGGGAAAATGATGAAGTTGAAATAATAGACAATCAGGAAGTTCCAATCAATTATAAGGGAACAATGATATATCAAACAGTATTACAAAAAAAATATCCGTTTGATTATGAAATAACTGTAAGCTATGAAGGAATAGTAAATAAAATAGATCCAATATATTTATATACTATGGAATATGAAAAAGTAGAAGAATTAATAGAAGAAAATAAAGATTATACAGTACCTGCAATAATAATCAGTGGAGTAGGATTAGCAATAATAATAATGTATGTTTTAAATTCAAAAACAGCTAAAATATATGCTAAAACAGATAAAGGATATAAATTAATAAAAATAGTTAGACTAAGCAAAAAACATAATCAAATAAACTTAAGTAAAAGTAATCATAGAAGCAATAGCAATGTATATGCAATAAAAACTTCAAGTAGATTCTTTAATAAAAATACAAATATGCTTATAAAAGTAAAAAAAGATAAAATATTAAAAAATGTATATTTGAATAGTGCATTTGTAGATTTTATTTTAGGTTAATGAGGAGTTAGAGATAGAATATGAATAGAGAACAGGAATTAAATCAAATATCAAATAGAATTAAACAAGCTATATGGAATGAAGAAAAACAAAATTCAGAAGGCTATATAATAGATTTAAGTAACGCTAAAAATATGATAAAGATAACAGGAACTATAGAAGAAGTTGTCCACGAAGATTTTAGACCAGAAGCACATTATTTTATAGAAAAAGAAGAAGTACAATTTGGTAGAGCGTTAGAACAATATAAAAAAATGCAAGAACCTTATGTGTTTAATATTAAGGAATATAATAATCTGATAAAATTACCAGAGCATACAAGAAATATGTTTTTGCAAGCATTGTTAGAAGTGGAAAATAAATTAGAGGGAATCGGAGAAGGAAAAACAAGTGATATAAGATTTCGTCTATTTAAAAAAGAAAATGAAAAGAAAAAATTATATGCAGATAGAGAAATTCTTGAACAAGAGTATATAGATATATCTGAAAAGAAAGAACAAAACAATAAGGAAATAAATGAATATTTAACTAAAATTAAAAAGAACAGTAAATTTGTACCAATAAATATAATAAATAAACTATTTAACAAAAAAGATTCAAATGAATTAAATGAATTGTATAAAAACAAAGCAAGAATTTTGGAAAAGGAAAATATAGATAAAACAGCAGAAGCATTTGAAAAATTATTGCAAAAGAACGATCTCAATAAAAAAATTAAAGAAGCAGAAGCAGAAGTGGAACTTTTAAGAAGTGAGTATAAATTTGAAAGCAATATTGATGAAAAAAAGACAGAACTATTAAAAGAAAAAAATATGTTATTTAAAGTATTTTATATAGATGTTGAAAATGACTATACAAAAGCAAATGAGATTGAAGAAATTGAGGAAGAAAGCGAATAGGGGGATTACAGTGGAAAGATATATAAACAAATGGAAACAATTATTAAATAATGTAAAAGAAAGAATAGAAAATGATAAAATAGAAGAGCAAGAATTATCAGGAAATATTGTTAAAAATTCAACAAGCAGAATTATATTAGCAGAAGTTTGTGATATAAGTAGAATAAGATTTGATTATGGAATAAGATTAAAAAATGATAATCTTGTAAAAGTAAAAAGTGAATTGCTTATAATTGATGAAAATGGAATTTTATACTATTTAGATAAACAACAAAATGAAGAATTAGAAGTTGGAAATGTTGAAGAATATCTGTATGAGTATGATGTTTATAAACAAGAATGGAAAAAAGCAGATATAATAACTATACTTACAAATGCTAATTTTAAAGTTAAAAGTAAAAACTTGCAAGAAGTTGAAAGAAATATAATTGAAAATAGAGATATGGATTTTTATTCTGGTATCTCTAACAATAGACTTAAACTTGGAGGAATGATATATAATGAGTAATAATTTGACTATAGAAAATATAAAAAAAGAAGTTGATGGAAGAAATATTGTAGATGTTAAGTTGAAGGATATGGTTGAATTACTTAATAAATTTAGAGAAGATCTGAAAAGAAATATATTTTCAGAAGAAAAAACATTAGATGAATGTAATAGTGTAGTTTTTAATCCACTTATGGAAGAATATATGGGATATAGAAAAGCTTATATAAGACAAGCAATTACTAAAGAAGAATTTGAAAATATGGTATTATCATTTATAAGACAAGAACAATTTGTAGATATATATGAAAAAGCATTAGTGATTAGCAATAATGAACTAAGCAATACAGAAAGTGAGGAAATTTCAAAATGAGCATAATGCAAGAATATGAACAAATCAGAAAAGAAATTGGTACAAAAAAATATGACGCAATAGAAGAATATCTAAATGAAATATGTCCGAATAGCCAATATGATAAATATAATAAAAAACTAAATAGCTTAATTGATCTTTCAACAGAAGAGTGGTTACAGAAGAAAGCAGAATTAGAAAAAGAATATGGAATTGTATTTTTGAGTGATGTTCTATATAAGCCAGAAGAATGGGAAAAATTTGAAATCTGGTATGAATCTAAAATAAAAAAAGAAAACTCTGAAATGGAAAGTGAGGAAATAGAAAATTGAGTATAACAGAAGATTATGATGAAATTAGAAAGCGTATTGGAGCAAGAAAATATAAAGGAATAGAAGATTATATTGATACATTTGGAAAAAAGGATAAATGGAAAAAGGAAACGGTAAAATTAAGAAATATAGAAGACGTAAATGAATGGGAGAAAAAATATATACAGTTATGCAAAGAATGTAAACCATTATTTATAGAAGATGTATTTTTAAATGAAGATGAATGGAAAAAGTTTGAAGATTGGTATGAGGAACGAATACATACATTCATAATAGAATTATGGGAAAATAATGCTGATCGTGAAAATGGATTTGGACAGATATTGCCAGAAAGATATAAAGATATAAAAGAAGCTATTCAAAAGGCTAAAGAAATTTTTGAAACTACTGAATGTGTATCAATAGAAGTATTAACAGAAGATAGAGAAAAAACATATTATTTTAGAGATAAAGTAAATGAAAAATACTATAACATAGAAGAAGTTTCAGAAGAGAAAGAAGATGAATTAGATGAGCCATAATGAAGTTGATAAAATAGATGAAGACATATGTGAAACGCTATTAGATATATTTCTTGCAGTACATTCTTATTACAAACATCAAGTGAATGATAGCTTTGCTAAAAGAAAATCAGGTATATTAGTGGAAGTAAATAAAGACTATTACAATTTAACACAAAAATATTATAATTCATTATGTACTGAAAAATTAGAAATATTGGGATTAACAAGTAATAATGATTCATTTAACAGAATTATGAGATTTGATGAAAATAGGTTAAATGATATGAGAAGTATAACTTATGACAAATTAAAACCTTATGTAATTGGTTATATGATTTCAAATGAACAATATGAAAGAGCAAAAGAGGTATTAGAAATGTTAGAAGAAAAAAATGAGAAAATTGCAGTAAAATCAGGATTATATTTTGAAATTTTTGAAAGAAAACAAGTACCAAATACAATTATAAATTCTGGAAGTAAAGTTCAATTAAATGGAGAGATATTTGAATTGTATCAGGCTGATAATTTAGTTGATGAAAGAAAAATTGATGTATGTTTTGGAGAAAGAATGGGTTATTTAATAGATCAACATATAATTGAAAGAGATGAGGAGTGTGAAGAAGAAAGTATATGAGTGAAAAAATATATAAGTATTATTCAACAATGAGGCCTTTTGATATAGGAACTTTTCCAAAAGATTATGTTGAATTAAATAATTATGATGAAAGAAAACAGGTTCTTCCAGGAATAATGGCGTATGGAGAAATTACATTTAATAAAAAATTATCAGAAGAGGAAATGAAGTATTATGAATTAACTGAAGATGTAAATAAAGAAGAAGCATTACAAGATATAAAAAATTTAGATAAAATTAATGAAGTATTACTAAATAAAAAATTTTATGATAAAGGAATATGTTCAATAATTAAGAAAATGTCTGAATTAATTCAAAAAGAAAAAGAAAAGAAGGCATATAAAAGTGAAATTTCAAAAAATGAATATAAAAATGTAACATCACACAAGCATATAATAGAACTTGATAAAGAAGAAGCTATTAGATATTATGCAGATAAGATAGTATATGATTGTATTACAGATTGCTCTGAAAATAATAGATGTTTTAGTGTAGATGAATATGAAAATAACGAATTTATAATAGAAAATTTTAATAAAATCGTAGAAAGAATCAATAGAGATGTTAGAGTAAATGATTTAGAGGTAGATAGCAAAAAAAAGGAGTTAGATTTCGTTTTTTATTTGGAGTATTGTCCACATTGCTATCAAGAAGATTTGGATATAAGTAATAGCGAAAGATTAAATCATTTGAAAAATTTTGAAAGTTTTATGAGTGATTGGAAATCAATTGCTTCGCCAAGATGGTTTAGGACTAATACTAGAGAAGTAATAAACGAATATTATACAAATAGATGTGCTACTGATGAAGAAAAAGATTTAGTATATAATTTAATTAATGAAGAATTAAATAAGAGTGGATTTATAGATAAATATTTAGATGGATATACTGTCTATATTAATTTTGAGAATATAGATGAACTATTAGAAAAATTATATGAAAGAATAGAAGAAGTAAAGAAAGATATAGAAAATGAGGAAATTGAAAATGGCTAGTGAAAAATATACAATAGAGATGACAAAAGAAGAAATGATAAAATTTTATGCTGATAAAATAATAAATGAATCTATTGTTAAATGTTCAAAAGACAATGCTTGTTTTGTTCCTACTATATTTTTAAAGGATAAATTAATAATAGAACATTTAGAAGAAATTGCAAGAGAAATACAAAAGGATAAAAAGGTTGTAAAAGTAGCAATAGATAAAAATTTTAATGAAATTGACATATCTTTTTATGCTAAATATTGTCCAAGATATTACAGAGAAGATAAATCAATAGAAAATCAAGAAGGATATGATTTTATAAATAAATTTGTTGAATTTTTAAAACAAATTTATTATCCAGGAACTGCAACAAATACTAGAGATGTAATTATGAAAAGCATTGAATATAAATGTCCTAAAGATAAGGATATGGGTGCAATGTATAATGTTTTAAGCATAGCACTTAATAGATCTGGATTTATAGACAAGTATATTGAAGGTTATACAGTACCTGTTAATGAAAAAAATTTACAAGAATTAATAGAGAATATGGAGCAAATAAGGAAAGAAATAAAAAAGACTATAGAAAATGGAGAAATTGAAAATGGATAAAATATTAGAGCTTTTTGAAAAAAAGTTAAAAGATTTAGAATGGATTGTAAATATAAGAAAACGTTATAATATGTTAAAAATAAGAACAATTCAGGGAATAGAGTATACTTGTAGTGTCGATTTTGACAATAACAACAGTATATATGTATTAGAAAACGACTATTTTCAAAGGCGAAGCAAAATTAGTCAAAAAACTCAAAAAAACAAATATTTTGATCCTTTATTAATTATAGATATATTTGAAGAAAATCTTTTAATAAATGATATGTGTTTGGAAGCATTTAAAAAGGGAATGGAATTTTTTAAAACCAAAAATAAGATATTTGAGTTAGATGGATTTTTTGATAAACATTTATATTATGAATACAGGAATGATAAAAAAATACTTATTTGTATTTATAGTATTTGGAAGAAAGGTGTTGAATTTGCAAGCAAATATCCATATCCTGATATTATAACAAGGCAATATGAATTACTAAAGAAAAGAGCAATAGATAATATCAATATTGAAACGATAAAAGAATTTATGCTAAAAAATAAAGATATACATATATATTTAGATGAAAAGAAAGTATCAGAAAAAGTAAAAGAATTAGAAAACGTAAAGGAAATTGAATATTCTTATGGACATATTGTGGCTAAAGCCAATACTTATGATATAAAGATGAATTTATTGCCTTTAAGTGGAGAAATAATTGTATTTGACAATGAAGGAATAAATGAATTGGCTAAGTGTAATGTGGTTGATTATAAAAGAATTTACGAAGAGAAAATTATAGAAGAAATGTTTAAAATGTATGCAATCTTTGAAAAAGAAAATTATATAGAAATGGAGAAAAGTAAAAATGAACAAGAAGAGTAAAATTATTTTAACGTTGTTGATTATATTAATAATAGTAATAGGCATATTTATACTTATAAAAAATGAAAATGATATTAACCAGGATAATTATTCAAATATAGCAAATATACAAGATGAATCAAATGAAAATATAACAACAAAGTATGAAATAAAAGATTTAGGGACAATTGAATGTGAAAAAATAGGATTAAATGCACCTATAAAAGAAACTGTTGATTTAGATGTTTTATCGACTGCAGTAGGTCATTTTGAAGATACAGCACTTTATAATGGCAATGTTTGTCTAGCAGGTCATAATTCAGGAACAAACAAAAATGGAGAAGATATTGGATTTTTTAAAAAGCTTAATGAATTAGAAATAGGAGATGAAATTAAATATCATCATATGTTTGGACAATACATTTATAAAGTGTCAGAAATAAAAGAAATTGAAGAAACAGACGTATCTGTACTAGAATCTACATCAAGTGATAAATTAACATTAATCACTTGTATAAAAAATAAAAGTAAATTAAGATTATGTGTTATTTGTGATAGAATTTAATAGAAAGTTATGTAAATCTATTTATTTTTATTCTAAAATGTGGTATAATGCTTGAAGAAGTGAGGTGTTTTAATGAATAATACTATTAATATTTATCAAACGCTGAACGAAAGAGAAAAATATATTTTAGAAAAACTAGAAATTAATGAAAATGATTTAAAGCCAGAATATGCAAGTGCTGTAATTACTATTATGAAAAGAATGACAAATAGAATTTCTGAATTACCTCTAACTAGAGAACAGGTTGTATCAGCAATAAGAGATTTAGAACAATTCCAAGATTTTTATTTCAAAGGAATTGATGTTATTAAGACAGATAAAGATTATCCAGACAAAAAAGCAAACATATATAAGAAACTTTCTGACGAAACGAAGAAAACCTTAAAAATACTTGATATTAAGATAGAGGATAAAGAAATAACAGCAAAAGAATACTTAGATGTTTCAAATATACTATTAAATAAAATGCTTATAAAATATGGAACTGGAATAAAACAGAAGGAATGTGTTGATCTAACACTCAAAATTATTACATTTTTTATTGTAAATATGGTTAATAATGATAAATAAAAACAATTAAGAATTACTTTATACAAAAGTATAGAGTAATTTTTATTTTTGTGGTAAAATATGTGCAAATAGTAATTTGGAGGAAAAAATGAATATAGGATTTGTAAAGAAAACGATAATAGCTTTAATAGTATCTATATTTTTAGGTTATATTTTAATTACAACAAAGGATTTATTAACAAGAATAGTAGTTATACCATTTTTGATGTTTGGAATTACTTTATTTATAAGAAATATTTGTTTGATATTTAAGAAAAATAAAATTGCAAAAACATTTAGTATAATAAATGTAATATCATTCTTTATATATTATTTTGGATTCCTTGTTTATTGGGATTATATAGCTATAATAAACAAAGATTATATGTCAATAATATTTTCTTTATTAGCTTGGTTTGGTGGAATATTTGTTGCATATAGAAGATATTTAAGATTGAGAAATGTAGATAAAACGAAAAAATAAATTACAATTTGAAAAGCGAGGTGTAGATTATATGCTAGGAAATATTTTATTGGGAATTGTATCTTTTTGTACTTTTATATCTTATTTCCCACAAACAGTTAAATTAATAAAAACTAAAAAGTCAGAAGATTTAAGTATTCAATCTTGGGGTTTATGGGTAACGAGTAGTTTTTCATATACTTTATATGCAATATTTGTAAGTAAAGATGGTATGCTGATATTTGAAACCTGTTTAGAGTTGTTTTTTTGTTTGATAATTCTTATATTAGCTGTTATATATAGAAAAAACAAATGATAACATATTACAATTTTAAAATAGATATAATCGAGGGATAAGTTATGGAAAGTGAAGAAAGAAGAGCATATTTGACAATAGGATCTGGAAGATTGTTAGATATAAGAGTTATATGGGAAGATACTGAAATGTTATATGAAGGAATGGTGGAAAATGCACCAGAAGAAATAAAAAATTTAAGATATTCCAAAATTGAAAATGCAGATAAAATGGTTTTTTATGTATATAAAGAATTTAATTAAATATTCAAACATAAAAATAGGGCTAGAATTTAAAATTTCTAGTCCTTATAAATTTTAAGAAAAATAAAAAATAGAGAATGAATCTCTATTTTTCTAATAAAGCATTTATTAAAGTAAAGACAACTTTTCTGTCTTTTTTACTTAATTCTAACATTTTTTTACTAAATAAGTCTAAATCTTTTTGAGCATTTGAAGTTTTTATAAATTGATGTAAAATATCATTAGGAGTAACATTATAAGCTTCACAGAACTTTAACATAGTATTTATAGTTCCTTTAGCAATTCCACATTCAATTTGACTAATATATTTTGTTTCTAATCCAGTTAATTGAGAAACTTGTTCTTGTGTTAAATTATTCTTTTTACGGATTTCTTGCAAAGCCTTTCCGTACATTACATTTTCATAGTTCTTATCCATTTTTACCCCCACATTTTTATAATAATGTATTTTCTTTTATAAAAGAACAAGTAAAATTGAGATAAAGTTCGCAAAATTACTATACAACTATTTACATTTTTTACAAAAATGTGTATAATATACCATAATATAAAAAGAATGTTGATTTGCGAGTAACATTATTTTAAATAGGTTGTACCTTAACATTGAGTAGGGGTATCTTTATGCGATTAATATTTGAATTTTTATATTCAAATATTTTTTTTAGCATTATTACTTTAGGTTAGTGTAAAATTTTAGGTGGCAAAATGGATTTTTTTCTAATAAATTTGTTTTATGCGTAAAGAAAAACATAAACAATTACCCGAAAAATGTTGATTTGCGATAACAATTTAAGGGGGAATTATTTATGTTTGATAACATTGTAGCAAATAACGAAATAAAATTCAATGATTTAGAGAAAAAAATATATAAATTTGTTTGTGATTTAGGTTGTTGCATATTAAAAACATTGTTAGAGAATTATGATAAGCAAATAAAAGACTGTAGAGATAAGAAGATATATAGACATAAAGGATATAAGACTAATTCAATAAAAACAGTTTTGGGAGTAGTAACATATAAGAGATCAATATATCAATATGAAGAAAATGAAAAGAAAAAATGTATATATCTTTTAGATGAAATGATAAGTATTTCAGCGATTGGAAAAATATCAGCAAATTTAGTAGAAAAAATATTAAGTATGGCAGTTGAAACAAATTCATACAGGGACGCTTCATCTCAACTTATGGAAAATATAAATTTAGGAATTAGCCACGAAGGTGTTAGAGATGTTGTAATTAAAGAAGGTATGAAAATAATAGAAAAAGAAAAAGAAGAAATAAAATTAGATAAGAAAGATAAATTAACACCAGGAATAAAAGAAATTCCAGTTTTATTTGAAGAAGCAGATGGACTTTGGATTAATTTACAAGGAAAAGATAGAGCTGATCAAATAGAAAAAAACAAAAGAATATGTGAAAAACAACGGAAAAGAATATAAAGAACAAGGAAGAATAAAATCTGAATTAAAGCTTCATATTTCTTATGAAGGTTGGAAAAAAAATGATCCAAGACATTCTTTAGTAAATAAAACATATATTGTTGGATTTATGAGTTCTAAGGAAATGAAGCAACGTAGGGACGCAAAAATATATCAAAAATATGATGTAGATAAAATAAAGGTAAGAATACTAAATGGAGATGGAGCTAGATGGATAAATAAACTAGCAACAGCAGATACAATAAGGCAAAAGGACAATTTTCATATACACCAAGAAATAATAAGAGATATTCCAGAAGAAGAACACAGAAGGCAAATAGAAAGGCTAATTGCAGAAAGAAGATATGATGAAATACCAATATTTCTTGAATATCTCAAATATGAATATGGGGGTGAAGAAAAGTGTTTAAATAAAATAGACAGATTGAAAAGTTACTTAAATGAAGGTTTACCAAGATACCAAGACGTATTAGAAGAACAAAATAGAAAAATGCCTGAACCACCAGAAGGATTAGAATATAAAGATCCAGGAGTAATGGAAAGTCAGATATTTACAGTGTTAAGCAAAAGATTCAAAAGTGGTAGATTAAGTTTTTCTAAAATTGGAGCAACTTGTTTAGCCAAAATATGTGCAAGTAAAGTAGAAAACAAAGGTGTCATTGAATTAGAAAAAATAGAAAAACCAATAGAAATTGACAATTTTGTTGAAGAATATATGAAAAATATAGAAAAAAAGTTAGAAACGCTTTCAAATGTATTTAGAGCTAATAAAAAAACAAGTGTAGATCATTGCTGTAAACAGGTAACTTTAAACAAAGGAAATCCAATATTGGAAGCAATAAAAATGGTTTCAATAACAGATTTAAAATGTATATATAATTTTTATTAAAAAAGTAGAAAAAATATTGTAGAAATGCTTGACAAAAATCGCAAAAAAACTATATAATGTTTTTAACAATATTTTAGTAGTATTTGTCGAAGAAATAGAAAAAAACAAGAAAAAATAAAAAAAATTTTTAAAATTTTTTAGACAATTTAAAATGGCGAAAAGCATTGAAAAATCAACGAAAAGTAAGGTCGCCAACTATTACTTGACACATACCTAAAGTAATACAAAAAAATTGACACGAAAATATTGATTTTAGAACTACTTTTTTAAGTAGTTTTTTTGTTTGTCAAAAGTAGGTGTAAAGATGAAGAAAATAGAAAATAATAAATCATACATTTCAGCCAACAAAAAACTAATTAAAGAATGGAATTTTAAAAAGAATTTAGGAAAAAATCCAACTATTCTTTTAGAAGATAGTGAAGAAATTGTATGGTGGAAATGCGAAAAAGGACACGAATGGCAAGAGAGTATAAGTAAAAGAGTTAAAGGTAAAAAATGTCCAGGTTGCTTCAGTAGAAGGGTTATAGAAGGATTGAATGATTTAAAAACAATCAAGCCAAATCTTGCTTTAGAATGGGATTACGAAAAAAACGGAAATTTAAAGCCTGAAAATGTAAAATGTGCAAGTAACAGAAAAGTATGGTGGAAATGTAAAAAAGGACATAGTTGGGAAGCTGTTATTAGTAGCAGATATTATGGAACTAAATGTCCTGTATGTACAAACAAAACCATTGAAATTGGATTTAATGATTTAGTAAGTAAATATCCTGAATTAGTTAAAGAATGGAATTATGAAAAGAATAATAGTTTAATTCCTGAAAATGTAACTGCTAATTCAAATAGAAAGGTATGGTGGAAGTGCAAAAAAGGCCACGAGTGGGAAGCTGTAATTTGTGCTAGAACAAGAGGTAATAAATGTCCGTATTGTGCAGGACATAAAGCAATAAAAGGGTTAAATGATTTGGCTTCAAAACGTCCTGATTTGCTCCTACAATGGAATTACGAAAAAAATGAAGGTATTTATCCAGATGAGATTTCTTTTAAAAGTCATAAAAAAGTTTGGTGGAAATGTGAAAAAGGACACGAATGGGAAAGTCAAATCTCGGCAAGAGAAAAAGGTAATGGCTGTGCTGTATGTTCTAATAAAAAAATAATAAAAGGAATAAATGATTTAGCAACTACCAATCCTAAATTAGCTGAAGAATGGAATTATGAAAAAAATGTAGGATTAACACCTTATGACGTTCCTAGTGGATCAAATAAAAGAGTTTGGTGGAAATGCGAAAAAGGACACGAATTTGAAGGTGTGATAAATACAAGAAATTATAAAAAGTCAGGTTGTCCTGTATGTTCAAATAGGAAAATCATTCCTGGAATTAATGATTTAAAAACATTGAATCCAAAGCTAGCGTCTGAATGGAATTATAAAAGGAACAAAGGTCTAAAACCTAATAAAGTGGCTTGTGGTTCTAATAAAGTTGTGTGGTGGAAATGTAGAAAAGACCACGAATGGTTGTGTTCAATTAATGATAGAAATCAAGGACATAATTGTCCTATCTGTCAGGGGAAAAGAGTAAAAGAAATTAATAAAATATAAATTAAAACCAAAAAGGAAATAGAAGATGAAAAGAAATGGAATTATTAGAAGATTAGATAAATTAGGTAGAGTTGTTATCCCAAAAGAAATTAGAGATAGATTTGATATTATTGAAAAAGATCCTTTAGAAATGTTTGTTCAAGGAGAATCTATAATATTAAAAAAATATGTTCCTAATTGTATGTTTTGTGGTAATGAAAAAGAATTAGTAGAGTTTAAGGAAAAATTAGTATGTAAGAAATGTTGTGATAATATTAAACATATAAAAGGAGAGAACTAAAATGAGAGATACAGTAAGTGGAATCGGAGAAAAAATAGGAAATTTAATGGAAGAACATAATGTTTCATATGATGAATTAAATGAAAAAACAGGAATAAGTAAGAATATATTAAAATCTATTGTAGAATCTAAAAAAGAACCGTATGTTTTTCCAGAAATGGAGAAGATTTTAAATGTATTTGGTATGAATGATCAGGAAAAGTTAGACTTTTTTGAAAATTGGATTAAAATGAGAAGAGAAAAAAATTTATGAAATTATTTATCTGATAAATAATTTCATATTTTCTAAAGTTTGACTAAAGAATAAATATGTTGTAAAATAGACTAAAGAAGGTTTGTTATTTATCACTGAAACTAGGAGTTCTAAAGGGATTGACGGAAAATAAAATATGAAAGGAAAGTGATGAATAATGAAAATATCAAAGAAAATAATAATTATGGGAAGTGTACTTTTAACAATATGTATAGTTGTAAGTATAATACTAATAAATGCTAATAAAAAAGACGACTTAATTTCAAACATTATTGAAAAAGAAGAAACAGAAATTTTAGATATTACATCAGAGCAAGGTAATAAAAATGAAATGGATAATGAAATTTCAAATATTATCAATAATGATGACATTCAAACAATAGACAAAGATGAAAGTATGGATATAGTAGAGCAAAAGACTTATGATGAAAAGATAGATGATAATAGCGTAAAGCCAAAACAAGAAACAAAAGTAGAAACACCAAATAAAACAATTACAACTAATACTTCAAGTAATAAAACGAATAATCAATCTAATAATACAAATCAAAGTATAAAAACTTCTAAACAAGAAGAATCTATTACAGAAACAAAAATACCAGAAAAAACAGCTGAACCAGAAACAGAAACAAAACCAACAACACCACAAGAAGAATCTTATCCAGTTGTAGAAAAACAAGAAGAAACAAAGCAAGAAGAAAGTAAAAAAGAAGAAACAATTCCAACAGAAACAAAACCTTCAAGAACATATAAAATAAATACAACATATATAAATAAATTAAAACAAACAGTAATAACAGAAGTAACAAATAATTTAGATAAATTAAATAAATATGGAATAACATCAGTTGAACAATATACAATAATAGATGATGATAACAGTATGTGTGCATATAATGGTGGACACAGATCTGGTTGGACTTATGAAAATCCATCAGCTTATGCAACTTTTAAATCAAGTATTTTAAAAGGAACATCAATAAAAATATATGCAGTTGATGAATATCAAAATGGAGTATATATACAAACTTTGTGTTACTATGGTCATTAAAAAATTAACATAATTTTTTGCAAAAACCTTGCAAAATTCTGCAGTATACATTCAATAAAATGGGTGTTAGAATATTAGTATGAAAAATTATAGCAAAAAGAAAGCTATTCAGAGAGAGCAGTCTGACTAGCTTTCTTTTTTTGCTTGTTTCAAACTAAAGGAGGAATTTTGATGAAAAAGGTCAAGCAAAAAATAGGGATTATAATGATAATTTTACTGTTGTTATCATCATATCTAACACCATTTATTAATGTAGTTAATGCTTATAATTTAAAAGAAGCATATATTTATTCGGTAGGAAAGGAAACTGATTATCATTTTCAGTATTGGAATGATGAAAAGAATATATGGTCATATGTAACAACAACTTATGTTGGTTATACAGCAGAAGATGGAAAATTTTATCCTGCGTATTGTGTCAATCGTGAATTGCCTGGTGTAGGAGAAGTAGATTCTTATACAGTAACAGTAACAGAAGCAATACAAAATCCACAAATATGGAGAGCTTTATTTAATGGATTTCCATATAAAAGTCCTTCAGAATTAGGTGTAGCAAATGATTATGACGCATTTTGTGCAACTAAACAAGCGATTTATTGTGTTCTTTATGGATTTGATCCTACAACAAGATTTAGAGGGACTGATGATAGAGGAGTAAGGATTGTAAATGCAATAATAAATATTGTAAATTCGGCACGAAATGGTACTAATGTTTATGTAGCACCACAAGTTAGCTTAAATAAAGTGGGAAGTTTAACAAAAGAAGGAAAATACTATACTCAAACATTCAGTGTAAGCTCGAATGTACCTTTAAGAGATTACTATGTGTATCAAATAGCAGGTTTACCTTCTGGAAGCTTCTTTGCTGATACAAATGGAAATCAAAAAACAAACTTTTCAGCAGGTCAAAATTTTAAAGTATATATACCTCAAACAAGTATAGTTTCAAATGTTACATCTTATATAGGTGTAGATGGAAGTTGTAAATCATATCCTGCTCTATATGGTAAAGCTCCAAATTCAGAAGTTCAAAACTATGCTTTGGCAATAGATCCGTTTGAAAACGGAAGTGCTGATAATGAAATAAAAATAACTCCAACAGGAGAAGTTACAATTACAAAAACAAGCACAACTAATAATATTTGGAATGGAACTGTATCAGGTTCTTTAGTACCAAATGCAAAATACAATTTATACAATTCTAATAAAAGCTTAATTGGTACATATACAACAAATAGCAAAGGGCAAATCAAAGTTTCTAACTTAAGTTTAGGAAAATATTATTTGCAGGAAACTACCCCAGTTCCACAATTTACTACTTTAAATGAAACAATGTATTCGTTTACTTTAGACTATATGGGAGAAAGCGAAGACGTGAAAGTAACCAATACCCCAGTTCCAGGAGGATTCTTTTCTGCAATAAAAGTTGCTGATAGAAACAATGTATGGACAGGAATTAAAAAAGGTCAAGGAGTACCTAACGCAAAATATGGAATATTTGATCTTAATGGAAACATTGTTAAATCTTATGAAACAGGTAAAGAATTAATTGCTATTTCAGATAAAAATGGAGTGATTTTTGATAATGAAAAACTCTTGACTGGCGATTACTATTTGCAAGAATTGGAAGCACCAAAGCATTACAAGAAGAATGATAAAAAATATTATTTTAAAGTTACAGAAAATGGTGGACACGTTTCAGTAACAGCTTCAAATGATGTTGAAGAAGGTGGATATTTTAATATTTATAAAACTTCTAATGATGTTAATTTATGGACAGCAGAAATGTCAGGAACTCCACTTGCAAATGCAACATTTAAAGTAGAATATGCAAATTTTGAAGAAACAAAAACTTGGACTGTAACAACAAACAAAGATGGGAAAATAGTTGATTCAAATTATTCAACAGATGATTTAGAGTTAAATCTTGGAACATACCGAGTATATGAAATCAAAGCACCAAATTTTTATGAGCTAGATAATACAGAATATTATTTTAGAATTACTGAAAATGAACAAAAAGTATATTTGGAATTAGATAATACTCCTGAATTAGGAAACAATGTAAAAATAACAAAAGTTGCTTCTGATAAAAACTATATTACTGGAACAGAAAAAGGACAACCAGTGTCAGGAGCAAAATATGAAATAAGAACTGGATTTGAAGAAAGAACAACAGTAACAAAAGATAATTTTAGTAGTGGTAGATTAGTAGATACACTTATTACGGACGAAGAAGGAAACACCAAAACTGTTACTGTTGGAGAAGGCACATATTTTGTAAAAGAGGTGTCAGTTCCAGATGGGTGGCAACTAGATGAAAAAATATATCAAATAGATGTTATTGCAAATGGAGTAACTCACAAATTAGAGTTAGAAAATGAGCCAATACCACAAGGATTTCTAAATATTAATAAAACAGCACTAGAAGAGAATTATTGGACAGGAGATAAAGCAGGAGCTTCTCTTGAAGGAGTAAAATTCGAATTAAGAGATGAGCAAGACAATGTTTTATTAGAATTAGTAACAGATAAAAATGGACATTTTTCAAAAGATGTACAATTAGACACTGGAAAATACTTCTTGTGGGAAGTAGAAGCTCCTGAACACTATATATTAAGTGATAAACCAGACGTTTTCGAGATTACAGAGAATGGTCAAAAAGTAACAATTGATATTACAAATGAAGTAGAAATTGCAGGATTTTTAAATATTAATAAAACAGCACTAGAAGAAAATTATTGGACAGGAGATAAGGCAGGAGATCCTCTTGAAGGAGTAAAATTTGAACTTCGTGATGAACAAGACAATGTTTTATTAGAATTAGTAACAGATGAAAATGGTCAATTTTCAGAAGATATAATGCTTGAAAAAGGCAGATACTTCTTGTGGGAAGTGGAAGCTCCTGAACACTATATATTAAGCGATAAACCAGATATTTTCGAGATTACAGAGAATGGTCAAAAGGTAACAATTGATATAACAAATGAAGTAGAGATAGCAGGATTTTTAAATATTAATAAAACAGCATTAGAAGAAAATTATTGGACAGGAGATAAAGCAGGAGATCCTCTTGAAGGAGTAAAATTCGAGTTAAGAGATGAACAAGACAATGTTTTATTAGAATTAGTAACAGATGAAAATGGTCAATTTTCAGAAGATATAATGCTTGAAAAAGGCAGATACTTCTTGTGGGAGGTGGAAGCTCCTGAACACTATATATTAAGCGATAAACCAGATGTTTTTGAAATTACAGAGAATGGCCAAAAAGTAACAATTGATATTACAAATGAAGTTGAAATTGCAGGCTTTGTCGATTTTTCAAAGGTAGCTTCAAAAGATAATGAAATTACTGGAGATGAAAAAGGAACTTATATTCCAAATGCAACATATAGAGTTGAAAATGTAGATACAGATGAATTTGTTGCCGATCTAAAAACAACAGCAGAAGGGTATTTAGAAGAAACTCTTATGTTAAAAGCAGGAAATTACAGAATTTTTGAATATGAAGCTCCACCATATTATCTTTTAGATTCTCAAACATATTATTTTACTGTAAAAGAAAACGGACAGGAAGTATGTTTTGACTTTGAAGAAGTTCCAGTGGAAGTGAAAATTAATGTTGAGAAATCAGGAATTGTACAAGCTCAACCAAATGATGAAATCAGATACGATTTTGACGCAGTAGAAAGCTTATCAAATGTTCCATTAGATAATTTTACATTTGTTGATGATTTACCATATGAAAAAGTTCAATTAACAAAGCTATTTACAGGAATCTACACAGATGAAGTTGAATTTGATGTTTATTACAAAACGAATCTTTCAGAAGAATGGATATTAATTAAAGAAAACTTAAATTCAAAAGTAAATAACTTTATTGATTTTTCAAATATAGAATTAGCAGAAAATGAAGTAATTACAAACTTTAAAATGGAATTTGGAACTGTACCAGAATATTTTAAAGCTACTACAACACCATTTATTTTTACAAAGGTTAATTCAGATTTGAAAGCAGAAGATGTTTGGACTAATTTCGTACATCTTTCTGGATCTTATTTAGATGTAAATGTAAAAGATGATTCAGAATGGACAACAAAAACATACAAGAAGGAATTGAAAATTAAGAAACTTCCTAAAACAGGAGAGTAATAAAGAATAGGCTAGTTTAGTTAATCTATTCTAGCCTATATTATTTAAACAAGAACTTTATAATGAAGTTTTTGTTTAAGTAATATAAATGTTTAAACAAAGTAAAGGTAATACAAATGAAGAAAATTTTTGCAAGTAAGGAATATAAAGATTTTATAGAATTACTCGATATTAGTAGAGGAAGATATAAAAAAGAAGATGTATTTAAAGATTTAATAACAACAATGGCATTAAAAATAAGCAATTCAATTAAATATGATGAGAAAAACGAGGAATATTGCTCTAAAATAATGGAAAAGTATAGTGAAGGAGAAGAAATCCAGTTTGTAATATTAAGTTATAGATTAAGCAAAATCTATAATAAATGTACTGAAATAATAGATGTTTTAGGACATATATACACTGATATTTCACTAAATAAAAAGGGATTAAAACAGGATTTTACACCACAAAATTTGGCAAATCTAATGGCTGAAATTCAAGTTAAATTAGGAAATGATAAAAAAACAATTAAAGAAAAAGGATTTGTTACTATTGAAGATAGTTGTTGTGGTTCAGGAGTTCTTTTGCTTGAAAGGGCAAATACTATGAAAAAGGAAGGTATTGACACAACATCTGAATTGCTTGTTATTGCAAATGACATAGATCCTATATGTGCCTATATGACATATATTCAATTATATATTTATTCAATACCAGGAGTTGTTACAATTGGAAATCCATTACAACTAGAAACAAAAGAAACTTTTTATACACATAAATTATTAGCAATAGATCTAAATTTTGAGCAGGGATATACTGAAGAAAAAGAGATAGAGGAGTAGTAATATGGCAGATGTAAAACAAAAGAAAAAGAAGAAAAATGCAAAAGAAATAATTGAAGAAAACAGAAAAAAGATAGTAGAGCAACTCATTCAAAATATGGAAAAGGGATATATATTTTCAGAATGGGCTTGGAATAGAAATGCTTTTTTACCTCAAAATGCAATAACTGGCAAAATATATCAAGGAATAAATAGATTAAATTTAAGTTTAGTAGCAATAGCGAATAAATATGAAGATCCTAGATGGCTAACATATAAAAAGCTTGATGAATTAGGTTATAAATTAAAGGAAGGTTCAAAAGGTATATTATGTGAAAAATGGCTGTGGGAAAGACGAGAAAAAGTGGTAAATAAAGAAACTGGCGAAATAGAAAAAGATGAAAACGGAAAAGATAAGTATCAAATAATACAACTTGAAAGACCAATTATTAATTTTTTTTATTTATATAATGCTAGTCAAATAGAAGGAATACCACCATATATTGGAGCAAAAACATTAGAAAAAACAGATATTTTAGATATTGCTGATAATTTCATTGTTTCATCAGAATGTCCGATAGAAGAGAAATTTCAAGAAAGTGCTTATTATAGTCCAATTGATGACAAAATAACACTTCCTCCAAGAAAGTTTTTCAAATCTGATGAAGCTTTTTTAGGAACATTGTTACACGAAATGAGCCACTCTACAGGCAATGAAAATAGACTTAATAGAGATATAAAAAATACATTTGGTACAGAAAAATATGCGATAGAAGAATTAACTGCAGAACTTTCTTGTGTTTTTTTAGAAGCAGAATTGGACAAAGATATAGACTTTTCAAGGCAAGACCATATTAACTATTTTAATTCTTGGATTCAAGTATTAAAAAATGATCCAAATGAATTATATAAAGTTTGTGCAAATGCAAGTAAAAGTTGTAATAGATTGATGGGAAACTTTGAAAAAGTAAGGAATATAGAAAATATTCAAATGCTTGTAGATGAAGAAAATGAAATTGATGAAGCAATATAGAAAAGAGGTAATTAAATGGAGGCCTATGGAAATGTTGTAGAAACACCAGTATATAATCAAATAGAAGAAACAAATGAGATATATTTTTCAATTAAAGTAAAAACAATAAATCAAGAAATAATTAAATTCGCATTGGCAAGTTCAGTAGATAATGATTATGAGAAATATGAATTAGGCAGGCCAATCTATGCTTCAGTGATAGAAAATGAATTTGGATTGAAAATAGCAAATGAAATTAAATTTCTATCACAAAGAGATTTAATAGATGAAGCTTTAAAAAAATACAATAATAAAGAAATAAATTTAGAACAATATATTCAAGTATGTAAAGATAACAAAACGTATTTATCAGAAGATATAAAAAGAGAAGAAGTAGAAGAAATAGAATATGAACGAAATATTACACGAAAGCCACTTATGAATCAAAAATATAAAGCAAAAGGCGAAATTATAAAAGGATATTCAGAAAATGAGCTTTATGAAATAATAGAAAATTATTTAAAAGAAGTGTTGGAATTAAACGATATTGATACAGATATAGTGAATTTTCAGATAATTGGTTCTCGAAATAAGGGAGTTGCAAAAGCAAATTCAGATTTAGATGTATTAATTGAGTACAATAATGATTGTATAAGTGAAGATAGCTTTTTTGATATACTTAATAACGAAGAAGATAAGCTGATTATAGCTGATATAGAAGTAGATTTTAATCCAATCACATCATCTAAATCAGGAACATTAGAGGAATGGTTAGAAAGAAATTATAATTTTGATAAGTATAAAGAAAATATGAAAGAATATGCAAGGTATATAATTAACTCTTTAAAAGAAAAATTTAAAGATGAAATTAGTTATGTCTATAAAATTACTTTTCTTAAAGATAATAAAACAGATAGATATACTGTTTCTTTAGCAATAGATATAGATAATAATGGAAGTAAAAATCAAATTAATTTCATTTCTGCTGATAAATTTTATAAATTGAATCATAATGAACAGGTAAAATATATTGGGAATTTTTATAATGCTTCTATATTAGGGAAAAAGAAAGAAGATTTTGGATATGATGAAGCAAAAAAAGATTTTTTATTGATGTGTGATTTTAATTACGCCAGAGATAAAGAAGAGGAGGAATTATAAATGAAAAATATAAATAAGGAAAGTATAAAGCTTCTTTTTAACGAAGGAATAAATTTTCTACAATTTCAAATTGAATTACTTGCAGAAAATAATGACAATTTAAAAAATTATACATATATGCAGTATATTGAAAAAAATACTCCACTGATAGCAAGTGAATCTATTTCGAAGATATTACATAAAGAAGAGTTCTCACAAAAAGTTAAAAAGTTGGCCGACACATTTACTAATATAAAAGAGTATATGCAGTTAAAAGAAAAAGAAATAAAAAACAACAAACTATGTGGAATAAAAGAATTACAAGATATTTTTACAGATTATACAGATATGTTATTTAACAATTTAGAGAATTTTGATTTACACGAAAGCTTTGAAGGGTGGACAGAAGATGGAACAATTTATAATACCAGAGCTGATGATAATATAATTTCTTCTCATACAGCAGGAGTAGAAACACTATTATTAAATCACTTTTCAGAAGATTTAGACAAGTTTACTTGGGAACTTGCAGATTTGTTAGAGGAGTTTCTGGAATTAACAATTGAAAAAATTAAATTGATATATAAATATGAAGAGAATGGCAATTATTATTATGAAGATGAAAACGAGAAATTATATTGTGAAAATGGCAACCACAATATAGGAGAAGTATGTTTATGGCATTGTACGAAGGATTATGGAGAACCTATATGCGAGGTTAAAAATTTAGATAAGTATGAATTAGTTAATAATCCAAAAGATGATCCTAACTTTGAGAAAAAACAAGCTAACAAATTTGACTATATGATGTTAGGTAGATTACAGTCAGATTGTGATTATTTTTTAGGTTGTGGTAATGGATCTCTTAATTCTCTTTATTATCACAATGTTGACAGGCATATAGAAGAAATGAAAAAAATATATAATTCTTTTTCAAAAGAAGAAAAACCTGAATGGATAAGTTTAGAAGAAATAGACAGCTATCAAGAAAAAATGAATAAAATGTTAGAAAAAGATGAAGAAGAGATATAAAAAAGGAGAAAAGAAATGACTAGGAGAAAAATATATTTTTTTGATTCAAAAACTAAAAAATTATATTCAACGCCAGAATTTAATGGAGATAAAAATGAATTTGGATTTTTTAGAAAAAGAGGAGATTCTTGTGATAAAAATTTTGATGAAATTTTAAAAGAATTTGATAATATTAAAACACTAGAAGAGTTTAAAAAAGCTTCTAACAAAGCACAAAGTTATTATCATTCTGGATTTGGAAGTGATTCAATTCTATCAATAGAAGAAACGAGTAAAGTAACATATAATGATGAAATTTATTTGATTGATAAAGAAGGAAAGCCTTTTCTTTATAATCCACAGGAATTAAAAAGAGAAAATATTCTTAATATGTGTAACATAGGGAAGTTCATATACAAGGATTTCACAGCAAGCATAAGTAAAATAAAACATTCAGAAAAAAATTATGATATTTATATTTTAAATATAGAACCTATTGAAAATATTTATTCAGGATTAGAATTGTATTTAGGAGATTTTGCTAATGATGAAAAAAATAAAAATTGGGGTTATAAATTTAATGAAAATATAAATACACTTATTAGAAAACTTGAAGTTTGTAAACAAAACTTAAATAGAAAACCTGTGAAAGTAGAATTGGTAGATTTATTTAATGTTGAATATAGAATTTGCTTTAAAGATGAAAATGGTAAATTATATGGAGTTTCAAATGGTGGAGATTGTATATTTTTAACAACAATAGATAAAAAAGGAAATGAAGAAAGCAAATATTATGACTTTAAAGATCCAATAAAATGGGAAGATAAAAATATATATTCAATATTTTTAGAATCTCATAATGATATAGGTTATGAAACAAAACATTTTGATATTCCAAGAATCAAAATGGCATACAAAATAAATTCTTATATTACACAAAAAGAAGATATTTTATATAGTGAAACAATAAATAAAAATCTTAATGACATATATGCTGATATTTACAATGTAAAAAGTATAGAAGAAAATTTCTTTAAAGTATATGAAAATGAAAGAGATATTAAAGAATTGAGAAATGAGTATTATAAATTATTAAATGATACTATGGGAATTGATATTGAAAAAGAAGAAGAGGAGAATGAAATATGACAGTATATCAATTGAATAGAGATGAATTAAGAGAATTAAAGCAAAGACATTATTCTAAAGAACATACAAATTTAAGCTATTATGAAATTGTTTCGATTGATACTTTAGTTACAGATGAAGAAATCTATAAAGAATATGGAGATACAATATTTACAACAGAAGATTTTTTCTGTAATTCAAATGATGAAAAAAGAAAAGATGAGGAAGAAAATGAAATATAAATATATACACTGGCTAAAAATAGACCTTTCAAATGAAACAGAAAATGGAATAGAATGGAGCAACTTAAAAAAATACAAAGAAAACTATGATTGTAATATAGAAGTATATTATTATGAAAGTAATCCTTTTACTATGAAAGCAATAAAACTTGAATGTAATCAAAGTTACCAGGATTTAGATTTAGATGTTAATTCTTCATTTGATGGTAGTTTGATAAGACTAAATAATAAACCTAAAAATATAGAGCCATACAATAAACCAATAGAACAATTCTTTGAAAGATACATAAGAGTTCATAATAATTTGGGTATAGACGAAGAAAATGAGGAGGAAACACTATGAGAAGTAAAACATATAAATATGATGGAACTGATGAATTTCCTAAAAAAATTAAAACATCAGATGGTTATATTTTATCAAAATTAAATGATGGATTATATAACAATGCTTTTTTACCTGAATATATTAATGAAAGAGGAGATATTTGTGTAATTCCAGATGTTGAAAAATATAGGGTTGTAGAAGAAAATGAATATAGATTTTATATTTATGATTTTTTAATTGGCCAACAGTTATTGACAGTAGATACAATAAAAAACAGAACTAGAATAGATTGTTTTAATATATATGGACAATGTTCTACTTTAGGGGAAAAATGGGATAAAGTAACAAAAGCAACTATAAATAAAGCTTTAAATCGTATTGGTTATTGTATTGATAAATATATAGAAGAGCATTTTACAGACCGAGAAAAAATCTTAAAGGATAAAGTTTTATTCAAGTCAAATGACTATAATGAGTGTATAAAATTTTTAGCTGATTACGGAGAAAAAAATCATAATTATACTAAATATACAAGCGAAGAATATGAAAAAAGATATAAAGGATATTATAAAAAATACTTAGATATTCCAGAAAATAAAATTGGAGAAATATTAGAAGATGGTACTGTAAAAAAAGAATATTTTCAGGAAGGACATATCTATAAAAACATCTGTAATTTTTATAGACAAGATGGTATTTGCTATATTTCAGAATATCAAGCAGATAAAATCAATAAAAAAAGCAAACCAGGAGAAGATTATGAAACATATCAAACCATTTTTGAAAAGGTAAAAGAAAAATATGAAGAAAGAGGTATTAATTCAGAAAAATATAAGCTTGAAGATTTTGTAGAAACTATATTTAATGATCTAAATTGGCAATCTGTCGAAGCATTAACAATAGATTCAATTGACGCATTAGATGATGAATATTTTTTGGATTATGAAGAAAGAGAAAATGAATAAAAAGGAGATTTTAAATGGACTTAATAGAAATGAATTTACAAAAACAAATTGATAAACTAAAAAACGAAATTCAAAATTGTGATTTTGACGAGTTTGATAATTTAATACAAAAATATAATTTATTTAATAATGTAAAAAATTCATACACAGAAGAGCTAATTGACTCTGATAGATATAAAAAGATATTAGAAGAAGATGAAGAATTGCTTGATAAAATTTATAAAGAGTTTTCTGGATTAAATATGTACTCATTACCTGAAACTTTTGACGAAGTTATATTGGAAGAATTTTTAAACAAATTAAATAATTCAAATATGCTTGAAGAAAAAGAAGAGATATAGGCTGTTGAGGGAGGACTTGATATGAAAAGAAGTAAAGTTAATTTAAAAGAAAGAATTGAAGAGAATTTAATGGCATTGGATTTTGATACTCAAAGAATGAGTGAAAGTGGAAATATTGCATATAGAGAACTAAGAAATATAGTAATAGATTTATATAATAATAATTTAGAATTAAAAGAAAAAGTTAAACAATATGAAGAAAAATTAAAAGAACAGGAGGAAAAACAATTATGAGTTTTGAAATTGTTAAAGGAATATCAATAAAAAAAGGTAAAGTTTTTACTAGAATGTGTAGTAATAATGTTTATCCCTATGAGTTTAAAAGTGAAGAAAATAAATATTTAACGCAAGTTTTAAAAGAAAATGGATTACTATCGTTATATAAATTACTTGTCGAAGGTGGGCTTGAAGGAAATTTACATTTTCGTAGAAGTAGTGGAAGTCGAATAGTTAAACATTTGGATTATGCAGTAAAATCGTTAGAAAAAGATAAAGAATATATTTCGTTAAGGAATAAAGTTTTAGAACTTGAAAATAAACTTTGGGGATTTAAAGAAGAATGTAAAGAAAAAGAACAATTAAATAAGGAGATAGATAGTTTTAGAGATAGATTAAATAAATATATAGATTTTAAAGTCAGAGAACTTTTTGATTCAAAAATAAAAGTACCGAGTTCTATAGAAAAAGAATTAGAAAATGTTTTGGAAATGTATGAAGAAAATTTAGAAAATGATGAAGGAGATGTTTTTTCTAGCTCTAAAAGTAGTTATGCAAATGAAATGCTATCTCAAAATATTTTTGATGTATTAAGCAAAGAAAATGTTGAAAAGATTATGGCATTAAATAATAATTTATATATTGTTTTAGACTTGAGTTATGCAAATAAAACTTATGATGAAGTATTAAATGAAATTACTGATAAACTAATCGAAAAATTTGAATATTATATAGAGAGTTTAGAAGATTTTATAAATGTAGTTAAAGAAGAAAATGAAATGGAGGAAAGGAATGAATATTCAATTTCATAAAAATCAATTAAATAATTTATTACTCCAGTTTAATGTTGATGATATTTCAATAGAACGAATAGAACTTTTCTTTGAAAACTATACAATAGAAACAAAAGATATGCTTTACTATTATGAATTAATGCTAAATACAAATAATGGTGCAGGATTGATGTTTTTAAAAGAAAAATATCAAGATAATTTCATTATAGAAGAATTAATAGATACTAAGATCAAGTATATTGATTTGAGAATGAAGGAATACCAAGAAAGATATTTTAAATTCTGCAATATCTTTGTGGGATTTTATGGAACTGACAACAAAGATTTTACCGAAGAGATAGAAAAAATGACAAACAAAAATAGAAGAAATAAATTTGTTGAAGATAACCTTAATGATATAAATAAATATACTCAACAATATGAAGAACAAGTGAAATTATACAAAGAAGAGCAAATGCAAAAAGAAGAAAACGAACTATAACAATAAGCTAAAAGAAACGGCTTACGGATTATTAAAAAATTTGTCGAAAAATAATATACTGATACTAACTATATGTGGAAAGGTCGTAAAAATATGGAAGTAGCAGTAAATTATAATAAAATAGGGGACAAAATTAGAGAAAGAAGAATGTTTTTAAAGATGACACAAGAAAAATTGGCTAATGAAATAGACGTTTCAGCGTCTTTTATTTCTGATATAGAAAATGGAAGAAGAAAAATGAGTTTAGAAACTATGATAAAAATATCAATTGTTTTAAAAACAAGTTTAGATTATTTTATATTAGATAATATAAATAGTGTCAAAATAAAAAATGAAATAAAAATAGAACAATTAAAAAATTTGTTACAGCCAATTGATGAAAAAGAACAATCAACATTCTTAGATTTTACAATTAATTCAGCACGATATTTAGCAAGTCGAAAAAGATAAACATAATATTTTGCAAAAAGTTTGCAAAATACTGCAGTATACACTCAAATTTTAATGTGTTAATATTATATTATGAACGGATTAGAGAAAGGAATTTAACATTCTTTTCTCTTTTTTTGTAAAAATTTTAGGAGGTAAAAATATGAGTATTAAAGTTAAATCATTAGGATTAGTGAAAAATGAAGAAATCGAAATAAAGGCAGTAGCTTCAATTGAAGCAAATGGAATGAAAATTGATGGAATTAAAATTAATGAGAGTGAAAATGGTAATTATTATTTACAGTTTCCAGAAAGAAAATTCAAAAAGAAAAATACAGATGAATTGATTACAACAAGATTAATGTATGTAGATAATGACCTATTTAGAAAAATAAGTGATGTTTTAATAAGTAAATATCAAGAAAAGAAGGAAAATGGAAATTTTGAAGTTTCTGAAATAGAAACAGAAAAACAAGATGTTGTTGTAACACAATCAAATCCTTTAAAGGATCAAAGCAGAAAAACAAAAGCAATGGTAAGTATAGACGTAAACGGAATACATCTAAAAGATATTAGATTAAATGAAAGTAATGATGGAAATTTATATTTACAATTCCCTAATAGAAAAAATAAAGACGAAGAATATGTAGATATGTTTTATCCTACAACATCAGAATTAAGAAAACAATTAACTGAAGAAGCTATAAGCATTTATCAAGAAAAATTGCTAGCAAAAGAATTTGATGAATCAGCACAAGAACAAGAGGAAGGAGAAAGAGAATAAAATGACAAATGCAGTTAAACTAAATAAAGATGTAAAGAAACATTTGAAGAAAATATATATGAAAGGAAATTTCTCTGATGTCAAAATAAAGGATAAAGAAAGCGAAAGTTGGAATTGGAATAGTATTGGGATAACATTCAAATTTAAAAATGGAATATTAGTAAATTTTTGGCTTACAGGAAACACTTTGAAATATACTGTTTTTAGTGTTATACAACCAATGGCTACTTGTAAAGAATATGTAATGTATAGTTATAAATCAAGTGAAATAAATGAATTAGACGTGAATATGTTATATTCAGATATTATAAATAAAATAGATAAAATAATTAAACATACAAGATCAGCTGTAGATTGTACAGCAATTGATTTTGAGAATATTGATAAAGCAATTGAGGAAATCTAATTATGGAAGAAGAATTAAATTTTAATTTTAGCATATATCCAGAAGAAAAAGTTATTTATATAAGTGAGGATTCAGGTTCTGGTGCAGAATATGAATATGAAAATATAGATGATATTGGAGAAAAGATTAAATTTTATTTAGAAAATTATTATCAAGAAAAAATAGAAAAAACAGAAGAAAAAGGAAAAGAATTATGAGAAGAACGGAAGATTTAGCAAATCCATTTTATAAAAGAAGATTTAAGGAAATATATAAATTGTTATTTTCAGCAGATTTAGATGAAATTTCAGATCATTCAAATTGGTTTAAAGTTAATCCCAGCTATGTAGAACAAAAAAGACCATTATGGATAATTATAGAAAGTAAGATATTAAATAAAAGAATTTGGATAACAAAAGATTTTGGGGAACTTGAAATTGCTACTGCTCAATTAGATTTATCTTGTAATTCAAACGCATATAGTAATTCATATAAAAGAGTTAGATTTAAAAATCAAAAAGAAATGACTAATTATTTAGAAATTTTATTACAACCTTGCTTGTCGAAAGAGGAAAAAATAGCACAAGCTAAATTTTTTACTAAAATTGTAAATCCAGAAGAAAACTATACATCACATAATGGAGAAATTGTTGAAATAATAGATTTTCAAAAAGGAAAAGATGTTTATTGCGATAGATATACTGTAAGATTTAATGATGGAAGCATTGCTAGTAATATTATGAGTTGTGAATTGGATTTTGATTATTCATTGGATAACAAAAAAGATGAGGAAGAACAAGTGATATGATAGATTCTAAAGATAAAAATAAAAAATATTCCAGTAGTGATGAATGTTTAGAAGATTTAGAAAAAAGGCTTGAACAATTAAGAGTTAAATATATTGCATTAGATAAAGAATACATTGGTTATTTAGAAGCCGATATGAATAGACAAGCAGGACTTGTAAATAAGAGAAAACACGAAGTAGAAAAAGAAATAAATTTTTTAAAAAGCCGAATTAAATCAAAAAAGGAATTAAAAAGAATAAAAGAAGAAGAAATGTATGGAATTAGTCAAAAAATGAAAAATGATTTAAAACTTTATGAAATGTTTTTGAGAAACAGAGGATTAATAGATGAGTTTGAAGCATTTAAAGAAGAACAAGAGGAGGAACAATCGTTATGAGCATTTCAAAAGATAAGATAGATTCATTAATAAAAAAAGCCCAAATAGGCGATCGAGGTTATTTTCGCAAAGTTGATGGAAAAGAGTATTGTGTAGCAAAAAAATGGAAGAACTCTGTTGGAGAATATAAAAATTTTGTGTATCTTGTGAGTGTTGATTATATTTCAAATTTAGACAAAGCAATAGAAGAAGAATTAGGTACAATGCTAAATGCTGAATGGCTTTATAAAGAATATGATATTGTTGAATTTCTATCTAATGAGCAAATAGGTTTAAATAGATATTTATATGTATTTGATACAAAAGAAAAATTTGAATCAGCATACACAATATTAAGTAAAATTGGTCAAGTTGAAGAAAGATTTATAAATAATGAATATGCAATAGAATTTAAAGAGCCTATAAAAATTTTAGAAGAGGAAGAAGAAATAAATGACTGAAGAAAATAGAAAAGAGATATTAAATGTAATTAATAATAAAGAATTTTTAAAAAAATTTAATATAGCTGAAAAAGATATTTTTAAAGCCATAAAAATTGGATTAGATGAATTTCAAGAACTACAAAAAGAAATAAATAAAGAAAAGATACAAGGAACATCATTTGAGGAGTTATTTAAAAAATTTCAAGGACAAAATGAGGAATTTAAAAAAGAAAATGGCTCTCAAAGGTATTTTGACCTAAATTATAAATCTATATTTGTTACTATTTATGAAGATATTGAAAATGATAAATATGAAGTAGAAAAAGCAAGTGTTTATTTTTATCCTGATAATATTACAGACAATCCATTAACATATTTATTTATACTTGATTTATCAGAACCTTTTGATTTATCTGAATTTGCTAATTATATGGAAGATGATATAGCACAAGAATTATTAAAAAACTATTATAGCAAAGTTGAAAATATTGAAGATACATATATGATTGCTTATGTACTAGAAGCAGGTAGTGATTTCGGTGTTAAATATATCAGAAAAGCAGAATTTAATAACGAAAATTTACAGCATATTTTTAACGAAGGAAAAGATATGTTTAATGGTGTAGATTGCTCAAAATTTAAAATAGCAATCTTTAATAAGAATAATAATCAATATATAACATCATATTCTCCAGATAAGAGTAATTTCAACAGAAAATATGATTTTAAAGAGATTTGCAAAAATATAAAAAAATATAATTATCCTCAAAATTATAATTTAAAAGATAGAATTTACTGGGAAAGGTTATGTAATAATCAAATTCAAGAAAAGTGTTTAGCAAATAATTTTAAAAGTTTTGATGAAATTCCAGATATAAAACATAATATTAAAATCAACTCAAAATACAGATTATTAAATAAAGAGGTATTATTTGAAGATGGAATTATAATTGAGGGGAATATTATTAATGCTTATATTAGTTTAGATGGATTTCAGGTAGAAAAAAGTTTTGGATTAAAAGAATTAAATTATGATTCAGAATATTATGATGTATATTTTAATTATGATTTTAAAAATAAATCTTGTGAAATCGAAGTTGTATGTGTTTCAGACACAGAAAGAAAATATTATACATATTTACCAAAAGAAGATGAAGCTAGTGAATTAATAAGACAATTAGATGAATATTGCAAATCTATTGAAGGAAAAACATTAGAAGATATTATAAAAGAAGAACAGGAGAGAGAACAGGAATGATAGAACAAAGCAATAAATATAGTGGAATTAATATAGAAATTTTAAAAATAGCAAACTATAAATCAGAAGCATTAGATGAGTTTATAGAGCAATTTAAACAATTTAGGGATAATATTAAACAAGAAGAAATTACACAAAAATATGGAAAAATAGAAGATACTCAAACACTATTAGAAGAATTAAATAATCTTAATGAATATGATTTAGATACTTTAGAAAATATTGCATATAGAATTGAAATGGATTGCAGATCATATACTTCTGAATTAAAAGATTGCATATTAGACGATATAGAAGTAATTAGATTTAATAATCTTGAAAAAACATCAAAATTTAATGTGATATTAGATGAGATGATTCAACAAATAAAATCTATTGCAGAAGATTATGGCGTTAAATTTGAAGAAGAAAAAGAATTAGAAACATAGGAGATTAATTGTATGAACAAGAGAAAAGAATTTATAAATTGGTTAGACACTTTTTTAGAGGAAAAAGATATTGAACTGCAGGAAAGATTTGAAATTAATGTTGATGGAGTTCCTAATAATTTCGCTTATTTGAATGTTATTGAGCAAATAAAAATTACAAGTGATGAAGAACAAGAAAAAATAAGAGAAATGATTGTTAAAATTGATTCACAAAATGGAGATGTTAAAGATTATTTTAGACATTTAGCAATACCACTCGCAAAACAAGCTAATGAAAGATTTTATGGAATTACAGAGCGAACAAGAATAGAAGAAGATATAAAAGAACTAGATCTTTTATATAGAAAAATTTTAGATGTTGAATTTGAACATATGGATATATTAAAGACAAAAGCAAATATTTTGGGAGAAATGCGTGATTTGGTAAATACACTTTTAAAACAACATAATATTTCTAAAGAAGAATATTTAGAGTTAATCGAAGAGAATGAACAATATAAAAAACTTGAAAAAAGAAAAACAAGAATGGCAGAAGATAGATATACTATGATTTGGGAAAATTGTTCTTCAAAAGAAATCGCAGAAATTCTTAGAGATCAATATGATTATAGTGATGATGAAATTATTAATGAATTTGATGATGAGGAAACTAGAGAAGAAATAAAAGAATTTTTAGAAATTTTAAGAGAACAAGAGGAATCTGGAAAAGAAATTGAATTAGATAATGGATATATATTCAAATTTGAAAATGATTATACATTTTTTAAACTAAAAGAATGTCGTGAATATCCAGGACAATTTGCACGTATTCCAGAAGGAACTGAAATAGCAATAGTAACTAATTCAGATATGACTAGAGAAGCATTTTTAGTCAAATATAGTCCTAATATAGAAATTGTTTATAACTTTTTAAACAAAAGTTCAAATGAAATGGAAACATATGAATATGAAGTATTTGATTTAGAAGATATAAATTCTAAAGATGAACTTATAGAGTTAATGAAATCTAAACTTGAAAAATTTGAAGAGAAATATAATAACTTAGAAATGAAAGAAGAGGAAAACTGTGAATCAATATGAAGAATTAATAAAAAATAAAGAACAAGAACAAAATAAATATCCGTTTATATTTTCTGATTTAGATGAAATGGAGAAAGAATTAGCAAAAAGGAATATTAATAAAGAGGACATAAAATATTATTTTTCAGAAAATCATTTTTATATAATTCAAAGACACGTTGATAAATTCAATGAAATTGCAGAAAAATATGAAAAAGAAATAGAAAAAAGAATAGAGCAAGATCTAACAGGCGAAGGTTTCATAAAAGATATGTTTAAGACACAACTAAAAAATTACGAATATGGTTATACCTTAGAAGTTGATGACGCAATTGAAAGGCTTGGATTTACATTAGAGGAAATTGATGGAAATGCACGCCTAAAAAATGGTCTTGAATTGGCAAAAAGAGAAATTCTTAAAGAAGAAGAGGAATTAGAAATGTAGGAGGAATATATGGATTTAGAAAATTTACATACTAAATTAGATAGTTATGATTTATTAATTGAAGAAGCTCAAGAACAGTGGAAAGAAATACACCGATTAAAGCCGAAAGATATGAATGATTTAGAATTTCAAAACATAATACAACAAACTAGATTAGATAATCAATTAATAGATAATTTTTTGAAAAATGATCCATTAAAATGTAAAGCTTTAATTTATAGAGGTGCTAATAAAGAATATTTATATAATTATGTTTCAAAAAAAGATGGTTGGAATTTAACACCGATTCAAGATTGGTTATTACAGGATTTGCATAACTTAAAAAAAGAAAAACATTTTCCATATGCCTATGATAGAGAAATTTCTGATATACGAACCATTACACAAGAAGAATATAATAAATTACTTAACAAATTTGACAATGATGAAGAGTTTTCTTTTGATGAACAAGACTGCTTTTTATTAAAAGATTCAAATAATGAAAAATATATTGCTGTAGATAATACTACAAGTAATATGTGGTCAGAAGAGTTTTTAGAAAAAGAATTTGCTGAAAGATATTTAAGAGGAGAGGATCTTGATAAATTAAGAGAAGAAGAGCGTAAATATGAAGTGAAAATTTATGAAACACAAGATGATTATGATAGAGGAGAACCATTTCAATTAGATATATATGCTAATTTAGATGAAGCAAAGGAAGAACTAAAAAAATCAATTAAATTTAACCACTATTTTTCTGGCAACATAATAAATCAATATACAGGAAGAGAAGAATATAGTTATTATTTGTCATCAGAAAAAGATAAATATAAATATATTATTTTATGCAATTTACAAGGAAATAATAAAGAATTTGAAAATCAATTTCTATTGGTAAGAGATCTTGATACTTTAAATAGTAATTTTGAGATTGATTTAACAGGTGGATTCTATTTTAATTGTGAATACAAAGTTCAATATCCTGTATTAGTAAAAACAATATCAACAGTGAAAGAATTATTGGATTTTTGTTCAGAAAGGAATATTGAGATTCCAAAAGATGTTATGAGAAAAAATGGTTTTGTAGCAGGTGGAAAAGAAGGACTTTTTATAGATGAAAATTTGGAGGCAGTTGGTTGGATAGAAGAATTAGGAGAGAAAGAGGAATTAGAAGAACTAGGAGAGCAGGAATAAATGTATGTGGATATAAAATTAGGAGATTGTATAAAATTAATGAATGAAATTGAAGATACATCAATAGATTTAATTTTATGCGATTTACCTTTTCAAAAGACAAAAAATAAATGGGATAAGATAATACCTTTTGATAAATTATGGGAAAATTATAAACGAATTATAAAAGAAAATGGAGCAATTATATTATTCTGTCAAGGTAGTTTTTACATAGATTTAGTAAATAGTAATAGGGAAGATTTTAGGTATGATTTAGTGTGGGATAAGAATATGACAACAGGTTTTTTAAATTGCAATAGGCAACCTTTACGAAAACACGAGCAAATAGCAGTTTTTTATAAAAAACAACCAACATATAATCCTATATTCAGTGAGGGACAACCATTACACGGGAAAGGAAAAAACTACAAAACATCAAGTATTAAGAATAATAATTACGGAAAATTTAATATGTTAGATGATTATAGAAAAGGAAATACACAAAAATATCCGACTTCTATAATAACAATTCAAAAGGTACACCCTTCAAAGACTATACACCCAACTGAAAAACCAGTAGAGTTAATGAAATATTTAATTGAAACTTATACTAAACCAGGAGAAACGATTTTAGACAATTGTATGGGTTCTGGAACAGTAGGAATTGCTTGCTTAAATAGTAATAGAAATTTTATAGGAATTGAAATAAATGAAAACTATTATAAATTAGCAAGCAACAGAATATATAAAGAAATTGTAAATGGAGGAATGTGCAGATGATTGAATTTATTGAAAAAGAACCTTTTGAATCTTATGATAATTGGTATGATCGAAAAAGTCTATTATATCCTAATGTAATGATAAAAGATGGAAAAGAATATTTTATTAAGAATAGGAGAGAACCACACGAAATTCGTTACCATACTGATATTCCAGAAATAATACAGCAACTAAAAGAAAATAATGGCACATATGCTACATTTTATAGTAATAATAGAGTAATTTGGGATTTTCTTGATTATATAATAGAACACCATTATTCTTTTGATAAAACATTTAATGAATTGAAGGAATATAAAGATGGGAATTTTACAGATTTTTCACGGAAATCTTAATGAAATATCATCAGCATTTATGTATAGACTATATGATACTAATTTAATAAACGAAATTAAAAAAATTGTAGAACTCATTAATAATAGAGAATGGGAAATAGCCAGAAGTGAAATTCAACAAAAAGGGGAATGTTATACACAAATAGAACAGGAGAAAACAGAAGAAGTAGAGCAATAGACTAATATAAAGAGGGTAATCCTATGGAAGATGAAGATAAAAGAAATCAAGAACTTTTTATTGTTGGACAGGCATTTTTACACACTGGTATTTATGAAGTTGAAGATATAATTGAAAACTATATATCTTCCTCTATAAAGCACCAGGATTCATATACAGTTGCATTATTAAATTTGATAAAAAATGACATATCTAAAATTAAAGATAGGGCAGATAAAGATCGTGAGGAAGCTCTAAAACAAAAAGAAACTTCTATATATGCGTATCAAGGGAAAATTATAAAAATATATGATAAAACTTCGCAATGTGGTTTTTGTATAAAAAAAGATTATATAAATAGTGATTTGGTTCAAATTCAAGGAATTTGCTTAGATTTTCAAAATAATCAGATTTTAGATATAAATCCAGAACAATTAGAGGAAATTGAAGAGATATATTGCGAAGAAAATAATGAATTATATCAATTATCTATTAAAGAATTTTCTAATAGAGATTTTGGAAAACTTTTATATGAAAATATTAAAAATTCTTTTCTTGTAATAAAAAAAGAAGAAATTTTAGAACGATAGATATAAAGATTAAATATTTTGTTAAAAACTACTTAAATTTAAGTAGTTTTTTTGTCTAAAACATACCAAAAATATAAATTTATGGTATAATAAAGTCGCTAGGAGTTGAAGTTTTAATGATTAGAAAAATGCAATCAGATGATATAGATGAAATAATGCAAATATGGAGAAACGGAAATTTAACATCTCATCATTTTATAAATCGCAAATATTGGTTTGATAATTATGAAAAAGTAAGAGAAGAATATTTAACTAAGGCTGATACTTGGATTTATATAGAAGGAGATACAATTAAAGGATTTGTAAGTGTATTAGAAAATAATTATATAGGTGCATTATTTGTAGAAAGACAATTTCAACGAGATGGAATTGGGACAATATTAGTTAAACATTGTAAAAACTTATACGATAAGTTAAGTTTAAAAGTATATAAAAAGAATGAAGGAGCAATATCTTTCTACGAAGCAATGGGATTTGAAAATATATTAGGACAAGTAGATAAAAATACAAATGAATTAGAGTATATAATGGAATGGAACAAAAAATAGGGGGATATTATGAATAGGTTTAATAGACTAAATGAAGAAGAATTATTAAAGGTAAAACAAGCAGGATATGATGTTGATATTAACGAAGAATATGGCGAAGATGATTACAAAAGATGTGTAAATGTAATTGGAGAATATATTATGAGCCATAGCAAAAATGATATTCCTAAAATTGAAAATGAATTTATAAATATAGTAAGAAAAATTAGTTAATACGATAATGGGGTGGTTGAATTGTTAAAAAGAGAAGAACTTATAACTATATTAAAATATGCGTCATTTATGTATAAATGCGTGAATCCAATGACTGCAGAAAAAATAGGTCTAAATAATTGTTATGATAATGTTTCAGCATTTTATAATGGTATTATAGAAAAACTTGAAAAAGATGAAGAAATAGAAATAGATCAAGAAGAATATTTAAAAGAACTTTATCAACAAATTAAAAAAGATGTAGATAATGCAGAAGCCAGATTAGAAGAAGAATGTAGCAAGACATATTATATTTAAAATACAAGGAGTTAGTATGAAATATATACATTATGGACACGAATCTTTCGATATTGCAAAATTTGATCAAATATCAAATAATTTATTTTTTGCAACAAAACCAATTGGAGGGCTATGGGCTTGTCAATGTAAAAGTGAAGATAATTGGAAGAATTGGTGTATAAAGAATCAAGATAAAGAAGTAGACCTAAATAAATATTTTATCTTTTCTTTAAGAGAAGATTCAAGAATCTTAACGATTGATAATTGTGATAAATTAAAAGACTTACCAAAAACAAATTTTGGTAAAGATGTTATTAAAAGAAAAGTATGTACAGAATTAGATTTTGAGCAACTATCTAAAGAATATGACGCAATTGAAGTTTTTATTAGTAAAGATGATAATCTTTACTTTGAATTATATGGTTGGGATTGCGATTCTATATTGATTATGAATCCTGATATTATAATTACTGAAATAGAAAATGAGTTATTTTTGGAAAGCGAGATGTAATTATGAAAAAAGAAATATTAGAAATAGAAAAATATACTTATGAAGAAGGAAAATATAAATTTATAGTTTATTTAGTTCCAGGAGAAAATAACAAAATAAAAATTTTCGTTGAACGAGATGACTGTGAATTTGTTTCTTTTGCTGAAGTTGTTGAATTAAATAAAATTATTGATAATAAAGAAGAGTATGTAAAAGAACATATTAAGGATTGGATAATTGGTTGGGAATTTGATATAAATTCATAAAATATTAGATAAATGAAAAGAAGGGCAGAATAGAATGATAGAAAAAACAGATTTAGATGAATGTATAGAGGTAGCAATAGATTTTTTATATATGGATTTAGAAATGACAGATATACCAGATATTATATTACACCCATATTTTCAAAGTCCATATATTATTGATGAAGACTGTGGTAAGTTAATAAATATACTTGAAAATGAAGATAATTATAATATTGCTATTAATCAAATGGAAGAAAAAATTTACAAAGTTAAAAATTTTATGGAGTTTACAGATTTATTAACAAAACCATATAGACTTGCTTTTTTAAAATTTACAAAAGATTACCTAGATATAAGAGATTTTAGTAAATATTTAATAGATACTTGGATTACAGACGAATATGTTAATAGAAATGCTACTGTATCAAAAAATGAATTGTTAGAATATTTTAAAAATGCTTCAAAAGAATTGATTATGGACGAAGATGATCAAGCTTTTTATTCAGAATTAGATAATGAAATAACAATTTATAGGGGAGTTACGGACTACAATAAAGATGATACAAAAGCTATGTCTTGGACATTAGATGAAAATATAGCAAAATGGTTCGCCAATAGATTTAGACAAAAGGGATATGTATTTAAAGCCAAAATAAACAAAAAAGATATTTTTGCTTTTTGCAATATGAGAAATGAGAAAGAAGTTATTGTTGATTTTACAAAGTTATATGGTTTAGAATTATTAAATATTTAAAATTTGGAGGAATAAAATATGTTTGGAAAAAAGAAAAATATTAAAATTAGAGCAATGCACTATGAAGGGATAGAAAATTTTATACAAAATGCAGGTTGTGAAATTGAAATCACAGAGGAAGAAGTTGTAATAAAAAAGATTAAGCCAGAAGTAACAGTAAAATTACCAGTTGATAGAATTATTAAATGCGAATATCTTTCTGAATATGATTTTCTAACTAAATACCATAATTGTACACCAGAGAATAGAAAAAGTAATATTCTAAAATCTTTTTTAGTAATAACATATACATCAAAAAGTGGAGAAACAAAAAATATAATTTTTTGGGCTGTTCCACCTCAGTCGACAAAGTTTATTGATTTACAGTATAAATTTGGTAAAACAGAAGAAAAAACAATAATATTGTAATTTAAAAAATATTTCTATAGGGGGAAGAAATGGATAAAAAAGTTAGAATAATAATTGTAATATTTTTAGGTGTTTTTGGAGTTCATAAATTTATAGATAAAGAATATAAAATGGGACTAATATATTTGCTTTCTGGTGGATTGTTTGGAATAGGGTGGATTATAGATGTTTTTAGAGAAATTATTGGAACAAATAAAAGTAAATCATTAATGACAAAAGAAGCATTAAATATAATAAATGAGGGAAAATTACCAAACATAATTGCTACTAATCTTAATTTATCAGAAGATGAAATATGTCATTATATGGAGAAAGGATATACTTTTAAAGAAAAAACCATTACTACAGGATATACTGGAAAAAGTAGTGGGGTTAGTATAAAAGTTATGGACGGATTGACTTACAGAACAGGTGGTTCAGGTAGTAAAGCAATAAGAGAAACACAGCGAACAACTTATACAGGAATATTATACATTACAAACAAGAGAGTAATATACACTTCAACCAATGAATGTTTTGATAAAACATTTGACAAAATAACTTCTATAACAGAAGCAAAAGATGGCGTTATATTACAAATAGGTTCTTCTTCATATTCAATTATCATAGAAACACCTGCAGAATTTGTAAAAGTTTTTAACATTGCAAAACAAAATAAACTTTAATTAGAATATAGTTATTAAGAAAACAGTATCTGTGTTAGAAAGGTAATAAATATTATGAAGTATGGAGTTATATTGAAAGATAATGAAGTTGAAGAAATATTAAATATGGATCTTTCTTTCGCCGAGAGAATTAAATGGTTTCAAAATAAATATAAGATTGAAGAATTGAAAGATAATCTAAAGGCAAAATTTATTTTTTCATTGGTTCAAGGAAGTAGGATCAGTGGAGATATACAAAACAATCCTGAAAATTTAAAATGTCCTAATTGTAATGGTAAGTATGTTGTAAGAACTTATGCAGGAGATTATTATTATAGACTTATTGAAGGTAGTAAAGTACAAAAAGAAAATGAAAGAAAAAAACTTAAAGAAATGGGACTATATTGCAATTTGTGGCCAATATTAGGGGACTTTACAAGAGATTATTTATGTTTGAATTGTGGTATTAAATGGAACAAAGAAAATGCAAATATTTATAGAGATATTTAACTAAAAAATAATAATTTATTGTTAAGATGGAGGGATAAAATGAAAAAAGAAATATGGATTTTTATAATTGTATTGTTTATGTGTATAGGTGCAGTAGCAGGGATATATTGTTATAATAGATTGAATAAGACAAGTTATTGCTTAAATTTACCTGCAATAGAGGATTTATCCAATATAACATTAAAGCAAAATGAAAAAAGCATTGTAATTAATAATGTTGAAGAAATAAAAGACCTTATAGATGTTTTAAATGGAGTAAAAAGGGTAACAAAACAAGAAAGCCTACAAGATTCTCCAGTAAATGTAGATAATGATATAAAAATTGATTTTGAATTTAAAGAGAGTGGAACATCTACAGTATTTGTTTATGAAAAGAATGATAAATATTATATCGAACAAGCCTACAATGGTATATATAGAATATCTCCAGATGAATATAATTCAATAGAAAAATATATTAGAAATTCAAAGGACAATTAATATGCAAAATTAAAAATAGTAATTTGAAAGTGAGGTAATCTTATGAAAGATAAAAAAATAGGTATAGGTTCATTATCCTTATTATTAGTGATAATAGCTTTCTTTTGGGCTTTTGAAATAATGGGATTTTGTTTAGGAGATAGTATATTAGCGACTTTAAATATTCCAACTTGGTCTAATAGTGCTAATGCAAGTGGAACACACTATACAATTTTTTATACATTTATATTTTTAATACCTGCATTAGTGTTAGCAATTAAGTACAAAGAGGACTTGTTTGCAAAAGTCGGAAAATGGTTATCTGTTGGTTTTATTGCATTACTTTTATTAGGTATGTTGTTTATGGTTTAAATATACTAAAAAATATATTTTGGAAGTGAGTTGATAGTATGGATTTAAAGAAAGAACAAATTAAAAGAAACATATTCTTAACATTACAAATAATTTTCTTTATATTAACAATAGTTGGAGCAATATTAGTTTTTATGAAAAAAGTAGATAATGCAGGTTATGCAGTTATTCCTATGTTATGGTCTTTAATTTTTGGTGGTTTTATGAGGGAAAGTCAAAAGAAAATTAAAGAATTTTCAGAAAAATAAATTATAATTAGTAATTTATGGGAGAAGTATTTTATGAAAAAGAAATATATTTTATTTATAATAATTATAATTATAGCAATAATGTTATTTTACAAATTAATAGTTGGAAATATTATAAAAAATAAAACTTATGATTATTTAGAATCAAAAGGATATATGCAAGAAGATATTTCAAATATCGAAATAAAACATTCATTTTTAAATAAATTACTATCTTATAATGAATGGAGAATTTTTGTAGAATTTAATAGTGAGCCTAATGTTATTTTTGCATTTACATATCGTAATAAAGAAATTATAAAACAAGGTGTAAGTAGTGATCCTATGTTAAATAAGGAAGAAATACGAGAGTATGATGATAAATTTAATAATGGAGAATTAAAATGATAAATAGTAATTTATCGTTAGGATTATAATTTTATTGATAAAACAACAACTAAACTAATGGTTTACTAAACTAAACTACATTTCGGTTGAGTTAAAAATGTTTGAATGTTAAAATAGAATTAACA
>SVGD01000024.1 GCA_015056485.1 Clostridiales bacterium
CCCCTCAACATTGGGAAGTCATCAAACGATTGAATTGCTAAATCAATCTCACGGGAATTCCACCCTCTTGTGGTTCTCACAAAACTGCCCCCATTGCTTGAGTCTGTGGCTAGGCAGGAGTATCTTTAATACTGTTATTTGTCATCGCAGATTAAGTGCTACTTAATTTTATAGCCAAGCATTTTATCGCCAAGCGTACTTGCTAATGTGCTATCAATAACAGGAATGTATTTGATGAATGTATATTGAATTGTCAAAGAACATTCCATTTTTTATTAAAAATGGTGAAAGATATTTTTTACCTTTCACCATATACTCACTTTAAGAGCGTTTTTTTACCCCTAAATTTTTATTTTTTTAATTTTTTTGCAATTTTGTTCTTTGCTTGTTCAATAGACTTAAAAACATTTTTAACACTACATCCCTCTATATCTGCTATTTCTTGTAAGGTCAAATCTTCAAAATAATATAATTTTAATCTTCTTTTTTGAATTTCAGATAGTAAGTTGATTGCTTTATATAATTCTTCATTTTTTAGTTTTTCTTCTACCATTTCTTCTAACGATTTATCATCACATTTTTTTAAATTATATAAAATTATATCTGTATAATCTGTGTTATCTATACTTCTTCCATCAACATACTTATCTACTTTATGTAAGTGTGATATGTCTTCTAATTCAAATTTATCTAGTGCCTTATAAACTTCCCTAGTTATATCAACACTTCTATTTAAACCTTGTCCATCTTTAAAATATACTTTGTAAATATTTTTTTCTTCACATACTTCTAATGTATATGGATTATCTTTATCTTTTCTTCTTTTAGGGCGTTCTGCCATTTTTCTTTCCTCCTATCAATTTGATTTTTTTAAACAAATTGATAAAAGGTGGACTACGGCATTTTATTTGTCCATTTGATGCAACAAAAAAAGCGCACATAAGTCCCTTATTCAGAGAATTATGTACGCTTATTGCATAAACAATTTCTTTTTTTACTTTTATTTCATTTTGTATCACTCCGTAGTATTTTAAAACAATCATAGGCAAACCTCATTCCAATCCAATGCCTATAATTTTCGTGAGTGTCTATACAAGTCAAAATACTACCCAAAACTTGTATTTATTTTTATTCTAAAAAAAGCAGTAAAAAATCTATCTTTAATAGAAAATTTTACTGCTACTATTACATCTATTTAATTTAGAATATTTAATTATTTCATTTTTATTTTTTTCACCTTATTTCCTGGCATTGATTTATTTCTAGCAATATTATACGACACTTTTTTCGCGAATTTTGTCAAAAAATGGCAGAAAAAACAAAAAATGATACTTTTTTAGTCTATTTCCCCTAGAAATATAATATTACCACAAGTTAGTGGAATAATTATTATAGGTGATGAATAAAATGGTTGTTAAAAACTTTAAAGAAAGCAGAGAATTATTAGATTTAAAACAAAAGGATATTGCAGATTATTTTTCAGTTCATTTCTCTACTGTTTCAGGCTGGGAAACTGGTAAAGATACAATACCATTAGAAAGACTAATTGAATATTCAAATAATTATGGTTATAGTTTAGATTATTTATTTGGTATAACAAGATTTAATATAAAATATGAGCCTTTAATTATTGATTTAGAACTAATTGCAAAAAACTTACGATTATTAAGAAAACACAATAAAATGACACAAACAGAAGTTGCCGAAAAAATAAATACTACACAAGCCTCTTATGCTCATTACGAAAATGCGGTTAATTTAATTCCTACTGCATTTCTATATAATCTAACACAAATATATAAATATTTCTCAATAGATGAGTTATTAGGCAGAAAAAAGCAATAAATCTCAAAGACTTATTGCTTTTCTATTGTTTCAAATTTTATTTTTTTTAATACTTTTGGGAAAACTTCTATTACTTTTTCTTCATCCAATATTTTCTGCATATATTCATTAAATCCATAAGATATAAACTTTTCTCTATCGTCAGATACTGTTAATACAATTACGGGTGTATTAAAATCTTCTATTTCTTTTAATTTGTTTAATAATTGATAACTATTGGTAATTTTAGATTTATGCTTACTGCCATAATATTCATTGTTTGAAATAATAAGATCATAATGCATAAAACTTTTTACTCTCTCTATTATATCTTCTGCTGTTTCTACAACATCAACATCAAATCCCATTCTCATTAAAACTCCACAAGTATTCCTTACAGATTGCAAATTGTAATCACCAATTAAAATTTTGGGTTTCTTTTTACCAATGACTCTATATTGATGCTTATTACTTATAGTCATTTTTTCAATTCCAATACTTTTAACTTCTTTATCAAACTCTATTCTTTCTACTTCTCTTTTATATACATCTCTCAATTCAACTTCTTTGTTTAATCTTTCAATTTCTTTATTTAATTCTTCAATTTTTGTTTTTGTTTTTGTTCCATATTCAGATATATAGCAAAAACATATTAAAATAAATACACTTAAAACAACCACAACTAATTCCATCCTAATTCCTCCTAAATAATATTTTCTACTCCATATACATCTTTTAATATTTGTTTTGTTCTTTTATATATTTCCTTTTTATGCTTTTTATACGGATAATCAATTCTTACACAATCTCTAAATATCTCATCTAACTTTACCTTATAATCAAGTTCTAGCACATAATTTTGATAACACTCATAAGCAAATATTCTTGATGCAACATCCATCATAGCCTCTTTCCTATAATCATTATCTATATTCATATTGTCCCAGAGTTTTTTTACAATCTTGTAATCTTTATCACTTAATAGAATTTCATTTTTTCTAGTTAGGCCTTTATTTACATATATTTCTAAATAAGAGTCCCCACTAGGATAACATTTTACTATTTTGTCATAATATCCATCTTCTTTTTCAGTAAATAATAATTCAATAGCCCAATATTCATATTTTAATTTTGTAGCTTTTCCTTCTAAATATTCAAACCTTTCCCAAAGTTCATTTTTCCGTATCACAAATTTCTCTTTTCCGTCAGTAATAGTTATCATATTTCCTCCTTTTAATAATCTATTTCCCCAAGTGTTTTTTTAAAAAAAAGACAGTACACCTATATAAAAAATGTACTGCTTAATTGATATTACTATTATAGCACCACTTCATTTCAAAGTCAACGGATATCCGTGCATAATTTTAACGGATTTCCGTTAAAATATTAGTAAAAGAAATGAGGTGTATATTTTGTTATTTAAAGAAGCAATTAGCAAAAGAATATATGAGTTATGTGAAAAAAATAAAATAACTCCAAATAAACTAGCAGAACTTTCTGCCATTGCTCCATCTACATTACAAGATATGCTATCATTAAAGGTTTCTAATCCAAGTTCTTATGTTATTCATCAAATATGCAAGACATTAAAAATTTCAGAAAAGGATTTTTTTGATAGCGATTTGTTTTTAGAAGAAAATATAGAAGATTAAAGACTATTCAATTCATTATGAATAGTCTTTTATTTATTATAAAAAATTTAAAGTAGAATAACCTAATTATTCTACCTTAATAATGTAATTATTTTTAATATCCTAATTCATCTAGTAAATCTTTTACTGTATCTTTATTATTAGAATCTACATTTAAATATACAACTGTGTTGTCTATTCTTGAAACAACTTTGAATTTACCACCAGTTGATAAAGAGTATTTAGAATAATTTTTCATACTTACACTTGTTTCACCTGATGCATTACCTTTTGATGATTCAAAAATTGATTTGTTGTTATTGTAAAACATTGTAGCATATTCAACATCAGAAAGTTCATAAAATTCAATTTTGTAAGAATAATCACTTGGTGCTGCTACATAAACTTGTTCAACATAATCATATTGTGAGAATTGGCTAGTTGCATCTGAAACAACAAATCCTTTCCCCTCCATCAATGTTTTGAATTCACTAGCTGTCATAGATTCTTTTTCTTTATTTAGAGATGAGAATAGTGCAATTCCACCGATTACTAAAACTAAAATTATCCCTAAAACAATAAATAAAGTTTTCTTTTTCATAATGATCCTCCTCCTATTATCCATTATAATACAAAAAGAAATTTTTTTCTATAATTTCTGCAAAAAAATTGTAGAAATGTGAGTTCTAGAATTAAATACTTTGTTCTTTATAATCAAATTCTTTTATTTCTGCAGAAACTCTATTATAATCTTCTTCATTATCAATTTCATCTATGTAATCATCTTTATATGACATTCCATATATATTCATATTATCAGTAATTTCATTTAAAGCATTTTCAGCATATACCTTTACATTTCCATTTTTAACAAATTCAGCAACTTTATCTTTCCATAATTGTAAATCTTTTTTATCTAATTTATATAACGGCTGAAAAGCATAACAATCATTATCAAATATGTTTACTGATACTTCTAATAACTTATTATCTTTAAATCTTCCTTTAAAATCTTTTTCGGGCAATGCTTTTTTTTCATTATAAAGACATACAGATTTATTTTCATTTTTTAATAACTTAATTACTAAATTCTTATTGAAAACTAAATCCCCGTGTAGTAACAATACATCATCATCTAAATAATCATAAGCATTATTCATTGATACAATATAATTAGTATTTTTATAATCATCATTAGCAACAAACTGAAAATTTAAATTCTCAAATTTATTTGCTACTTCATATAATTGTTCTTTAAATGGTCCGGTTGTAATGATAAAATCTTTTATTCCACAAGCACTAAGTATTCTTATTTGTCTTTCAAATATAGTTTCTTGATTATATAATTTAACCATACATTTTGGATTATTTTCAGTAAGTCCTGCCATTCTACTTCCTAATCCCGAATTAAATATTATTGCTTTCATTTTTGTTCACACTCCTTAATTCTACTTGATACAATAGTCAAAGCAAGTATTACAATATATAAACATCCTATTGTAATAAAAATCGCACTCCAACCAAACGTATCTTTTACTAATCCAAATATAAATGCTTGAATTGCAGCCCCCATATAAACAGACCAATCTAGTATGCCTGTTGCAGTTGATGAATATTCACTACCACCTATATCTCCTGCTACTGACCAGATAACACCAGTAATCATACTGAAAATTCCTGCTATAAATAATACTATTGACGCTATACTTTGTGAATGTATAAACGGAAAAGTAATCATACTAATAAATGTTAAAATTGATGCTAACGCTAACATTGGCTCTCTTTTACCTTTAAATAATTTATCAGTAAGAAAAGGAAATACAAACATTGCAAGTGCTTGTCCTATCGGCAAAAGAATTGAACTGAATATTCCCTCTTTAATAGAAAGTCCCATTGATTCCATAAAATAAGTTGGTATCCAAGTTAAAAGTCCATATCTTCCAATTCCTGCTATTGCAGAAATAATACAAAACAAAATCATTTTAGGTTTGCTAAAAAGTTTTTTGTAAGGATAAAAGAAATTTTTTCTTTCAGCTTGTTTATTTTTCTCTTTTATAATTGGCTTTAATCCAACATCTTCTGGCTTTTCCTTAAATAATAAGCAAAATGGAATTAGTAAAAACAAAATTGGAATTATAGGAAATCTAAATCCTGCTCTCCACCCTAATTCTGGGAATAATCCTATACATAATGATACACTTAAATATGTAACAACTTGTGCTAAACCAGAAAAAGCCGTTGCAATACCTGTCGCAAATCCTCTTTTTTCTTTTGTCCACCATTTGTTTAAAACTCCTATTCCATTTGCCCAAACCATAGATTGAAAATAACCATTTAATCCCCAAAGTATAGATATTACTAATATTGAACTTTGAAATGAAATTAAAATATTCATAATAGTGGACATTACAATGCCAATTATCATAAATTTCTTATATCCAAAATATGCACCAAGTCTTCCGTTGACTAATTGCCCAAAAGCATAACACCAGAATAGCGAAGATGAAATAACACCAATAGCAGTTGTTGTTGATCCAAAATCTTCTGCCATTTGAGTCATTACCAAATTGATATTTTGTCTTCCATTATAGAAAAATAAATATACAAAGCCAAAACTCAAAAGCATTTTCCAAGCATATTCTGTAAATTTTTTAGAATTACTTTTCATCTTTCTCTTTTCCTTTCGCTATTATTCTATAAATAAGTTTGCTATTCAATTTTATAAAATAGAAGGTGTTTTTTATTAACCCAACATAATTCATATAGTCTTTCGTTTCTATCTTTTTCTTTTCAAAAAAATCTTCCTTATATAAATATTCAGATAGCAATTCATCTATTTCCTTAATATTGTATTTATAATAAGGCTTTGACATATTAACTGCCTCTGATAACTCTATAATTTCACTAACAAAAGACATACAATTATGTGCTTTATAAACTTTAAATCCGTGACAAATTGACATTGTAATCATAGAATAGAAGTTAAATAAATAGCTTGAATCGTTAGATACTTTATTTATATATTCTTCTATTTTTTCTTTATTTACTTTTGATACTGGCACTTTAAAAATTTTTAACTTTACATTTTTATTTTTACCAAAAGCATAACAATCTAATGTTTCTACCATATAGCCACAATCAAAAGGAGAATAATGTTTTCTTCTGGAAAAAGTATAAAATTTATCTAAATTCTCATCTAAACAAACGGCAATATGAGTATAGTCATACTTGCTAGTTAATCTAGCAAACTTTCCTAATCCTGTTAGTGCTTTAACTAAAACAACATAAATATAATTATTTTGATTTTCTTTCTTCTTCATCTTTTTTACTTAACCTTTTAAATAATTGAATTTGTAACCTAATCATTTCATAATACATAGGAATTCCACCTACTATAAATACAACATCTGCAAACTTTAATCCAAAACCATTTATATTTATAATATCATTTGTTCCTAATACCATACTACCAATACATAAAACCACAAAAAACAAATGTGTTTCTATCGGTCCTAATCTTGGAAATAAAAATTCTTTTAAATATAATATATAGTTCATAGCAGTAAAAATAATTAAAGCATATACTGGAACTAAAAATATTGAAATTTCAAAACTTACAAATCCTGCAAATGCAAGTGCAATTATTAAATATGTTATATGTAATATATCAGTTAATAAATCAAAATATCCCCCAGCAGTAGAAGTCATATTTCTCGTTCTAGCAACATAACCATCTAAATCATCACAAATCAAATGGCATAAAAGTCCAAATATTGTTCCTATTAAAAATAATGGATTTATTTTTGATAAAAATGCACATATAATTCCAATTAAACCACCTATTGCACCTATTAAAGTCACTTGATTTGGTGTCATACTTTTTGGAATATGTTTTCCTATTGTTTTATATAATAATTGTTGAAATCCTGTTTCTAATTTACTAGGAATTATTTTTTTTACTTTATTTTCTGTTTCTTGTTTCTTATTCATCATCATTACTCCTTTTCGTTTTAAAGATATTTTTAACAAATGACATTATATAGTCCCCATAGTCTATAAAATCATAAACTCCCTCTCTTTTGGCTTTCAAAAACAATTTAATAAGTAATTTATAATAATTAAAATAATATCTTTTTACACTCATTTTAGTAGGCTTGGCAACTAAATGTAAATAATCCCAATGTGATGGATTGTCTGTAATAAGTCTATCTTTATACATTTCATAAGTTTCTATTCCCATCTCTGGTGTAAATATAGATATAGCAATATGTTTTAGGTTATGATTTTTAATCCATTTATACAATATTTTAAAATCCTTTGGTGTATAATCTAAATCCACAATAAACATTCCCATTATATTTATACCTAGTTTATTGCAAATCTCTATACTTTTTACATTGTTTGTAACATTAGAGTTTTTATTGTAGTCTAGAAGTTGATTATCATTTATTGCCTCTAAACCAACTAAAACATAGTATAATCCAATATTTTTTAATTCAGACATTAGTTCTTCATTTTTAGCAATAAAGTCTGATCTACCATAGCAAATATATTTCTTTTTAATATTTTTTTCTCTTATCAATTTAATAAACTCGTATAATCTGTCTTTATTAAATAAAAAGTCATCATCTACAATATAGATATTATCTGATTTAATATTTTTAATTTCTTCTACTACATCTTTAATATCTCTACATACATATTTTCCCATATTCATTTTATTTCTATGGCAAAATTTACAACGATATGGACAACAATAAGCAGTTCTTACCCAAGCTGAATGTTCTAATTCCAAATATCTATAATTTTTAGGATGTTCATAAAAATATGTTCTATCTGGTAAAGGTAATTTATTTATATCAAAAGCACATTGTTTATTCTTTACCCAAGAATTATCTTTTTTATAACAAATGCCCTCTATGTTATCTAAATCAACCTTTTTATTACTAAAATGATAATCTATTATATCTAATATTTTATATATATCAAAAGTTGTTAAAATGTAATCTACGAAGTCTTTATACATTCTTTCATAACATAATTGTGCGTGTAAACCACCAATTATTGTTATTATTTCTTTGTTGTATTTTTTTGCTTCATTACAATATTCTAGCATAAAGTTTTCTTGTCTTGTTCTACCACATACATATACAATATCGGGATTACATTCTTTTATTTTTGTTGTTACAGTTTTCTTTTCTACTTGTCCATCATATATTTCCACATTATGACCTTTTTCTTTTAAAAGTGCAGAAATATATTCAAGTTCTAAACATTCATTTTCAATTATTCCAACAAAATTATATTTAGTTCTTGAAATTTCTGGATGAATAAGAAGAACTGTTAATTTATTTGTTTTCATTTTTACCCCTTTCTTCTTCTTCAAGTTTAGAATATGCTATTTTCCCTACCAATGTTTTAGGCAATTCACTTCTAAATTCATATTCAGTTGGCCACGAATATCGTGCCAAATTTTTCTCGCAATGTTCTTTTATTTCTTTTAATAATTCATCATCAGCAGTATAACCATTTCTTAATACAATAAATGCCTTTGCAACTTGAACTTTATAAGGATGATCTATTCCAATTACACAAGACATAAGAACTTTTGGATGTGAATCAATAATATTTTCTATGTATTGTGGATACAGACAATATCCAGAACTTATTATTATTCTTTTTAACCTTTGTTTAAAATAGATAAATCCATCTTTATCCATATAACCTAAATCTCCTGTGTACATCCAAGTTAAACCATCTTTATGTTTTCTTAACGTTAGTTTAGTTTCTTTTTCATCATCCAAATATCCTTTCATAACAGAAGGACCACTAATCAATATTTCTCCTTCTTCTCCAAAAGGTAATTCTTCCTCTGTATTAGGTTTAACAATTTTATAATATGTATCTGGATATGGAATTCCTATACTTCCTTTTCTATAATAATTCATTGGAGTCAAACAACTTCCGGTAACGCATTCTGTTAGTCCATATCCCTCTCTTATTTGAATGTTAGCACCGTGTTCTTTCAAAAATGTATCAACTTTTTCTTTCAAACTAATAGAAAGAGAATCCCCACCTGAAATAACACATTTTAAAAATGATAAATCATATCCATCTAAATTTTTGTTTTTCAACAGTGCCTCATACAAAGTAGGTACACCTGCTATTATATTTGGCTTATATTTTTTCAATAATTTATCAAATGTCTTTGCACTAAATTGTGGTAATAATATACTTGTTCCACCAAAATATTGAACAGTATGTATGCAAATCCCAAGTCCAAATCCGTGAAATACCGGCATTATTGATAATACTTTATCCTTTTCTTTTAAACACTGACAGGCTTCAAAACTTTGAATTGCCAAAGCGTTAAAGTTTAAGTTAGTTAATTCTATTCCTTTTGGATACCCTGTTGTTCCACCACTATATAAAATTGCTGCAACATTATTTCCTTTAAAATCACTTTTTATTTTTTTATTGTAATTTTCTCCTAATTTAATAAAATCATTCCAAGATAAATTCAAATCACTTTTTTCTAATTTTATTTTTCTTCCTTTTGTCAGTTGGTATCCTATTTTAAGATACATAGGCATTGAATTTTTTGCTGATACAACAATACACTTTTTTAAATTTGTATCATTTGCAATATGATTTATCTTATTAAATGCAATATCTATTGCTATTACATATTTACTTTTAGAAATATTTAAAAAATATTTAATCTCATTTTCTGCTGATAACGGATGAATCATATTAGCAACTGCACCTATCTTATTTATAGCATAAAATGCAATTATTGCCTCTGGTGTATTTGGCATACAGATACTAACTCTTTCTGTTGCTTTAATTCCTAAACTTTTTAAAGCTCTTGCACATTTATCTATTTGTGCAATAAATTCTTTATATGTCTTTTTTGTTCCATAATAATTATAACTAATATAATCCTCACGATTTTTCATTGAATCTTCTAACATATTATATATAGAAATATCTGGATATTCTAAATGAGGTTTAACTCCATCATAAAAATCATACCACGGAGTTTTTACTTTACTACTTTTCATATATATTCACTACTTTCCTGCATCTATCAATAATTTTTTCACTTTATTAAATAGTAACTCATTTGCTTCTTCAACTGTCATTTTAGAAACATCTAACGGCTTACCAAATGTTATTTTTAAATTCTTACTTCTAAATTTATAATCTCCTGTTATTGAGTAAGGAACTATTTTACAATTTGTTCTTTGTGCCATTACAACTGCACCAACTTTAAATGGTAATAATATTTCTTTTGTATAATTTCTTTTTGCCTCTGGTGATACATTTATTAAAGAATCCTTTTTCAAATAATCTATTGCAGTTGTTAATGATTGTTTATTATGCTTTGCTTTTAAATCTACTGGTATTGTACCTATTGCTCTAAAAAACCAACCAAATTTTCCGTCGTGTAAATCTTTTTTTGCAAGTGTATGTACTACTCTCTTTGTGCATACATCTACTAAAATAGGATCTAATGCGTGTTTATGATTTCCTGCTATAACTGCAGCACCTTTTTTAGGTATATATTCTTTATTTATAATTGTAGGATTATAATATATCTTAAATATAAATGTAAATATAGGTCTAAAAATTATATATAGTATTTCCTTTTTCATTTTTCCTCCAATAAAAAACTAACTTTAAAGTTAGTAATAATTCATTTTGATTTTTCTCTTTAAACATAACCAACTTTAATCTAAATTACCTATTTTATTATACCATAGTTTACTTTATAATAATATATTTTTAGACAAAATAATGCAATAATTATAATAATATTCCCAAAAAAATATAGAACTGCAAGTTCTATATAAAAAAAGAAACTCCACTTTTAATAAGTGGAATTTTTAATTAGTATTTTTTTCTTATTAGTTTTGTTATATACCCTGTTGCCATAGCCAATGAAATAATTAAACCTAATATAAATCCTATTTTTGTTGGTAAACTTTCTTGACTAGGAAAACCAAGCCATATTACCATTAACAAGTTAATACAAACAAAAACCAATTCTGCAATTACTAAACCTTTTGTGTTTTGTTTTTTACTTGAACTAATAATGTTCAAAATCATCAAAACTAAACTAGGAACTGATATTACTGCCACTACAATAAATAACAATACTGCAGTAATAAAATCAAATTCACTGCCATATATAGATGGTGTTTGTAAAATTATATCTGATACATATACTCCAAAAGGTATAATTAAAGATATTATAGAAAGAATTAAAAATGTTTTTTTGTTTAAAAGTAAATTTGAATTATTTGTTTCAATATTTAATTTATTTCCACATTTAACACAATATTCGTTATTTTCATTGTTGTTATTTCCACATTTTGAACAATACATATAAACATCTTCCTTTCTAATCTGCTATTTTAACATAATAACTTGTATCATAATTTCCTGTATTAAGAACTTGAGCTTCTATTCCCTCTGCTCCGTGATCTACTAATATCCATACATAAGTCCAAGTTGTTCCTTCTGGTATATTAGTATCGCTTTTATCAACACCACCAGAAATAATTTTAGTTGGTGTGCAAACGATTGTATATACATCATTTACTGTTACATTTCCAGAACTATTAGAAACTATTGTATCTAATTTGCTTTCATCTATACCGGCTACTGTCAATCCTGCTTTACCAGTTAATACTTGAGTTGTACCATACCAGTAATTATCATTTAAATCATTAACAGACTTATACCACCAAAATTGTCCGTTTTCAAATTTCCAATAAGTTTCTGAGTCACTTAAAATTCTCCAACCACCATTTATTGATTTAACTTTACCTAAATTCCCTGTTCTTAATTCTGAATATCTATTCCAATTTCTTAAAGAATTTAATGAGTTATACAAATCATCATCATAAATCACATTATCATCTGAATTATTGTCTGGTTTTGTAGAAGTTTGTTCATATATATTTATATTTTTTAACAATTCTAATGCTTTTCTATCATTATCTTCTACATTTTCACTCGCATTAGTCATAAATGATAATACTGCATTCTTTTCAGTAGATACAAGTAAAATATATTTACCTCTAATCTTTGTAGCAGAAACACCATAAGTATATGTAGCATAATAAATATCATCAGTTAATTCACTAAATCCATTACTTCCATTAAAAACTTTTAATGTACTACTATTACTGCTTTCATTATTCCAATAATCATAAAACGCTTGATACAATTCTTTTTGACCAGAAAGTGTATCAAAATTAGATGTTGAATCTGATAATGCACTCTTTCCAATAGGTGCTAAAAATGATTTTTCATTTTGATATTGGAAAGCCTCTTGTCCACCAGATAAAGTTGTTATTGACCAATTTCTATCATACTCTAAACTATATCCATCTCCATAATATGTATTACTACTTGGTAACAATGTTGCAATGGCAATAAATAAACCAGTTAAAGCAAGACCTATAATACTTAAAACTATACCTGCTTTACTTACACCATTTTTTACTTTGCTCTTAATTCCCAATATCAATCCAGTAACACCTGTTGGTATAGATATTAAGAAAACTAATGAAGTAAGAAAAGAAATTATACCTAAAATTAAAGAAACTACTCCCAATTTATTTGATTTCTTTTCATTGTTATTATAACTTGCTGCATTTTGATTTTGTTGCTGACTATTAAATGTATTTTGACTCTCTACTTTCATTTCAGTTGGTTGATAACCTGTTACTTGTTGAGGCTGATAATTATTATTTATATTATTTTCACTCATATTTACAAAATTATTTTTTTCTAACACCCCTCCACATTTTTGACAAAAATTATTGTTTGTGTCATTTTGTGTTCCACATTTTGAACAATACATAAATCATACTCCTTTCCCTATTATCAATTATACCATAAAAATTATTATTTCAAGCATATTTTACAAAAAAAATGTAGAAATGTCAGTTCAATAAAAAAACATACTATTTGTCAATTCAAATAATATGTCTTTATAATTTTTAATGTTTAAATATTTTAGATAATATAAAAAAGTAAAGAAATCCACCTATTGTTAATAATCCAAAGATAAATAATCCTAAAAATACATTTACAAAAATACCTAATAATAAACTTGCAAGAATAACCACAATAGCATAAATTGGTAAACTTGCTTTTATAAACCACTTAAAATTATTTTTTGTAAAAGTGCTTGATATTGCATCGTTCATACCACCTTTAATTGTACCAACAAATTCGTTTTTTATTTGTTCTGCCTCTTCTTTCGAATCTATTGTCACATCTTTACCTTGCTGTTTTAATTCTTCTGCTACTTTATCTATATCCTTATTTGCTTTAAAATATGTAAATATAGACACCGATATAAATATAATTCCAAAAAATATATCTCTAAATAATAACAACATTACTAATCCAATTGCCAAAAATATTCCACACATTATTTTAATAAATGGTCTTGTTATTCTTGGATCATTTGTAGTATATGTAAATGTTTTTGAATAACCTTTATGATACATTGTATTATCTTTTCCATAATGTTGCATTTTTGTTGGTCTAATTACACTATCGTGTACAAAACCATCTTCTGGTGTTGTTTCTATCGTTTCTACCTCTACATTATTTATAATTGTATTTTCTAATTTTTTAGTTTCTTTTTTCATTTTTACCATCCTATCATATTTATTATAAATAATATTATATTATAGATTTGAATACAAGCATAAGGCACTATTGTAATTGCTATAACAAACCAATCAAATATTAAGAAAAACTTATTACATTTAATAGTGCTTTTTTTAGAATAATAATTACAAATATTGATAATTGACAACACTCCACTAACCAGAAACGGAACACCTGCAAAGAATATAGCAAACACTATAAAAAATCCACTATATTCAGAGCCATCAAGATGTTTAAATAGAACACCTAATCCTAAGACTATAATCCCAATTAAAAATAATATTAACGATGCAATTCCTAATCCATTTTTATATTTCTTTTCATTTTTCATTCTTATCACTCCTCGTATAATAGTCTTAATTTGTTAAAGGAATTTTATATACATATTCCCAAATAACTTTACCCTCATGATAAATAACAAATTCGTTTGCATCTCCACCATATATTTGAGTAATAACATAACCATCACCTTGATAACTAGGAGATGTATCATATTCTGAAGCAATATATTTTGCGTTTATTATTTTCCCACTTTTCTTTATAGATTTAATATCTTCTTCTAATTCTTCATAATTTAAATCGTATTGTTTAAAATTCGATTCATTAAATTTATTAAAACCTAAAATTATCAATATTAGTAAAATAATTACAACAATGATAACCATAACTATATTTTTCTTTTTCATTTTATTTCTCCTCCTATTATTCATTATAATACAAAAAGAAATTTTTTTCTACAATTTGCCCCAAAAAATATAGAAATGTCAGTTCAATAAAAAAATCAATTTTTCATATTGACTCTTTTAGGTATCTTTTTATGTTTTGTTTCTTTTAATAACATATATGGCTCAACTTTTAAAATATTAGCTATGTTTTCTAATGTATCTATTGGGATATTTCCATTTTCATTTTCTATATCACTTATATATCTAGCACTTAAATCTGTTTTTTCTGCCAAAGTTTCTTGTGTGTATCTCATTTTAAATCTATAATATTTAATATTTTCACTTAATATTTTTCTAATATTACTTTTCATAACTAACACCACCATTTCTAGTTTATATTTTTAAGCAAAATATAAACACGAGGTGGTATCGCTGAATTAAAAATATGAAAACCAGACATTAATATAATGCCTGATTTTCAAATTAATATGCAGGTGTTCCATAACCAAATATATATTGACTATTTATACTATATTCTTTTTGTCGGCACATATCATCAGTAGAATTTCCCTCTACTGTATAAACTTTGCCGTTTTCTACTTTTTCTACAATACCAACGTGATTAACACTACCATCTACTTCCCAGTCAAAGAATATTATATCGCCCTCTCTTGGAATATAACCTTTTTCTTTCCACTGTCCCATTGCTTTAAACCAATCAATGCCATTTTGACATCCTGCAAACTTTGGAATTAT
>SVGD01000008.1 GCA_015056485.1 Clostridiales bacterium
TAAATATTTTTACTAGAATATGATTTGATTTTTCTTTAGGATTTTTTTATTCTTTTTATTTTGAATATATTTCAAAATTTAATTATAACTTTTTTTGCAAAAAATTTATAATTTACAATTTCTGAGAATTTAATTTCGTAAAAGATATTGTATATAACAATTATATCCCTGCTCCTCTATTCTACTAATAACTAATTAATATATTTTCGACAAATTACGACAATGAGAAATAAAAATATATGTTAAAATTATTAAAAGGAGGCTTTCCTATGAATTATTGTGAAGAAAAATATAATGCAAAAAGATATATAATATCTCTTAATGAATTAAATTTCTTTAAAGAATTACAAAAATTAATTGATGCAATGGATTTGAATCTACTTACACAAGTAAGTTTATATAGTTTAATTGAAACAAAATATAAAAAGTATAATTATGAAGAATTTAATAAAATAAAAAGTAAAAGCATTGATTTTGTTATTGCTGATAAAAAAAGTTGTAGAGCAAGAGTTTGTATAGAATTAGATGATACAACGCATAATTCAGAAACTAGAAAAAAAAGAGATGATTTTTTAAATGAATTGTTTGAAAGCGTAAATATTAAATTACTACATATAGAAGTAAAAGAAAATTATGATGAGGATATTGAAATGATAAAACAGACAATTATTGAAGTTATGTCTGAAAGTGAATATTAGAATAATTAATACAAGAAAAGTGGCTTTGCCACACTTTTCTTCTCGCCGATTTGAGCTTCCGAATGTAATGAGGAAGTCTCAACAGGCAATAGCGATTATAGCATTTTATGTAAAAGGAAAGTAGAACTTTCCTATTACATAAAAAAGGACGAATTTTTTATTCGTCCTCCTCTTCTCTATTTTTTATGTAATTAGTTAACTCCAAACATTGCTGAAACACCGTCGCTTAACATTGTACTTGGCATAGAACCATTCCATTTTTCTATATATTTTTCTTCATTTTCTAATTCTTTTAATCTTAAAGTATTTTCTGTTATTTGAGAATTTTGTAATTCCATAACTTTAGCATCTGCTTCTGCTACAGAGATTCTTTTTTGATTTTCAATTTGTTGTTTTTCTAAGTTCGCTTTAGCTGTTTCAACTTGTTGTTGTGCAACTGCTTTTTGTTCTATTGCCTGATTATATGCATCTGAGAAATTAATATCTGTTGTATTAAATCCAGTAACAGTAAATCCTCTACTTGAAATTTTGCTTATTAATGTAGCTTTTATTTGTTCACTTACTTCACTTCTCTTTGTAATTAATTCTTCAGCAGTATATTGAGCCATTGTTGCCTTAATACTTTCTAGCATAGCAGGTTGAATTATAACATCTTCGTAATTTAAACCAACTTCTTGATATAATGAATTTGCAGTATCTTTATTTACATTATAGTTAACAGCTATTGTAACATTTACTGTTTGCATGTCTTTAGTACTACTTTCAGAAGTTATTTCTATTTTTTGAGTTTTGCAATTTATTAAAACTATTTTTTCAATAAATGGTACTTTTAAATTTATACCTTCTGTGATTACAGAATCTTGAACAGCTCCAAATCTTGTTTTAACACCAACAGAACCAGTTGGTACAGTTTTTATACTTGCAAATAAAACTATTAAAAGTAAAATTACTATTATTAAAACAATTATTAAATTTTTATATTTTTTCATTGAAAAATTCCCCCAATCTCTTTTTTCTTTTACTTCATGAACTCTACGAGCTTTTTTTGTTTTTTGTGGCTTCTTTGATAACATATTTTTTATACTTGGAACATTAGAAAGAAAAATAAGCAAAATTATAATTAGTAATATTACTAATTTTACCATCTTTAGTTACTCCTTTCTTATTTTATTTGACGATTTATGTCGCCTAACACTAAAATTATAGCATTGTCATAAGTAAAAGTCAACAAGAAACGGACGACCAATGGTCGCCCCTACGAATTAAATTTTATAATTTAAAAAACACCTTCATTTTTTGTATAAATTCCTCATTATTTTTTGTGTTTATAATTTGGTCAATTAGTTGTTCTGTCATTTCTTGAATATTCATATTTGCCATTGATTTTCTTAAGTTAAACACTGTATCTAATTCTTCTTCAGATAATAGTAAATCTTCTCTACGAGTTCCAGATTTATTTATATCAATTGCAGGGAAAATTCTCTTTTCAGAAAGTTTTCTATCTAAGTGAACTTCCATGTTTCCTGTTCCTTTAAATTCTTCAAATATAACGTCATCCATTCTACTTCCTGTTTCAACAAGTGCTGTAGCAAGTATTGTTAAACTTCCTGCATCTTCAGTATTTCTTGCTGCACCAAAGAAACGTTTAGGCTTGTGTAGTGCTGTAGGGTCTAAACCACCTGAAAGTGTTCTTCCAGAGCTTGGTATTACTAAGTTATAAGCTCTTGCTAATCTTGTAATACTATCTAGTAATATTACAACATCTTTCTTTTGCTCAGTTAATCTTTTAGCTCTTTCTAATACCATTTCAGCAACTTTTACATGATGTTCAGGTAATTCATCAAATGTTGAATATATAACATGTCCATTGATAGACCTTCTCATATCTGTAACTTCTTCTGGTCTTTCATCTATTAATAAAACTATAAGTTCTACCTCAGGATTGTTTGCAGTTATACTATTTGCTATTTTTTTCAAAATTGTAGTTTTACCTGCTTTAGGTGGAGCAACAATCATTCCTCTTTGTCCCTTACCTATTGGTGAAAGTAAATCCATAAGTCTCATTGTATATTCTGAATTATTAGTTTCTAATTTTAATCTTTTATTTGGATATATAGGAGTTAAATCATCAAAAGAACGTCTTTTCATAGCGTTTTCAGGATGTTGTCCATTCACTTCTCCTACATAAATTAGTGCTGGAAATTTTTCTCCGTCTTTAGGAGTTCTTTTTATTCCTTTTAAAATATCACCAGTATTTAATCTGAAACGTTTTATTTGTACAGGAGATACATATACATCTTTAGGTGTAGGTAAGTAATTATCACCTCTTAGGAATCCATACCCATCAGGTAGAACCTCTAAAATACCCTCAACTATTTCATCTCCTTCACTTAATTTGTATCCTTCTTCAACATTAGATATAGTTTCAGAAGATTCTTGAATTGTTTCTAAATTTGAAAGTTCATTAATTAACTCTTCTTTTTTTAATTTTGAGATGTTTTTTAAATTTTTTTCTTTAGCTATTTCTTTAAGTTCTGTTAAAGATAATTCATTTAAATCCATGAATTTTGCCCCCTATTTAATTTTATTATTTTAAATCATTTGGAAAATTTTAGAAATTTAAGAAATCAAAATATAAGGTAGGTAAAAACCTACCTAAATTTATTTTTCAACATCGACATATACTGTTTCATTTGGCAAATACATGTCAAGTTTTTCTCTTGCCATTTTTTCAATATATTCTTTAGAATTTATATTTGTTTTTGTTTCTTCTAATTTTTTTTGATATTCACTTTGTTCTTCTATTTGTTCATGATAATATGCTTGAGTTGATTTGTATGAATTTAAAGTCTTTTGTTGATTTATAAAAATACATAATATATATATAAATATAGATACTATAACAATTTTTTTTACTAATTTTTTCATTTGTATTTTCTCTACTCCTTAAGTAATATAATATAATACATCTAATAATATTATTCAACAAAATTATATTAAATCCTTCTGAAAATCTTTATTTTTATCGTTTTTATTGAATTTTAATGATTTTAAATTGATTTTCGACAACATTCTTCTTATATTGACAAAAATAAAATATATTGGTTTCTTTAAGCTCTTATTAAAAAAATTAAAAATAAATATTATAGGTTTGATAATTATTATATTTACTACTTTTTTTATAAATAGAATAATCTTAACATTTAAAGAAATAAAAATTTTACTAAAAGTTATGATATATATAATAAATCCTATAAACATGCCTAAAAATAAGAAAAATCTAAGTTCTCCGATTATTAAATTTAAAAGTAGTATATAATATTAGGGTACCTGTAATTAACCAAAATAAAATATCTTGCAAATATGTAATTATATCTTTAGTTTTAAAACTTCTCCTTAAAATTCTAAAAATATCAAATAGAATTCCAATTATGAATCCTACTAAAATGAAAATAAAAAATATATAAACATCTGAATTCATTTTTTTACACCTTATTATTTAAAAATTTTACCAAGCAAAGATTCTTTGGTTTTATCATTCTTTTTATCTGAATATGCTAAATTATAGATTTCCCCTTCTACAATTACTTCAGAGGTATCAATGCTTAATTTATTAATTCTTAAACCTTCACCTTTTACATTTAACAAGCCTAAATCAGTTTCTACAATAACTACTTGGTCGTCAAAACTTAAAACATCTAATACTCCTGTAATTGTTAATTTTTCTCTATTCTCTAAAATTAAATTTTGAATAATATTTGAATTTATATTTTGCTTTCTCTCCTCAATTAACATATGAAATTCCTCCTTAAAACTTATATATTAAATATATTCAGAGGTTGTCTATTTTAGAACTAAAAAGTTAATAAAACAAAGAGGCTGGTTCTAATATAGAATCCCGCCTCTTTGAGTTTTTACATAAGATTTGTTTTTTGTTATTAAATTATTGAATTTACAAAACGGGACCAGGTCTCTGTCCCTCTTTGAAAGATTTTAGGGTTTAATGAAAGTGTTAACCAACCAACAAAAGGTGTTTTAATTCTTGTCTTGTAAAATGTTGTTATTGGTTTATTAGGAGCTTTAAGTGTAGCTTTAAAAAAACCATTAGGATAAATTACAATTCGTAAAGTATGCAATTCACCTTTTACTCTTTCCGTGGAAATACATTCAATAGTATTATCGTCTTTTATTGTGCCCTTCCATCCTTTAAGGGAAAAAGTTTTTGCTTCAATTGTTTGGTCAACAGGTGGATCATTTTTGCCAACATAATACTTGCCAAACATTCCATCAGCAACCGATACATATAAATAGCCTTGCTGGAACATGTTTTATCATCCTTTCAATTAAGTGGTTTTCTTAAGCTTCAATAAAAAATGCAATTCGATTATGAAGCTCGTTGTTTTTTGATAAACGCAATGTGCCGTTTGTGAGACTATTGGCTTTTATAAAAACATTCCCTTCTGCCAATACTTTTGTTCCTTTGCCAGGAATTTTCAAAGTCAGCTTTGAATCTCCGTTTGAGTCAATAACATATTCAATAGAATGCTTTCCATCGACTCGTTTTTCTTCACAGACACATTTAAGTGATTTGTCTGCAAGAATTTCGCATTTCCAGCCAGTCTTAGAAAATTTTGTTGGCGAAACTTTAAATGGTTTGTCTGTTAAGACTTCTGTGCCGCTCTTGAATTTACCATCTTCGATGACAATTCTAAGAACATCTTTTTTTGCCATTTTAATTCTGTCCTTTCTGTAATGTACTATTTGAGCACATGAAAATAGAATAACTAAAAAACAAACTTATGAGATAACTTTCAAGCTATCTTTTTTTCAATGTGCATGTGCAAGTATAATATCATTTTATGTTAAATATGTCAAATTATGGTTTTATAAACTATTTGTTTAAAACAAATAAAATCGGACGGCTGATAGCCGCCCCTACAATCCTATTTAATTATTGTCCCTTCCCCATTTTTAAATGTTGATTTTACAACAATTGGAACTTGATAATGTTTTGCAAATTCTACACTCTTATTATGCAATACCTTTGCTCCATTATTAGCCATATCAAGCATTTCATTATATGATAGCTGTTCATATTTTATAGCATTTTTATTTTTATTAGGGTCATCAGAATAAACCCCATCAACATCAGTAAATATATATGCTTTTTCAGCTTTTAAAAATGCTGCTAACGCTACTGCACTTGTATCAGAACCGCCTCTACCTAATGTAGTTATATCTCCATTTTCAGTAATTCCTTGAAATCCAGCAACAACAACTATTTTTTTTTCTTCAAAAGCTTCTCTAATTTTTCTTGTATTAATAGTAACGATTTTTGCATCTCCATAATTTTGGTTAGTATATATCGGTAATTGCCATCCCATAAATGATATGGCTTTATAATTTAATTTATTTAAACACATAACTAATTTTGCTGCTGAAATTTGTTCTCCTACAGAAACTAGAACATCATGTTCTCTTAAACTAGGCTCATTTGTTATTTCACTTTCTTCATTAATTAGTCTATCAGTTGTTTTACCTTGAGCAGAAACAACTACTACAACATTATTTCCTTTATCATATTCCTCTGTAATATGTTTACAAACTTTATATAAATTTTCAGTATTTGAAACAGAACTTCCTCCAAATTTTTGTACAACTATTCCCATAAAATAGCACCTCTTTTTTTTATTTGTATTAACAATATCTAATTTTAAATATAGTTAATTTGCGCCTTATTATATTATATAAACAATATATAAATATGTTTCCTCCTATTTTTTTACCATTTGTTTTAAATATTCTTCTATAAATCCATTAATATCGCCATCCATGACACCTTCAACATTTCCAACTTCGTAATTAGTTCTATGGTCTTTTACCATTGTATACGGACAAAATACATATGAACGAATTTGACTTCCCCAAGCTATATCATGTTGAACTCCTTTTAAATCCTCTATTTTTTCTTTTTGTTCTTTTTCTTTTAATTCTAATAATTTAGATTTCAACATTTTCATTGCAGTTTCTTTATTTTGAGTTTGAGACCTCTCTGACTGACAAGATACAACAATATTTGTTGGAATATGAGTTATTCTTATTGCAGAATCAGTTTTATTAATATGCTGTCCCCCTGCTCCAGATGCTCTAAATGTATCTATTCTTAAGTCATCTGAATTAATTTCAATTTCTATATCATCTGTAATTTCAGGTAAAACTTCTAATGATGCAAATGATGTATGTCTTCGACCACCGCTGTCAAAAGGTGATATTCTAACAAGTCTGTGAACACCTTTTTCACATTTTAAATATCCATAAGCATTTTCACCACTAACTAAAGCTGTAACACTTTTTATACCAGCTTCATCACCTTCCAAGAAATCCAATTCTTTTACTGTGAAACCATTGTTGCTCGCCCATCTTGTATACATTCTATACAACATTTGAGCCCAATCTTGTGACTCAGTTCCACCAGCCCCAGGATGAAGTGTTATAATAGCATTATTTTTATCATATTTTCCAGAAAGTAGAGTTTCTAATTCTAGTTTTTCTATTTTATTTTGGATATCTGTAGAACTAGTTAATAGTTGTTTACCTAGCTCTTCATCATTATCTAATAATAATAATTCATTTAATTCCTTTAAATTAGTTAAATCTTCTAATAGTTTATTATAAGAAGCTAATTTATTTTGTAAACGTTTTAATTTAGTAATAATAGGTGTAGATTTTTCTGAATCATTCCAAAAATCAGGTTGATTAACTTGTTCTTCTAGTTCTTTTATTTCTTGTTCTAATTTAGAAATGTCAAAGTGAATCACCTATTGTTATTATTTTCTTTTCTAATTCAATAAGTAAGCTTTTATTTTCTTCTAAATCTATCATAAATTTATATCACGCACCTTTCGTATTCATATGGAATAATTATATCATATATTTGTAGGGGCGACCATTGGTCGTCCGTGCTTTATAGGAATACCCTATAATAAAATTTAAATTTATTGTTATTAATTATAACATTCAGCAATTTCTTTGGAGCACGGGCGGACACAAGGCCCGCCCCTACATTTATTTATCTAGTATTTAATAAATGTATTTCATATATTTTTTTCTCTATATTAAAAAATCTATCAAGACTTTTTTCTTGCATATAAGCAATTTCAAAATTATTAAAAAATAATTTAATATCTTTTTCATCAAAAAATCTTTTTAATCTTCCGTCATCAGTTCTCCAAAGATGATGTTCTATTTCTTCTCCTTTACCGGCGCCAAAATTTATATCATTTATTGAATTTACTCGTATAAGCAAATGACCACTAGGTTTAAGAACTCTCTTAATTTCATTTATAATCTTAAATGTGTCATCATTTCTAAAATAATGTAAACACAAATCTGCAATAATAATATCTGAATAATTATCATCAAAAGGCAACCCTTCTAACATGTTAAAGCATAGAGCTTGATATATTTCAGGCAAGTTGTTTTTTATATTATTTATTGCATTTATTGATTGATCACAAGAAATAACTTTTCTATTTTTTTGAATTAAATATAAAGCATTATTTCCTTTACCACAACCAAGGTCAATTATTGGAGATGATGTTTTATCTATTATATCATCAAATTTTTCTAACCAATCATCCATAGTTATTTCATCTCGTTTTATTGGTTCATATAGGTTATTCCAATAATTTAATGAATTTTCTATTTCAATATTATCTTTCATTTTTTACCTCATACCTAATTTTGTAAATAATTATATCATAAAAAAAGTGGCTATGCCACTTTTTTAATATATAACCTAATTTATTTTCAAATATTTGTAGGGGCGACCATTGGTCGCCCCTACATTTTCTCTACAATTTTTATTATTTATTGAGCATTAACACCTTCTTTAATGTTAACGGGTCGCCGTGGGCGACGACCCCTACAATGAATTTAATATTAATTGTTAGCTACATTTACAATATTTTCCGCCAATTCCACATCCATTCTATATACAGCCTGTTTAGATATTCCTGCAATATGTGGTGTTATTACTACATTTTTTCTATATTTACTAAGTAAATCTTTATACTCATTTACATCTATATCTAATCCAACGTAAAATGTATCATATGAATCAGCATATTCAATAAGAGCTTCTGTATCTACAACCTCAGTTCTAGATGTATTTATAAATGTTGCTGTTGATTTCATTAATTTGATTTTATCTTTAGAAATTAAGTTTCTTGTTTCGTTATTTAATGGAATGCTAACATTTATGATATCGCTTTCTTGTAATACTTCATCAAGTGAAACTAATTCTACTCCCTTATCTAACACATCTTGATGCTTGTCAGGATTCTTTGTGTAGCATTTTATTTTCATGTTAAATACATTCGCAATTTTAATAACTTCAGCTGTTATATTACCACATCCAACTAATCCTAATGTTTTATTAGATATATCATCAGGTCTTTCATGAACATTATTTCTATGTCCATTGCCTTCTATAACTAAATGATTTGATTCGAAACATCTTTTATTTAACATTAATATTAATGAAAATATATGTTCTGCAACTGATATTGCATTTGCAGTTTTTATATTTACTACTGTAACTAAAGGTGAATCAAAGAAAATTTTATCTATATGGTCAAGACCAACTGATAAAGTAGCTATTATTTTTGGTGTTTTAACATATTGAATCATATCAGCTGTTAATTTTGAAAAAACACCTAAAATTATAATATCATATTCTTTTAATAAAGAAATTAGCTCTTCTCCATTTGGCCTGTTTTTTGTATTATTTATTGTTAATTCAATACCAGCATTTTCTATAATCTTTTTAGCATCATTATTAAAACCATCAAATACACAATAAGCTCTTTTCATAAAAATACTCCTATACCTTAATTTTTTATTTAAATCATCTTATCATATTTAAAATAAATCTGCAACTTGTATTAATTATGAAAAATTGTCACATTTGCAAATTTATGTAAAGTGTGATATAATATTTTCACGTACGCACAAAAATTATGAAAGAGAGGTTTTCAAAAAATGAACACATTCAAATTTGAAAGAAAAGTTATTGTTCGGCTGGATGAAATGATTTCCCGGTTGAACAGCGTACTTGAAAAAAGAATCGTTGAAGTTTACACTTCAAATGGATTCATGAGCTTAAGCAATGATAAGATTGTTGATTATGTATTTTCTCATAAAGATACTGTCGATAATCTTGCTGCAGCTCGTAGAGCGAGAGAATTCTTCGAAACAGGCGAAAAATTAGGTGAGTCTTCAGGTATTGATGCATATTTAAAAGCAGCTTTTCGTCTTTCTTCGGTTTTATCTGAACTTTCTGTTACAGACAGTCATACGGTTCAATGTAAAGTCTCTGTGAGTCCCGCATTAAAAGCAGCTTTAAACAAGGCCGAGAATACTACCTTGTTTAAACGCGAAGCAGGAAAAGTTTGCGATTTCGTTTATTCAACGCCTACAAACGGATGGTGTTGGGTAGATATGACTCACAATACCGGAACAAAGAACTTCGGACTCGTAAGAACAGAAAAAAATTTTAAAAAATTACTTGATTCAGGATACGAAGAAATTACATCAGACGATCTCTGCGGTATAAGGATAGCTTATAAATATGAAACAGAGATTAACACAAAATCTGAAAAAGAAAAAATCATAAATGTGTTAAGTGAAGGTCTGTTATACTCTAAAGATAATTCACTTATTAAATCTGTTGAAATCTTGTACCCCGACCACTTGCATCACGGAACATATAAAATCTTCATTCCGGATGTACAGTAATCTCGCAAACTCTCTTAAAAGGCGCCAGTGTAATGCTGGCGCCTAATTTCCTTTAGATAAAAAATAAATTCGGGCGGACACAAGGCCCGCCCCTACAATATTATATTATTAATTTTTGCCACAACAATTTTTATATTTTTTACCACTGCCGCAACTACAAGGGTCGTTTCTACCTATTTTTGGCTCATTATTTACAACAGTTGTTTGAACTGGTTGTTCTTTAGCTACCTTTGGACCTGCATTATTTAAAACATTTTGTAATCCTTCTTTTGTTATTTTTACAGTATCTTTTCTTTCTTTTCTGTCAGTTCTATCAATATTTAATAATATCTTAGTTACATCAAATTTTATATCATTAACCATTTGGTCGAACATGTCAAAACCTTCAATTCTATATTGAACTACTGGGTCTTTTTGTCCATATGCTCTTAATCCTATTCCATCTTTTAATTCATCCATGCTATCAATATGATTCATCCATTTTTGGTCAACAACTTTAAGCATTACTACTCTTTCTACTTCTCTTAAATCTGCTTCTCCAAACTCTTCTTCTTTTTTACTGTATTTATCTAGAATTTTTTCATTAACTTCTTCAATAACTTTAGCTTCATTTATATGTTTAGCTTCTAAAGATTCTAAATTAGTAATACCAAATTGAGTTTTTATATCAGCTTTTAATCCTTCTACATTTAATTCTTCACCAACATGTGATAATACAATTTGTTCTGCAACAGTAGAAAACATCTTTAATATTTTATCTTTTAGATTTTCTCCATCTAAAACTTGACGTCTTTCACCATAGATTATTTCTCTTTGAGTATTCATAACATCATCATATTGTAATACATGTTTTCTAATGCTGAAATGTTTTCCTTCTACTTTTCTTTGTGCTGATTCAACTGTTTTTGATAAAAGACCCATTTGTAAAGGCATATTTTCATCTACACCTAAAGAATTGTATACAGAAGTAACCATATCTCCACCGAAAATTTTCATCAAATCATCTTCTAATGAAATATAGAATCTTGATTCTCCTGGGTCTCCTTGACGTCCACTACGTCCTCTTAACTGATTATCAATTCTTCTTGATTCATGTCTTTCTGTTCCTATTATTTTTAAACCACCTGCTGCTAAAACTTTTTCTTTTTCTTCTTTTATTTCATCATTAAATTTTTGTTCGTACTCAGCAAATACTTTTCTAGCATTTAAAATTTCTTCGTCATCTGTTTCATTATGAGCTGTAGATTGTTCAATTAGTTCGTCACTGTATCCACGTTTTTTCATTTCTTGTTTTGCTAAGAATTCACTATTTCCTCCAAGCATAATGTCTGTACCACGTCCTGCCATATTTGTAGCAATTGTAACTGCGCCAAACTTTCCTGCTTGTGCAATAATAGAAGCTTCTTTTTCATGATATTTAGCATTTAAAACTTCATGTTTTATACCTTCTCTTTTTAATATGCTGCTTAATTTCTCTGATTTTTCAATTGAAACTGTACCAACTAAAACTGGTTGTCCTTTTTCATAACTTTCTTTAATGTCTCTAACAACAGCATTAAATTTTGCTCTTTCATTTTTATAAATAACATCATTTTGGTCTTTTCTAACCATAGGTTTGTTTGTTGGAATAGATATAACATCTAAATTATAGATTTCTCTGAATTCAGATTCTTCTGTCATTGCTGTACCTGTCATACCTGCTAATTTGTTATACATTCTAAAATAGTTTTGGAATGTAATGGTTGCTAAAGTTTTTGATTCATTAGCTATTTTAACATGTTCTTTAGCTTCAATTGCTTGATGAAGTCCATTGTTATATCTTCTTCCATACATAATTCTTCCTGTAAATTCATCAACAATTAATACTTCTCCATCTTTTACAATGTAATCTATTTCATTTTTCATTACACCATGTGCTCTTAATGCTTGATTTATATGATGAACTATTTCTGAGTTGTCTATATCATTTAGATTTTCTAATTTAAAGAATTCTTCTGCTTTTTTAATACCTTTTGCAGTTAGTGATGATGATTTTGCTTTTAAATCTACAATATAATCATAGTTTTCATTATCCTCTGCTTGTTCTTCATTTTTAACATCTTCTTCAATTATAACTTTTGAAGATAGTTTTCTTACAAAATCATTTGCTTGTTGATATAAAATAGAAGATTCATTGGCTGTTCCAGAAATAATTAATGGCGTACGTGCCTCATCTATTAAAATACTATCTATTTCATCGACAATAGCATAATTTAACGGTCTTTGAACCATTTGTTCTTTATGTATAACCATGTTATCTCTTAAATAATCGAATCCATATTCATTGTTTGTTCCATATGTTATATCACAATTGTATGCAGCTTGTTTTTGAGCTTTATTCATTCCTTGAACAATAAGTCCAACTGTTAATCCTAAGAATTTGTATAATTTACCCATCCATTCACTATCTCTTTTAGCTAGGTAATCATTTACAGTAACAACATGTACACCTTTTCCTGTTAAGGCATTTAAGTATACAGGTAAAGTTCCAACTAATGTTTTACCTTCTCCAGTTTTCATTTCTGCAATTCTACCTTGGTGTAATATAATTCCACCAATTAACTGAACATCAAAATGTCTCATTCCTAAAACTCTTTTTGAAGCTTCTCTAACAACAGCAAAAGCCTCTGGTAAAATATCATCTAATGTTTTACCATTTGCTAATTTTTCTTTTAATTCAGCTGTTTTTCCTTGTAATTCTTTATCTGATAATTTTGAAATACTCTCTTCTAATGAATTTATTTTTTCAACTAAAGGTCTAACTCTTTTAACTTCTTTTTCACTATATGATTTAAATAATCCCATTAAAAATAACCTCTTTTCTGATTGTATAATTATTGTTTTTTTCACAACAAAATATATCATGAATTAGAATATATTGCAATAAAATCACATAGAATTTAGTAATTAAAAAATTATTGTTTGATAGGATTATATTATTACGTTTGTAGGGGCGGGCCTTGTGTCCGCCCAAAACATCAAAAACGACGGGCGGACACAAGGCCCGCCCCTACATAACAATCTAAATAATTAAGAAAGAGGTTTTTATATGTTTATTTATAATATTAAATTAAATGGAAAATCGTTATTTAAAATAGTTTTTGCAATTTTAGTTGTTATTATTTCAGCATTGTTTTTGACATCTTCATGTAAGCTATTATCTTCAAGTTTTAAAGTTAAAGATAGTGTAAATACAGATATTAATAATATATCTCCAGATAATTATACCAATGTTTTAAAAGCTGTTTATGAAGACATAGATACATATATAGGAAAAGAAATATGTTTTACTGGATATGTTTATAGATTAAAAGATTTCAATGAAAAACAATTTGTTTTAGCAAGAAATATGGTAGCAAATGACCCAAATACAACTTTTGTTGTTGGATTTTTATGTGAATGCGATAAATCATCTGAATACCCTGAAAACTCATGGGTTAAAATTACTGGAACAATAAAAAAAGGTTATTATAAAGGTGAAATTCCTATTGTTAAAATTAATCAAATAGAATCAACTGAAGAACCTAAAGATAAATTAGTTCCAATGCCAGATGACACGTATATTCCTACATCAGTTGCTCTCTAAAAATGAAACAGCGCCTGTTTTTCACAGGCGCCGGCAGAGGTTTAATCCACGGAAACGTATATAGTTATTTCATTACCACTTCTTAAGTAGGTATAGCCATAACTTTCCACGTCTTCGCGGAATAGGCCTTTTTCTGCAACCTTCATATGTTCTTCGGGAATAATCATTGTTGCACAGCGGTTAGACATTTCCGAAGTAACAACCTCGAGTTCGTGAAGAAGCCACTCTCTTGCCGAAGTGTATTCCTCATCTGAAATGCCTTCTTTGGCTTCTTTATATCTCTCGTAGATTTCCTTGGGGGAGTGACCGAAAATGCCCTTATCGTTTGTCGCATCGGTTATTACAAGGTAGTAAATATTTTCACTATCCTCATACTCGCGTTCTCTTATGGCAAATCCTGTTCCCTCGAGCAATTTTGTGACCCATTCAGAATTGAAGAAGTCGGGAATCGCTGTGTTAAAGTCAATGAAGTGCAGTCTCATCGAGTAGTCATACATTCTGTCGACCATCTGAGCGACTCTAATAGAAAATTTGCTTTCGGCATCGCGCTTTGTAACTTCCGCTTTAAGTGCCTTTCTTACTTCGGCTGCAGTATAGATGTTGAATGACATAGTGAGTAACCTCCTAATGAAAATTTTTTTCAACTGCACCAAAATTATACCACATTATGTCTATTTATGCAAGCTATATTCTATTCATTATATTTTTTACTACTCCTTCATCAATCATAGTACTAAAAATATCTTTTAATATAATAAATATAATTGGTCCTATAAATAATCCTATTAAGCCTGATATTTTAAATCCAGTATACATTGCAATTAAAGTAAATATAGGATGTATACCTATTTTACTACTTACAATTCTAGGTTCTAAAAATTGTCTTACTACTAATACTATAACGTATAAAACTATTAAACATATACCTAATGTAATATTACCATTACATGCAGAAATTATTGCCCATGGAGTCAAAACAGTACCTGCTCCTAATATAGGTAAAGCATCAACAAATGCTATTACTATAGCAATTATTAATGGAAATTTTACATCTAGTCCTACCCATTTAAAAATATATAATCCGAATTAAGACTTCTAAAAAAGTAATACCTACTAGTATCGCTTCTGCTTTTAAATAACAGCCTAATGAAGATATTATCTTTTTCAATTTGCTTCTAAATTTTTTTAACCATATACTTGGAAAATGATGTTCTAATTGATCTAAAATAAATAATTTATCAGAACATATAAAATAAGTTGATAAAATAGTTATAACAATATAAACGCCTATTATAGGTAATGATTTTATACCTTGAAGAATATTAGTTAAAATATCTACTATAAAATTATTAATAAATGATATAACATTTTCTGTTGAACTATTTATTAAAGAAACAATTTGCTCTGGTAAATTTAATCTATTTAAATTAATTCTATCAAGTATATTATAAATTTTTTGTATATATATATTTGAATTTTGTAATAAATTATATGATTCTGTAATCAGTGTTATTATGCCAAAAGCTATTAATGATAATAAAATCATAAAGAATATTATAAGAACAATCACAGAACTTGTCTTTCTAGTTAAAGAAGTCTTTTTACTTATAAATTTTATAATTGGTTCTATTAATAAAGATATTATAAAACCAATTAAAAAAGGTATGTAAAATATTGCGAGTTTTAAACCTAAAAAAATAACAGCAATAGATATGATGAACAAACTAAGTCTTTTTAAAACTTTTATCCAATAATTCATATCTATTACCATTATTATTCCTCCCTACTCTGCATTTTTAGCATTTTTTCCACACTTACAAATTCCTTCAACAGTACTTGAAATTTGATTAGTATCACATTTTTTTGTTAAATCTCCCAAAGTAATGATGCCAACTATAGCATTGTTATCAACTACGGGAATTCTTCTTATTTGACACTCTGACATCATTTTACTTGCCTCAGAGATATCTGCTTCAGATGAAATTTCATATACTTTTGTTGTCATAACTTCACTTATAGGAGTTTTGTTTGTATCTTTATTACATGCTAAACTACGAAGAATTAAATCTCTATCTGTTACTAATCCTACAACTTTATTATTGTTATCACACACCGGTATACATCCTACATGCTTGTCTAACATTAGTTTTGCAACTTCACATACTTTTGCTTCTGGTTTAACACAAGAAACATCATTACACATACATTCTTTTACTTTCATTTTTTACCAGCCTTTCTGTTTATTATTTAATGTTAGTATGTGCAATTAATAATATTTTTATGTGATAAAAAATTTATTAATTTAATGAATAATGAATGTTAGAATTTGCTGTTTTACAGCAAATTCTTTCTTATATTATTCATTATTCACTATTAATTATTTATTTAAAATGGTCTGTATGGTTGATTAAAAAATGGTGGTTGTGGTCTTGGTCTTGGAGGTGGCGGATTCATTCCTCCGGGTCTATTTATAAATTCTCTTAGAATTAAAATTCTAATTAAATCCTGTAATAACCTATTTCTTCTTCGTGGTTCTCGTTTTTCTTCAGGTTCTTTTGCATTCGGATTTCTTACATCTCCATTTCGTAGTGGAGCAGATTGTTTTGTTTGTGAGCTACTTCTATCGTTTTCAGGTTCAATAATATCGTAAATTTCATTTGTCATATTATTTAATAATTCTTCGTCTATTCTTCTGTTTTGGTTTTGCATACAGAATTTACAAACTATTGGATATGTAACTTTATAGATTTCAGGATACATATTGTTTAACTCTTCATTGTTTGTGTTTATATTTATGTTTGCAGCTGTGTTATAAAAATCTTGATAATATCTGTCTTCTCCAAAATTTGAATAAGAATTATTATAAATGGTATTATAATCAGGATTGTATCCTAATATACCTCTCATATAGTTTTCGTAGTCTTGATATTCCATATATATTTACCTCCTGTTTTATTTAAATATATGCAGATTAAATATAATTTATGAAAATATCAATAATATAATTTTTTGACTTTTATAACCGTAGTATATAAATTTTCTCATTGGAACTTTAAAGGTCTCAAGGGTAATCCGTATGCTAGGGCTTGCGGGCGGACACAGGGCCCGCCCCTACAAATATAAAAAAACACCGCATAATGCGATGTTTTTTATAAATTATATATTAATTAAAAATGTCTTCCTGTTTTCTTTTTTGTTTCATTCATTTCGATATTTTCTTCTTGAATTATTTCAGTACTTTCTACATCGTTATTGTTTTCATCTATTGTTGTTAATTCTGAAACTGGTTCATTTGTAGAATTCATTCCTGTTAATTGTTTTAATTTTGCTACTAATGTTTTATATTTTTTATAATCTATAACTAAATATATAGATAAAGCAAACATTGCAACTGAACAAAACATTAAACTTCCTGTTTGTATTTTTGATGAATTATTACCAATCCATCCACCTATTCCAGCAAACCAATTTTGTACTTTTTCCCAAAATGTTGGTGGCACAACAATAGGTTCAGCTTCTTTTTCAACTGTTATAGTATATGTTTTTATTTCTTCTTCTCTTATTACTTCTCCTGTTTCCGGTGATGTTTCTGCAGGCATTGTAATAGTTATTATAATCTTATTTTCGCCTTCTTTTAAGTCTTCATTTCCCTCTATTTTTACTATAGCACCTTCTAAGTTTGCTAATGCTTCTATATTTAAATTTTTTATTGTGTGTGATAATTTTTCCATTGTATATTCATATACATCAAAGCTGAATAATGGTGTTAGTGGTAATTCTGTTATAACCCCATTTTCATCTGCAAATGAAACAGTTAAAGATTGTAAAGCTAATTCTGCTCTTGCCCTATTAACAGTAATTGTATATGTAGATGTAGTTCCATCTTCTGCTTTTACTATAACTTTAACTACATTATCACCTACCTGTAAGTCTATTCCACCTTCAACACTATATTTTGCTTTAGAATGACTAGTAGCTGCAGTAACATTTATTGCTGTTATTTCGTTTGGTACACTTAATGTATATTCTTTAACACTTGCGCTAAATTCTGGTGCAATAACACCTTCAGCAACAGATAAAGATGTTAATTTTGAATCATTTGATTTCTTTTCTTCTGGTTTTGGTGTTGTAGTTGATGGTTTGTTATTTGTTGAACTTGCTGAACCTGAATTAGAACTAGTATTTCCTGAAGAACCTGAGCTTCCACCTGTTGGATTTCCAGTGTTTGTTGGAACTTCAATTACTGTTATACTGTTTGAAGCTCCAACTCCAACATATTGTCCATTTAAAACGGCATTTGAGCTAGATGAAACAGAAACATTTATTGTACCTGCTGATGTTGGTGTAACTGTTATACTTTTTGAAAATGTTCTTGCCTCTCCTGTTAATGAACCATCAACTAATCTTATAGTTCCACTAGTTCCTGCTCCTGAAACAGTTGCTGTTAGGTCTACAGTATTAACATTAGGCACGCTAACTGTTATTGTTACTGATTGACCTACTTGAGGAGTTGACGGTGATGCACTTATTGATGTAGCTTCTACAGTATTTGATATAAATAATAATACTATAAAAAGCAATATTGTTAAAATTATATTAGTTAATCTTTTCATAAAATTTCTCCTTTGTTAATTTTTCAAAATTATTTGTATTACATTATACATATCCATTGAATCTATTTTCTTATCGCTGTTTGTATCTATCGCTTCAAAAAATGTTCCCTCTAAAATCTTATTTCCAAGAATATGTTGTATAATATTATACATATCCATTGAGTCAACTTTGCCATCACCATTTGAATCACCAGCGCCTTCTTTTATAACAACCAAATATGTTTTACTGCCATCTGATGCTTCTCTTGCCATATATCCTATACCTTTTGGTGTATATACTCTATCCCAGTAATACCCATTAACTTTTTCTGAAGCTCTTTCCAAAATTGTAACTTGAGTACCCTCATCAATATAAGCAATTGATGAAGAACTTCCTGGTTCTGCTCTTAATGCTAATCCTCCACTTGCATTTACATATGCAAGTTCTCCTTTTATTGTTTCAGTTGTTGTAGAAGGCCTTGAACAAGCATAACTTGGCATATTTGAATATAATGGTATGTTAAAAGTAAAATTACTTTCTAAAACCCCAAGATTTATATATTTATTTCTCATTGTTGTACCTTCATTTTGTGCAGCCAATATATTTTGCATATATTGGTGACCATATAAACTATCATGATATACAACATTAAATTTTTGATAATATAATGTATTTTGACCTTTGTTTATATACTTATCTTTTAAAAATGAAGCTCCACCTTGTATAGATGCGCCCATGCTCGTCCAACCGTTTGACTTTGCTGTTTGAAAACCATTGTTTATTACTTCAGCTTCAGTATTACCATAAGCACCTATATTAAATAAATTGTAATATGTAACTCCATTTTCTGTGATTCCTAATCCTAAAGTTGAACCATTTGTACCTTGTTCTTGTAGCATTCTAGAAATCAAATGTAATGCATTTATTCCATGTGTTTGTGAAGCTGTATGTATAGCATCAATACATTCTTGTGTATTAATAAATGTTCCTGCTACCATAGTTTGTATAGCTTCCTTCGTATCAGCTGTTGATGAATATAATTCTTGAAATTGAAATAAATCAGATTCATTTAAACTGTTTCTAGGGTCCATCATATACTCTATAGCACTAATTGATGTACAATACCAATTACCATTGTCATATGGCTTAGTTCCGCATATCGAACAAATCCAAGCTCCTGAATATCTACTATCATTAGCTGGACTTAAATTCTTTGGAGAACCACCATGTCCAGAATATTCGTTATTTATAACTGTTTCCCAGTTTAGTCCTGTTTCGTACAATTTAAATGTCCAATTTTTATGATTTGTTGCTAACGTTTCGAGTAATGATCTATATCCAGGATATAATGTATCGAAATTTGCAGGCAAATCATTTGAATTATAAGTATATGTGTATGTTGCTCCATAGGATTTATTATATAAACTTAGAAATCCAAAAATCATTATAAAAATGATTATGGATGCTATTATTTTTTTTATAAAAAGTTTATTCATTTTTGCTCCTTCTTTTGTAATGTATTTCTTGTTCATTTTTTAGTATATCGTAAGGCATTTTTTTAGTCAATAAAAAAATGTAAAGTTTTGTTGGTATTTAATGGGCTTAATAATTTTAATTAAATTCACTCTAAAGTTATATTTATATTTTCTGGTTCTGTTAAATCAAATTTATAATGTTTTGTTTCATTTGATGATGTTTCTACATTTAATGTATTTTCTATAAATTCAATTTTTGATAATGATTCATTTTCAGCAAAATTAATTGATGTTCCAATAATCTCTAATTCTGAATTCAAAATATATAAATCATTTGTTTTTGTAAGACTTTCCCATGTTGTAGAATCTTCTGTAACTATTCTTATTGTATTATTAAATTCATTTATTTCGTCAAAAACATCTCCTTGTATATTTCCTATTTTATAATAATTCATTTTATTTTGTTCATATATAAATTTATAGATGTATGAGTTGATTTTTAAATTATTATAATATCCATAAATCGCCGTATCTTTGTAATCATATATAGTTTTTACAATGTAAAAACCTGAATCTAATAAATATAATTCATCTCCTGCGCCTAAATAAGTATTTAAAACTGTCTCTTGTTCATTGTTTAAATCTATACCTAAAACATTTAAATAATTTGTATAATTCTCTTCATCAAAATAATACATATTTTCAAAATCGAGGTATTTTTCTTCTTCAAAATTTGTATCATTATACATTGTTTTGAAATCATTTTCATCTATATTTTCTATAGCTAAACCATAGTAATTTTCTAAATTTAAAGTTTTATTTGATAAAACATATAAATTATTTTCTATGTTTTTCGAACTTAAATATTCGCCTTCTACTTTAATTTCCCTTTCAAGTCTAGGTTTTCTTTTATTTTTTGTATTATAAATTTCTGCAACTGTAAAAATATTTCTTACATTATCTGTCTGATTTAATAGTTTTTTTGTATAAATAATTATTACTTTATTATCTTTTATATATGTTTCATTGATTTTTATTTCTTCCTCTTCTGTGCTTGTAAAATCAATTTTTGATGTAGTTCTTAAAGAATTTTTTCCTTGTGTTGCAATATAAAAAATATTTTCTAAAACATAATAAGTATAGTCACCTTCAACTTTTTCAAATTCTTTTTGTGGTTCTTGAACAATAGCTTCTTCCTCATTTTTTTCTTCAATAGTATTTTCTATTACATTTTCTGTTATATTTTCATCTATAGCAATTGAGTTTTCTTGAATAATATTGTTTTCTTCAACTATATTTTGTTCTTCAGTAATTTCTTTTTTAGAATCTAATTTTAATAAATTATATAATTTGTCAAATGTCTTTACAGATGGTATTCCACCCTCTTCTTCTATCACAACATCTGGTGTTTTGATATTTTCAATTTGACCTTTATCTTTTGAAATTACTAAAGAAATAGCCATAACTAAAATTACTGAAAAAATTGCAATTAAATAACTTACTTTAATGTTTTTGTTTTTCATTTTATCTCCTTGTTAATTATGTTTGTATTATAATATTTTTTGTATTATATCTTCTACAGATAATCTTTCTTGTTCACCTGTTGTCATATTTTTTAAAGTTAATAATCCTGTATTAATCTCATCTTCACCTATTACAATTACATAAGGTATTTTTAATTTATCTGCATATTTGAATTTTGCTTTAATTTTTTTATTATCAAAATATACCTCTGTATTTATTCCCGCTTCTCTTAAAGTATTTGCAGTTTTTATACTCATACTTAAATCTTCTACCATTGAAATCACAAGCACATCTGAAATTGAATTCTTTTGAGCCTTTATTAATCCTATATCGTTTAATATAAAGAATAATCTTGTAAGTCCAATAGACATTCCTACACCTGGTAAATTTCTATCAGTATAATATCCAGACAAATCATTATATCTTCCACCTGAGCATATACTTCCAATAGATTTATATTCATTTAAGAATGTTTCATAAACTGTTCCTGTGTAATAATCAAGTCCTCTCGCAATTGTTAAATCAAGAGCAAAATAATTATCTGGCACATTAAATAATCTAATATATTTTACTACTTGAGATAATTCTTCTATACCTATTTTATAGCTTTCATTTTCAATATTTAATGTAGATAATTTTTCTAACATTTCATCAACAGTTCCATTAATTTCTATAAAACTAATAATTGTTTCTATGTTGCTATCGTTTAGTCCTAAAGCTTTTAATTCTTCGATAACATTTTCTTTTCCTATTTTTTCTATTTTATCTATAGTTCTCATTATATCAACAGCAACATCTTTTGCATCTACATGTTCAAATAAACCATTTAAAATTTTTCTATTGTTTATTCTAATTGTAAAATTATCTAATCCTAAATTTTTAAATGTATTGTACATAATACTTGGAATTTCAGCATCATTTATTATATTTAATTCTCCATCACCTATGATATCTATATCACATTGATAAAATTCTCTAAATCTTCCTCTTTGAGCTCTTTCTCCTCTATATACTTTACCAATTTGATATCTTCTAAAAGGAAATGTTAGTTCATTATAATATTCAGCAACATATTTAGCTAAAGGAACAGTTAAATCAAAACGTAATGTTAAATTGCTATCTCCTTTTGAAAAACTATATAATTGCTTTTCGGTTTCTCCTCCTGCTTTTGCAAGTAATACTTCTGAACTTTCGATAACTGGTGTATCGATAGGTAAAAATCCAAATTTTTCATATGACTTTTGTATTGTTTCTTTCATTTGATTAAATAATACTTGTTCATTTGGTAATAATTCCATAAATCCTGATAGTGTTTTTGGTGTTACTTTTTCCATATTTTTTCACTTCTCCTTGTTTTAATACTTTTTAGGTTTTAATTCTAAATATATAGGTTCTTCATCACCTATTCTTGTTGATTTTCCATGTCCTGGATAAACTATTGTTTCTTTTGGTAATTTCATTAATTTGTCTGTTATAGAATTTATAATATCAACGAAATTTCCTGTTGGTAAATCAGTTCTTCCCCACGAACCTCTAAACATTGTATCTCCAGAAAACAACATTTTTTCTTTTTCACAATAAATACATATTCCTCCATGAGTATGTCCTGGAGTATGAATAATTTTAAATTCATTTTCGCCTAAGTGAATTAAGTCTTCATCATTTAATCTTGCATCTGCATGAAAAGTTACAATTTCAGCTCCGATATATTCACTTAAACTAATATCACTATTATGAAGTCCTTCTTCATCTTTAATATGAATTAAAATTTGCCCCCCAAATTTTTCTTTAATAGCTTGGGTACCTGATATATGGTCTGCATGGCAATGTGTTAAAACAATATATTTCAAATTTGCCTCTATTGTATTTAACATATCTTCAATCTCTTTTGCATCGGCTCCTGGGTCAATTATCATAGTTTCTTTTGTATCTTCATCTTGAATAATATAGCAATTTGCATCACTTATATCTCCTAATTGAAATTTAATTCTCTTTAGTATCATTTCTTTCCCTCTATTTCTAATTATTTTTTACGATTTACTTCGTAAACACTATCAACTTTTCTAATTAATTTTATAATTTTATTAAGTTGTTCTATATTTTCAACTTCTAAGGTTATTTCTATTGTAGCGATCCTATCTTTACTTGTTTTTGTGTTAACACCCATAATGTTTATTTTTTGACTTGTTATTTCTTTTACAATATCTGAAAGAAGTCCAGTTCTATCATTTGAAAGAACTTCTATATCAACATGGTAAGATGCTTTTACTGGCTCATCTTCGTACCAAGCTACATCAATTATTCTCCCCTCTTCTTCTATTAAATCTTTAACATTTGTACAATTGGTTCTATGAATTGATACACCTCTACCTTTGGTAATATATCCAATTATACTATCTCCTGGTACTGGGTTACAACATTTAGAAAATTTAACTAAACAATTATCAATTCCCTTAACCACTACTCCTGATGTTGGAACTTTGTGTACAGTTGCTTTTTTAGACAATTCTTTTATTTTTTCTTCTATAGTTTCTTCTTCATGTTCTTTTTTATACTCTTCTAGTAATTTAGCAACTATTTTTCCTGCAGAAATTGCACCAAAACCTACACTTGAATACATATCTTCTACAGTGTTATATCTATATCTATCAAGAGCAACTTGAACCCATTCAGTTTTAAATAAATCTGCATGAGTCATTCCAATCCTTTTAATTTCTTTTTCGATTATATCTTTACCTTTTTCAACATTAGCTTCTCTTTCGTTCTTTTTAAACCATTGTTGAATTTTAGTTTTTGCACTAGAACTTTTTACAAATTTTAACCAATCTCTACTAGGTCCTTTAGATGTATCAGATGTGATTACTTCAACAATATCTCCACTTTTTAATCTTGTTACAATAGGCATCATTTTACTATTAATTTTACATCCTACCATTTTATGTCCAACTTCTGCATGTATATTATATGCAAAATCAATAGGAGTTGCGTTTCTTGGTAAAACTTTTATTTCACCTCTTGGCGTAAAAACATATACTTCATCTTCAAAAAGTTCTGTTTTTAATGTTTTTAAAAACTCATCAGGATCTTGCATATCTTTTTGCCATTCAAGAGTTTCTCTTAACCAAACTAATTTGTCTTCAGTTACAGTAACATTAGATTTCTTTTCTTTATTAGCTTCTTTATATGCCCAGTGAGCAGCGATACCAAATTCTGCAACTCTATGCATATCCCAAGTTCTAACTTGAACTTCAAATGGTGTTCCTTTAGGACCAATTAAAGTCGTATGTATTGATTGATACATATTTGGTTTTGGAACAGCTATATAATCTTTAAATCTTCCTGGCATAGGATTATATAGTTCGTGAACTACACCTAATGCTGCATAACAATCTTTTACAGAATTTACAATTATACGTAATGCAAACAAATCATATACCTGGTCTAAAGTAATATTATCTCTTTTCATTTTTCTATAAATACTGTAAAAATGTTTTGCTCTACCTACAATTTCACATTTTATTTTTTCTTCATCTAATTTTGTCTTTATTTCATCTACTATGCTATCAATAAATTCTATTCTTTCTTCTCTCTTCTTTTCAATACCTTCTAATAATTCTCTATATTCTTCTGGATATAAATATCTAAAAGATAAATCTTCAAGTTCCCATTTTAAAGAATATATACCAAGCCTATTTGCTAAAGGTGCATATAATTCCATAGTCTCTTTTGCATTGGCAATTTGTCTTTCTCTAGTTAAATATTTAAGAGTTCTCATGTTATGAAGTCTATCTGCTAATTTGATTAAAATAACTCTTATATCTTTTCCCATAGCTAAGAACATTTTTCTATAGTCTTCAACTTGTTGTTCTTTTATGGTTGAATATTTTATTTTACCTAATTTTGTAACACCCGCTACCATTTCTGCTATTTCTTCGCTAAATTCTCTGATAATATCTTCATGTGTTATAGGAGTATCTTCTACTACATCATGTAGTAATGCTGCACAAATAGTTGCTTCATCCATCTCTAATTCTGCAAGAATATATGCAACATTTAAAGGATGGCATATATATGGCTCTCCTGATAATCTTGTTTGCTCTTCATGGTTTTTACATGCATATTCATAAGCTTTTTTAATAATATCTATATTAGCTTTAAGATTTTTTTCTTTTATTTTATCTATTACTTCTTCTATAGTCGCATTTTTACTGCTTGGCATAATTTTTCTCCTTTATATTGATTTCATAATATCTTTAATATTTATTTGAATGCTTTCTTGACCATTATAAGAGTTTATTTCTAAAGTTCCTACAACATCTATTTTATCTCCAATTAAGTATTCCTCAGATAATTCTCCTAAATTAAATCCTATAGCATTTATTAAAAAGTTTTCATCTCTTAATAATAATTTTAAATGTTTTCCTTCTGATAATGAGCGAATAGAATCAATCTTTAAATTTTTATATACGAATATTGGTGTTTTGTTTTTTTCACCAAAAGGTTCTAATAATTGTAACTCATTCATAAAGCTAAAATTCATATCTTTTTTTGTAATTTGTGCATCTATTTTTATTACAGGAATTAAATCCTCAACATATTCTTCACTTACAATTTTATTAAATTCTTCTTTAAATTTTGGTAATGCATCTTTCTGTAATGATAATCCTATTGCCATTTCATGTCCACCGAACTTGTCTAAGTAATCACTTGTTCTTACTAATGCTTCATGTAAATCAAATCCTTGTATACTTCTTCCTGAACCTTTTCCAACATCACCTTCAAAACATATTAGGATTGTTGGCTTATAAAATTTTTCGGCTAATTTTGAAGCAACAATACCAATTACACCATGATGCCATCCATCTTCTCCTAAAACAATACTTTTTATTTCATGAATATTTTCATTTTCTAATTTGCTTAATGCATCATTAAAAATTTGTTTTTCTTTTTCTTGTCTTTCAACATTATATAAGTTTAATTTTTTTACTAATTCTTTAGCTTCATTTATATCTTCAGTTAAAAATAATTTTATAGCATCTTCTTGATGTCCCATTCTGCCACATGCATTTAATCTAGGTGCTATACCAAAAGAAATTGTTGTAGCATCTATTCCGTTTAAATCCAGTTGAAGAAATAAGTTCTCTTAATCCTATATTTTTTGTTTGTTGTACTAATCTTAATCCTAATTTTGCAATAACTCTATTTTCATTTTTTAATGCAACTATATCAGATATTGTTCCTATACATACAATATCTAAATATTTCAAATATTGTTTTTCAGGTAGTTCTAATTTTATTGACAATGCTTGTATAAGTTTAAAAACAACTCCTACACCAGCTAATTCTCTAAATGGATATGTACAATCTCTTCTTTTAGGGTTAACTATCGCATATGCATTAGGTAATGTATCTAGTTGTTCATGGTGGTCTGTTATAATAGTATCAATACCTAAACTATTACAAATTTCTATTTCTTCTATTCCTGATATACCACAATCAACTGTTATCATTAAAGTATATTTTTTTTCTTTTATAATGTTTATTGCATTTTTATTTAATCCGATATCCTTCTTCTAGTCTATTAGGAATATAGTAATCTGTTTCTAATCCTATTTCAGCTAAAAATTTTTTTAAAACAGTAACACTTGTTATACCATCTACATCATAATCTCCATATATTAATACTTTTTCTTTATTCTCAATTGCGTTTAATATTCGAACAATAGCTTTATCCATGTCAGGCATTAAAAATGGGTTGTGAAAATCATTTCTTGTTGGGTCTAAAAATATTTTTATTTCCTCATCTTTAATAATACCTCTATTTGATAAAATTGTTGCTAATAATGGCGAAATATTGAATTCTTGAGTTATTTTCTCAACTTCATTTATATTGGAATCATAAAATTCCCATTTCTTTTTCATAAAATCTCCTAATTATATTATATTTTGTTTTATTGTATATTATTTTCGATTATTTTTAAAGGGTTTTTATTGAATTTTTCCATTTTATTTGCTATACTTATTCAAATTGATATTAGGAGTGATTATTTTGAATAGTGTTTACGATGAATTATTATCTAGAGGTTTAATAAAACAAATCGTTTTTGAAGAAGAATTTAAAAATCTTGTTAGTAATGAAAAAATATCTTTATATTTAGGAATTGACCCTACTGCTGATAGTATACATATTGGACATTTTATTCCTCTTATGCTTATGTCTTATTTCCAAAAACATGGTCACAGACCTATTATTCTTGTTGGTGGTGGTACTGCTATGATTGGTGACCCTTCAGGAAAAACAGATATGAGAAAAATGTTAACAAAAGAAGATATTCAAAGAAATGTTGAAAAAATAAAAAAACAAGTTAGTAAATTTGTTTCTTTTGAAGGTGAAAACGCTGCTATTATTGTTAATAATGGTGATTGGATTTTAGACTTAAATTACATGGATTTTATAAGAACATATGGTGTACATTTTAATGTTAATCAGATGCTTTCTGCAGAATGTTTTAAAATGCGTATGGAAAAAGGATTGTCTTTCTTTGAACTTAATTACATGTTAATGCAAGCTTATGACTTTTTCCATTTAAATAATGAACATAATTGTCAACTTCAAATTGGTGGTGATGACCAATGGTCAAATATGCTTGCTGGTGTTGATTTAATACGTAAAATAAAAAAAGGTGGAAGTTTTTGTTTAACATGTCCTCTACTTTTAAATTCTGAGGGTGTAAAAATGGGAAAAACAGTTAATGGTGCTTTATGGTTAGACCCTGAAAAAACAAGTCCTTATGAATTCTATCAATATTGGAGAAATATTGGTGATAAAGATGTAAATCAAGTTTTAAGAATGCTTACTTACCTACCAATGGATGAAGTTAATAGATTATCTAATTTAGAAGGTTCAGCTATAAATGAAGCTAAAAAAATTGCAGCTTTTGAAATAACAAAATTAATTCATGGTGAAGATGAGGCTCTAAAAGCAAAACAAGCTTCTGAAGAATTATTTGAAAAAAATTCAATTTCATCAAATATGCCAACATTTGATTTTGATGCTTCAAGCTTTGAAAATGAAGTTCCATTATTAGAAATTCTTGTTGCATCTTCAATTGCAAAATCAAAAGGTGAAGCTAAAATTTTAATTTCACAAGGTGGTATTTCAGTTGATGATGAAAAAATAGCAGATGCATTTTTTAAAGTTCCATTCTCTTCTTTTGAAAAAGAAGATGGAAAATACATTGTTGTAAAAAAAGGAAAAAAAGTATTTATAAAAGTTCAAATCTAAATTTATAGATAACATTAAAAATAATAATTATATTGTAGGGGTCGTCGCCCACGGCGACCCGTTTTATTATGTATAATAGCACTTCATTTGATTAAAATCATATTTTATGTTATAATCTTTACATAGGCTTTTGCTTATAATCTTATTAAGTGAGGTGTACAAACAAATTGTTAAAGCTTGTTGAATTCTGCTTTGAGGATGAAAACGGCGAAAAGATTTATGTTAAAGTTCCTGATGGTTTTCATGTTCCATTCAAAGAACAGACAACCGATTCAATTGCATCAGCAAACCTTATTGCCGGCTTTATCCTTGCAAAAGCGATTAATGGTCAAATTTCGGACGCAGAATAGCACCCCAAAAAACAGTGTTTGGAAACAAACACTGTTTTTCGTTCATAAATTTTATTAATTCTTTATTGCATTTTCTCCAAATTTATTATTTACAATTATATTGTAAGGAGCTTTTTGATTAAGTTCTCCTGCTTCTTGCATAACTGTTTGAAGTCTTTCAAATGCCTCTTCTTCTAAAATTGGTGTATCATTCCATGCATCTATATCCTTGTATTGTTGTATTGAATTTTCAAGCATATCTAAATCTGTATCTGGGAAAAAGCTTTGAATTACTTCTGCAATTTCTCTTGCAGTATGTTCTTTAACCCAAGTTTGACCTTTATAAACAGCATTTGTAAACCCTTGAATGATTTCTGGATTATCATTTATATAACTCTTCTTTGCAAAATATGCTGTATATGGTATTTCACCTGCAGCTTCACCTACAGACGCAACAATAGATCCTTTACCTTGTTCTTCTGTCATTGAAGCGGTTGGTTCAAATAGTGTTACGTAATCTGCTGTTCCACCTGCAAAAGCACCTGCCATTAAATCAAATTTAATACTATCATCTAACACAACATCGTTTTGTGTATCAATTCCATTTTGTTTCAATACATATTCAAATGTCATATAAGGTACTCCACCTTTTCTTCCAGGTATTATAGTAGATCCTTTTAAATCAGTCCATTTAAAATCATTATTTTCATTTCTACTAACTAAAAATGAACCATCTTTTTTAGTTACTTGCGCGAAAACTTCTATATAATCTTCTTTTCCTTCATTATATACGTAAATTGCAGCTTCAGGCCCTGCAAATCCTATGTCACTTTGACCTGCTAATACAGCAGTCATTACCTTATCTGCCCCTTGCCCTGTTGTAATTTCTATGTTTAAACCTTCTTCTTCAAAATATCCATTATTTATTGCAACATATTGAGGTGCATAAAAAACAGAACGTGTTACTTCATTTAATTGAATTGTTGTTAATTCTATATTGTCATCTTCTGTAGGATTGTTAATCACTAAAACAGCTGTTATAATAGCTGCTATAATAACTAAACCAATAATTATACTTAAAATATATTTTTTCAACGGTATAGCTCCTTTCGTTTTTAGATAATTTTATCTTAACAAAAAAATAATAAAGAGGTGTGAAGTGCGAGGTGTGAAGTGTGATTTTTAAACTATGCATCGTACACATATTCTTAAATTTTCCCACTTCTCACATCTCACTTCCAAACTATCCAAACTTTTTTGTTTTTAAAATCATTTTTTCTAGTAGGACAACTGCTTGATACATAATTACTGCAACTATGGCTAATATTACTACACTAGCCATTACTAAATCTAATTGAAATACTTGGCCTCCATACACAATTAAATATCCTAATCCAGCTTTTGAAACTAGAAATTCTCCAGATATTACACCAACAAGTGAAAGTCCAATATTTACCTTTAAAGAATTTATAAATGTTGAAATGTTTGCAGGAATGACTATTTTAGTTAATATTTGAAATTTATTTGCATTAAATGTTTTTGCCATCTTTATTATTTCACTATCTGTATTTATAAAACCATTTAAAATTTCTAAAATAGTTACAACTAATGAGATTGCAAGTGCCATAACTATAATTGCTGAGGTTCCTGCACCAACCCATATGATTATTACTGGACCTAATGCAATTTTGGGAAGACTATTCAAAACAACTAAAAATGGTTCTGCAACTTTTGATAAAAATTTAGAACACCATAAAATTATAGCTATAAAAATACCTATTATTGTTCCTGCTACAAATCCAACTATAGTTTCATAGCATGTAACACCTAAATGTTCTAATAACCCATTTTTTGATAGATTCATAAATGTCTCTAACATTCTAGAAGGTTGACTGGTTATAAAGCTGTCTATGATACCTTTATTCGCGAGAATTTCCCACAAAATTATAAATGAAATTAGTATTGTGATTTGAGTTAAAATTATACTTACTTTTGTAAGTGTTTTCTTTCTTAAATATTTTTTTCTTTCTTCTGAATTACTTATCTTTTGCATCCACATCCAACTCCTTCCATAAGCTATCAAAATATTTGCTAAACTTTGGACTTTTTCTACAATTCATTGGATTTCTATTTTCAATCTCAAAATTCATTTCTTTAATACTTTTAACTGTCGCAGGTCTTTTTGTAAGAACTATCACTTTATCTGACATACTAATAGCTTCTGAAATATCATGTGTTACCATTAAAGTTGTTATGTTCTCATTTTTTAAAATATTATATATATCTTTTGTAACCATCATTCTCGTCTGGTAATCCAATGCTGAAAAGGCTTCATCTAACAATAAAATTTCTGGCCTTATTGCTAAAGTTCTAATCAAAGCAACTCTTTGCCTCATTCCTCCTGAAAGCTGTGTAGGATATTTATCTTTAAACTCATATAGATTATATTTTTTTAATAGTTGTTTTACATATTCTTCATTTTCGCTTGTTTTTTTATGTGTTATTTCTAATCCAAATAATACATTATTATAAATAGTTCGCCATTCTAATAAACTATCTTTTTGAAGCATGTATCCAATTTTAGAAGAAACTTTCTCAGTTTCTTCTCCATCTATGAATATTTTTCCGACTACTTTTTGTTTCTAATCCAGCAATTATTGATAGTAAAGTGGATTTTCCACATCCACTTGGACCTATTACTCCAACAAATTCGCCTTCATTTACAGTAAAATTTACATTTTTTATAGCATCTATTTCTCCATTCTTAGCTTGGTAAGTTTTGCTTACATTTTCTAATCTTAATACTTCTCTCATTAAAATTCCTCCTACTATACTAATAATATATTCATAAAGATGTAAAAAGGATTTTGTCCATAAAAAAAAGAGTAAAAAAGAAGATGTAAATCATACTACATAATGTGTCTTTTTGTCTTCTTTACATAACGTTTAATTTGTGTTATACTCTTTCTAGAACACTTTAAAGGAGGATAGAAAAATAACATTTAACCTAAATTTATAAATCGGAGGTTTATACTATGCTTAGCAAAAAGGACTCTTTAAAACAGCGGCTTAACTTAATTTTTGGCACAAACTACGAAGAAGTCATAAGCTTTCACACATACAGAATTGATTTTTCAAATATAAAGTCACCTTCTTCTGAATTATGTGTTGTAAGCATTATGGCTGATATTTATGAAGATGATAAAGTTCTTATAAAAGATGCACAGTTTGATTTTTATAAAGAAACTTCTTCTCGAATAACAGCTGCAGTCGATGATATTTCAGTAAGTTGTTTCGGTCATCTTCCTAAATATCACCATCATACACATTGGCTTAGCAAATTGCGATATAGCCTGTGTGAAATTTGGAACAAAAATTTCAAAGATGTTCCTATTTCTGAATTTAAAAACGGAGGTATATTAGATGTCAAAGCATGAAAACTCATACACAAAGCATATCCCTCCTGAGGCAATTAAATCCATTGAAAACTTCGAATTGAATCTTCTTAGTCGTCAGCCTAAGTATGTAGATTCAGAATATTCATTTTCTATTAAATTGGATAATAAAGCATCAAGTCTCTTGGAAGTTCTTGCTCAAGGAGTTGTTTTTCAGATAAAGGATGACAATGTATATATCTGGTACACACCTCCTACAGGTTTAAGATTTTCTTACTATGCACTTTTAATTGATTTCAAAGTGCATTCTTACCCTAAAGATATCGGTTATAAGGAGAATATGGTAACCTTCTATCTCTCCCCATTTGAAAGACTTTAATTCCTTCAAATGAAACCCCATTTTCTATGTTTTCACACAGAATAATGGGGTTTTCTTTTAAAATAAATCTTCTATTTTACAAATTATTTCATAATTTCTTTTTTTTGTTAAACTTGTACTACAATATTTGTCTGACCACTCACGTATATATGGTAGTAATAATCTTAAAAACAATCTTGTATTGTATGAAACCATTTTAATATTTTTAATATCTTCATTCATTATTTGACATTTATCTGATTTATAATATACCAAATAATAATTCCCGTCTTGTTCAAGTTTAATGTCATAAGGAAATATTCTACAATCAATTGGTCTTATATCATATATTGTACATTGATTATTTTTATAAAAAATACATGAGTTAGTTTCTTTAGACCTTTTCATTTGATATAAATCTTTTAAAGAATAATCATTGTGTATTTCTGAAAACTTTACTTTTTTTACAAACTCTTCTTTATTTATATTTAATTCTTTGCAAATAGCTGCTACTTCATTTGGTAAAAGCATTGGTGAGTCTACATCTGTATCACAGCAACAAGTAGATGAATTACCTACACAATTGCTACAAAGATTAAAAGTTCCTAAATTATTTTTTGTATTTCTAAATAATGCATATGGAGATTGAATAACATCATCAGAATTTATATCAGTTGAAATATATGTAGTTACTCCATATAAAAAGTTATTATTTATTGTTTTCAAACTTATTGTTCCACTTTCTGCTCTACCATCTTCTGTACGAAAATATGTACCATTTATAACATTATTTACTCTAATACCTTCAAATTTATAATTACATACTTCTCCATCAAAATTAAGTACTATGTTAGCTGTTATTTTGTTATCATTTTGAATAAAATTAACATTTTCATTGTATATTTTATTGTTTTGGATAAATGATGATATCCATTCACCTGATAAATCAATACTATCTTCTTGCATTTATTTCTCCTTTTTAATCAATTCTCCAAAGTTGAAATTTACCTGTAATTTCGTTCACTTCTTTTGTATCACCATATATAATTGCTCCTAGATATTCTAATTTATCATTTTCCTTTGAATTAATTGATGCTACTAATTCATCATCTGTTCTTGTATCTAACATATCTTTAGGATAATCCGCAACTAATAAATTAGGATTTTTCTTTGCTATATCAATGGTTGCCTTCAATTTTCCTTGTTTAACTTTTGTTATAATAAAAGGAAATTTACTAATACCTAAATGTGACATACCTGATTTATCTTTTATAGTTGGTGCTCCCATAATTTCTTTATCTGAATATTTCCCAATTGATACAGCCAAATGTCCTATAACATTAAGTGCAATAGATGGTTCAACATTTGATGCTAATATTCCTACAATTTTTTTATCTTCATAATTCATAAATTATCGCTCCTATTATTTTTTGTTCATTATAACAAATAGTATAATAGTTTTCAAGAAAAAAAGCTTCTCTTGTAAAGAAGCTTTTTTATCTACTAGTTTTATTTTTTATAAATCCATCACCTTTAAAAGGGCCAATTTCATCATATTTACCTATATTTAATCTTTTTTTACCAAGCAGTAATGCAATATAATCTTTATAATCAAACTCCGTTTCTGTAGGACTTATATCAGGATTATTTTTATAAAATTCGCTATTTCTATTAGATAATACGAAACTCTCCATATACATCTTTAAATTTTCTTCAGTTACCTCAAAATATCCTTTTGTAACTAAAGTATGTAATAATTTTATTTGCTCAGGTGTATTCATTAAATAATGCCCTGGTCTAGCTCCTCCCCTTCCTGGTACTCCTATTACATCCATTGTTTCTTGTATATCGCAAAATTGTATATATGATGGATCTAATATAAATCTTCTGTCTCCAACTTTTACTAAATTTATAGCATGTTGATAAATAGGAAATCCAAAATCCTTTTGTGTATCAAAAGGTACGTTAGAAACATTTTCATTTCCTTCTAATTTTTTATTTATACTTCTTTGACACTCCATACATTTATAATAGAAAAAATATTCTTTAAACATATCACTATAGCATACCTCTTTTCTCACTTGAGCAATTAAAGAATCTAAAAATTTTTCTGTTTCTGTTGTGCTATCAGTATGTCCTATTTCTTTTAAAAACGGATATCTACTGCCTTCGGCCGCTAACATATTAATAATTCCAAAATAGTTACCATATTCTATATGAAAATCACAATTATCGTATAATTCTTTAATAGTATCATAAAATTGTTTTAATATAGGTGATATCAATTTTTTCTTCTTAAAGTATTCAATTCTCTCATAATCAACAAATGCTTTTTTTACCAATTCAAATTCTGCATCTAATTTTTTCTTAGCATCGATAATATTTTTTATTCCGTTTCTTTTTTTTATATATGCAGCAGCTTTTTGTTGAGCTAGATCTGTTTCATCAATCGTATATCCATTATCTCTTAAAATTTTCACTTCATTTCTAAATGATGTAGTATTACGAATGGAATTTTTAATTTCTTCAATCATCTGTTTTTCCATGTTATAATCTCCTTTTATTTAATGATTATTTCACTAATTTTAATTATACCATTTTTTCTTAAATAGTGCAATTTTATGTAAATATATATCGAAGATTTTAATACTAAAACAAAGACCCTCACCGAAGTGAGGGTCTTTCTCGTGGAATGCCACAAGTTCGGAATTATGCTACGATTTGCTTAATGTTTGTAATCGTGCATTTTGAAAAACAATTGCCGAAAACCTTTTTAAGGTATTTTTCAATTTCCTTTGTTTCGCCAGAATCTGTTATGGGATTAGCCCAATTAATACAAGTAGATTTCGTTGACGAATCAGAAAACAAATGAGAAATTTTGAATGTTACCTCGTACTTATAACGACCTTTCAGCTGTGTTTCTTTCGACATTATGCTTCCTCCTAAAATTAAATTCGTATCATTTTACTATATTTTTTATAAAAATTCAATTACTTTTAAATATTTTTATAAAAACAATAACCTCCACTGAAGTGAAGGTTGTTGTTTCCATGGAAGACCATGGGTGGGGTGGATTTTTAAAATTCGACGAATCTAGGAGGTCTTTCCGTTTTTAAATCCTTGTTTAAAATCTCTAACAATTCAGCTGAGAGAACTTCACATTTTGAAAACGGATTTCTCAATTTAACAAGCTTTTTGACTTCTCCCTTATCTTTCTCCGTAACAATTGGTGTGTCCCGGTATAGAGCAAAAGAATAATGTGCTTTCGAAAAAAGTGTTTTCTTCTTAAATCTAACCTTGTACACATAGTTGTAAACGTAGTTTTTGAACATTTTAAATTCCTCCAACATATAAAATTATATTCATTATAACATATTTACATAAAATTATCAAATTCACTATCAACTTAAAAGATCTATAGCTTTGCTATGACTCTTTTAAGTTGGTGGGCAGGGATGGATTACGTCAAGCCGCGTCGGTAAAACAGTCCACCAGACTGTTTTAGCCTTCACTCATTGACTGCTGTTGCAATCTAATGAGCTTGGCAACCTCCTTTTCGAATCCATCCCATTTTTTTAAATATAAAAATAAGAATAAGATTTTTTTCTTATCCTTATTTTGGTGGGCAGGGATGGATTCGAACCATCGTACTCGAATGAGAACAGATTTACAGTCTGCCGCCTTTAGCCACTCGGCCACCTACCCATATTATATTAAAAAAATTTTGCGTTGGTGCTCCCTCAAGGATTCGAACCTTGGACCCACCGGTTATGAGCCGGTTGCTCTGACCAACTGAGCTAAGGGAGCATTTGTTCAACGCAAGACTTATTATAAGGTATTTTTTTAAGCATGTCAATAGTAAATTTTAATTTTTTTAATTTTATTTGTGTTTGGTATTTAGTGATTGGTTATTTGTAGGTACGAACTTTATTCATAGCAACAATAATAAATCATCGAGTACAAAATTAGATTCTTCTACTCTTTTCTTCGATTTACTGAAAATTCATTAAATTTTCAGTAAAATTTTAAAAGCTAAAATAATTAATTTTTGATAAATAAGAATTTATTTTCAAAAATTAATATTTTAGCTTAATTTATATAATAAATGTTTATTTTTGTACTGTTTTATTATTAAATTCAGGTTGTCAAGGACGCCAACCCCTACATATAATTGTAGTAATTAACGAATTAAATACTAACATTTTGTTCCGCATTCTGGGCAAAATTTTGCATCTGATGATAATTCTTTTCCACATTCTTTACAAAATGCTTTTTCTTCTCTTTTTGTACCACATTCTGGACAGAATTTTCCACCATTTATTTCTTTTTTACAATTTGAACATGTCCATGTATCTTCTTTCTTGTTTTCTATTGGTTGTTGTGATGCACCATTATTTTGTTGCCATGGAGCTTGAGCTATTCCACCTAACATTCCATTAGAAGCCATGTTCATAACACCAATTCCCATAACTCCATTTAAAGAACCTGCTGAATTATTTGCAGCATCTTGAACTGCATTTGCATAAGCATCAACAAGTGCACCTTGTTGCATATATGAGTTACTGCTAAATTCATATTTATCGATTTTTTTCTCAGATTCTTCATCTAAAGTAACTGACTCTACTGAAAAACTTACTAATTCAATTCCTCTTTCACGTATTGGTTTGTCAAAAACTCTTTCATTCATTATTTCTCTTATTTCATCAGTTTGACTTGGTAATTCTAATACTGGAACTTTAAATTCTGATGTACCTAATTCATTTAATACATTTTGGAATGATGCAATAACTTCTGACCTTATTTGTTCAACTAAATCATCTTTTCTATATATGTTTGCTGTGCCAGCCATCTTGTTCATAAAAATTGCTAAATCTGCAATCCTAAAAGTATATTTTCCAAAGCATTTAATTTCAACTCTTAATGGATTTAATGTTCCTGTCATTTGATTAGGAATTGGATGTGACCAATCTTGGAATGGAATTGGTGCAGGTGTACCAAATTTATTATCTATAATTTCTTTTATGTTAAAGAAAAATACATATTGTTCTTTTGATATAGCTCCTTCATATGTAAATCTCTCCCACATTTCTTTAAATACTGCTCCAAATTGTCCTGCAAAAAATGAAGGTGATGAAGATTCATCGAACACATATATTCCCTCTTCTGCTGTTGCGTCTATCACCTTTCCATTATCATATATAATAGCACATTGTCCAGGAGCTACTATTATTGTACTTTTATTAGATATAATTCCACTTTCTGGTGAAACTTTAACCATTAAGACATCATTACTCATATTGTCACATCTTATAACTTCCTTCCATTGATCTTTTAAAGTAGACTTTATAGCTGTTTCAGCTGTTTTAATTAATCCCATATTTATTCCTCCTATTATTTATAATTAAATTCTTTCCAAATTTGTTAACACCCAACTAAACTCTCCTGTTGTAATAACGCTTCCGCAATATTCACATTTTCCAGATGAAGTTATTTCAGTAGGCGCCCCACAATTTGGACAATTTTTTGTATCAACTGTTTGCATTCCAGGTTTTGTTTTTATTCCAGTTTTTCTAATAAATATAAGTTTATATGTATTGTGTCTTTCAGTTGTAGTATCACCTTTTATTACTTCTCTCGTTTCATCATTAATAATATAATCTATCATCTTTGAATTCAATACTATAGTTAAAATATCTTTATCTCCACTTTGTGTAAAATTATATAAATGGGCTGATTTCACACAAATTCTTTCCATCATATTAATTTGATGATTATCAATATATCCTTGTAACTGCTTTTTATGCATTTCAAAAAGTTCGTTGGATTCAAAATATCTTATTGAATCCCATTCTCTATTCATCCAAGCTTCTTGTAATTTCACAAAAACATCTTTTGCCCATGATATAAATTCTTCTTTATTAAATAATTCATCTGTTTCTTTTATACGTTTTTCAATAGTACCTTCATTAACTTCATATGTTTGTGTTTGTGTCGTTCTCCTATTTCTCATCAGTTCTTCATTGCGTCTTCTATACATATCTTTATTTCTATTTGATTTTTTATATACAAGAAAAGCTATAACTAAAATAATTATAATTCCAGGTACTCCGCCAATTCCAAATAAATTAAAAAGTGAAAGTCCATATCCATAATCATATCCAGAGTCATAATCATAGTCATAATCATAACTACTCCAATCGCTTCCCCAGTCAGAAGAACTAAAACTGTCATAAGATTCAAAACTTCCTACATCAGCAAAAGCAGGTTTTTCAAAGATAAAAACTGCTAATATTGTTATGCTTAAAATTAGCATTACATTTATTATAGATAATGCCTTTTTCATTTTTTCCTCCTTTTACTTTCTTATATATGTGACATATTCATAGTCGTAAGGATTTTCCTCATTTGTGATTCCTTTTTCTTTTTCAACTACTTTCCACTCATTATCATCTATTATAGGAAAATACACATCCCCTTCAAATTCTTGATTTATATGTGTTATATAAAGTTTATTACTAAATGGCATTAATAATTTGTATATTGTTGCACCACCTATAACAAAACATTCTTCATCAGATTCTATATATTTATCAAGAAGTTTTAGGTCATCTAATATTTCAACGTTTTCATCATCAATGCTCATTTCAGCATCATTACATAATATAATATGTTTTCTATTTGGTAAAACTCTACCTAATGATTCAAAAGTTTTTCTTCCCATTATTATTTTCTTTCCTGTAGTTATATTCTTAAATCTTTTTAAATCTTCTGGTAGATGCCATATAAGTTTATTATCTTTACCTATTACATTATTTTTTGCAACTGCAACTATCATACTTAACATATATAATACCTCCTATATTAAACCGCAACTGGCATATTAATTTTTCCTAAATGATTGTAATCTATTAGTTCGAAATCTTCAGGTTTAAAGTCATAAAAATCTTTAACTTCTGGGTTAATCCATAATTTTGGTGCTGGTAAAGCCTTATCCCTTCTTGATAATTGTTCTTTCATGCCTTCTATTTGATTTTCATATATATGTGCATTACTTATACACACAGTTAACATTCCTGGTTTTAAATTTGTAACTTGTGCAAGCATATGAATAAATATTGAATACTGAACAACATTAAATGGATGTCCTAAAGGTATATCATTTGACCTTATTGTTAGCATACAATTTAATTTTCCATCTGTTACATCCCAACAACTATTAAATACACATGGATATAAAGCGCCTGTATCTAAATAAGGTATTTGCCATAAATTTATAACCATTCTTCTATCTTGTGGATTTGTTTTTAATTGGTGAATAAGTTTATCTACTTGATTAAATTCTTTCACAACCCAACCATAAGCTGTTCCAATTGTTCCATCTTCCATTTCCCATTCATCCCATATATGAACATTTTGTTCATGTAAGTCACTTATTTTATTAGATTGTTTTTGAAAAATCCAAAGCAATTCTTTTATAGCTGCTTTATATGCAACATATTTTGTTGTTAAAATCGGAAATTCTTCTTCAAGATTAAATTGTAATATTTGATGTGGTAATTTATATGTAGCAATTCCAGTTCTATTATTATCATAATATCCTTCATTTAAAATTTTCTCTACTAAATCTAAATATTTTTCATCATATTTGCTCATTTAAATCAACCTTTCTTAATTTTTAAGGAAAATTTATTATATTTCCTTATTATATAATTTAAGCAAGCATATAAAATATAAGCTTGCTCTAAATTTTATATATTTTTAATTTTCTCCTCTTCCTTCAGGAAGTGCTGGTAATTGTAAAACAACCTTAACTTTACAAATGTATGCAATTGTTCTTACAAGTTTGCTTGTTTTTATTCTTTGCCATAATGAAGGTTTTACTTCAAATCTAGTTTGTGCTAAATATTCGTTTTCTTCTGTTTGTTCAATAACTTGTGCTTTTTCGTCTTCTACTGGAGCTGGTATTCCTTTTAATGCTTCTGCAATTTCAATTCCAATATAACTTAAAGCTTTTGATCTATCTTCTATTCTTTCCATATCAATTTCAATATGTAAATTTGTTTCTAGATTTGATATTCTAGCTTTTATGAGTTTTATTGCATCATTATAATTATCATTTTTCTTGTTTTTTGCTTTTCCAACAACTACCAAAGCTTGAATAACATCTTCTGATAAAACAGTTGTGGCTTGTTTAACTTTTGATTTCCAGTCTTTTTCTTTATTTTCTACAGAATCCAATAATCCTTTTAGATTATTAGCAACATTAATGTTTTTTTCTCTTTGTCTGATTAATGTTTCTATTTTTTTTGTATTTTCTTCAAATTGGTTTGTTGCATATTCAACTAATCCATATGCAGCTCTATATACTCCTGCTGGGAAGTTTTTCTTTTTTGGATATTCTATTAAATATGTTTTTATAGAATCTATTAAATCTTTAAAAAATGCATCTTCGTCCAATTGAACAATTTGTTTTTTGCTGTTTGGATTTATCATTTTTTGCACTTTATCAATATTTGATAAAATTTTCTCTTCTGTAATTATCATTCTTACGTTTACTATGCCTGGCTTATGAAAAAATAGCACTGTAAACTCCCTCCTTTGTCCTACGTATTTACTAAAACTATTATTATTATACAATCTTTCCCTAAAAACTACAATAGGATTTTTTATTTTTTGTTTTTCATTTTCGTTACAATTTTATTACAAAAATATTACAAATGTCAATTGTATAAATTAATTTTTTTTATTTAATTTTACAATTATAAATTTGCAGTGAGATGTGTGAAGTGTTATATATTTTATATTACATTCTTTATTTCTTCATGTCTTTTTACTTTTCCTGTGCTAGTTTTGATTAACTCTTCATCTGTTACTATTAATTCTTTTATATATTTATATGGTGGCATTGTTTTATTGATTTCTTTAATTTTCTCCCATATTTTTTCTTTTATTTCTTCCTTAGTTTCAACACTATATAAATCTTTCATCATATCTTTGTCATAAACTATTTTTGCACATATTGTTAAATCTACATCATCATCTTCTTCTGGTTTTCCATATACAAAAGATTCTTTAATTCCATCTACTCTATTTACAACATTCTCTATTTCCTCAGGAAAAACATTTTTTCCATTTTTTAATACTATTACATTTTTCTTTCTTCCTGATAAGAATAAAAATCCTTTTTTATCAATATATCCTAAATCTCCTGTTCTTAACCAACCCTTACTATCTAATACTTCTCTTGTCGCTTCTTCATTTTGATAATATCCAAGCATTACATTTGGACCTTTTACAATAATTTCTCCAATCCCATCTTCATCTTTATCAACTATCTTTACTTTTATACTTGGAAATATTTTTCCTACCGAACCTATTTTATGATCAAAATCTGTACCAGCTGAAATAATTGGAGAAGCTTCTGTTAAGCCGTATCCTTGACAAACTTTAAATCCTAAATCATTGAATCCCTTTTCTACCTTAGGATCCAATGCTGCAGCACCATTCATCATTATTCTTAATTTGCCTCCAAAAGCTTCATGTATATCTTTAAAAAGTGCTTTTCTTACATCTATTCCAACTTTTGATAGTGGACCTGTTATTTTCATAACTTTTTCTACTGTTTGAAGTTTTCCTTTTTTTTCAACTTCTTTCATTACTCTTTTATACATATTTTCAAAAAGAGCTGGAACTGAAATAAGTTCAGTAATTTGATATTCTTTTATATTTTTTGCGATATGTCTTAATCCATCACAATAAGCTATGGATGCTCCTCTATACATTATATATAAAAAATCTACTGTACATTCAAATGTATGATGTAATGGTAACATTGAAAGTAGCGTATCTTTTTCATCAGTATATAGGACTCTTCCTATATCCATTATATTGCTACAGATATTTTTATGAGATAACATTACAGCTTTAGAATTAGATGTTGTACCTGATGTAAATAATAAGAAAGACATCTCTTCATTATTTATTTTTGCATCTAAAAATCTTCTGTCGCCTATTTCTATTAATTCTTTTCCTTTTTCTATACATTCATACTCTGAATATATACCATCTTCCATTTTAGGCAAATCCATTGATATAAAACATCTTAAATTTGTCATTTTTCTTTCTTTAATATCTTTCATTATATCATCGAATTTTTTTGAGTAGAAAATTGCTTCAACTCCTGCTCGAATAATTAGTGTTTCTAATTCATTTGCTGGAAGAGCTTTATCTAAAGGAACAACTATTCCTGTACCGCAAACTGTCGCCATATATGCAACACACCATTCGTATCTATTTTCAGAAATAATTGCAATTTTCTTTCCTTTTAATCCCATCTCAATTAATTTTGTTCCTAAAGCATTAATTTGTTCGTAAAATTCACTATATTTTATACTTGCAATTTCACCAGGCTTTTCTGTTTTATATTTAAATGCTGGTTTATCTGCGAATAATTTGTTAGACTGTTCAAGCATATCCTTTAAGTCTGTTATTTTTCTTGTTTTATATAATTTTCTTTTTTGTTTAGTTGTTTTTTCTTCTACAATCTGTTCTAGATACTCTGTATATTCTTTTTCAAGTTCAGCATCTTTTACTTCATCTATTTCTTTGCTCATAGGTTCCCTCCTAAATATTTTTACACCTTAAATATTTTGTATTATATATTATAAAAAATATTTTTTCAATAAAATGTTTTAATGTAGGGGTCGGTCTCGACCGACCCTGGGCAAGTCAAGACTTGCCCCTACACCTAATATAATATTTTCAAAATTCTTTCATGATTTTTTTAATTATCATTTCATTTGAAATATATTTATTTTCTAATTCTTCAACACTTCCATGTTCTACAAAACAATCGTCATATCCAAAAGTTTGAATTTTTACGTTTAAATTATTTTTATTACAAAGTTTAATAATTTCATCTCCAAATCCACCTTTTAGTATTCCATCTTCAATTGTTATAACTTTTTTATTTTCTTTAATAGATTTTAAAATTAATTCTTCATCTAATGGTTTGGCAAATCTAGCATTTATTACTTCAGAACTTATGTTATGTGTTTTTTCAAGTATATCTGCTATTTCCATAGCTTTATTTACCATTTTACCTATTGATACAATCGTAAGATCTTTACCCTTTCTTAAAATTTCACCCTTTGAGAACTCAATATTTTCTGAAGCTTGATAAATAATTTTTCCTTCACTGCCTCTAGGATATCTAATAACAATTGGTCCATCAAATTCCACTGCATATTCTAGCATTTTTTCAAATTCTTTAAAATCTTTTGGAGCCAATATTGTTAGATTAGGTATTCCAGATAAAAATGATATATCAAAAATCCCTTGATGTGTTTCCCCATCATTTCCAACTATTCCAGCTCTGTCAAGACAAATTACAACAGGTAGCTTTTGAATAGCAATATCATGAATTATTTGGTCATAGCTTCTCTGTAAAAAAGATGAATATACTGCAAAAACAGGTTTTAATCCTACACTTGCCATTCCAGCTATTAAACCAACTGCATGTTGTTCAGCAATTCCAACATCAAAAAATCTATCTGGAAACTTTTCAGCAAATTCTGTTAATCCTGTTCCATCTTTCATTGCTGCCGTAACCGCAACAACCTTTTTGTTTTTTTCTGCAATTTCAACAAGTTTATCTCCAAAAACTTTTGAATAATCTATCGTCTTTTCTTTTAAAGATTTACCTGTTTCAATATTAAAACTTGATGCTCCATGAAATTTATCTGGATTATCTTCTGCAAATTTATATCCTTTTCCTTTTTTTGTTATAGTATGAATTAAAACTGGACCATCTATTTCAATACTTCTTTTAAAAATACTTTCTAAATCCTCAATATTATGACCATCAACTGGTCCTAGATATGTAAATCCAATATCTTCAAAATACATATTTTGAATAAATAATTGTTTTATTCCTCTTTTTATTTTTTGCACTAATTTTACAAATGGTCTTCCTATTAAAGGTATTTTAGTTGTAAAATCTTTTATTTTTTTATTTGTTTTTGTGTAACCTTTTCTTGTTCTAACTTTGCTTAATAATAAAGGAATTCCTCCAACGTTTTTTGATATACTCATTTCATTGTCATTTAATATAATTGTTACATTTGTATTGCTAGCACCGACATCATTCAAAGCTTCTAATGCCATTCCTCCTGTAAGAGAGCCATCTCCTATAACAGCAATAACCCTATAATTTTCATTTAATAAATCTCTAGCTCTAGCCATCCCCATTGCAACAGAAATTGAAGTACTACTATGTCCTGTATTAAAACAATCATATTCTGATTCATTTACTTTTGGAAATCCAGCTATTCCTCCAAACTTTCTTAGTGAATCCATTTCTTTTTTTCTACCTGTTAAAATTTTATGAACATAACTTTGATGTCCAACATCCCAAACTATTCTATCTTTTGGTGTAGAAAAAACAGAATGTAGTGCAACAGTAAGTTCCACTACACCTAAATTAGAGGACAAATGTCCTCCGTTTTTTGAAACAACTTGTAAAAGCATTTTTCTAATATCTTCTGCAAGTTGTTTTTTTTCTTTTATTGATAATATTTTTAAATCTTCTGGTTTATTTACTCTATCTAATATTGTATTCATTTCTCCTCATACTTTCACTTAAAAAGATAACTTTTCATCTAACCAATTTTCTAATTCATCTATTTGTACTCTTACTTGTTCCATTGTATCTCTATCTCTTATCGTTACTGAATTATCATTTTCTGTTTCGAAATCAATTGTAATACAATAAGGAGTTCCTATTTCGTCTTCTCTTCTATATCTTTTTCCTATACTTCCTGCTTCATCATATTCGCACATATACTTTTTAGATAATTTGTCAAATACTTCTGTAGCTTTTTCACTTAATTTTTTAGATAAAGGTAATACTGCTACTTTATATGGAGCCATTGATGGATGTAAATGTAAAACTGTTCTTATATCTCCCTCACCAACTTCTTCTTCATCATAAGCATCACATAATACTGTTAAGAAAACTCTATCAACACCTACAGCTGGTTCTACACAATATGGAACATATTTTTCATTAGTTTCTGGATCTAAATAAGTTAAGTCAGTTTTTGAAGCTTCCATATGCCTTGACAAATCATAGTCTGTTCTATCTGCGATTCCCCATAGTTCTCCCCATCCAAAAGGAAATAAATATTCAATATCAGTTGTACCTTTACTGTAGAATGATAATTCTTCTTTTTCATGTTCTCTCATTCTTAAATTTTCTTCTTTTATTCCAATACTTATTAACCAATTCTTACAGAACTCTTTCCAATATTCATACCATTCTAAATCAGTACCTGGTTTGCAAAAGAATTCTAATTCCATTTGTTCAAATTCTCTTGTTCTAAAAATAAAGTTTCCTGGTGTTATTTCGTTTCTAAAAGAACGTCCCATTTGCCCAATTCCCATAGGCAGTTTTTTTCTTGTTGTTCTTTGAACATTTTTAAAATTAACAAACATTCCTTGTGCTGTTTCTGGTCTTAAATACACTTCAGATTTAGCATCTTCTGTAACTCCCATAAATGTTTTGAACATCAAATTAAATTTTCTTATTTCAGTAAAATTAACTTTACCGCAATCAGGACATTCTATTTTATTATCATTTATATATTGAACTAATTGTTCATTTGTCCATCCATCTAATCCAGTAAGATTTTTTTCGTTTTTAAATCCCCATTCTTCAATTAATTTATCAGCTCTATGTCTTGTTTTGCATTCTTTACAATCAATAAGTGGATCACTAAACCCTCCAACATGTCCTGTTGTAACCCATACTTCAGGATTCATTATTATTGCAGCATCTATTCCTACATTATATTTAGATTCTTTTATAAATTTTTTCCACCACATATCTTTAATATTTTTTTTCATTTCAGCGCCTAAAGGACCATAATCCCATGAATTAGCAAGTCCTCCATATATTTCAGAACCAGGGTATATATATCCTCTGTTTTTACACAATGCAACTATTTTATCCATTGATTTTTCCATGTTTTTCATTCCTCCAATTATATTTTCAAACACGTATTACTTTATCAAAAATCTTTTAAAAAGTCAAATTGTTTGTTACAAAAATATTACAAAGTAATAACGCTAATATGACAAATCTCACTTTTTATGTCACTTGTTTGTCATATTTATAGTTTTTCCACTACTTCTGTGGATAATGTGGATAACTCTGTGAATAACCATTAATACTATCTTTTATAAACACAATTATTCACATTGTAAATTTCTTCCTTTTTCTAAAAGGCAAAATAAATTTTATTTATATAAATTATGTTTATAGCAAATTTGTTCGTCTATCATTTCTATCTAGAAATACATATAATCCATATTACTAAAGCAATTTGTAATATAATAATAGCAGGAAAACCTATATAAAACTTGGCTTTTTTTGTTTTATGTCTAAACACTTTCATCCCTGCTATACCACCAATTCCTCCTCCTAATATTACAAGCATAAATAATGTCCATTCAGATATTCTCCATTTACCTTTTTGAGCTTTTTTCTTATCTATATACATTGTAATAAAAGATATTAAATTAATACTAACTAAATAAATACTCATAAATTCAAAGCTAAATATATTTGGCATAAAATCTTCCTCCTTTGTTTCTCTATTATATAAGTATAATTTCAAATTAAATTATTGTCAAATATAAATATTTTTTTTATTTTTGTTAATAATATAAATATACTTTGTATAAATAATATTTCTTACGTAATATGTAGGGGCGATTTTAATCGCCCGTTCTTCGAAGCGCGGGCGAACAAGTTCGCCCCTACAATATTTGTATTAAATTCAAACAAATTACAATTTTTTAAAAAACATTTATCAAATTTAAGGAGGAATTAAAATGGATAAAAATCTTGAAGCTCTTAAAGAAGTTTGCAAGGGTGTAAAAATGGGAATGGATGCCATTGAATATGTCGAAGATAAAGTAAAGGATGATACTGAATTTAAAAATGCAATAAAGCACGAATATAGTATGTATAATAATATATATGATAAAGTAAAAGATGCTTACTCTAACTATGGAGAATCTCCGAATGAAGTCTCATTTAAAGACAAAGCTTTTTTATGGTATGGAATTCAAGTAAACACAATAAAAGATGATACAACATCTAAAATCGCTGAATTATTAGTACAAGGAACAAATATGGGAATTATTGAAGGTCGTAGAATATTAAATAATAATGAAGAACTAGATACTGATGTAGATAAATTGTTAAATGATTTCGTAGATTTTCAAGAACAAAGTTTGGAACGATTAAAGAAATTTTTATAATATATCATATTAATTTAATTCACACGGGTCGCTGAGGGCAGCGACCCCTACAACATATAAATATTAAATTTATTCTAATGCCCTTTCTAATACATTAGCTAAACACTGCATGCTTAACAAACATTGTTCCAATGTATTTCCTGTTGCCCCCACTTCTATTATACTTGCACCAGGTGCTGTATGCTGATTATATCTTGAGTTTGTTAAGGATATAGGTCTAAACAATCCCGGATACATATCGTTTGCTGTTTCTTGAATTTTTATAGCTAATTTTAAATTTTGTTTCCAATTTGGATGTTCTAATCCACCTGCATCAGTTCCTATAACAAACATTAATTGTGCAACATATTCTCCATCTATTTTAACCGTAGGACCATAATTTTCCAAATTTCCTACAGCATCTCTGTGCAAATCAAAAACAATTTGTGATGAACTGTTTTGTAAAACATTTGAAACAGTTTCCAAAGACCTTGTATATGAACCTGAATATGCAGGATAATCATGGTATGTTGTATTGTGAGTTACAGTAAATCCTTTTGTATCTAAACTTTTTTTCAGCTCCGTACCCACCCTTGCAACTGAATAATTTAAATCTGTAGTTCTATAATTTCCTGTCATTTCATAATTGTAATTATCACTCGGAGTATAACTTTCACAAGTATGCGTATGAAATATTAATATATCTTTTGTGTTAGTAATATCAGGATTTGGATATAATATATCCTGAGTCAATTCATAGTTTGTTCCATTTTTAATTTCAACTGTACTATAATTATTAGTATATGTAGTAGGAATATTTTTTTCCTCTACTTTTTCAGTAACAACATCAGTTCCTATTGTTATTATATTTTCCTGTTTAGTTCTTTCAGCTGTTTTTATATCACTTTCTTCTATATTATTTATTCCTTCTTTTTTAATATTATTTATATTAAATTGTCCTAATTCCAATTCTAATGTAGTAATAGCAAAACTTTTTTTGTTTTCACTATTTTCTAAATTATAAAAAAAAGAAATAGAGTATTCTATACATTCTAATAAAGAATACCCTTGATAATTAATCTTTTCCTGTATATTATCTCTACTTCTATCTATTTTAAAAAATTTAGCAAGTCCAAAAACAACAAGAAAAACTATTATAAATTTAATAAAATATTTTAATATATCTTTTATATTTATTACAGCAACATTCATATATCAAAACTCCTTGCTGTAATATATATTCACATACCCTTAATTAAATTACAATATAATTTTTATCTGATTTTGTAAGAGGTATACAACCATTTTTTGTAACTAAAACTGTATCTTCAATTCTTATTCCATAATTAGACGGAAAATATACAGCTGGTTCTATAGCTATAACCATATTTTCTTTAAAACAAGAATCAACATTTGTATGTATTATAGGTGCTTCGTGTGTTTCCATACCTACTCCATGACCTAAAGCATGAATCAAATTTATATTATTTCTTTTTAAATTTTCATCAATTATTTCAGCAGCTTTTTTTACAACAACACCATCTTTTATCTGGTCTAAAGATAAAATTTCATTTTTTAGTACAGCATCATAATATGGTTTGTATTCTTCCAATATACACCCTAAAAAAATTGTCCTTGTCATATCTGAACAATATCCATTATATTTACATCCCATATCAATTAAAATTGGTTCTCCTGAGTTAATTTTTCTATCACTTGGAGTCCAATGTGGTTTTGAAGAATTTTCTCCAAAAGCAACTACTGTTTCAAAAGCTAATCCATCTGCTTCATTTTCTTTAAAGTATCTTTCAATTTCATTAGCAACTTGTTTTTCTGTCATATCTTTTTTTATAAATGTTAACAAATGTGAAAAACAATTATCTGTTATTTCACAAGCTTTTTTTATATTTTCTATTTCAATATTATCTTTTATTATTCTTTGTTTTTCAACAATTCCTTCTGTTTCTACTAAGTTGTTAACTTTGTACTTTTGGTATATTTTTTTATATTCTGCATAAGTAACATACCCTTCCTCGAAGCCAACATTCTCACAGAATAAAAAGAAGTTTTCGAACTCATCTTTTGATATATCTTTTATATCTACTACAATAACTTCATCATTAATTGTCAAAGTACTATTTACATCTTCCATATACATTGCATAGGTAATAAATATATTTTCTTTTCTTGTAATTAATAAAGTCCCTTCCGCTTGAATATTTGTTAAATATCTGATACTTATTGGATTAGATACAATCATTCCTTCCAAATTTAATCTTTTCATTTGTTCTCTTAAATGACGAATCTTCTCATTCAATTTTATCACCTCATTTTTTAATATAATCCTAATGAAAAAATTTTCATCAATACTTTGAATAATATGCCGAAAGGTACTAACATACTAATTATACTTCCGCACACTATAAAAGGTCCGAAAGGTATGTACCCATCTTCTAGTTGACTATTTTTTTTCTTGTTTATTTTTTTCACAATTAAAAATATTATACTTCCAATAGCTCCAACTAAAAATGATAATACAGTTATTATAAGAATATTTGCAAAACCAAAATATAAGCCTAATGCTCCCATTAGTTTAACATCACCTAATCCCATAGCCTCTTTTCCAGCTATTAGACCTCCTAATAATGTTATTATTAAAAATATTCCTGCACCAGTTATCATTCCTAAAAGCATATCTTTCGCAATAGTTAAATTTGTTAAACCTAATAAAAAAGTAAAAATCAAACCAATATTAAACATTAATAAATTTAATCTGTTCGGTATAATTTGAATTTTATAATCAACTACTACTACACATAATAGAATTGGAATTAAAATTATATATTTCATTAAATTAATATTCTCTATAAATGTAGTATGTAATCCAAATTTGTATAGCAATATTATATAAGCTATAGCATTTATTATCATAAATATAAAACTAGGCTGGTTATTTTTTTTATAATCTTTATATGACTCTTTAGATAATATTTTCTTTTCTATTAAAAAACATTTAGATGAATAGTGAACAAATTGACCTATAATAGCTCCTACTAATCCAAATAAAACATAAAATAATATATGAACATCGTTAAAATACATTGTTAATCTTTCTCCTTTGTAGTATTTTTCAACTATATCTTATCAATATATTTGATATTTTGTCAATAAAAAATATCATTTTATGCATTTAGCATTTGGACTTTAGCATTTGGTAATAGGAGTAAAAACCTTCGAAGAATAGCTATATATCCAAACTCCAAAATCTAATTACCATATAATTTATATGACAAATAATAAAAAGACTTAAATATGTTACTAAAACATATCTAAGTCTTTTCATTTTCTTTATCACTAATTTTTAATATTTATTTCTGTTTGTATTTTTCATATCTTTTTATTATAATATTTTCTAATGGTCTTTTTACTTTTGTAATAAATATATCTCTTTTATCTATTGGTTTTGTTAGAATTGTAAACATATTACAACGATTTCCACCTATAACATCTGTCATTATTTGGTCTCCAACAACTGCTATATTTTTTTCATTCAGTTTCATCTGGTCCATAATTTTTAAGAATCCTTTTTTAGAAGGTTTTTTAGCAAAATAAATATATGGGATATCTAATATAGTAGCAACTTTTTTTACTTTTTCAACTTTATTTGTATTAGATAATATATATAATTTTATATTATTTTTTTTCATTTTATTGGCCCATTCTTCAGCCCCATCCAATAATTTTTTATCATAATCAACTAATGTATTGTCAATATCTAATATTATACCTTTTATATTATTTTTCTTTATTATTTCTTCATTTATTTTTGTAACATTTTCTAAATACATTTTTGGATATAACATAACTTTTCTCCTCCATTTGTAGCTATAATATTATCAATATATTAAAAAAAAGTCAATAAAAACTATTAGGTAGTTATAGTATTTTATTGACATACATAATTTATTTTTATTTACAGAATCTATGATTTCCTATAGTCACAGTTACTTGTCGAGACCAAATCCACGAACTAGTTGCTGTCTTTGGATTAAAATAATAAAGTGCTCCATAACTCGGGTCCCATCCATTTATAGCATCTTGTGCTGCATTTATTGCTGTTCGATTAGGTGTTAAATTTATTTGTCCATCATTTACAACACTGAATGCTCCTGGCTGATAGATTACACCTGATACAGTATTTGGAAACGAAGAACTTTTGACCCTATTTAATACAACTGCCGCAACAGCTACTTGTCCTGTATACGATTCTCCTCTAGCTTCTGCATATACTAATCTTGCTAATAAATTTAAATCAGAAGTTGAACTTGTAGAATTATTACTTGATGTATTTTTTGAAAAAATCCCCATTGCAGCAAGTGTTTTCGGTCCAGCAATACCATCAACTGTTAGTCCATTTTTAGATTGAAACCATCTTACTGCTTTAAGAGTTTGTGAACCAAATATACCATCAATATTTCCATTGTAATATCCCCATCTTTTTAATTTTGTTTGTATTGTTCGTACTTCGTCACTGACCGAGCCATATTTAGACAAAGCGTAACTTGTACAATATAATGCACTAAATAAAAATATAAAAACAGTTAAAATAATTATTATTTTCTTTTTCATAAAATCACCTTTTGCATTATTTTTACCAGAAATGAATATTTTATGCAAAAAAATAACACTGGGGGCAGGTCCAGCATTTTTTATTGTTGCTCTTTTTTATTTTTTAGTTTGTTGTCATCTTTGAATAATCTGTAATTCTCAAAAGACTTGGTGTAATCTTTTTAATCTTATATCTTTTATACAGATTGTAAAAAAATATAAAGACCGTTCCTATTAACATCATACCAAAGATTACGAACGAAAGTTGTAGTTCGTTTGTCATTCCATAAAGGCCAAGTTTTATAATGTTTTCTTCAAACAAATTTACAATAGTCATTCCAAAGAAAACTACAGCACCTGCTATTGCAATTAATGACATCTTAATGTTTAAAGAACATTCTTTCTTGGCCTTTGTAAACTCTTCGACTGAAATAACTTATCACCTGTTTCAAAATTATTTGTACTGTACATAGCTAAAAGCTAGTTACAATACAAAAAGTTTATATCATAACTAGCCCTGCCCTTTAGCTAGATGATTGATTATGTTTAAAATTATATCATATTTTAATATATTTGTAAAATAATAATGTGAATTTCGTTCACATAGGGCAGCCGTGGTCGTCTGCCCCTACAAACAAATATAAATTATATCGTAGAGGTCGTCGTCCACGGCGACCCGTAACATATTATATAAATGAAAGAAATTGCTGTGAAACAGCAATTTCTAACTATAATTATTAACTATTCATTATTCACTCTTCACTAGTTTTTAGAATATTCCAACAATATTTCCACTCTCATCAATATCAATTGATTCTGCAGCTGGTTTCTTTGGTAGACCTGGCATTGTAAATATATTACCTGTCAATACTACTACAAATCCAGAACCTGCTTTTAAAATTATATCTCTTACATGAATTTTAAATGGTTCATCACATAATAAATTTTTAGCATCATCAGAGAATGAATATTGTGTTTTTGCTATACATACAGGAAGTTCTCCATATCCTTTTTCTTCTAAATCTTTTATTTTCATGCTTGCATCTTCAGAAAATTCCACTCCTTCAGCCCCATAAATTTCACTTGAAATTTTTTCAATTTTTGTTTTTAGTGAATCTTTTAAATCATAAATATATTTAAAGTTTGTAGGTTCTTTTGTAAGTTCTACTATTTTTCTTGCTAAGTCTTCAGCACCTTTTCCACCTTGAGCCCAAGCTTCACACAAGCTCATATTTATTCCTATTTCATTTAGTTTATCTTGTAAATATTGAATTTCTTTTTCTGAATCAGTTATATATTTGTTTATTGCAACAATTACATTTAATCCAAATCTATTTTTTAAATTATCAATATGTCTTAATAAATTATGTATTCCTTTATCTAACGCTTCGATATTTTCTTTTTGAACATCTTCAATTAAAGCTCCTCCATGATATTTTAAAGCTTTTATTGTTGCAACACAAACAACAGCATCAGGAGCTTTTGGAAGTCTTCTACATTTTATATCTAAGAATTTTTCAGCTCCTAAATCAGCTCCAAAACCAGCTTCAGTTATACAATAATCAGCAAGTTTCATTCCAAGTTTTGTTGCCATTACACTATTACATCCATGCGCAATATTAGCAAATGGTCCACCATGTATTATTGCAGGAGTATTTTCCAAAGTTTGAACTAAATTTGGTTGCATAGCATCTTTTAATAGAACTGTCATAGCACCTTCTGCTTTAAGGTCTCCAGCTGTTATTTCCTTTCCTTCTTTATTGTATCCAACAACTACTCTTTTAATTCTTTCTCTTAAATCTTCTAAACTATCTGCTAAACAGAATATAGCCATAATTTCAGATGCAACTGTTATATCGAATCCATCTTCTCTAGGAACTGCATTTTTTTCTCCTGATAAAGCTATCTGTACTTTTCTTAAAGCTCTATCATTTAAGTCTACACATCTTTTCCAAATTACTTTTTCAAATCCAAGCTCATTTCCTTGAAAAATATGATTATCTATCATTGCAGAAAGTAAATTATTTGCAGATGTAATTGCATGTATGTCTCCTGTAAAATGTAAATTTATATCTTCCATAGGCGCTACTTGAACATGTCCTCCACCTGTTGCACCTCCTTTAACACCAAAAACTGGTCCTAAAGATGGTTCTCTCAATGCTAAAATTGCATTCTCACCTATATATGATAATCCATCAGCTAATCCAATTGAAATTGTAGTTTTTCCTTCTCCTAAAGGAGTTGGATTTATTGCTGTAACCAAAATTAATTTTCCATTTTCTTTGTTTTCTAATTTTTTATAAACTTGATTTGAAATTTTAGCTTTATATTTACCATATTGTTCTATATCTTCTTCTGTAATCCCTATTCTTTTTGCAATTTCCTTAATATTTTTTAATTCTGCATTTCTTGCTATTTCAATATCTTCCATAATTTAACCTCCAAAATTTTCTTCTTCAAATTCATCATTTTCTTTTTTTGTAAGTATTGTTATTTTCTTTTCAGCTTCATTTAAAATATCTGTACACTTCTTAGATAGAGTCATACCTTCTTCAAATTTTTTTATAGATGTTTCTAGGTCTAAATTACCTTCTTCCAGCTCTTTTACTGTTTTTTCAAGTGCTTCCATAACTTGTTCAAAATTTTGTTCTTCCATTTTTCCCCCTTTTAATTTAATTTTCAACTTTAAATTCTCCTGTATTTACATCTATATGATAATAGCATATTGCATTTCTTGTTGCTGCATCTCTTACCGCTACAATATATCTTCCAGTTGATTTACTTGTACCATCATTAACAAAAACAACTTTAGAATCTTCTCCCCAATGTTTTTTTGCTATTTCTATGGCTTTTTCATCATTCGTTTTTATTGTTTCTACTTCTTCTTTTGTAATTTCTTCTGAACTTGCTTGCAGTTCATTTATTTCTGTTGAATTAGTGTTTTCTAATTCAACATTATTTCCTTCAATTATAACTTTATTCTCAATTTCATTCTCTTTTTCTTCAACTATATTATTAATAATTTCATTTTCCACTGTATTATAATTCAAAGTTTCAACAGTTTTGTTTTTATTTATAATCATATAAATTAATAATGATGAAATAATTACTATTGTAATTACAATTAAAAGTATAAGTATTTTTTCTTTATTTTTCATAAGAACTCCTTTTTTTATAAAATTTGAGCATTAATTTTTCCATCAATAAAATTCAAATTAACTATATCTTTTGAATTTAAATCATTTACACTTTTTATTATTTTATGATTCTTTTCAGTTATAGAATATCCACGAGTTAATGTTTTCAATGGACTTAATGCATCTAATTTGGACATTCCTTCTACTAATCTTAATTTATTATCCTTTAATTTAATGTTAATTGTATTTTCTAATCTTTTTATTTTTGTATCTAATGTAATATACTCTTCATTTATTTTTTGTAGCGGCTCCTTAAATACTTTTGACATTTTCACTTTTTCATATCTTAAATTCAGATATTCTATTTTCTTGTTTAATGCCCTTTTCATTCCTTCATTATAACTTTTTAATTTACTTTCTAATTGTGTTATATCTGCAACCGCTAATTCTGCTGCTGCAGATGGAGTTGGCGCTCTTAAATCTGCTACAAAATCAGCTATTGTAAAATCAGTTTCATGTCCTACTGCTGAAATTGTAGGAATTTCTGATTCATATATAGCTTCAGCAACTATTTCCTCATTAAAAGGCCATAAATCTTCTAAAGAACCACCGACCTCTAGCAATTATAAGAACATCGGCTAATTTATTGTTATTCATATACTTTATTGCTTTAACAATTTTCTCTGCAGCACCTGCACCTTGTACTGGTATTGGATAAAGTCTAATATTTACATTCGGATTTCTTCTTGTACTAACATTTATAATATCTCTTATTACTGCTCCTGTTTCAGATGTTAATACTCCTATAATTTTAGGCATAAATGGAATTTTCTTTTTATGACTAATATCAAACAGTCCTTGTTTTTCAAGTTTTGCTTTTAACTCTTCATAGGCTTTATATAAACTTCCTATTCCATCTTCTTGCATTGCTTTACAATAAATTTGATATATACCGGTCTCTTTCAAAAACTGATACTGTACCAAAAACCAAAACCTTCATTCCATCTTTTGGTACAAAATTTAAAGTAGCTGTAGATGTTTTAAACATTACACATTTAATTAAAGAATTTTCATCTTTGAGTGTAAAATACATATGACCTGTATAGTGATGTTTAAAATTAGATATTTCTCCCTTCACATATACATAATTCAAATATTCATCTTCTGCTACTCTATCTTTTATATATTTATTAAGTTCACTTACACTTATTGCTTGCGGCTTCATAGATTCTCCTTAACAACACTTGCTAGAACACCATTTATAAACATGGCAGAAGTATCTTCACCATATTTTTTTGCAAGCTCAACAGCTTCATTTATTACAACTTTAAAAGGTGTTTCACTGAATAAAATTTCATATATAGCTAATTTTAGTAATGCTAAATTTATTTTTGAGATTCTTTCAATGTTCCATTGTTCTTTTAAATTGCTACCAATTATAGATATTATTTTTTCTTCATTTTCATAAATACCATTTGTAATATCCCTAATATAACTAATAGCTTCTTCATCGTTTATATCATTATTTTCTATAAAAAGATTTATATCTTCATCTTTTATTTCTTTTTGTATTTCACCTTGAAATAATAATTGAAATGTTAATTCTCTGATTCTTGACCTGTTCATTTACTCCTCCATAAAAGACCCTTACATTTTATCTATATAACTTTTTAATTTTTCTTTAACTAATTCTTTATTGTGTTGTATATAGTTACCTATAAGTATACCGAATATTATTAAAGCTATTGCAAGTAATACTTTGTGTAAGTTTAATATAAGCGCAATTATTGAAACAATTCCACCTATAATTGCTCCTCTATATTTTATTAAAAAATCTTTAAAATCACTCATTTTATATCCTCTTATTTTATTCTTTAATTGTTGGTTCTTTTTTTACAGCTATATTTTTTATTCTAATATTTACTTCTGTAACTTCTAAATCTAATGATTTTTTAACTGCTTCTTTAATATTTTTTTGTAATTTATTAGATAAATCTTTAATAACAGCTTCTGGATTTACTGCTAATGTAATATAAACTCTTACTTTACTTTCTTCATCAACTTCAACTTTTGTCATTACAGTCTCAGCACTATCAAAGCTTTTCACAACTGTTCTTGCTAAACTTTCAATTGTATCTTTTGAAATTAAAAGTTTACCATTTTCATTTTCTAATAAAATACCTTCTTTACTTTGCATTGTTTCTTTAGCTTCTGAATTAAAGAAAATACATTTTAATGTCCACACAATTAACAATATTGCAACCACTAAAGTAATATTTTTTATTTTTTCAGCAGATGTTATTGTTTCCAATATATCTGCAACCATCTCAACATTTGCCCATCCCAAAACCATCAAACATAGTAATATTGATATTAGTAAAACTATTATTGAAAAAAATGCTAATCCTATTTTATCAAAAATTTTCATATATTTCTCCTTCTAATTTTAATTATTGTTGTTCTTCTTTAACTTCTTCTACTGGCTCTTTTTCAACTTTTGCTTGAGTTTGGTCTGTATTAACACCTTGTACATGTATATTTGTTTCCAAAACTTTTAATCCTGTCATTGCTTCAATAGCTTTTTTTACTCTGTTTTGTATTTCAAAAGCAACATCTGGAATTCTTACTCCATATTCAACAATTATATTAACATCAACTTTAACTTCTTTATTTTCTACATTTACTTTTATACCTTTTGATAAATTCTTTTTACCACTAAAAACTTCAGAAATTCCTCCTGCAAATCCACCAGCCATTCCATAAACACCTTTTACTTCTGAAACAGCTACACCAGCTATTACAGAAACAACATCTTCTGCTATTTCAATTCCATCATTATTTGAAGATTTTTCTTCTGCTTCCTCTATTGTTTTAATTTCTTCAACTTCTTCTATTTTATTTTCGTTTTCTTCCATACTTGTTTCCTCCTTAGATTAAAAAAATTGATATACTTATTATCATACATAAGTATATCAATTTAAACAGATTTTTACAACTGTTTTTTGCGATTTTTTTAGTAAGTAATAAATAAAATTCCTATTATAAACGTTGTAGGGGCAGGTCTTGACCTGCCCTGGGTCGGTCAAGACCGACCCCTACATTAAATTTATTGGAAATATTCTATTGCAGATTTAAACATATTTATATCATACATTCCATCAACATTTTTATATAATCCATTTCCAATTCTTTCTGAATGTCCCATTTTTCCGAACACTCTACCATCTGGAGATGTTATTCCTTCTATTGCACATACAGAGTTGTTTGGATTAAATTGTATATCACTAGTTACTTTTCCTTCTAAATCAACATATTGTGTTGCAATTTGTCCGTTTTTTTCAAGTTCTTTTACCAATTCTTCACTAGCAATAAATCTACCTTCTCCATGTGAAATTGGAACTGTATATATTTCATCAACATTAGTATTTGCAAGCCATGGTGATTTATTTGATGCAATTCTTGTTCTTACTAATTTTGATTGATGTCTTCCTATAGTATTAAATGTAAGTGTTGGCATATCTTCATTTACATCTAGAATTTTACCATATGGAACTAGTCCTAGTTTTATTAATGCTTGGAAACCATTACAAATTCCACACATTAAACCATCTCTTTTTTCTAATAAATTAGTAACTTCTTCTTTTATTTCTGGATTTCTAAAGAATGCAGTTATGAATTTACCTGAACCATCTGGTTCATCTCCTCCAGAAAATCCTCCTGGTATAAATACTATTTGACATTCTTTTAATTTATTAGCAAATCCTTTTATAGATTCTGAAATATCTTTTGAAGTTAGATTTTTTATAACATATATTTCTGGTTCTCCACCTGCTTTTAAAATTGCTTTAGCAGAATCATATTCACAGTTAGTTCCTGGGAATACTGGTATAAGCACTTTTGGTTTAGCAACTTTTATCTTAGATTTTCTATGTTCTTTAACTTCATAATTAAATGTTGGTAATTCTTTATTGTCTTGTTTTATATTGCATGGGAATATTTTTTCTAATTTATCTTCATATACTTTAGAAATTTCTTCTAATCCTATTTCGTCATTACCATATTTTATAACAGGTTCAGAAATTGTTTCTCCTATTTGAATTCCTATGTTTTCATCAGAATTTAATTCTAATATAAACGAACCATAGTTATATCCAAAAATTTCTTTCAGAGCAATATCAGAATATTTAAATCCAATATCATTTCCTATACACATTTTTAGAACAGCTTCTGCAATTCCTCCATATGTTGGTGTATATACTGAAGCAACTTTCTTATCTTCAACTAATTTATGTACTATATCAAAATTTTTCTTTAAGTCTTCAGCATCTGGTAAATTATTTTCATTATATTTTGTTTTTAATAAAACTACTTTATGATTTGCTCCTTTAAATTCAGGAGATACTATATTATCAATGTTTTCTGTAGTTACAGCAAAAGATACAAGTGTTGGTGGAACATCAATATCTTCAAAACTTCCACTCATAGAATCTTTTCCACCTATTGAAGCAATACTTAAATCTTTTTGAGCCATAAATCCACCTAATAATGCTGATAAAGGTTTTCCCCATCTTCTTTCTTCTTTTAATGGTTTTTCAAAAAATTCTTGGAATGATAAATATACATCTTCAAATTTTGCTCCAACAGCAACTAATTTAGATACTGATTCTATAACTGCTAAATATGCACCATGATATGGACTTTTTTCTGATATAAATGGATTGTATCCATAAGCCATTACAGAACATGTTTTAGTATCTTTTTCTGGCATTGAAATTTTGTGTACCATTGCTTGAATTGGAGTTCTTTGCTTAATTCCTCCAAAAGGCATAAGTACTGTTCCAGCGCCAATAGTAGAATCAAATCTTTCACTTAATCCTCTTTGAGAACATACATTTAAATCTTCTGCTAGTTTTTTATATTCTTCTTTGAAGTTATCTCCAGTTGTTTTATCATAGTTTTCAGTTTTATTTGCTATTATGTTTATATGTTTTTCTGCACCATTAGAATTTAAAAATTCTCTAGAAATATCTACAATGTTTTTTTCGTTCCACTTCATAACTAATCTTGCTTTATCTGTAACTTCTGCAACAACTGTTGCCTCTAGGTTTTCGCTTTGTGCAAGTTCTTTAAATCTTTCAACATCTTTAGCTTCAACAACAACTGCCATACGTTCTTGTGATTCACTTATAGCTAGTTCTGTTCCATCTAATCCTTCATATTTTTTAGGAACTGCATTTAAATTAATTTCTAATCCTTCTGCTAATTCTCCTATAGCAACTGAAACTCCTCCTGCTCCAAAATCATTACATCTTTTAATTAATTTAGAAGCTTCTGGATTTCTAAATAATCTTTGTAATTTTCTTTCTTCAGGAGCATTTCCTTTTTGAACTTCTGCGCCACAACTTTCTAAACTCTCTAATGTATGAGCTTTAGAAGAACCTGTTGCTCCTCCACATCCATCTCTTCCTGTTCTTCCACCTAATAAAATTACTATATCACCTTTTTCAGGACATTCTCTAATAACATTTTCAGCTGGTGCAGCACCAATTACAGCACCTAATTCCATTCTTTTTGCAACAAATCCAGGATGATATATCTCTTCAACTTGTCCAGTTGTTAATCCTATTTGATTTCCATAAGAACTATATCCTGCTGCTGCTGTTGTAACTATTTTTCTTTGAGACAATTTACCTTTTAATGTTTCAGATACAGGTTTTAATGGGTCAGCAGCTCCTGTAATACGCATTGCAGCATATACATAACTTCTACCTGATAATGGGTCACGAATTGCTCCACCTATACATGTAGCAGCTCCACCAAAAGGTTCAATTTCAGTTGGATGATTATGTGTTTCATTTTTAAATAACAATAACCATTTTTCAATTTTACCTTCTACTTCAACATCTATTTTAATAGTACAAGCATTAATTTCTTCTGATTCATCTAACTTGTCTAATTTTCCTTCATTTTTTAAATATCTTGTAGCAATAGTTGCTATATCCATTAAATTAACTGGTTTAGTTCTATTTAAATCTTTTCTTACTTGAATATATTCGTCATATGCTTTTTGTAATAATTTATCCTCAAATTTTACATTATCTATAGTTGTTAAAAATGTTGTATGACGACAATGGTCAGACCAATATGTATCTATCATTTTTATTTCAGTTATAGTTGGTTCTCTATTTTCTGATATAAAATATTGTTTACAGAATTTTATATCGTCTAAATCCATTGCTAAACCTTGTTCTTTTATGAAATTTTTTAATCCTTCTTCATCTAAACTACAGAAACCATCTAATTTTTTTACTTCTGTTGGTATAGAATAATTAGCTACTAAAGTTTCATATTCTTCTAATGAAGCTTCTCTTGATTCAACAGGATTAATAATATATTTTTTTATTTTATCAAGTTCTTCATTAGTTAAATTTCCAAATAACTTGTATACTCTAGCTGTTTTAACTAAAGGTTTATCTTGTTTTGAAATTATTTGAATACATTCAGCTGCTGAATTAGCTCTTTGGTCAAATTGTCCTGGTAAAAATTCAACTGCAAATATATTATCACAATCATTTTCAAGTTCTTCTTTAGCTATATCTAATTGAGGTTCTGAAAAAACTGTATTAATACAATAATCAAATAGCTCTTTGTCTATATTTTCAACATCATATCTATTTAAAATTTTTAAATCTTTTAAATTAGATATTTGTAAAAATTCTAAAATATCATTTTTTAAACTTTTTGCTTCATTTGCAAATTCTTCTTTTTTCTCAACATAAATTCTATAAACCATTTTATCCTCCTAGATATATTTTTTTCCAATATCTTTTCTATAATGTACATTTGTAAAATGTATTTTTTCTACATCTTTATAAGAGTTTTCTATTGCTTCTTTTAAATTGTCACCAATTGCTGTTACTCCTAAAACTCTTCCACCATTTGTATAAATCTTATCATTATCTATTTTTGTACCTGCAAAGAATATTTCAGAATCTAATTTTTCAGGTAATGTTATTTCATATCCTTTTTCATAACTTACAGGATATCCTCCTGATGCCATTATAACACAACATGCACTTTTCTCTTTAAATTTAACATCAATTTCTTCTAATTTTTCATTATAAATAGCAATCATAATATCTAGTAAATCTGTTTCTAATAATGGTAGTACAACTTGTGCTTCTGGATCTCCAAATCTACAATTGTATTCAATTACTTTTGGTCCATTTTTTGTAATCATTAAACCAAAATATAAACATCCTTTAAAAGTTCTATTTTCCATTTTCATTGCATTTATAGTAGGAATAAATATTTTTTCCATACATTCACCAGCAAGTTCTTTTGAATAAAAAGGATTTGGTGCTATAGTTCCCATTCCACCTGTATTTAATCCTTCATCATTATCTAAAGCTCTTTTATGATCTGAAGAAGAAACCATTGGTTTTACAACTTTTCCATCTGTAAAAGCTAAAACAGTTACTTCATATCCTTCTAAGAATTCTTCGATTACAACATTTGAACCGCTCTCTCCAAATACTTTATTTTCCATCATATCTAAAACAGCTTTTTGGGCTTCTTCTTTGTTATTAGCAATTATAACACCTTTTCCTAAAGCAAGTCCATCAGCTTTTATAACTGTTGGCATTGGTGCTGTTTCTAAATATTCTAAAGCACTTTCTTTATCTTGAAATACTTCATATGCAGCAGTTGGAATATTGTATTTTTTCATTAAATTTTTAGAAAACACTTTACTTCCTTCTATAATTGCTGCTGCTTTATTAGGTCCAAAACTTGGAACTCCTATTTTTTCAAGTTCATCAACTGTTCCTTTAACAAGTGGGTCATCTTGTGCAACAACAACAAATTCTATATCTTCATTTTTTACAAATTCTATAATTTTTTCAGTTTCTAATACACCAATATTCACACATTCTGCATCTTTGCTTAGTCCACCATTACCTGGAATAGCATATATTTTAGAAACTTTTGAATTTTCTTTTATTTTTTTTATAATGGCATGTTCTCTTCCACCATTACCTATTACTGCAACTTTCATAATTTTTCCTTTCAAACAAATTTATATAATTCAAAAAAGAATTAGTATTTGAGTAGGCAAAATCGAGTCAAAAACCGGAGGCGTACATGTGGTACGTTGAGGATTTTTGACGAGATTTTAACGACCTCAAATGCTGATTATCTTTTGAATTCTCTTCTAGTGATGGAATAATCTCATCCCTGTAAACGCCATAGCCATTCCATACTTATCACATGTTTCAATTACTTGTCCATCTCTTATTGAACCACCTGGCTCAGCAATATAACTTACACCACTTCTTGCAGCTCTATCAATGTTATCACCAAATGGGAAGAAAGCGTCACTTCCTAATGAAACACCTGTTATTTTTGATAAATATTCTTTCTTTTCTTCATCAGTGAAAGGTTCTGGTTGTACTTTGAAATATTTTTGCCATTCACCATCTAAAGTTACATCTTCTTCACCTGTTATGTATAAATCAATTATATTATTTCTTTCAGGTCTACCAACTTCATCTAAGAAAGGTAAATTTAAAACTTTATCACATTGTCTTAAATGCCAGTTATCAGCTTTGCTTCCTGCAAGTCTTGTACAGTGAATTCTTGATTGTTGTCCTGCTCCTACACCTATTGCTTGTCCATCAACTGCAAAACAAACTGAATTTGATTGTGTATATTTTAATGTTATAAGTGCTATAATTAAATCTCTTTTTGCGCTATCTGGAATATTTTTATTTGCTGTAACAACTTCATTTAATAAATCTTTATCAATTTTAAAGTTGTTTCTTCCTTGTTCAAAAGTAATTCCATAAACTTGTTTCTTTTCAGCTTCTTCAGGTACATAATTGGGGTCTATTTTTACTATATTATATGAACCTTTTCTTTTAGCTTTTAATAATTCTAAAGCTTCATCAGAATATCCTGGGGCTATAACACCATCTGAAACTTCTCTTTCTATTATTTTTGCTGTAGTTAAATCACATTCATCACTTAATGCAATCCAATCTCCAAATGAAGACATTCTATCTGTTCCTCTTGCTCTTGCATATGCACATGCTAAAGGTGATTCATCTAATCCTTCTATATCATCAACAAAACATGCTTTTTTTAGTTTATCGCTTAATGGTGTTCCTACAGCTGCAGAAGTTGGGCTTACGTGTTTAAATGATGTTGCAGCAGGCATACCTAATGCTTCTTTTATTTCTTTTACTAATTGCCAGCTATTAAATGCATCTAAAAAGTTTATATAACCTGGTTTTCCATTTAATATTTCAATAGGTAATTCAGAACCATCTTGCATATAAATTTTTGCTGGTTTTTGATTTGGATTACATCCATACTTTAATTCAAATTCTTTCATTTTTTAATCTCCTTTATTTATTTTTATTTATTAATCTGTTTTCTGTTTTTCCAGTTTCTAAATTTATATAACGAACATATAATGAAATTTTATTATTCTCATTTAAATTTTCCCAAATTGAAGTTGTAAATTCATCTATATCATTTGGAATTTCAACTCTTTCCGGTTCTCCTTGGAATGTTGGAATAGGATTTCCATCGCATTGGTATGTATGTATAAAATGTCCTAATCCTGGTAATGAATTATATGAAAAACTATATCTATTGCAAGATGAACCATTTGCATCAGCACTTTTTAATATACTCATTTTATAATTAAAATCACTATCATTTAATGTTAGCATTCCACTAATTCTAGGTGTAAAGTTTGGAGCGTCTGGTTCGAATTCTCTTGTTTCTAGAGCTTGTTCAAATGTTTTTCCAGTGCTTACAAAATCATAAACTGTATCTGTTTGATCTCCATTTGTTACTATTACATTGTTTTCAAATACTCTTATTGGAGAATAAATAATTAAAGAAGGGTCTTCAACTTTTGAAGCATCAAAAGGATGAATTACTATCTCCTCTCCATTTTCTATGAAAACACGATTTCTACTGTTTTCACTTCTTCCCATTATAAAATATGCTGTTACTGCATTTTTTCCATCTTGGCTTTTACCAATAACAATTCCTCTTCCTACATAAGAATTGTCTTTAATTAATTCTGCTATTGTTGGTGTTTTGTAAATATCCATTTTTTCCTCCTAAAATTATATTATTTTTATTTTATAAATTCTTCTGCAACTTCATTTACTGCTTCTGGTAAGATAATCCATTCTGCTTGTTCCATAACTCTTTTTTGTAATGTTTCTGGTGTATCATTCTCTTCTATTTGTACAGCTTTTTGTTTTATTATTTTTCCTCCGTCTGGAATTTCATTTACAAAATGCACTGTTGCACCTGTTAATTTTACTCCATATTCTAAAGCTGCTTCATGTACTTTCAATCCATAAAATCCTTTTCCACAAAAAGATGGAATTAATGATGGATGTACATTTATTATTTTATTAGGATATTCTGATGTGAAGTTTTCAGTTAATATGCTCATGAAACCTGCTAAAACAATTAAATCAATTTCATTTTCTTTTAAAATTTGTTTTATTCTATTTTCAAATTCTATTGAATCATTAAATTCATTTCTTAAAACAATTTCTGTTTCTATATTGCTATTTTTAGCACGTTTCAAAGCATATGCATCTTCTTTGTTTGAAATAACAAGTGAAATTTCAAAATTTGCATTGTTATTTTTTGTGTAGTCTATTAATGCTTGTAGATTTGTTCCACCACCTGAAACTAAAACTGCTACTTTTGCTTTTTGCATGTTATTCTCCTTTATATATTCAGTATTCCTTTTTAGCACGGACGGCTAATAGCCGCCCCTACATCTTTTCGGGTATTCCTTTTGGGTACGGGCGATTAAAATCGCCCCAACATTATTCACTATTCTAGGATTACTCCGTCTTCTGATTTTACTATTTCACCTATAACGTATGCATCTTCTCCGTTTGCTTTTAACATTTCTAAAGCTTTTTCTACATCGTCACTATCTACTACTATACTCATTCCAACACCCATATTGTATGTATTGAACATATCTCTTTCTGGAATGTTTCCTTCTTTTTGAAGTAATTTAAATATTGGTAATATTCTTAAATTATCTTTTTTAATTTTTGCTCCAAATCCTTTTGGAATGCTTCTTGGAATATTTTCGTAGAAACCTCCACCAGTAATATGTGAAACTGCTTTTACTTTTACTTCTTCAAATAAAGCTAGCATTGGTTTTACATATATTTTAGTTGGTGTAAGTAAAGTTTCTCCTATACTCTTTCCATCTAATTCTTCACGTGGAGTTTTTAAATCAGCATTTTCTACATCAAAAACTTTTCTTACTAATGAGAATCCATTAGAATGAACTCCGCTTGATGGTAATGCTATAACTATATCTCCTTCTTTAATTGTTTTGTTATTTAATATTTTATCTTTATCTACAACACCTACAGCAAAACCTGCTAAATCATATTCATCTATAGGATAAAATCCTGGCATTTCTGCAGTTTCTCCACCAATTAAACTTGCACCTGATTGAACACAACCTTCAGAAACTCCTTCAACTATTTGTGCTATTTTTTCAGGATAATTTTTTCCACATGCTATATAATCTAAAAAGAATAATGGTTTTGCTCCACAACAGATTATATCGTTTACACACATAGCAACACAATCAATTCCTACTGTGTTATGTTTGTCCATTAAAAATGCCATTTTTAATTTTGTTCCAACACCATCTGTTCCACTTACTAAAACTGGTTTATTTATTCCTTCTAAATCTAATTCAAATAAACCTCCGAATCCACCAATATCTGAAAGTGCTCCAGCTGTTAATGTTCTTGCAATATGTGTTTTCATTAATTCTACAGCTTTGTATCCTGCTGTGATATCAACTCCTGATTCTTTGTAACTTTCACTAAAACTTTTTTCCATTTTTCACATTCCTTTCTTATCTATTATATTAATTTTAGATTAATTTGAAAAAGAATTGTTATTTAAGTAGGCAAAATCGAAGTTTAAAACCGGAGGTGTGCGTTTGCACATTGAGGATTTTAAACAAGATTTTAACGACCTTAAATGACGATTATTTTTCAAATTCAGTTATTTAACTATTTTTTGTTCATATTTACTATTACTAAATTCTGTTGGTAATTCTGTTGGGAAGTTACTATCGAAGCATGCCATACAGAATCCTTTATTTTCATCTTTGTTGACCATTTCATATAATCTTTCTTTTCTTAAGAATCCTAAAGAATCAACTCCAGCTACTTCTTTTATTTCTTCCAAAGTATGAGTACATGCAATTAAATTTTCTTTTGAGTCTATATCTGTACCATAATAACATAAATCTATAAATGGTGGTGCTGTAACTCTCATGTGTACTTCTTTAGCTCCAGCTTCACGAAGTAATTTAACAATTCTTGCACATGTTGTTCCTCTTACAATAGAATCATCTATTAAAACAACTCTTTTTCCTTTAACAGTTTCTGAAACTGTATTTAATTTTATTCTTACTTTATCTTCTCTAACTTTTTGACCTGGTGCAATAAATGTTCTTCCTATATATTTATTTTTAATAAATCCAACTCCATAAGGTATTCCTGATTCTTTAGCATAACCAACTGCAGCATCTATTCCTGAATCTGGAACTCCAATTACAACATCTGCTTCAACAGGATAATCTTTTGCTAGTGCTGCTCCTGCTATCATTCTAGCTTTGTGAACAGATTGTCCTTCAATTACTGAATCTGGTCTTGCAAAATATATATATTCAAAAATACATAAAGATTCTTTTTCTTTTTCACAATGATTTGTTATTGTTCTTATTCCATCTTTATCAAAAATTACAATTTCACCTGGTTTTATTTCACGAATAAGTTTTGCGCCAACTGCATTTAACGCACAACTTTCAGATGCTACTATGTATCTACCATCTTTTGTTTGTCCATAGCAAAGTGGTTTGAATCCATTTTTATCTCTTGCAGCTATCAATTTTTGTGGAGACATTACAACAATTGAATATGCTCCTTTTATTTTATCCATTGCACAATCTATCGCTTCTTCAATTGAATGACTGTTTAAACGTTCTTTTGTAATTATGTATGATATAACTTCCATATCACTTGTTGTATGGAAAATTGCACCTGTCATTTCAAGTTCTTGTCTAAGTTCCATATAATTTACGATATTTCCATTATATGCTAAAGCCATTCTTCCCTTTACGTGATTTACAACTATAGGTTGAGAATTAACTCTATCTCCTTTTCCTGTTGTACCATATCTAACATGTCCTAAAGCAATATTTCCTTCTCCTAATTCAGCCATAACTTCTGGTGTGAAAACATCATTTACTAATCCTGAATCTTTATAGTGATTAAATACACCTTCGTCATTTACTACTATACCACAACTTTCTTGTCCTCTGTGTTGTAGTGCAAATAATCCATAATATGTAGTTGCTGCTACATTTGTTTTTTTAGGGCTATAAACTCCAAATACCCCACATTCTTCATGTAAGTTTCCCATTGTTCTCATTCCTCCATTTTATCAATTGTAATTTATATATTTTAATATTGTTGACTTATTTTCTTATCTTTTTCCAAAACTGTTTCTGCTGATTTTTTTCTTTCATTTTCTAATTTTTCTGCTAATCCTTCATCTGATACTGATAATATTTCAATTGCAAGTAATGCACTGTTTGCTGCTCCATCAATAGCAACTGTTGCTACTGGTATTCCAGATGGCATTTGAACTGTAGATAAAAGTGCATCTAGTCCATCTAATGTAGATGATTTAACAGGGATTCCTATAACTGGTATTGTTGTATTTGCAGCAATCGCTCCTGCTAAATGTGCAGCTTTACCTGCAGCAGCAATTATTACTCCAAAACCATTTTTTCTAGCATTTAATGCAAAATCTCTAGCTTCAACAGGTGTTCTGTGAGCAGAATATACATGAACTTCATAAGGAACCTCATATTTTTTTAATGTTTCAATAGCTTTTTCTACAACTGGTAAATCGCTATCGCTTCCCATTATAATTGCAACTTTTTTCATTTTAATCTTCCTTTCTAGTTAAAATAATTTATAAAGCAGACCTAAATGATGCAATAGGTCTGCTTTTATTTTATATAAATATTTTTATTATTAACATTTCTGATATAATATGGTTTTTGCATGTTAGGGTATTTCCCTTCATTGTTTTTTCCCCTTTCAAAATGTAAACATCTTAGATTCACATCTTTATTATCTAAAAATAATTGTTAATACTTATTTAATATAACACAAAACATTCCTTTTTTCAAGATTTTTTTTGGTTTTTATGCAATTTTTTTAGATTATATTTGGAGTTTAGAAAATTTAAATTTATTATATGAATTTTGTTGCAACTCTTGTAGGGGCGACCATTGGTCGTCCGTGCCCATAAGGAATACCCAAACAATATATTTGTAAATTTTATAATTATATTATTTTATTATTAAAATATATTTTTAATTTTTATAAAATTTAGAAATTTCTTCGAAGAGCGGACGACCAATGGTCGCCCCTACAACGTTTGTAATAGATTTATATAATAATTATTTTTCTTGACTTTTTATGTATACACATGCTATAATCCTTTACACTATCGGTCAGTCAGCCGATAAGACTTTGAAAAAGGAGTGTTGCTTTATGATGAAGGTAGCCTATGCAACAATTCGGCCGCCCTAAATATCATCAATTAGCAAATACCCAAGAAAAATATTAACCGCATGAAAGGAATTTTTACATGAAAAAATTTTGTTTTGTTCGTGGAAAACTTTTCATCTCAGAAGAACGCCCGCGTGTTAATAACAAGCATCGTTTTACTCCAATGAATCTTAAGGGAAAATTGACAATCCCCACTAAATTGGTAATTCCTAAGAAGTCAAACGTATGCTCTATTCACAAGTCAGGCTAATCCCTCGCTCTGAAGGGGTACAAATTTAGCCAAAATTAGGAGGAAATTGCATGTATAAAAATCGCATTTTCTCAGCTTGTCTCGCAATGCCAACGCTGGTATCGATAACAGCTACTTACTCGGTGAATACTCTTTGATGCTCGTAGTTTTAAGAGTAACGGTTTAACCACAAAGAATCACCAATCCAATTTAAACAGGAGATTTCTGAAATCTGCAGAATCCTGTAAAAAACGTTCGCATAAACAAAAAATTTTATTAAACTAACCATTGCGAACAAAAAGCACTCCACTTCTATTCATAGAGGTGGGGTGTGATTTTTTTAATTATTCGAATTTATTTGTTGACTTTTTATGTGACGCATGTTATAATCCTTTTCACTATCGGCAATAACCGGTAAGTAACTTTGAAAGGAGTGTACCTAAATGATGAAAGGCAAGGCCTATCTCGTGCTGATTCGGCCACCCTAGCGCAATCATCAATGAGGTATAACACCTCAAAAATCGAGAAAGGCTTTTATCCGATTATTTACAATTCGGAAATGGACCTATTCTCACTAGCATTACCCCAGCATATCCAATTAATCTTGCAGGGGTGTGTAGCCTCTGCTCATAAAGAAAGAAGGACGGAAAAATGTTAAGAATTCGTGGAAAACCTTGTTGTATTTCTACAATCAATTATTCAGTCAAAATTTCGGTTTTTTCGGCAGCGGCAGCAGCGTCGGAGAACTCAATGATGCGCGTTGTATCATCAGTTCCGACCGGCTCAATGAGTAGTCTTATTCTTTGATACCTCCGTCGTATGGTCCCTCAAAAAATATGACATCCCCGCCCTTTAAATAGGGCAAAAAAAGCAGGGCTCTTCTGAAATACGAAGAGCTCTGTGAAAAAGTTAATTTTCAGTTATAACTATAGCAGTAATACATCAGTAAAATTAACACAATTTAATAGCATTATTCATCAAATTTTAAAGGAGGCAAGACTTCTATGGTACACAACATTCGCGGACCTTCTTCTACAAATTCACTTTCGAATTTTGTTGCAATGACGATGAACGTGACGGCTATCCGCTCAAACATGAACAGTGACGCACGCCTGGCGGCTGTATCAATGAGCAAGGTGATTCTCGCATAATCTGTCCACAGACTTAAAACAGATGATTGCATAAATCACCTAAAAAAGTCCTTTGAATAGGACACAAAAAAGCAGAGCTCTTCTGAAATATGAAGAGCTCTGTGAAAAAGTTAAAGAAGCAAAAAGATTCATTATTGTTCCCTCTTCTAAGTTTTTACATCAAATGTGCCTTTTTGTGTAAAAACAAAAGCAGCCCCCTTCTGTAAAAAGAAGAGGGTTGTGATTTTATCTTAGAAATCCTTTTATGATTTCTTCTTCTGCTTGTTTTTCAGTTAATCCTAAAGTCATTAGTTTTATTAGTTGTTCTCCAGCTATTTTTCCGATTGCAGCTTCATGAACTAAATTTGCTTCTACATTATTCGCAGTTATTTCTGGAACAGATTTCACGCTTGCTTTATCTTTAATTATAGCATCACATTCCACATGTGCAAAACATTTATTATTTCCATATATTTGTGAATTAAATATTTGTTTTGAACCATCTACCGCTACAGACCTTGAAATTATGTTAGTACTTGAATTTTCACCATTTAGTTCTAAATTAAAGCTTGTTTGTGCAAATTGTTTTCCATGTGTCATTAATTTTTCTTGTATAACCAAACTCGTGTCATTCTCTAAAACTCCATTTGTAGTTCTAATTGTAGAATCAACACCTTTTATTTGTGCACTTTCCATTTCTAATGAACTACCAGCTTTTAAATGAATTTCTGTTATTGGATTTAATATTCTTTTTCCTTTACCTTTTCCTTCTCCATAATGTTTTTCAATATATTTAACTTTAGCACCTTCTTCTAAAAAGAATCTATGAATACCATTATGTTCTGAATCACTATGTTCGTCATTATGAATTCCGCACCCTGCTACAATAACAACATTTGCATTTTTCCCAACATAAAAATCGTTATACACAACATCTTTTAATCCGCTTTCAGTTATAATAACTGGAATATGTATATATTCAAATTTTGTATTTTCTTTTATTATTATATCTATTCCCGCTTTATCTTCTTTTGTTACAATATTTACATTTTCAGTAATTTTGTGTTCTATTCCTTCTCCATTTTTCCTAATATTGTAAGCACCTTCGAAAGAATTTGCGTCTGTTATTATATTTAATAAATCTTTATCTGTTTGGTTCATTTATTGTTTTCCTTTCTAAGAATAATATTTTTGTAGGGGCAGGTCTCGACCTGCCCTAGGTCGGTCAAAACCGACCCCTACATTCATTATTAACTAAGCGTAGCGCCTAGCATTTATCTATTTTACAACATGTTCTATCAAGTATAACATTGTTTAACACATCTTCTTTTTTTCCTATTTTAGCTATTTTACCATTATCCATTAACACAACTGTATCTGCAATGTTTAAAATCTTTTCTTGATGTGAAATTATTAATGTTGTACCTTTTGTTACTTCTCTCATATCTTCAAAAATTTTAATTAAATTATTAAAACTCCATAAATCTATTCCTGCTTCAGGTTCATCAAATATTGTAAATTTAGAATTTCTAACTGCAACTGTAGCAATTTCTATCCTTTTTAATTCACCACCTGAAAGTGAACTATTTATTTCTCTATCAATATATTCTTTTGCACATAGTCCTACTTTTGATAGTACATTACATGCATCAATTTTTTTCATATCTTTTCCAGCTGAAAGTTTTATTAAGTCGAATACTGTTATTCCTTTAAATTTTACTGGTTGTTGAAATGCATATCCAATTCCTAGTTTTGCTCTTTCATTTATTTTTTTATTTGTTATATCTTTTCCATTTAAAAGAACTTGTCCACTATCTGGATTTTCAATTCCTGCAATAATTTTTGCAAGAGTTGATTTTCCAGAACCATTTGGCCCTGTAATTGCAATAAATTTATCAGACTCAATTTTTAAACTCACATTATTTAATATTTTTTTATTATCTCTTGTAAAATTTATATTTACTAATTCTAACACTAGTTTTCCCCTTCCTTTTTCACACCATCATGTTTTGATTTAAATAAGGCAATAGCTAAAAAGATATATGCTAACACCATAAAAGATTCTACAAAATATGGTATTGAAAAATTTGTAAAGAAATGTACTATTATATATATTATATATGTAATTATTGGTACTGTAAATGCATATATTGTCATACTATACATTTCTTTTAATTTAAAATTCATCTTTAATATTTTATTCGTTATATATCCTATCAAACAGACTTCACCAATATAAATTATAAATCTGCCAAAGTAAATTATTATATATGAAATGAAATATCTTATTAAATAGCTAAAAAATGATATTAAGTTATTTTCTATATAAAGCATAACATCACTTTTTGTAATTGAGGTCTTTTCTGTTGTTGAAGTTTTCAATGCATATTGTTTTAATAATTCTTGATATCTATATTCTTCATGTTCTCCTGGTGTTTTCCAATTTACTGTAATTAATTTATCCTTTAGCAATATAACAGCTTTTTGTGGTTTGTCATATTCATCTACATATTGATTTATAATATCTTCATTTTCAACATTAGTATCAATTATAACTTCTCCTTTTAACAATTCCTTTATTAAATCATGTTTTAATACAACTTTTTCTGCAGTCTCAGTTATTAATACACCTTCTGAATAATTAAATTCAGGTAAATTATTATTCAGATATTCTATACCATCTTTGTCACTCTTTTTCATTTCAATTGATGATATAACACTAAGAAAAATTGAAAAAAAGGCAATAAGACTAATCAGATATTTTGTTGCTATTTTAGCTCCTTCTTTAGCCATTTCAGGATATTTACTGAATTTAGTTATTGAATAGCTTATCTTTTTATGAAATTTTATTTTATTTTGTTTTTCTTTTTTTTCCTGTTCTAAATTTTTTTCGGCTTTTTGTTTAAAATTTAATAATTTTTCTCTAAAAGATTTTTTATTATTTTCTTCCATTTATTTACCTGACCTTTTAATTTTAAATATGCTTATATTATATTGTAAATATTGGTAAATTTCAATGTTTTAAT
>SVGD01000025.1 GCA_015056485.1 Clostridiales bacterium
TAAATAAGAGGGAGGGTATAGTATGTGAATGGTAAAAAAGAAGAGATAACAGTATTATATTTTCAAGAAGGAAAGTCTTTAACAGAAATATCAGAACTTGTAGGAGTATCTATAAGTTATATTTCTAGAATCTTAAGAAAAGATGCAAGATATGCAGATGAAAAGGAAAACAGAAAGGCAGATAATTTAGCTCAAAGACGTAAGAAACAGAAGAAACTTATATATGCAAATAGAAAAAACAAAATAGATTTGACTTATGCAGTTTTATTAAAACAACATGAACAAGATACAAAAGAACTATCAAAAACATCAAAATTAGGAGATTTAGCATTAAGAAAATGGTGTAGTAGCGTATATAAATACAATATCCAAAAGAAAAGATATGAATTCAAATGTGAAGGTGCATTAAAACCTAATGATTTCCCTAGTTATATAAAAGCATAAGGAGAAGTAAAGTTATGAATAAAGAGCAAGGAATAGCTTATGCAGCAATAACATTGGATTTACTGTATAAGATGAAAGAAAAAATATCACCTGAGATTTTAGCAGACCAAATGAATTTAATCTATGATTTATATGATTTAGATGAGATTGAAGCAGAGTATGAGAACTATAAAAAATCTAACAAAACTATATTTAGAAGAAATAAAGGCAAAGTTGGTTCTTATATAATAAACTTATATGATAGTTCAAAAGATCAAATTAAAAATGTTGAAAAATTCTGTTTTAAACATAGGCTTAATTTAGGTAGGATATATATAACTAAACCAGGATTGAATTCTGAAAAATATTATGAACTAATTAGAGATATAAGAAATAGAGAAATTGATGTATTAGTGATTACAATATTTACTTTAATGGGAATGTCAGTAGAAGAATATGCAGTATTAGTAAAGATTTGTAGGATTAATAATGTCAATATTATTGAAGTATAAGGAAGATATATATGAAAATTTTAATTTTTATTTTAGGAATGATGGTAGGAGGTATGTTAACACTATTCCTTCATTGTTGTTTAATACTTGCAAAAGAATCAGATAAAGAATAATAAAATTTTTTTCTCAGCTTTATAATAGAAAGTCTATTCAATAAAATATATACATATAATATTAATAGGACAAGGAGATTAGAGATATGAATGTTGGGTTATATTCTTTTGAAACATTTGAAGTATGTAAAATTGAAAATTTAAAAAAGTTTATTTATGAAATTATGGGACGTAAATGTGGTATCTACATTTATAGTGAAAACACAAGAAAAGAAAGGCTATCTAAAAGATATGGCTTAAGAAAAATGCTTGAAGATTATAGAAATTCAAAAATTGATATAATCTTTTTTGAAGATAGAAAAGCTCTAGGTAGTGATGATTATACATCATTTAGAGTTTTAAAAGTCCTATCAGATGAAAAGGTAAACTATACTTCTTTATCAGATGGTATAAAGTACACATCAGAGGGAAAAATGCAAATGGAACTTTTAGCTGCTTATGAAAATTATATTAAAAAGTATGCTGATGAAAGAAGTAGAATTGGTCAAAAGCTTAAAGCAAGGCAAGAACAATTAAAGAAAAACTAATTTTAATATAAAAACTATTACACCTTAAATATTAGAGAAAATCTAATATTTGGGGTGTATTTTTGATGAAAAAAAGGAGATGTTTGTAAATGAATAAAGTTGAATGTAAAAAATATATAAGAAGTGCATTTCGCAAAATGAAAAATCAAAACAAGAGTATGACGCCTCAAAATTTAGCAATAGAAATGGAAAGAACAATCAAAGAAGAAACTTCAATCTATATTGCTTATGGAAAAATTGCAATGCATTTACTCAACAAAAGTGCAACTGAAATTACTGCGAAGCAATTAGCTACTGAAATAGATGTAATACCTACTGTTTATAATAATAGAGAAATTATATTAAATGCAGAGAAACTATAGATTTATTATTTTAGAGCTTAAGCTCATAAGAACTTGGCTTTATTATAATATTTCTATAGTTTTCTTCATACACTTAAATGAGGTGAAGTAATGACAAAAACTATTGAAGAGAACAAAATAATGCTTGGAAATGACGAATACACCTATAGAAAAAATAGTGATGGAACAGAAACACTATCAAGAATAGAAAAAGTAAATAACAATGATATTGAAATTATTATAAACAGTTGTACTAATGAAAATACAGAAGAAGTTGAGAAATTTGTAATAGATGTATTAAGTGATTTATATATACAAAGGAATATAAAAAATTTAAGTTAAATTTTTTCTCAAATTGCTTTTAACCTTCTCCTTACAATAACATTTTTTATAAGGAAGGAGGGGGAAAATGAAGAGAGTCGGATGTTTATATAGGGTTTCATCAAAACCACAAGTATATAACAATGATATACCAGTTCAAAGAGAAGCCTGTTTAAAATTTATTAAACAAAATGATGAATGGGTATTTAAAAAAGAATACATAGAACTTGGTGTTTCTGGGTATAAAGTAAGTGAATCTAAAAGAGATGTGCTTCAAGATATAAAAAGAGATGTTTTAGACAATGAAATTGATATCTTGCTTGTATTTCTATTTGATAGACTAGGAAGAAAGGAAGAAGAAACTCCTTTTGTCGTAGAATGGTTAATAGAGAATAACATTGAAGTATGGTCAGTAAATGAAGGTCAAAGAACTATAAACAATAGATATGATAAGTTAATAAATTATATTACTTTCTGGCAAGCAGAAGGTGAAAGCGAAAAAATATCTTTAAGAAATGTTGAAAGAAGAATTCAACTTGTTAAAGCTGGTATTTATATGGGCAATATTGCTCCGTATGGATATGAGATTTATGAAAGTGATGAACTTTCTAAAATTGGGAAAAAAAGAAAAAAATTAAGAATTTATCCACCTGAAATGATTGTAGTAGTTAAAATTTTTGATTTATTAATTGATTTTAATTATGGAATTGATAAGATTGCAATTTATTTAAATAAGCATAATATAAAACGTAGGACAAAAGGTTTAAAATGGAATAATACAGCTGTTTTAGATATAATTAGAAATCCTATATATAAAGGTTATGTTTCTTTCATGAAAAGAACAAGAAGGAAAGATATTTATAGGAGAAATAACAGAAAAACATGGATATTAGCAGATGAACCTAATAAAGATCTTATTATTATTCCAGAAGAAAGATGGGATAAAGGAAATGAAATAGTAGATGCTAGAAGTAGAAAAGGTGATAGAATACTAAGACTCTTATCAGGTCTAACCAGATGTGGATATTGTAAGGATTATATTACACCTAAAGGAAAAAGTAAGTATGTATATATGTTATGCAAAGGCAAACAAAAAATGGGGTTTTGTGAATATACTGCAAATTACAGGATTGATATATTAGAAAATATAGTCTCAAAAGAAATTAAGCAATATCTATTAACTTTAAAAAAAGTAGATTTAAAAAGGATTATTAAAAATGATAATCAAAAAATTAACAGGAGGAAAGAGAAACTTCAAGAATTAGATTTAAAAATTATACTTTCAGAAAATAGAATAGAGGAGTTAAAAAACGATATTTTAAAATCATTAATGCAAGATGATGAAGCACTTAAAGTAAATGTAAATGAAAAATTCCAAAAACAATGTGTAGTATTAAAACAACTTACAGAACAAAAACATAAAATTCAAGAAGAAATTAATTCATATAATAAAAATGTTGATGATTTAAGAAATTTAATACCTAATTGGATTGATGAATTTAATAATGCACCATTAGAGAGTAAAAGAAATATCGTTAATAAAATTATTGATAAAGTATATTTGTATAATGATAAAATTGAAATTTGTATAAAATATCCAATCTCTAAACTAATTGTTAAAGGAAAATAACAAAAATGGATAAAAAGAGAGCTAGATGTTTATATAGAGTTTCTACCTTAAAACAGGTTGAAAAAGATGATATTCCTATGCAAAGGATATCGTGTAGAGAATTTATAGACAAAAGAGAAGATTGGATTAGAGATAAAGAGTATGTAGAATTAGGTGTGTCTGGATATAAGCTAAGCGAACAGGAAAGAGATGTTCTCCAAGAAATAAAAAGAGATGTGTTAAATAATGAATTTGATGTTCTATTAGTATTTATGTTTGACAGAATTGGAAGAAGAGAAGAAGAAACACCTTTTGTTGTAGAATGGTTAATTAATAATGGTATAGAAGTTTGGTCTGTAAAAGAAGGTCAAAGAAAAATAGAAAATAGAGCAGATAAGCTTATAAATTACCTTACATACTGGCAAGCAGGAGGAGAAAGTGAAAAAACATCAATAAGAGTTAGAGAAGTTCAAGAACAGATGGCAGAACAAGGCATATTAACTTATGGTGGTGTAAGAAATGCACCTTATGGATATGATTTTATTAAAAGTGGAACATATACTAAAAAAGGTGTTGAAAGACAAAAATTAGTTAAGAATGAAAGTGAAGCAGAAGTAGTAGAAAAAATCTTTTATTTATATACTACTATGGGATATGGTGTAAGTAGAATTACAAGATATCTTAATGAACAAAAAATTAAACCAAGAAGAGGTAAACAATGGAATAAAACAACAGTAGCAAAAATCTTACAAAACCCTATATATATGGGATATCCTGCTTATAACAAAACAAGTTCAAAAAGAAGTTCAAGAAGAAAGAAAATTGGTTTTGAAGACTGGATAATATCTAAAAAGAAAATAGATGAATTAGTAATTGTTTCTGAAGAAGTATGGTATAAGGCTAAAAAAATAAGAGAGAGCAGACTTATAGGCAAAAACAATAAAGATGTTGATTACGTTAAACCATTACAAACTAAATCAAAATTATTATTAATAGGATTATTAAAATGTGGTGGTTGTGGTTATTCATTTATGACATCAGAGTGTTGTAAGACAAGAAAAGATGGTGAGAAGAAATATTATTTCTATTATAAATGTAATAGCAGCAGTTTCTCGAACAGTTGTACTCTAAACAAGAAATCATTTAAAAAAGAAGTAATAGAAGAACCAATTATTAAAACAGTATATAGTTTTTTAGATAGCATAGAAAAGATTGATTTAACAAAGCTAATTCAAAAGAATATTAATAATAATGATTCTGAGAAAAAGGAATTGAAAAAATGTGAAGATAAGATATATGAAAATAATCAGGTCTTAGAAAAATTAAAAGCTGAAGTAATAAAAACATTAACAGGTTCAAGCAGTTATTCATCTGAATTACTTAATGAATTAATTGAAACCAAGAATAAAGAAAATGAAGAATTACTAATAGAAAAAAACAGATTAGAAACAATTATAAGTAAGAAAAGTTTAAATGATAAAGATATTATAGAATTTAAGAATATGATTCCAGTATGGAAAGAGGAATTTGAGAATGCAGACTTTGAAGTAAAGAAGATGCTATTATCAGAAATTATAAAAGAAATAAGAGTATATAATGAAAAAATTGAAATTGACTTAAGAATAGAAACTAATAGTTATATCCAGCATATAGAAGACAAATGTAAAATTATTGAAAATACAGTATATTTACCTAAAGAATAACAATTTTGTTATTTTTTATATTTCTATAAAAAAGTTTGAAAAGTGGGGATACACTAACCCCAGTTTGTACAACAGAAATTATAGCTTTTACTCGGAGCACATACATATTTTAAAAATTTAAACACTGAATTATTGGGATTAAGTGTTGATTCTAACAACTCACATTTAGCATGGGTATATGATATTTACTGTAAAACAGGAGTGCGAGTATCTTTTCCTATAATTGCAGATAGAAATGGTGAAATTGCAAGAAAATATGGAATGATAGCAAATGATATTAGTAATACAGAAACTGTTAGAAATGTTTATATTATTGATGATAAGGGGATAGTAAGGACAATTTTAATATATCCAATGAATGTAGGAAGGTTTATTCCTGAAATAATTAGAATAGTGCAAGCTTTACAAATGGCTGACTGCACAAAAGCTTCAACTGGTGCAAATTGGTTACCTAATCAGCCAGTAATTGTACCGATGCCAAAAACATTTAAAGAGCTAGAAGAAAGAATTGAATATATAAATGAAAATAGAAATGGAAAAACGTGGTATTTAAGTTTTAAAGAACCAGAGGAAAAATGTATACAAGGCAAAGAAAAAGAAGGTAAAAAATAATAAAATTTAATAAAACCCAACTTTTTTGACATAGAAAAAGTTGGGTTTTTTATGTTGACTTTTGATATAATTATGCATGTAATAATTAAATTTTGGGAATGGTGAGAAATGAAGAAAAATGTATTTGAAATATATTTGTCTGAAAAGTATATACGTCCAAGAACTTGGTTGCATTTTATTTTAGCTGTTTCGAGATTAAATGGATTATTTAGAAAATGGACAATATGGATAAAGATTGAGAATAATTATGTTAGATATTTTATAGAAACAAAAAGTGATCTTCCATCAATAGTAAATGAAATGGGAGAATTTTTATTAAAAAAAGTAGATGAAAAATTAAAACCTAGTTCTATTTATTCAATATTTCCATGTTTTATAACAAAAGGATATAAAAGTATTTTAGAATTATATGACAAAAATGAAACACAGAAAAACAGAAAATTAAAATTAACTAAAATAGATATTTATCCACATAAAAAAGACAATTATTTATCTGCTACAAAATTGTTTTTTGAAAAAAGAAATAAATTAATTGTTCAAAAAAAAGCATTTTTTAATGATGTATATCAATTTTTAAGTATTGATTTTGAAAGACATGTAAGATTTTTTTATGAAAAGGATAAAGAAAAATATTTAGATATTAGAAAAACAATGCATTTATTAAATAGTGAAATTTATAATGCTATTTTAGAAGTAAACGCATTTCCTTATTATAGAGATAATTTGTTTTTAAATCAAGGAAATTATGATTTTGCAAAACATTCTCTTATAGTTGGAGCAAGCGGAACAGGAAAATCAAAATTAATGAGTACATTTGTAGAAAATTTATCAAAAAATATACAAAATAAAATAGGATATAAAATAGTAGTTATTGACCCACATGCATCAATAGAAGATGATATTGGAGGACTAGATAATACAACAGTAATTGATTTTAAAACAATCGAAGACAGTATAGACTTATTTATAAATTCTTCTACAGATATAATTGCAACAACGGAAAGCATAATGACATTATTTAAGGCAATTATTGCTGACCAATATAATTCAAGATTGGAAAGAGTTTTAAGATACAGTATACATATATTATTAGCTAAAGAAGAGTTTGATTTTGTTAATTTAAGAAAATTACTTATAGATACAGATTACAGAACTAAAACATTAAGAGAAGTTGAAGACAAAGTTGTAACAAGTGTTATAGAATTCTTCCATGTTGATTTTAATGAACTAAAGACAAAATCATATCAAGAAGCAATTTCACCAATAATTTCATTTATTGATGAGATGCAAATTTTACCCGTATTTAACAATAAAGAAAAAATCGAAAATATGCAAGATGTTATAAGCAATAATTTCTTAACTATTCTTTCTTTAGACCAAACTGTTATTGGAGAAAAAATAACAAAAACAATAGCTGGATTTGCAATGCAACAAATTATGCAATTAGTACAAGCTCATACATTTGCTGAACATATTATTTTAGTTGTTGATGAAGTATCAGTTATTGAAAATCCAATTCTTTGTAGATTTCTATCAGAAGCTAGAAAATATAATTTATCATTAGTTCTATGTCAACAATATTTTGGCCAAATTAGTGAAGGATTACAAAAAGCGATTTTAACAAATGTTATAAACTATTTTATATTTAGAGTATCTAGGTCAGATGCACTTTTATTAGAATCAAATATGAAAATGGAAATGGCTGTACGTAACTCTCACTTGGAAAGAATAAAAATGATAACTGAGCTAAGTGATAGAGAATGTATTGCAAGAATAAGTAAAAATGGAACAATCCTTACAGCATTTAAGGCAAAAACAATAGATTTTATTCCAACACCTAGAAAAAAGAATATTTATACAATAAAAAAACAAAATTTAGCAAATGAAGTTATAAATAAAATAAGAAACAAATTTAGTATTGGAAATGCAGAAGATATAAAAGATATTATGGTTTCACAATCATCTAGTAGAAAGAAGGTAAATAATAATGGATAAAAAAGAAGCAAAATCAATAATAAATAAAGTTTTTATAAATATTTTTGGAGAAGAATGTAAATTAAGTACAGAGCAGGTACTAGAGAAATTTGCTTTTGATGTAAGACTTCCAAACAGAGTGATTGATGGAGTATCAGGAAAAGAAACTTGGGCAGAGTCTATAAACCCAACAAAATTTATAACTCAAGCAAATATGGAGAGATACGACAATTATAAGGGATGGATGCAACCTAAAAAAGAAATTAATAGTTTAGAGGAAATTTTAAAATTATGGAAAAAAATAAATTATACAACTACAGAAAGATATTATGATTGTGTAAATGTATCTGAAAGCGATACTATATATAATTGTGAAAATGTGTATAGATGTTTAGATTGTAGAAGTTGTAAAAATATTATTTTTTCAGATGGATGTTCAGATTCAGAATATGTAATTGCATCACAAAGAACATCGGGTTCTACAAACTGTATAAGAGTAGATGATTCTGGAAATTGTTCAAACAGCTATAATGTAATATGTTCAGCTAAAATTAGTAATTCATTTTTTATACAAGACTGTAATAGTTTACATGAGTGTATGTTTTGTTCTCATATAGCCAATCATAGATATTGTATTGCAAATATGCAGTTTGAAAAAGAAGAATATTTTGCTATAAAAAAAGAAATAATAAAATGGATTCTTTCATAAATTTAAATAAAAAATAAAACATAATAAAAGACAAAATTACAAATAATAAAATTATACTTTAAAAGGGAGGTTGTTTTTTATTATGGAAAAGAAACAAAGAATCAATTGTACAGTTCATAGTTGTGCATACAACAATCAAAAGAAATGTGTTTGTGAATTAGAAGATATAATAGTAGCACCTTGTAAGAACTGTAATTCTGGAAATCCAGAAGATGAATCTATGTGTGGAAGCTATATGAGCAACCAATAATTTATTTGTAGGACGGGCGTTGTGTTAGCCCGTCTTTTTTTAGAAACAATATTTTACATTATCATTGACATTTTATAGATTTCGAAATAAAATGATTACGAAATAAAAATTTAGGAGGTAATTTTTATGCCATTAGTAACTACAAAGGAAATGTTTGAAAAATCAATGAAAGAAGGATTTGCAATAGGAGCATTTAATATAAACAATATGGAAATTATACAAGGAATTGTTGATGCAGCAGAAGCTCAAAAATCACCAGTAATATTACAAGCATCAGAAGGTGCTATTAAATATGCTAGAATGCCATATTTAATGAAAATGATAGAAGCAGCAACAGAAGAAACAACGATTCCAATTGCTATTCATTTAGACCATGGTGCCAATTTTGAAGTATGTAAAAAATGTATAGATGCAGGATTTACATCTGTAATGATAGATGGTTCTAAATATAGCTTTGAAGAAAATATAGAAATAACAAAAAAAGTTGTAGAATATGCACATGAAAGAGGAGTTGTAGTAGAAGCTGAATTAGGTCAACTTGCAGGAATAGAAGATGATGTTAATGTTTCTGAAGCAGATGCAAAATATACAGACCCAGAACAAGCTAAAGAATTTGTTGAAAAAACAGGATGTGATTCTTTAGCTATAGCTATAGGAACAAGTCATGGTGCTTATAAATTTAAAGGTGAAGCAAAGTTAAGAGTAGATATATTAAAAGAAATTAAAGAAAAAATACCTAATACACCAATAGTTTTACATGGTGCATCTTCAGTAATTCCTGAATTAGTTGAAACATGTAATGCATATGGAGGAGAAATTCCAGGGGCAAAAGGTGTTCCAGATGAAATACTTAAAGAAGTAAGTATGAATGGAGTATCTAAAATAAATGTTGATACAGATTTAAGATTAGCTTTAACATCAGAAATAAGAAAAGCTTTAGCTGAAAATCCATCAGCATTTGACCCAAGAAAATATTTAACACCAGCAAGAGCAAAAATACAAGAAGTTGTAGAACACAAAATAAAAAATGTTTTCGGTTCATCAAATAAAGCTTAAAGGGAGAAAAAATGGGAAAATTGATTTCAAAAAATCCAACAGCAAGACATAATTATGAAATAATAGATACAATAGAAACTGGTATTGTTTTAACAGGAACAGAAATAAAATCAATAAGAGCAGGAAAAGTTAATTTAAAGGATAGCTATGCTAATATAAAAAATGGAGAATTATATATATATAATATGCATATTAGTCCATATGAATTTGGTAATATATATAATAAAGACCCATTAAGAGATAGAAAATTATTGGTAAATAAATCTGAAATAAATAAATTAATAGGACAAATTAAACAAAAAGGCTATTCTTTAATTCCCATGAGTATATATTTTAAAGGCAATTTTATAAAAGTGGAATTAGGTATAGGAAGAGGAAAAAAATTATATGATAAAAGACGAGAAATTGCTAAAAAAGATGCTGAAATGAGAATGAGAAGAAGAGAAGATTAAAAAAATGACCATTAAGGTCATTTTTTTAATGTCTATGAGTATTAATTGTATTTTCTTGAGAAGCATAATACCAAACTAGACCTATTATTACGATAGCAGCTATAGCAACAGCTACCCATATCCATAATGTAGATGAGGCTGCATTTGAAGTTGCTGCAGTAGCATCAGCAGAAATTCTAGAAGCTGTATAATTACTGTCTGCAGTTGTATTTTTATTAGTTTTATTTTCATCATTTGTGTCTCCCATAGCATCAGAAGCCATATTTTCAATACCATTTTCAACAGCACCTATACCATTTCTAACATCACTACCTAATCTATCTACACCATCTGCAACTGTATTTACACCAGAGTTGACAGTATTTTTTACATTATCAACAGCAAATGTAGAAACAGACATAAAAAATAGGAAAATGAATAAAATAGTAAGTAGAATTGAAATTTTCTTATACATTTTTTTTACCTCCATAAAAAATTTTTATATAATAGGAATTTAGAGTTTTCCTACTATATAACTTGAAACCTAATTATATTATTGTTAAATGTTGAAAATATATGCATAAAAAAACTGGAAACATTTGAATGTTTCCAGTTTTGTATAAATTAATAAATTTATTTAATTCTAATTAAGATTGCAATGCCTAAAAATATTAAAACTATGCCAACTGCAATTAAAATAATGTTAATTATATTTTCAGGTGTAAAGAAGTTATCATTATTTGGATTGCTTGCAACTATTGAACTACTAGGTTTATTATCAGTTTCATTTGCTTCAACTGTATTTTCATCATTGCTTGTATCTTCATTAAAAAGTTCATCTAGAGATTCATTAGAAGAAGTTTGTTGTTGAACTAAGGCTTCAAGCATATCTACATTATTAGATTCAGAAGTACTTCCTTCTTCAGATAAATTCATATTTATTGCAAAAGATGATACGGTAAAAATAGATATAAATAATAAAGTTAGTGTTAATAATATATATTTTTTCATTTATATTCCTCCAAAAAATAATTCCTTAAATATAATGATATACAAAAAATTAAAATTTGTCTATTATTTTTATAAAATTTTATAAAATAGTTTTATTATCTAATAGCAAAATAAATTGTAATTATGAAGTGAGAAGTGAGATGTGAGAGGTGTGATTTTTAAGTTTTTTTCGAAAATATTTATAAAAAAAGCGCACTTCACATTTCACACCTCACACTTCTATAAAATAATAAGTATTTTATTAATAATAAAATAATATTAATCTTTTCAGGTCAAACTAAACATGAGGTGATATATTCATGTTTAAACCAAAAGCAGTTTATTATGAACCGAAATCTGAAGAATATGAATTAGGAAAAAAGTTATTAACTGAATATAAAGAACAAGGAGTTAAACTTATACCAATAGAAAATCATAACAATATAGAGTCATTAAGAAAAAATCCAAATTCTGAATTTGCAAAAATGAAACAAAATATAATTATTGGTATTAGAAAAACACATAAATTTGTTCCAAATCATAAAGTTTCGGATTTTTTAGTTCCATACACATCATCACGGATGTATAGCAATGTGTATGTATTGTTATTTAGTTTGTAATTATAATAAGTGTTCATATTTAAGATTATTTGTAAATAGAGAAGAAATGCTTGATAAAATAATTAAAGTATCTAACAAAAGTGACAAAGAATTAACTTTCGAAATAGGAAGCAATAGCGATTTGATATTAGAAAATAGAATAACTCATAATTTAGAATGGACAATTGAAAATTTTAATCAGTCTGAAAAAGGTTATTTAACATTTCCAACAAAATTTGACATGGTAGAACCTATTTTAGATTTAGAACATAATGGAAAAGTAATAGTAAGAATGAGCATAAATCCTGAAGAAATAATAAATAAAGTCGAATTTGGCACATCAAGGCTAGATAAAAGAATTGAGGCAATAAATAAACTAAAAAATGCAGGTTATAAAATTGGTATATTAATTGCACCTATAGTTCTGGTTGATAATTGGAAAATGTTATATGAAAATGTTATAAAAGAATTATCTGAAAAATTAAATGAAAATGTAAAAAAAGAAGTGTTTTTTGAAATGATTTTTATGACTTATAGCTATGTTCATAAAATGATTAATCAAGATGCTTTTCCTAATGCAATAAATTTATTTAACCCAGAACTTATGACAGG
>SVGD01000026.1 GCA_015056485.1 Clostridiales bacterium
TGGAGCGGGTAGAGGGAATCGAACCCTCGCTACCAGGTCGGAAGCATGGCATTCTACCACTAAATTATACCCGCAAATTACTTATATATTTTAACATGTTTTATGATGTTTTTTCAAGGTAAAATATGCATTTTTACGGGCGGACTAAAATCGCCCGCCCCCTACATTATTTATTTCAATATTTCAATTGCTTTTTGTAATTGTACATCTTCAGTGCTTTCTTCTGATAAGTCTTCTTCTACTTCGATATCTGGAGATATTCCTTTTTCATTTATTATATTGCCATTTGGAGTTCTAAATTCTTCTATTGTAATTTTTAGAGCTCCTGTTGAAATTGGTTTTAATTCCTGCATTACTCCTTTACCATATGTGGTAGTTCCTACTATAGTTGCAGCTTTGTTGTCTTGCAATGCTCCTGCCAGGATTTCTGATGCACTTGCAGAATATTCATTTATTAAAACAACTATTTCAATGTCAGTAATAAGAGGTTTAATTTTTGATTTATATATTGTTTCTTCTTTTTCTTTGTCTATGCATCTCATTATTGTTTGGTCTTTTGGAAGAATTATATCTGCAAGAGTTAAGACTTCACTAACAAGCCCTCCTCCATTATCTCTCACATCAATTATTAATGACTTCATACCTTGTTCTTTTAGTTTATTATAGTGGTCTAGAAATTCTATTGTACATTCTTCATCAAAAGTTAATAAATTAATATATCCTATATTTCCTTCTAGCATTTCAGATTCTACATCTGGTATTTCAACTGTTTTTCTTTCAACTGTAACTTTAAATGTTTTTGCACCTCTTAGTATTTCCAATTCAACTGTCGTTCCTTCTTCGCCTTTTATTTTACTTACAGCTAAATCTATTTCCATCCCTGTTAAGTCTTCGTCATTAGCATATAATATAATATCTCCTGATTCAATTCCTGCTTTTTCAGCTGGTGACCCATCTATTGGTGCAAGAACACAAATTTGCCCCTCTTTATTTTGTGTCATATAAACTCCTATACCAACAAAATTGCCATTTATGCTAGTCATTAGTTCATCATATTCATCTGCTGTTAAATATTCTGTATATGGATCTCCTAAGCCTTCGACATACCCTTTTATTGCACCTTCTAGCATATCAGAATTATTTATTTCTCCTAAGTAATATTTTTCTAAATATATTTTTACTAATTTTATTTTATCTTCAAAATCATCTAAGTCGACAGTTATTTGCTTAGATAAAACTTTACTTAGTCCACTTCCAGTATTGGTATAATAATTAGAATAACAAATTGCTGTAATTAAAAACGTTAACATTGCAGTAATTAATATAGTCATTACTGTTTTATATATATTGTTCTTTTTTTCAAAATCCATGTTGCTTTCCTCCATAAGTATTTATATGCTTAACTTCAAATTATATTATCTTTATTTTAAGGTAAATATGGTGTTGGATTTACAGGTCTACCATTTATTCTAACTTCAAAATGTAAATGTGGTCCTGTTGAATTTCCAGTTGTTCCTACACTCATAATTTGTTGTCCTTGAGAAACGCTTTGTCCTTTACTTACTATTCTTGAACCTGGATAACCATGAGCATATAATGTCATTGTTCCATCATGATGGTCTATAACTACATACTCCCCATAGCTTCTATATCTACCATCAGCATATTTAAGAGCTGTAGATGTTACAATTGTGCCACTTTTAACAGCATATACAGGTTTTCCACTTATTCCGCTTCCACTAAAATCTACTCCAGTATGTCCCGAATATCCATACCATCCACATGTTATACTATATCCTTGAAGCGGTCTTATATAACCACTTGAGCTTGGATTTCCTGTAATAACAGATCCTGTAATAGTAGAGCTAGCAGCTAATGATGCTAATTCCCTTTCAATAGCCCTCTTATCTTCTTCAAATTGGTCTAATTCAGCTTGTAATGCCTTTTCATCTTCATTAAGTTTTGCTACATAACCTTCTTTTGTTGATTGAGTAGTTTTTAATGAATTCGCAGTTGCTTCCTTATTAGCTTTTATAGTTTCTACTTGTTGCTTTGATGTTTCTAAATTTTCCTTTGCAATAGCTATTTCATTTTTTGCAAATTCCATTTGGTCTAATAGTTCAGTATCATATGTTGTTATTTCTGAAATTAAATAATAGCTTGATAAAAATTCACCTATACTAGATGATGATAATAAAACATCTAAATATGTAGTTTCACCTGCTTCATATAATGCTACTAATCGATTTTTTAACATCTCTTCCTGCTCTGAAAAAGCTTTCTCTGCTTCCTGTAATTTAACTTCTGTTTCTGCAATTGTCTTTTCTAATTCTGTAAGTTCAGCCTCTAATCCATCTATTTGTGATTGATATTCACTTATTTTTGTTGTCAATTCTTGAATTTCTGTCATTGTATCTGAAAGCTGATTTTCAACTTCAGTTATTTTATTTTCTGTTTCCTTAATTTTCTCATCAATATCACTTTGTTGTTGCTTAAGTTCAGATTTTGTAGCAGCAAAAGTAATTATTATATTTGAAAATAACATAACAAAAATAATTAATATTATTAATGTAATTTTCTTTACCATTTTTTCCTCCACGTATCTTTGGTTTAATTATTAATCTACTGTTTTATTTGATGTTACATACGGTAATGGGTCTACACATGTTCCATTTATTCTTACCTCAAAATGTAAGTGCGGTCCTGTTGATAAACCTGTTGAACCTATTAACATTATTACATCTCCGTCTAGATACTGTTTGTCCGTTTTTTACTATTATTTCTGAACCATGTCCATATGCAGTAACAACTCCTCCTCCATGGTCAATCATAACTAAATTACCATATGAACCTACATATCCAGCTTTTATTACTACACCATCATTTGCAGCAACTATATCCCTTCCTGTTGGTGCACCAATATCTATACCATTGTGCATTCTACTAATTTTTAAAACAGGATGATATCTCATCCCAAATGGAGATGTTATTATCGTACTAGATGGTACTGGCCATGCCATTACTCCACCTACATAATTTTCTCCAAGTGAACCAGTTGCTAAATATCTGATTTCTGAATCAACGTCATCTAGCTCGGCCTCTAGTTCATCAACTTTTGCTTTTAGTGCTCTTTCTTCCTCTGATAATTTGTTAGCATATGTATCTTTAACTAACTTAGTATTTGATAAAGCTATAGCTTTTTTTTCTTTTTCCTTTTTTATTGTTTTTAAATTTTCTTCCTTACCTTCTAATTCTGCTTTAATTACTTCTATTCTATTTTTTTGTCTTTCAATATTATTTAATAATTCATTATCATAACTTGTAATTTCACTAATTAAAAAATAATTAGATATAAAATCTGATAAGCTATTTGAACTTAATAAAACATCTAAATATGTAGTTTCTCCTGCTTCATATAATGCTACTAGTCTTGATTCTAATGCCTTTTTTTGCTTGTCAAAGTCTGTTTGTAGTAGTTCTAATTCATTAGTTTTTTCACTAACCTCTTTTTGAACATCCCCCAATTCTACATCTAGCTCTGCAATTTCAGTTTCATAACTTGCAATATTAGCTTCTAATTCATATATTTGCTTTAATAATTCTGTTAATTCTATATTAACTTGTTCTGCCTCTGCATTAGTACTATCAATTTGACCTTGTAGTTCTTGTCTCTTGTCTTGCAATTCACTTAGATTTGTTCCATACACACTACAATTGTACAAAAAGTATATTAAAATAACACTTATTGCAATTACAGCTTTTTTTAACCTCATAGGTCTCACCTTCTTAAACATCTAAATATTTTCTCATAGAAATTGAACTTCCTACAATTCCTATTCCCATTCCTAATAAAGCATATACAACTATAATTTGTGTTAATAAATCTCCTAATCCTAAAACTGTTACTCCTAAATCGAAATCAGCCATAGTTATTTTATTAGCTACAAAACTATAAAGTCCGCTAACTAATAATACTGAAATAATACTTGATAGTAATCCTATTATAATTCCTTCCACAATAAAAGGTGACCTAATAAAATTATTTGTTGCTCCAACATATTTCATTATAGAAATTTCTTTTCTTCTAGCATGAACTGTAAGTTTTATTGTATTAGAAATAATAAACACTGAAATTATAATTAAAATTATTAATATTCCTCCAGTTATTATTCTTATCCATCTTCCAATAGTTGATAAATTATTAATTGTTTCATTGCTACTTGTTATTTTATCAATATTTTCTAGTTCATTTATTTCATTTTGAACACTTGAGTTTAATGTTAAATCTGTAAGAGTTACAAGATAAGAAGATTTAAAAATGCTTGGTTCTAATCCTTCCATTAAACTCTGTCTATCGCCTAATCTTTCTTTCATTTGGTTATATGCATCTTCTTGTGTTACAGGAGTTACTTGATTAACCCCATTTATTTTTCTTATTTTTTCTCCTATTTCATCAATTTCATCTTGTGTAGCCTCTGTTACAATGAATACTTGCATTCCTTGTTCAGCTTCAATTTCCTTAACCATGTGGTTTATATTTTTTCCTATTGAATAAAACAAACCAAACATAAGCATTGTTACACACATTACACCTAAACATGAAACTGTAGATTTTTTATTTTTTAATAAATTTCTAAATCCTTCACCAAAAAAATAACTAACTATATTATATTTCACTTGCTATACCCACCTTTTCTATCATCTCTAACTATGATACCTTTTTCGATTTCAATAACTCTTTTTTTCATTTGGTCTACTATATCCTTAGCATGTGTTGCTATAACAACTGTTGTTCCTCTTAAGTTTATTTCATTTAGTAAATTCATTATATCCCAAGCTGTCTCAGGGTCTAAATTTCCAGTAGGCTCGTCCGCAATAATCATTGATGGATTATTAACTAAAGCACGTGCTAATGCAACTCTTTGTTGCTCCCCTCCTGATAATTCATGTGGATACATTTTAGCTTTTCCACTTAAACCTACTAAAGAAAGAACCATAGGAACTTGTCTTCTAATATGTTTTGGTGTTGAATTTACTATATACATAGCAAAAGCTACATTCTCATAAACAGTTTTGTCTGGTAAAAGTCTGAAATCTTGAAATACAACTCCCATACTTCTTCTTAAAAATGGAACCCTTTTTGGTTTTAGAAAAGTTGTATCTTTTCCATTAATAACTATATTTCCTTCTGTTGGTTCCTCTTCTTTTAAAATAAGTTTTATAAGTGTTGATTTTCCTGAACCTGATGCACCTACTAAAAAAGCAAATTCTCCTTTTTCTATTTTAAAATTAGCATTATTTACGGCTTCTGTACCTGTACTATATGTTTTACTTACATTTTTAAATTCTATCATTTTCCAACCTCTTAAAATATTGTTTTCCTTTTTACATTATAATAATAAACCAATTAAAAATCAATAGAAGATTACGGAAAAACGAAAAAAAAGAGACGACTATTTGTCGTCACTTATATAGTATTATTCACTTATAATTTCTTTAATTATATCATCTTTTGTTAAACCAAAATATTTTAATAATTCTTTTGCTGGACCCGATTTTCCAAATTCATCTTTAATACCAATTCTTGTTAATTTAGTTGGACATTTTTCTGTTAAAACCTCAGAAATTGCTGTACCTAATCCACCAATTATACTATGGTCTTCTATTGATATTAATTTTTTTGTTTCCCTTGCAGATTTTATTATAATTTCTTCATCTATAGGTTTAATTGTATGCATATCAACAACCCTGATATTTATTCCTTGTTTTTCTAATTCTTCTTTTGCAAGAAGTGCTTCAGAAACAGTTACTCCCGTAGCAAAAACTGTCGCATCTGTTCCTTCTCCAAACTGTACTCCTTTTCCTATTTCAAACTTTGGAATTTCACCATCGTAAATACTTGGTGTGCTTAATCTACAAAGTCTTAAATAAGTTGGTCCTTCTATTTTACTGATAGCCTCAACAGCCCATTTTGTTTGAATATCATCAGAAGTACACATTACAGTCATATTAGGCAGCCCTCTCATAAGACCTAAATCTTCTAACATTTGATGAGTTGCTCCATCTTCTCCAACAGTTATTCCTGCATGTGATGCGCAAACTTTTACATTTAACTTTGGATAACATATATTATTCCTAATTTGGTCATATGCTCTTCCAGTAGCAAACATCGCAAAAGTACTTGCAAAAGCAATTTTTCCGCATGAAGCTAATCCTGCAGCTGTTGACATCATGTCTTGTTCTGCTATTCCCATATTAAAAAATCTTTCAGGGAATTCTTTTGCAAATATCGATGTTTTTGTTGCAGCTGATAAGTCTGCATCTAAAACAACTATATCTTTGTTATCTCTTCCTAATTGAGCTAAGGCTTCTCCATAACTTTCTCTTGTAGCTTTTTTATTTTCTAAATTCATATTTTCTCTCCTTTTACAAAAACTATTTTTCTAAATCTTTCATTGCTTGATTATATTGTTCTTCATTTGGCGCTTTTCCATGCCATCCAGCTTGGTCCTCCATGAAACTAACGCCCTTTCCTTTTATAGTTTTTGCAACTATTGCTGTTGGTTTTCCTTTTACTTCTTTTGCTTTATTAAAAGCATTTATTATTTCAGTAATATCATTTCCATTTATTTTTATAACTTCAAATCCAAATGCTTTGAATTTCTCATCTATTGGTTGTCCATTCATAACATCAGTAATTTTTCCATCTATTTGTAAATTATTATTATCAACTATTACACATAGATTATCTAATTTGTAGTGACTTGATGACATAGCAGCTTCCCATACTTGTCCTTCTTCAATTTCTCCATCACCTAACAAACAATAAATTCTGTTGTTTATTCCATCTAATTTTGATGCTATAGCCATTCCATTTGCTGCAGATAATCCTTGTCCTAAAGAACCTGTACTCATATCTACACCAGCAACTTTTTTCATATCAGGATGTCCCTGCAAAGGACTATTTATTTTTCTAAAAGTTTTCAAACTTTCTTTTTCAATAAATCCTTTTTCAGCAAGTACACCATATAATGCAGGTGAGCAATGTCCTTTTGATAGAACAAACTTATCTCTACTTTTTTCTTTTAAGTTATCTTGCTCAATATTCATTTCGTAAAAATATAAAACTGTTAAAATATCTGCTGCAGATAAAGAACCCCCTGGATGTCCTGATGAAGCATTATATACTTCTTCAATAATATTTTTTCTTACTTCTGTTGCAATTTGTTGTAACTTTTCAACATCTGTAACTTTCACAAATATCACCCTTCTTTTTTTATTTTTCAAATACATTTTACTATAGTACATAAAAAAAAACAATCACAAATGATTGTTTTTTTATCTTAATTATGCATTTTTAGCTATTTCTGCTATTTTTGCGAATGCAGCAGCATCAGATACAGCTAATTCAGCTAACATTTTTCTGTTTATTGTAACATTAGCTTTTTTTAATCCTGCTATTAAAGTACTATATGTTAAACCATTTTGACGACTAGCAGCGTTGATTCTTGTAATCCATAATTTTCTAAAGTTACTTTTTTTATCTTTTCTTCCAACATAAGCATAAGACATTGATTTTAAAACTGCTTGGTTAGCATTTCTAAATCTGTAGCTTTTAGCTCCAAAATATCCTTTTGCTTGTTTTAATATTTTTTTATGTTTTTTCTTTGTAATTACAGCTGTTTTTACTCTTGCCATTTTCTTTCCTCCTTCTTTCTTTCCTCTTTAATTAGTTTCCGTATGGTAATAATTTTTTGATTCCTTTTTCACATGTTTTATCTGCGTAAGCATCTTGGATTCTTCCAGATTTCTTTTGTCTTGAAGTTTTATTTGCTAAAAGGTGTCTTCTGTTTGATTTTGTTCTTTTTACTTTTCCAGTAGCTGTATAAGAGTATCTTTTTGCAGCTGCTTTATTTGTTTTTAACTTTGGCATTTTATTTCCTCCTTTTATTTACTTTTATTTATTGTTTGGTGCAAGTACTATAAACATATTTTTACCTTCTAATCTTGGTTTAGCTTCAAGTGTTGAAACTTCACTTAATTCTTCAGCAAATTTGTTTAATACTTCTTCACCTAATTTAACATAGTTAAGTTCTCTTCCTCTAAATCTAACAGTAATTCTAACTTTATTTCCATCTGCTAAAAACTTTTTAGCATTTTTTGCTTTAAAATTAAAATCGTGATCTTCGATATTAGGAGTAACTCTTATTTCCTTTGTTTCAAAAGTTTTTTGTTTTTTTCTAGATTCTTTTTCTTTTTTTGCTTGTTCAAATTTATATTTTCCATAATCCATTATTTTACATACTGGATTTTCTGGATTTGATGAAACTAGAACTAAATCCATATTTTTTTCTGAAGCAACATCAAGAGCTTCTGATATTGATAATTTCCCTAGTTTTTCTCCAACTTCAGAAATAACTTGAACTTCTTTAAATCTAATCTGCTCATTGATTAATAAGTCTTGTTTTATAATTATCCCTCCCTTAAACAAATAAAAAACTTGTTTTTCAAAAAGAACAAGTTTTCCACAAAATATCTATATATTACTAGTTTGGTAATTTCTAAATATTAACCTTTTTCTACTTAAGATAAGGTGAGAAGTGGAACCTTCTTCTTGAAACATGATATATCTTACTCTATTTTTTTAAAAAAGTCAAGTATTTTTGTTGACTTTTTTGAAATTTTGTATTAGAATGTTTTAGTACGATTTTTGGTTTAGACCCTTGCCCGGTAGTTTAAACTATAAAATTAGTAAAAAATAAATTGAATGGAGGAACATTTTTACCATGAACAATAAAACATATACAGCAAAATTAAGTGAAATCGAAAGAAAATGGTACATCATTGATGCTAGTAACAAACCTTTAGGAAGAGTTGCTGCAGAAGCTGCTAAATTATTAAGAGGAAAACACAAACCAACTTTTACACCTAATTTAGATACAGGTGACCATGTTATTATATTAAATTGTAAAGAAGTTATTTTAACAGGAAAAAAATTAGATCAAAAAATTTATAGACATCATACAGGATATGTTGGAAACATGAAAGAAACTTCAGCAAGAAGCATGTTAGATAAAAATCCTGAAAAAGCTATGATGCTTGCTATAAAAGGTATGCTTCCAAAAAATTCTTTAGGAAGAAAAATGCTTACAAAAGTAAGAATATATGCAGGAAGCGAACATGAAAACCAAGCACAAAAACCTGAAATTTGGGAGGTAAAATAATTATGGCAGCAAAAAAAGATAATATTATGTTCTATGGAACAGGAAGAAGAAAAAATTCTATTGCTAGAGTTAGATTAGTAAACGGTAATGGAAATATAACAGTAAACAGCAAACCTTTAGATGAATATTTTGGTGTTGAAACTTTAAAAGTTATAGTTAAACAACCTTTAACAGCTACAAATACTTTAGATAAATATGATGTTATCGTAAAAGTAACAGGTGGTGGAATAAGTGGTCAAGCAGGAGCTGTAAGACACGGAATTTCAAGAGCATTATTAGAAGTTAATTCAGAATTCAGACCAGTTCTTAAATCTAACGGATTCTTAACAAGAGATTCTAGAACAAAAGAACGTAAAAAATATGGTCTTAAAAAAGCTAGAAAAGCACCACAATTCTCTAAGAGATAATTTCAAGATATATTCAAATCCAGCAATCACTTATGGTTGTTGGATTTTTAATTTATATATCTACCTCTATTGTTTTATAATAAACAATAATTTATTAGGAGGATTTTATATGTATGAAATAATAAAAATTGTAGTAATATTATTTGCTTTGGTAGGAATCCTGTATTTATTTAGATTAAAAGCAAAATATAAAAATGAAGGTGCTGCTACAAGAGATGAGATAATTGCGTATTTCAAAGAAAAAGAAGCAACTAGCATAGAAACAGGAATTAGAATTAAAGATTTACCATTAAACATTTCAAGAAATAATTACTTATTAATGATGGTAAAAGATAATACTCTTTCTTTTAAAAAAGGTAAATATTATTTAAATGATAATGGAGAGACTTTAAATAAATAATAGATAATCAATTGCAAATACAAAAAAATCCAGAATAAAATTCTGGATTTTTTTTATTTTTCATTTTCATTATCAATTACTGTTTCGTCTTTCTTTTTATTTAAATGATTTAAATGTATTTGTTTCTTTTCTTCTTCTGCTTTTGTTAAAGTTTCTTCATTTTCTTCATGTGTTCTTTGCCACTCTTCATAGCTTTGAGCATATTCTGGCATTTCTGGAGCTTCACCTGATTTAGATTCTAAGTATTTCATATACATTCTATAAAACTCTACTTCCTCATAGCTTGCTTCTACAGCTTCACGTTTACCTGTATTACCTAATACAGATTTATATTTTGCAATTTTTTCATTCATCTCTGCTTCAAATTCTTGAATTTCTTCTGAGGTGTATTCTGGATTACCTTTACGACGTTCATATCTTCTTTTACCAGAATTCATATATGCACGCAATTCTGCTTTATCATTCATATGATATATTTTTTTCATTTCTTTTCTTATTTTAGCTTCTATTCTAAATATTTCAGCCACTATTCTGTCTATATCACTTTCAAATTCAATAGTTTTCTCTTCATCTCCGTCTTCTTTAGCTCGTTCCAAATCAAACGCACATTTTCTTAATTCATTTACCTTTCCTGCTCTTTGTTCAAGAAGTTCTTCTTTAACTTCTCGCATTCTATTTACTACACCTTTTTCATCATCTTCTAAACTTTGAATATAAGATGTTCTCATTCTTCCATGTGTCAAACTTTCTAAAATTTTCCCAATTCTAAGCTCTATATTTTTTTGAGTAACAGTGTCATCTGTAATTTGTTGTCCTGCACTGACTCCTCTATATGACGTTTCACCTTTTGCTAATATAGGACGAATCTTTTTAAATGCTTCCATATCTTCTTTACTTATTGGTTCTACTATCGCTCTTAATTCACCCATTCCATCAATTTTATCTCTTGAAAACATATCTAACAATCCTGGATATTTTAATTTATACAATTTCACTTCATATGTACTAGGAGCCCTTCTCACACCCTGGAATGTCTTAATATTCACAAGCACATATTTTTCCTCTCCTCTTCCTACAACATCCACAAAAACAGGATATCCTCTTTCATCTTTCATATTATCTGGACTAATTCTTACCATAAACTTTTCTCCTTTATTTTTTATATTCTAAAATCTTTTTATCATATATATCACATATTTTTTTTATTTCAAATATTTTTAAATCTTCAATACTTATTTCTTCACTATGATATTTTCTTTGAAGTTCATAATATTTTTCTTCTTTTGATAATATTTTTATTTCGCCTAAAAAATTATTTTTTCTGTTTTCGTCTTGTATTTTTATAGCATTTAAATTAGGTTCTTCCGGAGTAATCACTTCTTTTTTCTTAAATAAATTTATAAAGAAATTTCTAATACTAGCAAAAATTGTATTCTTTTTAGCTACTACAGGTAATTTATTTTCTTCTGTATGTTCATCCTCAGAAAAAGTCGCGTTTTCAATGGCAAATAGCTCTTCTCTTTTTGCACTTAATTCATCTTTTATACTTTTTTCTAAAATATCTTTTAACTTTTTAGTTAGTAGCGTATCTTTTGAAGGATTGTCAATTTCATTTCCTGTAGCATCCAATATAGGGCACTCCCTTAAATACAAAATATATTCAATAGCTTTTTTTCCACACTTATCAGCTATTTGAAGTATAAAATTTTCATTGTTAAAATTTTGTCCTATAAGAATCTTTTTTAAAATTGTTTCATCATATTTTATTGCATTATATATCTCTTCATAGTTTACATCTATATTCATTGTTGCTATTCCATCCATATTATACTCTCCTTTATACAATATCACATTTATATTATATACTAAGTTTTTTCCATTGCAATATTTGTAATAAAAACGTATTCAAAATGTATTTTATTTGTAATACTTTAAATAAACTTTGTTTTACAATCTATGAAAATTAATACTTACCATACATTAAAAAGAAAAACCCCGGATTCCTCCGAGGTGGGTTGGTCAGCACATTTTAAAATTGAATTACTCCTAAATGTTCCAATAAAATTTTTAATCCTAATAAAATTAAAATTATTCCTCCTGCAATTTCTGCTTTACTTTCATATTTGCTTCCAAATTTATTTCCTATTTTTACTCCTAGCATTGATAAAACAAATG
>SVGD01000027.1 GCA_015056485.1 Clostridiales bacterium
GGAAATTTAGAAGGAGGTTAAAGTATTAAAAACTTAAAACAAATGTATAAAGATTTGTGTAGTGGAAGTTCTGAGCAGTATTGGCGTGAAGAAGGAAATAATAAAAGAATGAGAAATTATCATAAAATATCTGAAGTGTTAAAAATCTTTAAATATGTATTGATGATAGCATTAACTTTCTATTGTGTAGTAATATGTACAAATAGTCTGTTTTGCTTATATGATAAATTTATTTGTTGTGATGAAGTAATAGATTTATTAACATTTATTAATTTTAAAGATTTTGTATTAGATATTTATATCGCAACTTTTATTATAACTTCATTTGTAGTTCTTTATTTTGGTAGAAAGAATAAATATTCAAGAAAGAAATTTATTTCAATATTAATGAATAACTTATTATTCTTACCAATTAGTGCATTACTAATTTATAATTTTGTAGTATTGGGAAGTTTAATGACAAATTTTTATTTGTTAGTAGTATTTGTAGTAATAATGTTTATAATTAATCAATTAACAACTAGAGTTGATAAATTATATAGTATAGCAGTAGGAGAAGTTAATGAGAATAGAAAAGGAGATAATAAAGTATGCAAAAAATGCAAGGGCAAGTAAAATGGTTTAGTAGTGAAAAAGGTTATGGATTCATATCTTGTGAGGAAGTAGAAAATGATATTTATGTTCATTTTTCTGATATTCAAATGAAAGGATATAGAACATTAGAAGAAAATGATTTTGTAGAATTTGAATATGATGAAGAAATGAAAAAAGCAGTAAATGTTTTAAAAGTATCTGCACCTGAAAATACTGAAGAATTTAATGATGCAGAGTAATGATTAATATTTTTGATGGTAATTTCATATCAAAAATTGATATGGAAAAAACAGCACAAAATGGCAAAGCAGTTTGTGAATTATATCAGCCATTAGTGGAGAAAAGGTTAAAACAAGCAAAAGGTACACCATTTAATTCAGCAAGTTTTGTTATGTTTTCAGGAAACCAGAAAGGATGCAATTCTTCGGATTTAAAATTAATTGAAAGGTTATCTTGGATTGATGAGCAAACAGGAAACTATGTGCGATATGTTTTAAAAATTCAAAAGAAGGATAAAACAATAGGAGAGTTTTTAAAATTAAAATGTTTATATGGTTTAACCGATAAAGAGATAGCAGAAAAATTAAATATAGCTGAAAGAACGATAAGAAAATATAAATCTCGTGCTTATTATCATTTGGCTGTATTTGCAAATCAAGTGGAATTTATTTACGAAAAAACTTATCATTTTTCACTTGATTAAATAGAGTGTATAATATTAATGTGGCTATGCCACATTAAAGACATAGAAGTTGGAGGAGTAGTATGAAGAAAAAAATAATTTTAATAATTGCAATGATTTTAATTGTATTCTTAGTAGGATTTGTTGTGCTATACAAGGATACAGATAATATAAAATTAAAAGATAATCAATTTATATTTGAATTAGGCAAGGAGATAAGTGCAGAAGCATCTTATTATTTACAAGATGCTGATTCTACTAAGAATATAAAAGATTACAAATTATCATCAAAGATCTTAAAAAATATAGATAATAAATTTGTTTTAGATGATACAAATATTGTAGATGTTGGTGAATATGAAATAGAAGTTATTTATAAAAAGAAATCACAGAAATTTATACTAAAAGTAGTAGATACAACTTCTCCAGAATTTATTAAATTTGAAGAAAAATTAAAATATGAACAAAATACAGATATATCAGAATTAGAATCAAAATTTGAAGCAACAGATTTAACTGATGTAAAAATTATAATTGAAGGTGAATACGATTCAACAGTTCCTGGTGAATATGAAGTAGAGGTCATTGCTGTTGATGAAAGTGGTAATAAGACAAATAGAAAAGCAGTAATTGAAATTACAAAAAAAGAAGAACCAAAGAAGGAAACTGTAATTCCAAATACTAATAATAGTAGTTCAAATAATTCTTCTTCATCAAATAATAATCATAATTCTAATTCAATTAATAACTCTCAATCTAATTCATCAAGTAATACAACAGAATCCTCTCCAAGATTTAGAAAAGATATATCTGATCAATATATAATCAAATTAAACGAATATAGAAAAGCAAATGGATTAAATGAACTCCCAGTCACAGCAGAAGCACAAGCAGAAGCTGATAGAAGAGCAAAAGAGATATATACTTATTATTCTCACGAAGGAGTAGCATACGGATTCGGTGAAAATATTGGTGAAGGTTCGGTCGGTGTTGATTTCTTTGTAGCATGGAAAAATAGCCCATCACATAATGCTGCAATGCTAAGAGAACAAAATACAGCAGTAGCTGCTAGTGTATACGAAATAAACAATCATTGGTATGCTGTAATGTCTTTTAAAATGGATTACTAAAATTAAATAAATATGTTATAATAATGCTAGATGTTTAAGCTATTATTAAATTATTTCTAGAAGTGTGGTGAAATTCATGAATATTGATGCAATTAAAGAAAAATTAAATACAAACAATCAAGTAAGGTTTAAATTATATAGCTTAGATTATTTGATAGAGAAAGTTGATAATAGATATATAATTAATGCAATATTGTATCCAGATAAAAAAAACAGTTATTCAACTATTGATGAGTTATTAGATAATTATACAATATTCAATGAAAATATAAGAGATAACGAACCACGAATTCAAAATATAATATAAAAAAGATGATCATTCATCTTTTTTGTTTTTGTCATCCATAAGTTCTTCGTATCCGTCAAAAAATTTTCTAATATCAAAATTGTATTTTTGTGCTAGAAAGAATAAGGTATCAAGTGAAATGCCAATATCAACATTTGGACTTTCCACATGTGAAATGAAACTTCTACTCATATCTACGTCATCAGCAAGTTTTTCTTGTGATTTTCCAATGATGTCTTTTCTTATGGATTTCATATTCTTGCCTATTAAATTAAAAAGTTCATAAGTGTCTTTCATCTATAATACCTCCCATATACTATTTTATAGGAAATATTGTTTTAATACTGCTCCTTGATAAGGAGCAAAAAATAATATTTAAAATTTAAAATATGTGTTATAATTAAATTGGCACATAAAAAAAAGAACATTCTACATATTCTTTGGTCGTCTAGGAATTCTATTATTCTCAATTTTTTCTCTGTTAATGAATAATTGGAATAGTTCAATTTCTAAAATATTACAGATGTGATTAATATAATCAATTCTAGTATTTCTTTTAGCATTTTCAAGGCTAGATACATAAGTAGGTGTGGTCCCAAGTCTATCGGCAAAATCTTCTTGTGACCATCCACGTTCTAGTCTATAATAAACAATATTATTTGCTAGAATCTGACGTGCATCTTTAGTATTTTTAATATTTCCACATCCTTTCCAATTAACTTACTACTATTGTAATAAGTTTACGAATTTTATACCATATCAACTATGTAGTAAGTTATAGTTTGTGGATTCGTGTAGAATATTATATACCAAGTGCTAGAAAGTAGGTTTAATGAAAGAAAATGAGGAGCTAAAAATGCAAAAGAAAGATTTACGAAGTAGTGCTGATATTGTTAATAACAATATAAAAAATAATATTGAAATAATTACATCTGTTGTCTATAAATATGATGTAAAAAAATTAATAGAACAAATAAAAACTTTATCTAAAAAAGATAAAGATAAGGTATTAGAAATTTGTATAAATGATTGTTTAACTGAAATACAAAAATATACTTTAAATGAGAATCAAATAAGAAAGTTAGGACACGATACTGATGAAATTATTGATTTTTACCAAGATGATGGTTTAGAAGAAATAATGGAAGAGGCAAGTGAAGTGGCATTTGATCTTATAATGAAATTAATAAATCACAATGGTAGAAAATTACCTTTGCCGATTGAAATAGAATATTTAAAGACATATTGTATTCATAATTTGGTTAAAGAAAAAGATATACAAACAACCCTTTTATTTATATTATTAGAACTATCTTCTGTATGTTATTGCTTAAAACACAATGATTATAACGAGGTTAGTAAATAATTTAAAATTAGCAGTAATGAAGTAGTAAAAAATTTAGTAGTACCCAAACCTATTTTCTTAAGAACATTTCAGAATGAAGTGTTCTTTTTTATATAATATTTTTTGTTAAAATATTAAATTTTATATAAAATTTAAAGATATATATGAAAAATGTGTTATAATTGTTTTAGGATAGAGGAGGTGCTAAGTGGAAAAGAATAAAAGATTTGTTAATGAATATGAGTATAATTCGGATTTTGTAAAAGAAGCTATAACAGCTTGGTGGAATACTAAATTCAAAAAATCATTAATAACAATGTGTACATTGATGATTATTCTTATAGTTATATTTTTAATTACAATGAAAATTAAATGGCTGTTGATAAGTTTAATATGTTTATTACCAATAATATTGTTGAGTTTGAAAAAGAAGATTGCAATTAAAACCGAATTAGAAAGAATGGATGTTGTATATAAAGGCGAACCACTTTTTATTAAAGTTATATTTGATAATAATATACGACTTTCTACTTCTCAAGGGGAAAGAAGTGTTGAATTAAATGCAATAGAATCTTTTGTTGAAACAAAAAATCTGATTGTTTTAATGGTTAAAGGAAGTATGACTATTGCTTTTAGTAAGGCTGGATTTACCGAGGGAACTTGTGAGGGATTTTTACAAAAATTAAAACAACTTGTAAAAAAACATAATTAGTTATATTAATGCTGTGGTGAATTATGAAAAAAGAGAGAAAAATAATTGATAATAAAAACGGAACTACAACTGTAGTTGAAACAGTAGAAACAACACCAGAAGATGGTTTTGTTCATGGGAGTGTAATAAGACCAACAAAAATGCAACATTATGGAAAAGATAGTACTATGTATCATAAAGGATATTCAAAAACATTTACATATACTACAGATGATCCGAGAATTACAAGACCAGTTGCATATACATTGTGTGGAATATTCATAATAATAGGAATTATTATGTTATTGTTTCGTTCTTGGTTTTTTGGAATAATATTTACGGCAACAGGAATATTTGCTTTATTAAATGCAAAAAAAGATATTGATAAAAAAGCCGAAGAATTAAAACAAAAAGGGTATGATGTTACTGTTGATTCCATTGAGGAAAAAGAACAGTTAAAAAAGGAAGTAAAGGATACTATAGGTGCTGGATTTAAAGATGCAACTTCTAGTGTATTTACAAATGAATCATATAATTGGTTTATGAAATATTTTAAAACAATATATGGTATCATTTTAGTTGTAGTACCTGTTTTACTTGGTATTATAATAAATATATATTTAGGATTGTTCATTTTTATATTATTATTACTTATAGGAATGCTTTATTATTATATAATTTCAAAAATATTTAAAAAATTTAGGAGGAAGTAAATATGAAAAAAGTTTTAATGATTATTGGAGGAATAGTATTAGGAATTGCAGTTTTATTTGTTGTTATATTTGCAATAACATCTGCAACTTCAAACAAATTAGTTTGTAAATCAGATGAAGGAAATATTACGATTATGTACAACGATAAAACAATAACTGGTTATACAGCTAATGGTATTTCTTACGATATGGATGGACAAAAGAAAGTGGCTGAACAAATCGGCATAGATTCTTATATTACTCAATTCAGACAATGGTTTAGCACTAACACAACTGGAAGTTGTGAATAAAACAAGGAGAATATAAAATGAGTGAAACAACAATAATTAAAATCATCTTCGGAATATTATTATCTCTTGGAGCACTAGTTTTATTTATTCTAGCTTTTAAATTGTATTATAAATATTTAATTCAAGAAAAAAGGTGTACAGCAAAAACAAAAGGAAAAATCAGAAGATATACATTAGCGAGTCGTGGTGGTGAAGATAGTGGAGTTCATCTCCCAATAGTTTTTTACAATGTTAACGGTAAGGAATATAAAGTTGTTGGACCTGAATATAGAGCATACAAGACTATTACAAAAACTAGTCCTATGAATAAAAATAAAATGGAATATCAAGAAAAAGGACAGATATTAACTATCAAGAGAGAGAATAATTCGTTTGTTGCGATACAAAGAAATCCAATAGAAAGTATATTTCCAATTAATTCTGAAATTGATGTATTTTATGATCCGTCAAATCCAAAATTATCTTATGTTTTAAGATATTGCAATAAGAAGAATATGTTTTATTTAATGCTAGGGAGTGCATTACTAGTATTAATAGTTGATTTACTTAATTTATTTTTACTTTAAAAAATAAAAGAACTTCAATCATTTTGAGGTTCTTTTATATTCTAATAAATCTGTTATGTCACATTCAAGTACAAAAGCCATTCTGGATAATATATCTAAATCTACTCTTGTCACTTTGTTATTGTAATATCTATTTATTAAGTCATAATTCGTAGCAATCATATTACATAATTTATTTCTACTTATACCTTTTTTGTCTAGTATTTCTTTTAATTTGATATTAATTTTTCCGTAATCTCTTAAAATATATATACTGTTATCATTCATATAACTCACTTCCTTTTCATGTAAATCAAATGATTCAAGTTTTAATGTATAATCCTCTTTAATTATATAGCTTTTTTAGGGTAATTACATTATCACAAAAAAGTGATAATTAATTTATAATGTATATTTTAGTTGCATTAATATTATGTGTATAAAAATATATACTATATAAAAGTTATATACTTTTAAGTTAGTGTTAAAAAGTGTAAATAAATATGTTATAATTAATATAGACAAAGGAATAAAAAGTTTAAGCGAAAGTAATATGATATTCACCTGATTTTTTATTTTAATTTTATATAAACTTATTATTAAAAGTTTTATTATAAGTAGTTAGAAATATCAGATTACTTCTTTTTATGTGAGTTTAATTAGTGTGTGTTATAATATTTATATAACCAAAAGGAGTTTTTATGAAGAAGTATTATTTATATAAAATATTTAGAATTGTTTTTTTACCAATATTCAAATTTATATACAGACCTAAAATTATTAATAAACATTATATACCAAATGAAGGAGCAGCAATTATTGCTGGAAATCATAAACACGCGTTAGATCCGATATTAGTTGATGTTTGTACTAAAAGGATGGTATTTACTTTAGCAAAAAAAGATTTGCATGATGGAAAGTTTGGCTTCTTTTTTAAAGCTGTAGGGACAATACCTGTTGACCTAAAAAGTTCAACAAACAAAGAAGCGTCAAATACAGCTATAGATAAATTAAAAGAAGGTAATTTGATTAATCTATCTCCAGAGGCGAAGAGAAATTATACTGATGAATTGTTATTACCATTTAAATATGGTGCAGTTTCAATGGCTAAAAAGACTAATTGCATTATTGTGCCCTATTCAATAACAGGAGATTATAAATTGTTTTCAAGAAATTTAAAAATTGTATTTGGCAAACCAATGGATATTTCCGATATAGATATTGAAACAGCAAATGAAAAGTTATTTAATTCAATAAAAAAATTATTAAAAGAGAATATGGATAAGAATGAATTAAAAACAAAAAAGAACAGTAAGTATAGAGGTGTAGTTAATGCAAAAAAATCTTAATTTTAAAAATGACGAGAGAAAAGTAGAAACTAATTGGTATAAATTTTACAATAATGTATCAAAACATTTGGATTACCCTGATGTTTCGATATATGAGATGTTAGAGAATAACAGCTCAAAAAGAATGGATTTCATAGCATATAATTATTTTGGTAAAAAAGCAACATATAATGAATTATTTAAACAAATAGAGGATTGTTCAAAGTCACTAAAGAAAATTGGTGTAAAAGAGAAGGATAAAGTGACTGTGTGTATGCCTAATACTCCTGAGTCTATAATTTCTTTCTATGCACTAAATAAAATAGGTGCGATTGCTAGTATGATACATCCACTATCTGCTGAAAATGAAATCAAATATTATTTAAATGTTTCAGAAAGTAAAGTATTAATAGCAATTGATTTGGCTTGGGATAGAATAAGTAAAATAATAAAAAACACACCAGTAAAAAAAGTGATAATAGTTTCTGTTAAAGAACAAATGCCATTCTTTTTAAAATTTGGTTATAATCTAACAAAAGATGGTAAAATAAATAAGCCCCAAAGATCAAATAAAATTATTTATTGGGATGATTTTATTAAATTAGGTAAAGATTATAAAAAAAGAACTAAAGTATCACAAAAAGGCAAAGATGAAGCAGTTATCTTATATAGTGGTGGAACATCAGGTTATCCAAAGGGAATTGTATTGTCAAATCTAAATTTTAATGCACTTGCACTTCAAAGCATAGAAGCATGTAGTTGTTTAAAAGAAAAAGATAAAGTATTATCTATAATGCCAATTTTTCACGGCTTTGGTTTAGGAATATGTATTAATACCGTACTTAATTTTGGTGGATGTGCTATTATATTACCACAATTTAGTGCTAAAACATTTGATAAGTTATTAAAGAAATATAAACCAAATGTTATTGCAGGAGTGCCTACACTTTACGAAGCATTGTTAAATAATCCTAAAATACAAAAAATGAATTTATCTTATTTAAAATGTGTAATTTCTGGTGGTGATTCTTTATCAGTCAGTTTAAAGAAAAAATTAGATTCATTTTTACAGTCACATGGTGCAAATATTCAGGTTAGAGAAGGATATGGTTTGACTGAATGTGTCACAGGAAGTTGTTTGACACCTATAGATTATTATAAAAAAGGAAGTATAGGGATACCATATCCAGATACTTATTATAAAATTGTTAAGCCAAATACAGAAGATGATTTAGGATACAATGAGGATGGTGAAATTGTTTTAAGTGGACCTAGTGTAATGTTGGGATATTTAAATGATAAAGAAACAACAAAAAAAACATTAAGGAAACACAAAGATGGATTAGTTTGGTTGCATACTGGTGATTTGGGATATATGGATGAAGACGGCTTTGTTTATTTTAAACAAAGGATTAAAAGAATGATAGTTTCTTCTGGCTATAATATTTATCCACAACATATTGAAAATATAATTGATAGTCATCCAGATGTGTTAATGTCATGTGTAGTTGCAAAGAAACATCCATATAAACATCAAGTGGCGAAAGCGTTTGTTGTATTGAAAGATGGGATAGAACCTACTGAAAAATTAAAAGAGGAAATTATGAATTATTGTATGAAAGATTTAGCTAAGTATTCATTACCAGCTGAAATTGAGTTTAAAAAGAACCTTCCTAAAACATTAGTGGGTAAAGTTGCATATACAGAACTTCTTGAGGAGGATGAAGATGAAAAATAAAAAATTGACATTTCTATTAATTCATCCTGAAATATCTAGAACAAAATATAATTTTGTTGGTGTAATAGAAAACGAGTGTTTAGAGTTAGAGTATATTTCAAGTGTATTAAAAGAAAGAGATTATAATGTATATATTTATGATGGACAAGTAGAAAAAATAGATGTTAAAACTAAAATAAAGAAAATTAATCCAGATGTTGTTTATGTATGTGGAAGAACACGTCAAGAGAATTTTATGCTTGAATATTGTGAAGAAGCAAAAAAATTTAACAAGGATATTTTAACTATTATTGGTGGATTACATGCACAATTAAGTTATGAAAGAATGTATAAAGATTATGTTGATTATATTTTGACTACCTTTGATATTTTCAAAATACTAGATATGGTAGATTATAATATAAATAAAAAGAAGATAAAATTAGAAACTATAGATGGGATTTGTTATAAAAAAGATGGTGAGTGGATAAAAAATGAATCTAAACCATTTGATATAAATAAATTACCATTGCCTGATAGAACGTATTTTTATGAACATCCTAGTAATTATCGTTATTTAGAATTAGAACATTCTGCTTGGGTAAGAACGGCATATTGTTGTCCATATCGTTGTAAGTTTTGTCATAGAAACAAAATGAATTGTGGTAAATATGTTTATAGAGATATAGAGGATGTAGTAAATGAAATAGCTGAAATAAAAACAGATAATATTTACATAGTAGATGATGACTTTTTATTTAACAAGGAAAGATTAAAAAAATTCATTTCTTTAATCAAAAATAAAAAGATTAATAAGAAATATATCTGTTATGGAAGATCTGATTTTATAGCTCAAAATGAAGCATTGATGGGTGAATTAAAAGAAATTGGGCTATATTATGTTTTGGTTGGATTAGAAGCAATAAATGATGATAATCTAAACAGTTATAATAAAAAATCTAATGTAAATAACAATGTTAAAAGCATAAATATTTGTAATAAATTAGGAATAAATATTATGGGAATGTTTATTGTTGACTTAGATTTTGGAACTAAAGATTTTAAAGAATTGTATAAGTGGATAAAAAAACATAATTTAAAACACGTAGCAATTTCTATATTTACACCAGAGTTTGGTATAGAAACTTATGATATGTATAAAGATAAACTTATTACAGACAATCCTTCACATTGGGATTATCTTCATGTAGTTGCTAAACCAACGAAAATGAGCGTAAAAAGATATTATTTAAATTATTATTTATTGTTAATTAAATTATTTTTAAAAGCTAAAAAAGAAGGCGTATATGATTTTATAGACTATGGCGATTATATAAAATCATTTATAGCAAATATCTTTAAAACAAAAAGGAGTAATGATGATGAGTAAAAAAGTAGAAAAACAAGTAGAAAACAAAACAGAACAAAAAGTAAAAAAAATAATACCTAGTAAATTGGAAACTGGGTTTCAACAATTATTATATAAAACAATAGGAGTTCATATTCCTAAAAATATGACTCCTAATCAAGTGACTTTAATAGGTGCGATTGGTGGATTACTAGGAATTATTTGTGCATTTTTATCAAAGTTTAATCCTTTATTTTTGATAGGAACAATATTTGGACTTTTATGTCATTTGATTTGTGATGATCTTGACGGTTATGTTGCTAGAACTAGAAATATGCAGTCAACAGCAGGAGGATATTTTGATTTATTAACGGATATATTACATATTACATATTTAATTATTGCTTTAGCTTTTGCAGGTTTTGTAAGTTTTGAAATATCAATATTTTTAGTACCTGTTTATGCACTAATAATATTTACAGCAATGAATTATATTTTATATTTGAAAGAATTTTTATTTCCTAGGCTTGGACCTATTGAAACACATTTATTTTTTGTGGCTATATGTATAGGAAGTATGATTTGTGGACCAAATCCATTATTAGAAGTTTTTGGTTGGAAATTAAAATTTGCTGATATAGTATTTATAGTTGGTGGAATACCTATGTACTATGAAATGATTAGATTGCAAATACAATTGTTTAAAAGGTTGAGTAAAAAAGATGCAGAAGACAGAAAAAACAAATAACCATATATATGTAGTATTGGTTAAGGCTTTAACAGGATTAGGAAAATTAGCCAGACTAACTGGCAATTATGAATATACGCACATTGCTGTGTGTTTGGACGAAAAATTAGATAAATTTTATACTTTTTCAAGAAAAAAACATTATTCTCCTTTTGATTGTGGCTATATGGTAGAAACATTAGATTGTTATGCTTTTGGGAAACATCAAGAAGTTAAATTAAAGGTTTTTAAAGTGCCTGTGTCTAAAACTAATAAAAATAAAATAGAAAAATATATAGAAAATATATCAAACGATTCTGAATATGTATTTAACTTTTTTTCAATGATTACAATGACAATGTTGCATGGATTTAAAATTTATAAAGCACATAATTGTATGTCTTTTGTAAGTAAAGTAGTTGAATTAACAGATTCTGTTGATATGTCAAAAGAATATTATAAATATAATATTAAAGATATAGATAATTTA
>SVGD01000028.1 GCA_015056485.1 Clostridiales bacterium
TACTTTATTACATCCTTAGCTTTAGATCTCAAATCAATCCAAGCCATTGTTGCTCCGATCTTACTCAATGACAACATACATTGTTGTACAATTGGCATATTAATAGTAAAAATAGATACAGTATCCCCTTCTCTAACACCAGCATTATAAAACGCTTGTGCTAAAGTATCAGATGAAATTATTAAATCTCTATACGTCATATTATTACCCATAAATCCTGTTGCATATAAATCCATATCATCTTTACATTCGTTGGTAACTAATGAATACATTGTTTGATTTAAATCAAATTCTTTTATTGGCTTATTTCTATGATATTTTTCCGAATTTAAATCATAATTTTTTTGTGACATTTTCAACCTCCTGAAAAAAGTTTAAATCTAATTTTATTATACCATATTTTTAGTATTGTTTTAAACCTAACATGACAAGAAAAATATCAACAGTTTTAACTATTTAAAATATATATTTCTTCTTCTTAACAGTTTTTTAACCTCTTCTGGAGCATCTTTACCAGTAGGTTCTGGTTTTAACAATTTTTCATAATCTTCAAAAGAATCTAATATATCAACATTTTCTACATAATACTTATTATTATCCCAAAAACTTTTTAAAGCAAAAGGTGGTATTTTATACCTGTTTGTATCAGAAGTTATTATCCTATATTTATCATCAATTATTTCTATAGCACAAGCATTGGAAAGCGATAAACCAGTTAATGATTCTCCCTTTAATAAATTTTCTACATTTTCAAAATGACCATTAATTTCATCACAATGTGGAGCAAAAATCATTTTCCTTAATTCAAGACATTTTAATTTAATTAATTCTCTATTTTCGTCTGTTGGTATAATGCTATTTCCATAACTAAACCAACAAATTCCCCCAGCAGATATTCCACTCATTACTTTTCCTTGGTTATATGCTTCTAATAATTTTTTATCTATTCCGTATTTATGTAAAATTTGCATTAAAGTATATGTATTACCACCACCAACATATACAGCATCTGCCCAATTAAAATAATCATTTACAAGAGTTTTGTTAGATAAAATATTCAAAGATAAATGTTTACATCTACAATTATATCTTTTTGTATATATTTCATTAATTAAACTAAAGTATTGTTCTGAATATGTTGGATCAGCAAAACCAATAAATAAAATGTTTGGAGTAGATGTATCAGACAATCTGATTATTTCTGTATCCATAACTTCGGTTTCATAAGGTTGTTTTTCAAAATCAGTAATTAATTCACCTATTGTTCCGCCACCAATAGCAACAATTTTTTTTGACATATTATCACCTTTGGTTGATTATTTTAGCATAGAATCATAAAAAAAGCAATTTTACCTATATTCAATAAAGGTAAATTTGTATTTTTTTTAAATATAAGTTATAATATAGAACAATAAATGACTTTTGTGGTGATAAGTATGAATAAGAATGTCGGAATTTTATGTGATGATCTTAGTTTATTAAATAAAATTTATAATAACTATCCAAATAATACATATATAGTTTATTATTGTAAATTTGATAAAAGCAAATTAAAAAATTATATTAACTTTTTTATAGTAAATGATTGCTATAACATATATTGCCCAGTTGATAATAATTTATTAACTGAGCTAAAACAAACATATAAAAATTTAATATTTTACGATAACGAAAATAAAATAAAATCATATAAAAATGAAAAAAAAATAATATTATTAAATGATACAAAAAAAAGAATTAAAAAAAATTATCTTGTAAACTATTTTGATATTAATACACTTAGAAAAGATGCTAAGCCAAAAGATACAATAGCAAGAATAAAAAAAATATTAAAAGATAATAATTATAAATATAAAGAAAAAGGATTAAGAATAAACTTAAAAGGAATATATTCAATAAGATTAGAATTAAATAACAATTATGGTGCGAACGGTAAAGGAATATCACTAAATACTGCAAAAGCATCGGCTTATGCTGAGTTAATGGAAAGATTACAAAGTAATATGTTGGATAAAAAAAGAACAGCAACAAAAACAATTGATAGAAACATCAATTTATATCTTCCATTGTTAAATAATGCTGATAACGATTTTATAAACGAATTCCAAAATTTAGATGATATTTATTTCAATACAGAAAAAATCTTAAATATTAAAACAAACATATATGAATATATACCTATCAATGCCATTAATTGTTTTTGTCACACAAATGGACTAGCTTCTGGAAACTCTTATTCTGAAGCAGTAAGTCAAGCAATATTTGAGATTTTAGAAAGACATTGTTACCAAACATTACTGAATTCAAACAATAAAGTTAAAAATATTAACATTTTGAATTACCCTTTAACAAAAAAAAATAAAGCATTATTAAATAAATTGGAGAAATTGGGATATAAATATTTTTTTAAAGATTGCTCATTAGGGAAATATCCTGTAATTGGATTTTTATTGTTTAACAATGATATGTCTAAATATACATTTACAATTGCTGCTGACTATTCACTAGATATTGCTCTTTCAAGATGTATAAGTGAAATGGTACAAGGATTAACATTAAAGGAATTAAAAAATAAAATGCTTGAAAGAACTCCTTTAAATGAATTAGACAAAAAATACAAAAAAAATTACAAATCGTATAATTGGCTAAAATGCTTCAATAACAATATTGGGTATTTATCAGAAGGATTCTTTTGTGATGAATATATAGATATAAATCAACTTAATTTTAAAGGATATTTTACAAATAACGACGAAGTATTAGAAGAATTAAAAAACAATATAGAACATAACATATACGTTAAAGATTTTAATGTTCTTGGTTTTAATACATATAGAGTTTATATACCTTTTATTACTGCTGTAGACTGCTTTGATTTAGATGATCTTTTAGTCAACAAAAATTATGATAAACTTACTAGAACATATTTAAATATTACTAGTGCTTCAATTAAAGATATAAACTTTTTTCTTGATATATTTTTAAAGATAAATCAAAATATAAAATATGATGAACTTATTAAGCCATCAGACCTGTTTCATGTTAATGAAACTACAGATTATTTTAAATTAGATTTTACAAACCTATTGCTTATTTTAGCACTATTATTAAAAAGATATGATGACATATGTACATTATTAGAATATAAAATAAAAAACTTTAACTTATCAAAGCAAAAGGAACTAACTTATAAAATTATTATTAATATATTAAAAAATGAGAAGATTTTTGATGAGTCTAACAATGATTTAGAAGATTATATAAAAAATATTAAGAACAATCCTCAAAAATATCTATTATCCTTAAAACCTAGATACAAAGCAAATAAATCTTTAATTACAAACAAAAAAAGTCTAAAAATTTAGACTTTATTTTTTTAGCAGCAATCAGAGCAATTTCCATTACCAGCCATAGACATAGATAATGTTTTATTAACATTATTTAAATTAATTAATACATTGCTGTCTTTTTTGAATAATTTCTTTAAAAATTTTATCACTTTCATCACCACCTCTCATCTCATCCAACATACTAAATTCTAGATTTTCTTTTTCCAAGAATTTTTACATTACCACTATTACCATTCACTTCAATATATTCTGAATCATCTTTACTTAATTCTTCCAAAGCATCTTCTCCTATACCTGTGACACATGGTATACCCAATTCTCTGCATACTATCGCTGTATGACACAAAAATCCTCCATAGGCAGTTATAGCTCCTTTTGAATTCATTAAATGAGGTAACCAATCAGGATCAGTCATCATTGCTAATAATATTTTATTTGCTACTATTTGTTCATCTGGTGATTCTACATATCTTGGCTCACCCTCAACAAATCCAGGTGCAGCAGGTATTCCAGAAAAACCTTCCGTATGATTAGTTGTATAACTATCATCTATGATTACTTTCTTAGTTACTGGTCTAAATTGCAACATTATTAATTCACCATCTAAAACCATCCATTCAAAATCTGCATTACTTCCTACAAGCTGTTGATATTCCAACATTAATTCTCCAATTTTTTTACCATTGCACTCTAATGCGTCTGAACATTGTTGATCTTTCCAAATTTCAGTATGTGGTGTACTTGACCCAGATACCAACTTTTCTCCATTACCACTTACCCATTCTAATACACCAGAAACATCAGAGTTTCCTATCCAAACTCCAGCATATTGTGGTTCTTTGAATGATTGTATAACAACAGCCATGTGTGGCTGGTCAAGTCCATTAACTTGGATATATTCTCTAAGTCTTGCATTATTAACAGATGCTTTAACTTTATTAATATTCTCCAATATTTCTTTGCCAGAAACATTTAGATAAGAATCAAACATTCCAGCAAATGAATTCTTCTCTCCATCTTCAATATCTGCAGAACTTCTAACAGAATAATGTCCATATACAGGATTGATTTTTTCTAAATCCGATTCGCTTACCTCTACACCTGTTGGAACTACCACCGAATATGGAATCTTTATTCCTTGACTATTCAATACTGATAGACCATACATTTTTCCACCAATATACTTAACAACAAACTTTTTAATATATAATTCCGACAAAATACTACATGTATCAATATCTAATATTTTTTTCTTTGATAATCCATCAAATAATCTTTTTCTCAATGATACTTGTTCTAAATTAAATGAATCTAAACTTCTATCTTTACAATATTGATATTGTAATTCTTCTAAATATTTTCCATATTCATTATCAAAGTAATGATGTTGTTTATCCTGCCATTGCTTTAATACAATATATTTATTTAATAAATCATCATTAATTATTAAATCTGACTCTTTTGATGCAATTTGTTTTTTAGTATCAACAGATAAGTACATTTTATCAATTTTAGCAATGATTTCTAAATAATCATTTGGATATTTTAATTTAATTTGTTCTATAATACCATCACTTAAAATTGAATGTTCATCAATACTTTCTAAAAAATAGAAATATGCTAATGATCGTAAACCATTTTTTATTTTATCTTCAAACGAATCAGAATTACTTGATAATTGATAATAATAATCTGTCTTTGTTCTAATTTCCTCTAGTATAGAATCTAATTCTTGAAATGTTATGTTCTCATTCAATCTACCTAAGAAATTTCGTATATCTTTTGAAAACAATTCATCTTCTACAGCTTCAAACAATAATCTACTTCTAAACGCTTTATTAGTAATAGTATTTTCTAACATATTCTTATACTCTTTAAAATCTTTTAAATTAATCATTTATCTCACCTTTACTTCCTTCTTTGATAGCTAAACAAACTCTGTCAGTATTTTTTTCAGCTAATCTCTTTAAAAATTTATATCTATTAACATTATCCCATATTTCTGATAAATTTTCATTGTTTAAATCTCCTAAATAACTATCCTTTATGAATGGACAACAATACACTTTTCCATTTGAATCAATAGTAACCCTTGCAACTCCTGCAGTACATTTCCAATTATCGTTACCAATATATTCTTCTTTTTTGCTATTTAGTGAATAAACCTTCCTCAAACCATCCTCATCAGGTACTTCTGAATAATATATATATCCAAATTCTGGATGTTCTTTATATAGTATAGATAATTTTTCTTTTAATTGCATTTGTGATTTTAAATCAATTTTTAAATCATTTGTAGCATTTCCTTGAATAATCAAATTTGAAAGTTGTACATCCTTAACACCCATTGTTTTTAACAAAACAACCATATCTATAATATCGTTATAATTAATTTTATTGATTACAGTATTTGTAACAACTGGATATCCTTTTCCAATAGCATATCTTATATTTTCAATTGTTTTATCAAATGTATTTTTACCTCTTATTCTTTCATGATTTTCTTTCAAACCATCAACACTCACATAAAATAATAACTTAGATTTATCTTTAATATTTTTATCTATTTTACTTAAAACATTTTTTAATAATAATGCGTTAGTAAATATATCAACTTTAATATCATTAATTAATAATTTTTCAATTACAGTTTCTATTCCTTTATATGTTAAACATTCTCCGCCTGACAAAGTAACTTCCATAACATTAGAGTTTATTATTGTATCAGTTATCTCCATTACTTTATCAAAATCTAATTCAAAACCATTTAGTTTTCCTAAGTAGCAATGCTTACATTTTAAATTACATTTATTTGTGATTTTCCATTGAACTTTTATTGGAGTTGATAGTTTCAAATTATCTTCATAATAATCTTTTGATAGCAGTTGTTTTTCTATTTCCTTATACATTAATTGAATATCTCTTTTTTTATATCCTAATTTTTTAGATATATCATCAATATCATTCTTACTGTCAAACGCTCTTAAAAGTTCGTATGTTAAATCATTTACAACATAATATTTACTATTCCACAAAATAAGATTCCTATCTTTTGATAATATTCTTTTTAGCATTATTCTGCCTCCTTTATTATTTTATCTCTATATAACGATAAAACAAAATCTTTTGAATTTTCAATTTGTGATGGGATAATACCCATATTTAATTTTTTTATAATATCAATTGCTTGATTATTATACTTTCTAGGTGGATTTGATAAACTTATATAACTATTTTTTTCTTTCCTTAATAAAGATATATTTACAGTCATCTTTTTGTTTTTAATTTCATTCCAAATCTTAGTTTTATAAAGTTCAACATTATAATCATTGAATTGAGTTATATTTTGTGATAATTCAATCTTACAACCACATCTACATTTAGATAAATTTTTACATGATTTACAATACAATGGTATCCAATTAAAATCACGATATTCTTTTAACTTTTGTTGATGCCATATTTTTTTTAATGATTGATTTTTAATATTTCCTAATTTTGTTGTAGAACTTGGACAAATTTTTATGTCTCCATCGTATGTTATACTTGCAAATAAATATCCAGCTCCACATCCATGCGACAAATATTCTAGTTCTTTATTTAACAAACAAGGTGTCATACAATCATTTATTCCAAAAATATATCCCTGTTTCCTTAGATCAGATAATGAATCCGCAAACATTCCTATATCAATTGAACAATTATTTTTCTTTCCAAAACCAATATTATTATATTTTGAAAAAGATACTTCTACGTTAAGTTTATTTGCCAAATCTAACACATCTTTCATTTCTAAAATATTTTGGTTTTCATTCATAACTGTATAATTAATTTTTGCATTAGTATGTTTTATGGTTAATTTTATATTTTCAATCAAATTATCATAATTATCCCTATTAGTTAAATAATTATGAGTTTTTTTACTTCCATGTAATGAAAAGCAAACACACATTATTTTATCTAATAAATTTTTATATTTATTTATTAAAGAACCATTCGTTAGAACAGTTTGTCTAAAACCTAAACTATAAGCATACTCAACTATTTCTTCAAATTGTGGATGCAGCATAGGTTCGCCACCAGTATAATATATATCATATATATGATTCTTTTCTAACTCTGATAATATTTTTTTTATCAAATCAAAAGATATAAAATTCTTATTTTTTTTATCTACTGAACAAAACTTACAATTAAAATTACAGGAGTCGGTCAATTCTATATATACATATAATGGCATATCTAAAGTATTCAAATTAATTTGATTATTATATCCTAATATCTCATACTTTATCATTTTTTATTGTCCTTTATTTTTTTCTCAACCTGAACTATTCGGCATTGTGTCATTTCAGGTTTTAATTCTTTTAAATAAATTAAATCTTTAATTTTAATTTTTTTATTAAATATATTTTTTATTTGCATAACTACCTCCAACTATTTTTTATAATTTAAACTATATATATTTCTGTCCAAAAATAAATATTCAGATCTATATAAAATTTTATTTCTTATTATAGAAAACTTTTTTATTTTCTTGAGATTATTAAATTTTTCTATTAATTTATTATATAAATTGTAATTATCATTATTTTTTCTATATATTAAATTCAAATCTAATTCTTCATTTAATTTACTGTCATTAACTATTTTTGAATTTCTCATATAACTAAATATACCTAATCCAAATGTATCTATATATTTAAAATTCTTTATAAATTTTAAGGTTCTAATAATATTGAAAATATTTTCGGTAGGATAACCAATCATAAATGTTGCTGATACCGATACACCAGCTTCATAAAAGTTTTTCATAACTTTCTTAGCAACCTTTAAATCTATTTGTTTATTCATATCTTTTAATATTTTTTTATTATATGACTCTATTCCAAATGAAATTTCTCTACATCCACTTTTATATAATAAATTAGCTACCTTATCATCAGATAATTTAGAATCAATTCTTGTTTCTACCATCCATTTTATTTTTATATTATTATCTAATAAAAATTGTGCAACTTTAATTAATATTTCTGGTGGAACACATTCATCAACAAAATAAATTGCCTCTATGCCATGCTCTTGATACATTTTTTTTATTAACATAAATATTTTATCTAAATCATATTTTTCGTATCCTTTGTAATAAAAATATCTAGAACAAAAATTACATTTTGAATGATAACATCCATAATTTAAAGTTAAAGGAATTAATTTCAAGTTAGATATGTAATCCTCTAAATTTAAATCATCAAATGATGGTAAATATAAATCTTTTTTATATTTTGTACAATTAACTATTTTATTTTTTATTATTTCATTATTTTTTCTAATAATAGTATTAGGTATATTAACAGTGTAGTTACCATTAAAATAATCAATTAATTCTATAAGATGCTTATGTTCCCCAAAAAATATAATCCCATCAATATAATTACATTTACTCATTAATTCATCAGAATTCTTTACTATATGTGTCACATAATCTCCACCAAAAATAACTTTAGACTTTGGATTACTATTTTTTATTTTTTTAGCAAATCTAATAGCATATGGTAATTGAAATGGAAACTGAACAGAAAGATAGTGAATACTATTTTGTCCTTCTTTCGGTGGAATTAAAATGTTATCAAATATATTATTCTTGTTCTTATATGCTAATTCTAACACATCATCTATAGTATTTATTTTTAATTTGAAATCTAATCCCTTACGTGTCCAATTAATATTAAAACAATTACTATATATATTTAAATATTTTAACAAATCCTCATTCGCAGCTATAATTTTTTTAGAATTAATTTTATTTGTTTTAAAAATGCTAATAGTTTTATCAATGTTTTTTATAATTTTTTTATCTTTCTTATCTAACATCATATAATTATTTTTCATTTTTTTATTAATATAATTACTATTTACGCATTTCTTGAAAAATTCGATTGATAGATCAATTTGTTTAGACAAGATATTATTTTGTGCTAAATAACCTTTTATAAGTGGAACACTTATGTTAGGAGCGTTAAATGCTACACCAGGTAATGTATACAAATAAATCATTTTAATATTTCCTTTATTCTATCAACTACAACATTTGAAAACTTTTCATTATTAACCCATATCTTGATAAATGGCACTACTTCATCAAATTTTTGAATTCCCGCTAAATCGTTTAAATTTTCATAAACTTCTTCCATAAGGTTCTTATCATCGAATATTATTGAAATAAAATTTGCTGATGATTTAATAATTTTAATTTGTGATTCATTATGTAATTCATTATATATCAAATTTCTATTTTGTTTTATATATTCCCTAGTTTCAATGAATGCACTTAATATTTTATCATCCTTTAATAATTCACAAAAGAATCTCTCCGAATACGACGAAACAGAATGTGGTGGTATTATTGTATTTCTCATACCAACTATTTCTTTTTTTGTTATCATATACCCTGTTCTATATCCAGATGCTAAAAATTTTTTTGAAAAAGTTCTTAGTAATATTATTCTTTCATTTTTCAAACATAAATCTAACATTCCTTTTTCATTGTCAGAATAATCAACATATGCTTCATCTATTATTAATGTGCCATTAAAAATATCTAATATTTCTTTTATTTGTTTTTTTGTAAACATTTCTCCAGAAAACCATCTAGGAGAAGAAATACATAGTAAATCATTTTCACTTGACTTTATTTTTTTTAAATCATTTATAAACTCATCTGTTGTTATTCCTCTAATATTTATTATTTTCTTTTCTGCCAAGTTTGCAGTTCTCTTATATAGTGAAAATTCAATTTCTGATAAAAATATTTTGTTCCAACACTTTAAACCTACAATTGCAGCTATAAATTGACTACTACCAGCACCCACATAAACGTATTCTTTTTTAATATTCATATATTTTGAAATTTCAATTACTAAAGGATCTTCTAAAGGAAATGCCAAGTTATAATTGAAATCTCCGTTAGCTATACGTTTAAAATTTTTTTGTTCCCATTTTCTCAATAATTTATTATTTTGCCATACTGATGCCACTATAAATCCCCCCTCTTTACAACTACACACATTGAATTATCAAATTCAGGAATACTATTAGAGATCCATTTTTTGTCTATTTTTAAATCATTTTTAAGAATTTCATATTCTAATTGTTCCCAATTAACTATTTTACAAGATGTAGTAGCAATTTCTAATTCAGTATTATTATTCATAACAGTTCTCTTTATATCCTTAAAAGCTTCATTTATATTTGAAACATATTCACGTTCACCATCACCTAATACACAAATTAAACAAATACCTTCTTTTTTTAAATGCTCTCTTATAAATGATAAAAACTTATTTCTATGTTCATCTAATACAAACATGTGCAATACTGCAATTGAGTAAATAAAATCAAATTTGCAATTCATTTTATCATTTATCAAATCAAATTGTTTAAAACTTTTATTATATTTATAATTAGATAATTCTTTGCATTTTTCTATAACAGTATGAGAATAATCAACTGCCATTACATTATAACCATCATTAAGTAAACATATCGCATCTCTGCCTTCTCCACATCCCAAATCCAATATTTTACTTTTTTTACTTATTTTATAATTTTTTATACATTCCAAAACATGAGAAGTATTTTCTTTTGCTGACCAAAGCATATTATTTGAATAAACTTGTGAATATCTTTTTTCATAAGCTTTATAGTAGTTCTTGTCTAATTCATTGTTTTCCCAACTATTAAATTGTTTTTCAGATATTCCTCTTGATTCACAGAATTCAGTTTTTTTCATCGTTATACCTCCTGTTTTCAATAAAAAAGGGGACATGAAAGCAAGAATGCTTGCCATGTCCACCTTTGGTATCTTATCAATGCAATTATTAGAGGGCAAACACCCTGTCAAAATCGCATTTTATTATACAATTAAATTTGTTGTTTGTCAACAAAAATCAACGAAGTCGTTGTTTTTTTTCTTAAAATAAAAAAATATTACTTTTCTAGCTTAAATAATAAACCAACTTCAACATCTAAAGCTAGAGAAATATCATATAATGTTTGTACAGAAAAGGTGTTTGCAACTTTTTCTGATTCAATTTGTCTTATATAATCATGATTCAAATCTGCTTTTTCAGCTAATTCGGCTTGAGTCATACCTTTAAGAATCCTATATTTTTTTATATTCTTTCTTATTGTTGCATAAATATCAATTTTTTTCACATTACCACCATATTTATTATCTCATTTAATGCAAAATAAATATGTGAGTGAGCCACTCACGGTAAAGATGTGTTATAATATAAGTGAATCTATTTATTTCGGTTCACAAGTAACAATGATGGATCTACATTTAATCCTTTTGCAATTTTTTCAACTGTGTCTATTGTTACTTTGCGATT
>SVGD01000029.1 GCA_015056485.1 Clostridiales bacterium
ACTAAAATTTTAGGTATCTTTTTACCAACAACTCTATATTGATGTTCTTTACTGATAGTCATTTTTTCAATGCCAACACTTTTAATTTCTTTGTCATAATCTATTCTTTCTAACTCTCTCTTATAGGTATTTCCTAATTCTACATCTTTTTTTAATTGTTCTATTTCATTATTTAATTCTTCTATTTTATTTTTGGTCTTCTCACCATATTCTGATATATAGCAAAAACAAATTAAAATAAATATAACTAACCCCACTACTATAAATTCCATTTTCCTCCAACTCCTTAATTTACAATTAAATCTTTTATTCCATATCTATCTTTTAATATTTTCCTAGCCTTATTATAGATTTCATTTTTATAGTTTTTTATTTCTCTATATTCATCTAAACACATAACAATTTCATCAAATATTGCTTTACTTGGTACCTGATATAATTCTTCTAAATAATAATTTTTATAACATTCATAAGCAAATAATGTTGCAGCAGTCAAAATAAGTTCATTTTTTCTTATCTCATCATCTAGTATCATATTATCATATAGTCTTTTAACTTCAATATAGTCATCATTGGATAATAATATTTCGTTTTTTATTCTAGCGTTTAAATTATGATAACTTTTTAATTCATCACCACTATCAGGTGGAAGTTTTTTTATAATTCTTTGAAATTTATTAAATCGTCCTTCAAGTAATAATTCAATATTACAATAATATTTATTTGGACTTACTCTCACACCCCTTTTTACTTTTTTTGTCATTTCTTTTCTTATAGTCATTTTTTCAATACCATTGGTTATTGTTATCATTATTCCTCCTATTTAATCTATTTCCCCAAGTTGTTTTTTAAAAAAAAGACAGTACACCTATATATCAAATGTACTGCTTAATAGACAATTTATATTATAGCACCCTTCATTTTAAAAGTCAACCGATATCGGCGCATATTTTCAGCAGATATCTGCTACAATTTTATTGATTGTAGGAGGTGTTTTGTAATATGTTATTTAAAGAAGCATTAAGTCAACGTATTTTTGAATTATGTAATAAATATGATTACACCCCTAACAGACTTGCTGAATTATCTGCTATTGCACCATCAACATTAAGAGCATTGTTAGCAAATAAAGTAGATAATCCTAGTTCATACATTGTATATAAAATATGTAGAACTTTCAAAATCACTCTGTCAGAGTTTTATAATTCAAAGTTGTTTGACACGGATAAAATAGAAGATTAAAAAAGACTATTCTCAAAAATAGTCTTTTTTAATTTCTTATTTATAAAAATATTTTATTGTAAATATTGTTCCTTTATTCTTTTCAGATTCAACTGCAATTCTTCCATTATCTTCTTCTATTATTGCCTTTGACAAAGATAGCCCAATTCCAATGCTATCTTTGGTTGAATCTTTTCCTTTATAAAATCTTTTAAATATATTTAAAGTATCTTCTTCATCCATACCTTTACCATAATCAATAATTTTAATTTGTGAATATAGATTATTATCTTCACACTCTATTAAAACTTTGCTACCACTATTTGAATATTCTACTGCATTCTTTAAAATATTAGTTATAGCCTCTACTTGCCATTTGGAATCACAATAAATATTATTTTTACATTTGTCATTTACTTTTATTTCAACATCTTTTAAGTCACATAAATTAGATACATTTCTAATAGTTTCATTTATTATATTTTTGATAGATACTTCTTTTCTATTAAAATCAATAGTGTTAGATTCAAATTTAGATAATTTCAAAATTGATTGTACTAAAAATGAAATATTTGTAATCTCTCTTTTTATTTGTTTTATAAAATTTTGTCTTACATCATTATCCATCTCTGGATCATCAATTATATTATCTAACATTATGCTAATTGAAGTTAATGGTGTTTTTAATTGATGTGAAATATCTTGTAATGAATTTTTTAAATCTATTTTGTCTTTCAGCGAGTTTTCTGCATTTTCTTTTAACATTATCGTTGTCTTATATATTTCTTGTTTTAAAATTGATAATTTATCTTCTGACAAGTCATCTATTTTTAACTCATAATTTTTATGATTTATATCTTCTATACATTTTATAATTTTTTCTATCTCTTTATCACTCTCAATATGCGATTTAACAAATATATATGTTATAACAGCAAATGCAATAACTAGAATCATTCCTTTTATAATATTAAATGTAAAAGATATATTGTTATTTTGTTGTATAAAAGAATCTTTTTCTATGTCATATCCATATTCTAATAAAATATTATCACTTATCTCTTTTGAATCTAATATTTTTATTAGTTCTTCTTTTTTTATATTTGGATATTCTTCTTGAACTGTTTCCAAAATTGCATTTATTTTATAGTTAAATGTTTTTTTATATTGATTATATTCAATGTTATTAACAATTAAAAGTAGTGCCAAAAAAATTATTATTATAAATAAACTTTGCAATAAATATTTTTTTAAATATAATTTATTCTTCATCTATTCTATACCCTAATCCTTTAATAGTTATTATGATATCAGTTCCAATTTTTTCTCTTATTCTTTTTAAATAAACTGTTACGGTATGGTCATCAACATCATTGCCTGTCCATTCCCATATTTTATCAAGTATAGTATTTCTCTTAACTACTTTACCAATATTTAAAAATAACAAATGTAATATTTTCAATTCTAGGCTTGATAAATCTATTTCTGCATTTTCCTTTTTTACTATCATTTTATTTAAATCAAAACTAATATCTTTTACTTTTATAACTGAAATTTTTTTATTCCTTAATATAATTTTATTTACTCTAACTAATAATTCTTTTGTTGAAAAAGGTTTTGTCATATAATCTTCTGCACCTAAATTAAGTCCTTTTATTACATCATTTTCATCATCACGAGCAGTTAAAAATATAACAGGTATTTCCTTTTCTTTAATAACATTTTCATATAAATCAAAGCCGTTGCCATCAGGAAGTGAAACATCTAATATTATAAGTTCTGGTTTATTTTCAACTAAATATTCTATTGCCGATTTAATAGTTGTTTTACCAACTAAATTATAATTATTTTTAGAAAAAGCATATTTTAAACCATTAACAATATTCTCATTGTCCTCTATCAATAATATATCCATATTTAATCTTCCTTTCTTTGAATATTATACCATAAATAAAGGGATATTTTGTGATATCCCCTTAAATTATTATATATTTTCATTTCTTATTGTTTCTATTGTATTTTGCTTTTTAATTTTATTTAATGAATATTTCATAATTGCAAATATAAGTATAAATAGAATTAAACATACTACTATAATTGCAGACCAAGGGAATACATATTTTACAATAAGTTCGCCCTCACTAAATAAGCGATATATTATATATGTACATATTATTCCAATAGGAAGTCCAATCATCAATGATTTTCCACAATAGAAAAATGTTTCTAGTCTTATCATTCTGTTAAATTCATCATTTGTCATACCTATACTTTTTAAAGTCGCAAATTCTCTTTGTCTTAAATTCATATTTGTTGTAATTGTATTAAATATATTAGTTATACCAATAAGTGCTACTACTGTAATAAATCCATATAGGAATATAGCAATTAAAGTATATACTGATTTCATTGTTCTTACTTCTTCATCCATATTAAATATATGTACTTCGTGATCTATAAATAATTCTTTTAATTCATCATAAGTTTTATCTGCATTAGATGAGGAAATAAATATATCTTTTTGCCTTGTTTCATTTATAACGACATTTGTATTTTCTTCTGATAAAACAATTATAGGATGATATGGATTACTATATCCTATTGGTACTTTATTTGTAGTACCCGCTATTTTAATATTTAAACTTACCTCATCTGGGTCTTCGTCACCTGTCATATATGTATCATATAATAATACATTTCCTGTTATTATATCACCTTTTTGATATCCAAGCATATCCAATTCTCTTATTTTGTCTTTGTTATTCTTATCAGTATAGTAATCGTAAATTGTATTTACCAAAATTCCATTCATTTTATTTTCAATAGGATTAACTCCAACACTTCTAGCAAATCTTTCAAATTCATTTTTACTTACTATAACTAAATCTAATCTTTCGCCATAAATTGAAACATTTTCATATCTATTAGGATAAGCCTTTAAATATTCTTCACTATATTTAGGATTGCTAATGCGATAATCCGTATAACTTGTATATGAATAATTTTCTACATTAGAAACATTACTTATATTCTGAATTGTTTCATATATATTTGCGTTTTCCTCTTTATCTGCCATATAATTTATTGAAATATTATATTCATCAGTTGGTAGTTCAAATTTTAAAAATGAAAACGCTACATTTATAAATCCTGTTACTGCTAAATAAACTATTATACTTACAACAATACTAACAACTGTTGTACGATATTTTTTCTTACTTCTTTTTAAGTTTTTATAAGAAATCACACCACCAATACCAAATAATTTCTTTATTAACTTTGGTGATTTTAATTTATTATTCTTTACTTTTATATCCTCATTATTTCTTATTGCTACAATAGGACTTATTTTACTTGCTCTCTTTGCACTTTTTCTTGCTGATAAAATAATTGTAACAAAACCAAGAATTATTGAAAATAAAATAGAAAGTAATGATATTTCAAATATTAAATCAAATCCTTCGTTAAATGCCATTGTTAAAAAATAATTACTTATATGTATTAAAATAAATGTTGCTATTAACCCTAATAATATTCCAAGTGGTATTCCTATAACACTTAAAAGCAAGGCTTCATAATATACATTTTTCTTTATTTGTTTTCTTGTTGCACCTACACTTGATAACATTCCATATTGTCTTATTTTTTCTGTAATGGATATATCAAAACTATTTTTTATACAAAATACAGATGTAAATATAATTACTATAACTACTACGATTGCTGCTAAACCTAATCCAACAATTCTATCGTCACCAACAAAATTGTTTTCCAATATTATTAAATCATAATTTTGTTGTTCAGTATATTTTTTATTATCATACACTTCTTTTAATTTAAATTCATAATTTTCTATATCATCTGCTATTAAATTTTTTAATTCGTAATAATATTCTGGATTCACTCCTAAAATATTGGCTGTTGTCCTGTGATAGTCTTTTAATCCCGCTTTTGTGTATCTAACATAAACTTCTGCACCATCACCAATATTTTTTTCATCAATATAAGTAATCATTGTATAACCCGGTGCAGTATATGGCTCTATTTTTATATCTGGTCTTTCTATTAAGCCCACAACTTTATAACTCTTTGTTGTGGTATTTATTATTTCTTCCATATCTGGCTGAAAAGGATTATTTTGATTTCCCTCAACACCATCAATTACTCTTGTACCCATATTTAATGTAATCTTGTCACCTATTTCTAATTCCACACCACCATTATATTTTAAATGACTAGGAACTAAAATTTCATTTTCGTTTTTAGGCAATTCACCCTCTAACAAAACAACACCTAAACTATTTAATGACTCAGTAGTATAACCTTTAACATAAATGTAAGGTTTATATTCATTTGTAATACCCTCTAATAATGCGTATCCATAATTATAAACATAATTAACCGTTTCTATTTTTTTATTTAATTCAAACTGATTAAAGTCTTTTTTGCTTACTTCTTCAAATAAGAAATGATAATCTCCACCGTGTTTTTTCTCATAATTTATAAAACTCGTTTTTACACTAAAAAACATACTTGATACTGCTGTAATTAGTGCAACAGAAAGCATTATTCCTATTATAGTTACTATTGTTCTTTTTTTATTTAATTTTAAATTTTTGATAGTTAATTTATTAAGAAGATTCATAACCTATTCCCCCTTAACAATTTTTCCATCTTCAATTTTAATAATACGATCTGCACATTTTGCTATTTCCATATTATGAGTAATCATTATTATAGTCTGCTTATATTCTTTATTTGATTTTTGCAATAATTGAACTATCTCATCACTAGACTTTGAATCTAAATTTCCCGTTGGCTCATCTGCTAATACAATAGTAGGATTTGTTATCAATGCCCTACCTATTGATGTTCTTTGTTGTTGCCCACCAGATAATTGATTTGGCAAATGTGTCTTTCTATTCTTTAAACCTAATAAATCAAGTAATTCATTTAAATGTTTTTCATTTACCTTTCTACTGTCTAAATCAAGAGGCAATGTAATATTTTCCTCAACATTTAATATTGGGATTAAATTATAAAATTGATATACAAGTCCAACTTGTCTTCTTCTAAATATGGCAAGTTTATCATCATTTAAAGCATATATATCTTTTCCGTCTATAAATACTTTACCAGATGTTGGTCTATCAACACCTCCAATTAAGTGAAGTAATGTAGATTTACCACTACCAGAAGCACCAACAATAGCAACAAACTCACCTTTTTCAACTGAAAATGATACATTATCAAGAGCAATTACTTCTGTTGAGCCTTTACCATAAACTTTTGTAAGATTTTCTACTTTTAATATTTCCATATATATTCTCCTTTCTTTCAAGACAATTATATAACACACAAAGTTACAACTAAGTTACAAAAACAAAAAAAGTAGAAAAAATCTACTTTTTTGTTATTTAATAATAGAAACAAGTAAATCTATAAACTCTTGTTCTGTTATATCTGTTGTTTCAATATCAAAGTTAATATCATTATATTTGAAAGTTGTCATATATGAATTTTCATATCTATATATAGTTAATTCAAAATCGTTAATTTTAGATACTTTACTACCCTCATCCCCAAAGAAATAATCTCTTAATGGCTCATATTCATTGGAAAAAGCAATCATTATTCTTCTATTATTAGCAGTATTTCTGCACCAAAGTTCATAGTGATTTAATACATCATACTCCTTACTATTCTTATCTTTTTTAACATATATTGCTTTAAAATCTTCTTTATTATCAAAATCATCAGGAATATCCAAATTTGATAAAAATTCAAAGTAAGGTATCATATAGTAATTTGTCATTTGAATATCGGCGTCAAATCTTGCTAATCCTTTATTACTTTCAATAGAATTTATATAAATTTCATAATTCTTTTCACCACTAATAATAGGGTCACTCGGTTTATAAATTATATCATTATTATCTTTATTTAAAAACACTACTCCACATATAACAATTATCAAACAAGCAGGAACAGAAATCCATTTTACTATATTTTTCTTCATCTTTATATTATTCCTTTCAATACTTTTTAAAATCATTTTATAGTTATCATCTTTATTTATTTTTTCAGAATATAACTTTTTAAATATTTTTTTATTAGACATACTTAATCACAATCCTTTCCCAAGAATTCTTGTAATTCTTTTAATGTCCTATACAAACAATTTTTAGTATATGATTCACCAATATTTAATTCATTAGCTATTTCTTTTATAGTTAAATCAAGTTCATAATATAAATAGAAAACTTTTTGAATAATAATTTTCTTTGTTTTTAAATAATCCCAAATTTTTTCTATATCATCTGCTTTGATAATTATTTGCTCAACATCTATATCACTTTTTATATTATCTAATAATTCTATTTCATCATTTTTAGTTGGGAATATAGATATATTCTGCAATCGGTATAATAATGTATAATACTTATTAACTTTATTTTTTGCTATACCAATAATATACTTTTCAAAATCTTCTATTTTTTTCTTTTTGACTATTGCATTGTACACTTCTATATATGTTTCTTGTATAATATCATTTACATCTTCCATATTTGAACATTTACAAACAATATATTTCAATACCTGATTATAGGTTTTTTCATATATGCTATTAAATTGTTTCAGGTTCAATTGATCGACCATATTATCACCTTCACTATAATAGTTCTATATTTCTTATAAAAAGTTTCAAAAAAGATATAATTTTTTATATTTTTTTCAGAAAGTATTATAACATAAACAATCTATATTTCACAAAAAAAGCAAATCATTTATGATCTGCTTTATAATTTTTCATCTATTTAATAACATTACCATTTTTGTCATAGTATTCAACTTTATAACTATAAGATTTTGCTTGTGGTGATTTTAAATATGAAACTTTATAATCTTTAACATCTATTTTTATAGGCTCTTGAACAATACCTTCAACAGTATAAGTCACCATTGCATAATCTAAATCTTCCTTGTTGCACCAAAACAAGTCATATTCTTTAAAAGTATGAAAAACTACATCTTCTGTTGTTAGCAGTTGCATTAAAAATCTATATTTTCCATTATTTTCTGATTCAAATATTGATATACCAATTTTATTATTACTTGTTATTGCACCAATTAAATAATTATCTAGTTCTATTTCAGAAGTTATATGCATAAAACTATCTTGTTCTTTTAAAATATTCTCTCTACTATCAATAGTAGAGCCATCCTCTTTTTTTAAATTTGAAATACTAAAAAAGCAAATTGATATAAGTAACACAACTATCCCAATAATAATTAACAATTTTTTATTTTTCATATTTTCCTCCATACAAATTATCATTCAACATTAAAGTAATCAACAAAAACAGCGTCTTCTGCAGAAAAATAATCAACTGTACTACTACTTAATCCTGCTGCTAAATATGCTCTTTGAAATGAAATATCTTTAATATTACTTAAATACACAAATGTGGAATCTAAAACTGCACTTGGCATTCTTCCTGTAATTTCTAATCTATATTTATATGAATTACCATTCATTTGCCAAGTTCCATCACTCATTTTATAATATGTTTCAAATGTTGTAGTTATAGTTTCAATAATTTCAGCATCTTTTTTATTATTTTCATCAACTTTGCTATAATCATTTATTATTTTTAAAAGACTATTCAAATCTTCTTTTGATAGTTTCGCTTGTTTTTTCCCTTTTTGTATTTCTGCACAACTTTCTTTTAAATAATATATCTCATCACCTATTATTATCTTATGAGTATTTATTCCCCTGCATAGTTCGTGAATATATTTAGAATCTCTTAATAAAGTCACTATAAATTCAACATCTCGTTTTTTATCAACTTCTATTGTCTTTTCATCCATCAATAATTCTATTTTAACATTCTCGTATTCAGAAAGTTCATATTTCATAAACCAACTTCCCATTTTAACTCCGAGATTATTCTTGTATGGCTCATTTGGACTTACACTAGGGTATCTTACAACTTTATATCCTAATCCCCAATAAGTCACTTTATTCCCGCCATCACTAACTATTTTAATTGTAAACTTTGGCTCGTATCCTGTTGATACTCTGCCTTTATCAATATAATTAGTAATAAAAGTTAAAACTACAAGTATTACAGCAATTATTATACAAACTATTAAAACATTTTTCTTTTTCATCTCATTACCTCCTATTTTCTTCTTTTTTCTTAAAGAAACGTTTATAGATGAAATATGCTCCTGCAAACCACATTATCAATGAAATTAAAAGAGCCATAAAATCTTTATTTAATATACTTATATAGTCCCAATATATTAAAAATCCGTACCAATAAATAAAAAATGCTATAACATATACTTTGCTAACCTTTTCTGCTAGTTTGTTTTTTCTAAATACTAATAATACATTAGTGATACAAAAACTTATTCCAAAAACTAAAAACAATGAAATTACTATTTTTGATAATAAATCGTTTGTCTTAAACAGAAAGTATGCAAGTAACCCTGATATAATTGCAGAACTTATACTCTTTTTTATATATCTTACATTTATTTTCATATTATTTAATCTCCTCATAATTTACTTTTAAATTATGATCAATATTTATCTCATATACTATTGTTTTTACTAATTCACTTGTTTTACTATCATATACTTCAAAAGTTAATGTTGTTCTTCCTTCTTTTTTAGGAATTAAAAATACTTCTTGTGAAAGTTCTGTCAGCCCTTGTTCTGATGTTCCCCATCCAATGTTT
>SVGD01000030.1 GCA_015056485.1 Clostridiales bacterium
CAGCAGTTTTTGTATTTTTTCCCACTTCCACATGAACAAGAATAACCTGTATTATCGTTATTTATAATATTATTAGTATTATTGATATTTCAACATTTAAAGACTAAAGGAACATCAATATTATGGGTATTATTGGTATATATAGTATTATAAATATTTTTATTCTGTGGACGAATCGTGGACATTGTCCACATTCGCCTACTAATTATTTTAAATTGTTTTCTGACTTCAGCTTATATTATATTAAATTTACTAAAAATAGTCAATGAATCTTGCGATATTCATTGACTATTTTTAGTAGTTGTACTCTATAACTTTATTTATAATTTCTGATTGTGTTATTTTTTCAAAAGTATCATTTGCTACTTTCCTTGAATCTTCTGTACTCGATATATAATAATTTTCTGTTGTTTCTATATTTCTATGACCTAAAATATCAGCAACATCTCTAATCTCAACTCCATTAGTCAAAATTTTTGTTGCATAACTACCTCTTAAATCATAAAATCTACATTTTTCAATTCCCAATTCTTGATGTATAATTTTGTAAGGATATTTAGTAATATCAGTACCTACATAAGTACCATTTTCTCTCGTAAAAACTAAATTGATAGTATCAAGAGATAAAACATTCTTCTCGTTTTGAACAATTCTTTGTTCAACTACTTTTCCATATTCATTTTTAACATCTTCTAAATGATATGTTTTATAATTAGCACCATATTGTAGTCTTAGATAACTTTGTTTCTTTTTGTAATTTCTTAAAGCTATTAAAAGAGTTTTACTTATATGAACTTTTCTTTTTCCTGTTGGTGTTTTTGTTGTTCCTATATACCATCTTCCCTTTTCATCTTTCGGCTTATCATATACATTATGACTTATGCTGATTATTCCATTTTTTAAATCAATATCATTCCAGGTTAATGCACACACTTCTCCTGTTCTCATTCCTGTAAAGCAAGATGTCAAAAATGCACAAGTAAAAGTATCATCTTTTGGAAATCTATTTAATATCATATCAATTTCTTCAATAGTATATAAATGTTTAACATCTTCCTTTTCTTTATCAATTTTTGGTAATCGTAAAGTTAAAGATGGATTATACTTAATAAATCCATATACATCACACGCTTCTCTAAACGAACCTTTTGTTACCTTTAGTATGTTTGAAAAATATGCTTTAGAAAAATCATATTGATCACAAATTTCCATTATAAAGGAATGTAATGTTACGCTTGTAATAGTTGATAATCTATATTTACCTAATTTGGGTTTTATATATTTGTTTATTATTGTTTTATATGCTTGAATTGTGTTGTATTTCAAATTAGATTTACAATAATTTTCTAGCCAATAATCTAAGTAATCACTATATGAAATTTTACATTCTTTATATGGCATACCTGCATTTAAGTATTCAGTAAATGCTTTTGTTCCATCTTCTATTGCTTCTGCTTTTGTTTTATATCCAGATTTAGTAACCCATTTTCTTTTTCCATTTACAGAAGCTACTTCAAATTGATATTGATATACGTTTCCCCTTTTTTTTATATTTACCATTCCCATTAAGAATCTATCCCTTCATTTTTGAATGAAGAGATTTTTTTGATATTGTTAATATCAGATAAATCGTTTCCTTCATTTTCAATTAAAAACTTATCTAATGAAGCTTTCAAAATTTTGTAACTTCCTAATTTTAATGCAGGTAAATATCCTTTTTCAATTAATAAGTATATATAATTGGGACTTGAATGTAGCAATTTCGCTACTTCTTTAACTGTATAAATTACATTCTCACTCATAAATCCTCCATTTTTAGTTATTTATGAGTGTCTTTTGTGAATTGAGTTTTTTGGTTTTTGGTTATAAATACTGTAACACATTATTAGTTCAAAGTATACTGCAGGATTTTGCAAGGTTTTTGCAAAAATTTATGTTAACAAAAGTAAAAGTAGTAGTTTAAATTACTACTACTTTGTTTTAATTAAATTTAACTTCCTATATTCTTCAAAAAGTGAATATCGTTCATATTCTCCATTTGTTGCGAAATCTGAAATTGAGAAATATCTTGTTTTATTTTTAGAATTTTGAATCATCATATAAAAATCGTGTTCTTCTATTAAATCTAATAATTCTTCTTTACTCCATTCTTCATAGGGCAAGTTCTTTAAGATTGAAACTTTTCTTAATTTACTATATTTGTTCTTATAATACTTTTTTTCTTCTTCAGTTAATTCATCATCAAAATAATCTAAATCTTTATTCATAATTATTTTCCTTTTCCCTTAGTGTATATACTCCTATTTGTAGTAGTTTTAGTGTAAAAAAAATTATTTGACAGCAACAATAACCTCTCCATTTCCTACTACAAATTCTTTATTTTTTACAATATATTTTTTACCTGCTGAATAAATCTTATATCCCATTTCTTCTAATTCTTTCTTAGCAATTCTTATGAAATCACAAGTGTCTTGAATAGATAAATTAACATCATCAATTCGTATTTTTATTATTTCTTTATTTTTTGTGATTTTTTCACTTAAAATCTTATGAACAAATTCATTATTCATAATTATCAACTCCTTCCTTTGTTAGTTACAAGAGGAATTTTTCCTTATAGCACTGCATTATTATTTCGTTTTTTTCTTCTTCTGTTAATTCTCTTTTTACTTCATTGATATTGTTAGTTATTCTTTCTACTACAGTTTCCATTGTCTTATCCAATTTTTCAGTCGAGAAAATTTTTCTATCTAATTTAATTTTATTTTCTATTTTCTCTTCTCTACTTGCCCAGAAATAAATTGCAATTCCTAAACCTAATAAAATTCCTAATATAAAATATGTGTATTTATCCATTTATTGTTCCTTCCTCCTATTTCAAATCAAATCCTTCTAATTGTAGTTTAATTTCTATTTCTGAAATTTGATACCCTGCAAGACCTAATTCTTTTAATTTAGTTTTAGTTTTATTAGTTAATTGTCTAACCTTAACAATTTTATTTCTTTTTAATATTTTAACTGTTTCGTTATCTAATCTTAATTTTTCTATCGCTTCATCTAACATTTATCAAAAATCCTCCTATATACATTATACTATATTTTTCCAATTTCTTCAATAAATTGCTAAAAATAGCTTAAAATGTTAGATTTTTGTTTAAACATTACCATTCATAACAGTAATTTATATTTTCATAAATTATATTACAAAATCTTTCATATAATAATAAAGCTTCAATTTTGCTTATATTTGTTCCAAATATGCTATAGTTATAATCTGAAATTTTAGAAGTAATGTCAAAAATAAATTCTTTAGGTGTATACGCTCTATCTTCAAGTGAAATTCCAAGTTTTTGTATTATTTCTTTATCTTTATCGCTCATCAATTTAAAAATATTGTAGCTTTTATTTGTTAGACGAAAACCTGCTTCTTCTCCATAGTATAATTCTTTAATATTCCTAAAGTTTTTTATAAATATTTCAAATTCTTCTTGGGTTATTTCAATTTCTGAAAGTTTTTCTATTTGTTCTTTTAAAACACTTTCTAATACCTCTAATTCACTCCAAACGTAACCTTTATCTACTATAAATATATGTAATTTTTGCAATTTAACTATGTCTTCTTTTGATAAAAGCTTATATAAGCGTAACCTTTCATTTGATGTATCTTCAACAAAATTAATTTTATATTTTATTTGTAATTCTGAAAAGTTTTGTGTTAATTCATCATATTTTTTGTATGATATTCCTAATTTTTCAACCTTATCATATTCTTCAAAATAATCTGTAAGTTTTTCTGATAATGAAGAATATTCTGTATGATTATATTCTCTATCTTCAAGTATTACATTAAACTTTTTTAAATTCTCCCTTTCTTCTTCATCAAATTCTTTAAATAAATTAATTCGTTCTCGTGAACGTATGCAAGTAAAACTTAACATTAAACTACCTCCTTAAATTATAAATAATTTTAATTATACCATTAATTTCCATTATTGTTTCAAAAAGGTAAAAAAAGGTAAAAAAAATCGCTTAAATTTAAGCGATTTTAAGTTTTTTATTGAAATTTTGTAATGTCATTTATTAAACCTGCAAAATAAGGAACTTCTTTATCTTCTTCAATTAAAAATATAGCAAATGTATCATCTATATAGAATTTTCTTGGTTCATCTATTGGCATTGCTGATTCAGCCTTCTGCATCATACCAGCTTCACTTTTAATTTTTCCACCTGTTCTATCTAATTCAAATTCTATTGTTTGGATTGCTTTTTCTATCGAATATATATCTCCATTAGAAAATTCATATGGTTTATCTTGTATTTCTGTAAATTCTGTTTTCTCCTTAATTTTTATATTAGGAACTTTCAATTTTTCAGCTTCTGTTAAGTGTTTATTTCCAGTATAATCTTTTTCTTTATCTTTTATGTTTTTAAATATTTCATTAAAAGATTTACCTTCTGGATTTTTACAAAGTATTACTTCGTCTTCTTGTTTAGTATTTAATTTAATAGCAAAATCATCTTCTGAATTATAATATAAAACATTAACTTGTTTTCTTAATTCATCTTTATCTCTTGATTTAATACCAAAATATTTAGTATTCTCATATTCTCCAAAATAATCATTGCTTAATTCTTCAAAGGCTTTTTCAAATTTAAACTCTTTCTTTAACATTGCATAAAGGAAATAGTCTTTTGGATCTCTGTTTTCCCATTCAAAATCATCTAAAATATCACTTGTTTCATTAAATTTATCTTTAATTGCTTTTTCAATCTCATTTTTCAATGCAAGTGAAGGTGTACCTATCTTTTTATAATAATATGCTTCTGAAATATCTTTTGTTGTGAATGTTTCTTTATTAAGATTTTCAATAACTTTTAATTGAGGAGTAAATACAATATCTTGTTTTGCTAAATCATTTTTTAAATCATTCCAAATAAGCTGAAATGTCCCACACCAAATTGTATCATTTGTTATTTCATCTTCAAGAGTTAAAGCTGTGGTAATTCCTTCGGTATTTGTTATTTTATCATCATAACAAGCTATTGCACCACCAACAAATTTATTAAAAATATACATTTCTACACTTTCAATTTGAACACCATATTCAGCAGAAACATTCTTCTCTACTTCTACAGAATAACCTAATCCATAATATGTGCCAGATCCACCATCATCTGCAGTATCTCCTGGAATAACAAAAATAGGTGTTTTTAAATTTGAACATCTAAAATAATCAATTGCGAAAATCATTCCCCAAAATAATATTAAAGATAAAGCAATTGTTATTACTAATTTTATTTTTTTGTTCATACAACACTCCCCCTCCAATTATATATCTCTATTTTTTAGGTCAGCTCTTAAAATATATACATCTCTATCTCCGTTTAAAGTATGTTTCTTTACAATATTATAATCATCATAATACCATTCTGTTGTTCCTCCGTCTTTAATCATATCACTTTTAATTTTCCCATCACTTACATCTTGATTTGCTTTTGCTAAAATACCATCAATAGTCATCTTTCCAGTTCTCAAAGCTTCTTCCAAAGACATTGTTTTATTATCTATAACAATATTTACTTCTTCAAATCCAACATAATATAAATCATAATCGGAATTATTTTTATACAATTCCATATTATTTAATATTTTACTTTTATTTTTACTTTCTGCTTCCTTGACTATCAATTCAAACTCTTTATATCCATCAATAAGAATATCATCAGATTCTATTTGAGCAGGATATGTTTCTTTTATATAACCAGAATAGTTAATTATAATTTTTCTTCCAATTCCATAAAGATAATCTAAATGATCTACTCCAAAATTAACCCTAATTTTATCTGCAGTTTTTCTTTCTTCCTCATCTTCATTTGGTTCTACTATTACATATGTTGTTGTTTCTTCTAATACTGTACCTACAAAACTATTGTAAGTTATCGAATTATTCTCTTCATTTTCTCCACATTTTTCAAATAACAATTCTCCATTAGTTTTTCTAATGTTTGAATTTTCTATCGTTCTAAATAAAACAGCCACATTGTTAATATTTAGTACCATTACTTTTTCATTAGCTTCTAATACGCCTGCTCCGAAAAATTCAGCACAATTCGTTTCTCCATTTATTTGTGGTAAATATTCTTCTTCTATTAAATAATCAATTTGACCTATAGTTTTATTTATATCTCCTGCATAATCAATAAGGCCATATGATTGACCATAGATTGTATTATTAAATTTCACTAATTTGTTAGTGTCAACACCTTCTTGCCTAATCTTTAAATCAGACAATTTTATTCTTTCTTCAGTTGTAGTTACTGTTTCTATTTTTTTATCAACTGTATTAAGCACTTTTGCACCTAATATTTCAATTCCTATACCATCTACATATCCACTTTCAGTTTGATGATTTAATTGATGATATATAGTTACATTATATAAAAGTGCTTGAAATCTAATGCTCCCCCCATCTCTTAATCTCATTGGAATAGGAAATAATAAAATTAAAAGTAAAATTATAATTACTATTAAAATGACTTTCTTTTTCATATAACACCCTTTTTAACCTTTCTATTATTTAGACGCTTTCTTCTTTCTATTTAGTTGGTGTTTTGCAAAAATTATTGAAAAAGTTATTGTTGTTATAAAAAACAATGCTGAAATTTCTAAAAAACCATATCCAATATAGTTTGTATTTGTTTCTATCACATCTTGAACAACTATCTCTTGGTTATCTGCAGTTTCATTTTTATCTAATTTATCTAAAAACTCTTCTTTTCCTTTATATTCTTCATCTCTATGTGTCCCTTGAATTACGCTTTCTGGAAGACTTGAATTGTTTTCTGTTATATTTTCATCTTTAACTATTTGTTCTGCATTATTGGACTTTTTACCATTCGCAAACGTTTTGATACCAATTATAAAAGTAACAATAAACATTCCTAAATTGCTTAAAAGTATTTTTAAAGTATTTATAGATTTATAATATCTCCATTTAACTGTTCCTGTAGATTCATTCACAAGTTTACTTATCTCTTCAAAAGATAGATTTGATAAAATTTTTAAAGATATTATTTCCTTTTCTTTTTCGTTAAGTTTGCTAATTAATCTATTGTAACTATCTTGATCAATTAGTTTGTTAATTTCTGTATCCGAATCTTCAATTTCATATATACTCTCTAAATCTACATTATTCGTTTTCTTTCTTAAAAAACTTATTGCTTGATTTTTGGTAGTAGTATATAACCAACTGGCTTCTTTATTTTTAGGCAATTTATCTTTATCAATTTCATAAATTTTTGTAAAAACTGCTTGAACAACATCTTCTGAATCGTGTTTGTTTTTTAATATACTAAATGCCGTTCCATAAACTAATTGCTGATATCTTGTATATAGCTTCTCATATGCAATTTTATTGTTATATTTTATTTCTATAAATAATTCTTTTAATTCTTTTTCGTTTATTGTAGCCATTATTTTTCTCCTTTAATGTAGTTATATCACAATTACTAAAAAAAATAAAGTAAATATCCATTTGTTGCATTGTTTACAAAAAATCTTCACTGTGCTAACGTTTAAGTGAAGGAGGTGTATTCTATGATAAGTATTCTTTCTGATCTTTATGAAAAATATATTGATGAAATTAGAGAAATCAATACTAATAATCCAGAATATAATCAACTATCAGATGAAAAAGAATTAGCTCTTATAAGATTAATTGATTCTTTAAACAAAGAACAACGAAAACTTTTAGATAATTTCATTGATAAAGATGGATTATTAGATACTTTTTATGAAAAAGAATGTTTTTCTTTTGGTTTCTCTTTATCAAACTTAATGAACAAAGAAGCTCTTAACAATCTAAAAGCTCTTGATAATTCATAAGTTCAAAAAACATCTAATCAGTCAAATACTAATTAGATGTTTAATATTATTTTTTATTATTTGATTTATCTGTTTTATCTGTCTTATTGCTTATCAATTCGATATAACTTGTATTTTCTAATATTTCTTTGTATTCTTTTGTGTTCTTTATATTTTCAGGTATAGATATTGATATTGTTTGAGATTTATATTTTCTTTCCATACTCTACCTCCTTCATTTTTATATTTTTTATTATAGCATTTATTCTTTTATTTGTTAATGTTTTAAAACAAAAAACATATTTATATTATTTTTATGTTATTTCGACAAATTATAGCAAACTTTTCATATTAAGTATTTTATACTGTTATAAAAGGAGGAAATATTCGTGAAATTTAAAAATAATTTATTACTATTAAAAAACAGAGCAAAACTCGAAAAAATGATATTAGCAGGAGAACCTTATACTGAAATTGTAAAGCAAAGCCAACTCCTAGATAAGTATGTTATGCAACAAATTAAAATTATAAATAAAATTAGGAGCTAGTAAATCTAACTCCTCCCCCCATTCAAATTGTAATTTATTTTTTCTTTCTTGTTAAAACTATTCCAACAACTAATGCAATTAATACAAAAGGAAAAAATCTAACGAACATCCATACAAAAGCGTGGCATATAACACCTAAAACTGCATATTCAGTATGACTATAGTCCCACTCTAAATACGGAGTATTAAAACCAAATAACAAAAAAGCAAAAACTACTATTATAACTGTAAGAATTGAAATTAAACTATAATGTAATACTTTTCTTCTATGTTCAATACTGTGTGATAATTGTAAGTTTATTACCTCTAATTTTTCAGAAATAGCTTTTAAATCATCAGCTTTTTCCTCATTAATGTTTCCACCAATTATTGTACTTACAGGAGTTTCAAAAACTTCTGATATTGAAACAAGCATTTCTGCATCAGGTACTGATAAACCTTGCTCCCATTTAGATATTGTTTGTCTAACTACATTTAATTTTATCGCAAGTTCTTCTTGAGAAAGACCTTTGCTTTTTCTTAAAGTTTTTAAATTATCTTTTAACATATAAAATACCCTCCTTTATTTGATTTTAGTTTATTACAAATAGTCCGTTGCTACAAGCAATGCGTTTTAACATTTCTTTTAATCCTTGTTATTTAGGTATTTTAATCACTTCAATAAATATAATTTATCTTTTTGATGTTCGTTTTATTTGAAATAGATAAATTGCAAAATAAATCAAAGATATTGTAATCATAATTCTAAATTCTGATTTACTTATTGCTTCTTGTACTCCATATTTAAAAACATTTATGAAGCTCAAAAACAATAATATTATAATTGTAATAACATAACTCCATCTTGCAGAAGCAATCGCATATTCTTTTTCTCTTTGCACCTTAATTAAATTTTCATCTGCTACATTTTTATTATAATTTTTCATATCAATCAACTCCCCACTTAATAATTCATTTACACTAATATCAAGTTCGTTACATAGTTCAAGCATTATTGAAGAATCTGGCATACCTTTCCCTGTTTCCCATTTTGATATTGCTCTATCTGTAATATTTAATTTTTCTGCTAGTTGCATTTGTGTTAGATTTTTCTTTTTTCTACACTCTGCAATAAACTTTCCTATTTTTTCTTGTTCCATTGTTTTACCTCCTTTGATATTATTATAAAGTTCATATATATAAAAGTAAACATACTAATCGTTGAGTGGAGATAACAACGATTAGTAGAGTTCTTATAAATTGTAATTTGTTAGTATAAAAGGAAGATAATTTTAACAACTATCTTCCTTTTAAAATTATCTATTCTTTACTAATTTAGCAATTCCGTGAATTATAAATCCAACTCCAAGTCCAGCGATTGCAAACA
>SVGD01000002.1 GCA_015056485.1 Clostridiales bacterium
TTCTAGTTTCACTTTAACATATCCTTTGTTTTTATTATATGAAACTACTTCTCCTATTTTTATTCCAATATGATTAGGTCTTTTAGTATACATCATTTCTTTGCCAAGTTTTCCATTTAAGTATCCTGTACTAAATCCACCTCTATTAAATATTTGCATTAATTTTTCTCTATCAGAATCTTCTACAATATATGTTTTACCACTTTGTGCTAAATCTATATATTTTCTATAAATAGAAGTTACTAATCCCACATAATAAGGTGATTTCATTCTACCTTCTATTTTTAATGATTTTACACCTGTTTTTAAAATTTTAGGTAGAATATCTAGAGTACAAACATCTTTAGAACTAAGTAAATAACCTTTATTTACTACACTATCATTTTTAAGCAAAGCATAAGGAAGCCTGCAGCTACCTGCGCAGGTTCCTCTATTTCCGCTTCTCCCTCCAATTAAACTACTCATTAAGCATTGACCTGAATAGCAAATACAAAGTGCACCATGTATAAAAACTTCTATATCTACATTTGAGTTTTTACAAACATCTTCTATTTCTTTTACTTCTAGTTCTCTTGCAAGTACAACTCTATTTACTCCTAGTTTTTCTAGCTGTTCTACTCCCTCTTTATTATATGTTGTCATTTGTGTACTTGCATGAACCTCTAAGTTTGGAAAAGTTTCTATAATTTTTTTTGCTAAACCTAAATCTTGTACAATAACTGCATCTATACCAGCTAAGTATGCATCTTTTACTAAATTAAGAGCATCTTCGAATTCATCATTTTTAATAACAATATTTATTGTTAAATGTGTTTTTACATTTCTTAATTTAGCATACTCAATTGCCAAGCTTAATTCTTCTTTATTAAAATTTTTACTATTTGCTCTTGCATTAAATTGATTAGCACCAAAATATACTGCATCTGCTCCATTTTGCACCGCTGCTTTTAAACAATCAAAATCTCCTGCTGGTGATAGAAGTTCTATATCGTTCATTTATTTCTCCTTTTACTCGTCTATTGTTGATATACAAAGTGTAATTTCTTCTAAAACATCTAGTAATACTTCTACTGTATCTAATGCAGTAAACATTGCAACATTGTTTTCTACTGCACATCTTCTTATTTTAAATCCATCTGTTTCTTGGTCTATTGAATCTACTTCTCTTGTGTTAATTACATAATTAACATATCCTTTTCTTATAGATTCTAATATTGCATCACTACCTTCACTGATTTTATCTTTTGTTCTTGTACGTATTCCATTTGCTTTTAAGAACTTAGCTGTTCCTTTTGTTGCTTCTATATTAAATCCTAAGTTATAGAATCTTCTAATAAGTGGTAATGCAACTTCTTTATCTTTATCTGCTAATGTTACAAATATAGTTCCATAATTTTCTACATTCATTCCTGATGATTGTAAAGCTTTGTATAATGCTCTTGTTAAGGTTTTATCATATCCTATAGCTTCTCCTGTTGATTTCATTTCTGGTGATAAATAAGCATCTATTCCTGTAAGTTTTGAGAATGAAAATACTGGAGCTTTTACATACCATTTTTGTTTTTCTTTTGGATATACATGTATTATACCTTGAGCTTTCAAACTCTTTCCTAGCATTGCAAGTGTTCCTATATCTGCTAAAGGATACCCTGTAGCTTTTGATAAAAATGGAACTGTTCTTGATGATCTTGGATTAACTTCTATTACATACACATTATCTTCTTTATCTACAATAAATTGAATATTATATAATCCAACTATACCAATTCCTAAACCTAGTTTTACTGTGTATTCCAAAATCTTTTCTTTAGCTTCTTCACTTACACTAAATGTAGGATATACGCTTATACTATCTCCTGAATGTATACCTGTTTTTTCAACGTGTTCCATTATACCAGGAACAAAAACATCTCTACCATCACATACCGCGTCTACTTCTAACTCTCTTCCTGTAATGTATTTATCTACTAAAACTGGTTGTTTTTTATTTATAGCAACAGCAGATTTTAAGTATTTTTCTAATGCTCTTCTACTTCCAACTATTTGCATAGCTCTTCCACCAAGTACATAACTTGGTCTAACTAATACTGGATATCCAATTTCTTCTGCAACTTTAATACCTTCTTCAATACTTGTAACAGCTCTTCCTTCAGGTTGTGGTATTTCTAATTCTTTCATTATTTTTTCAAAAGCATCTCTATTTTCAGCTTTTTCTATTGCTTCGAAATCTGTTCCTATTATTTTAACACCTAATTTCATTAATCCTTCTGCTAAGTTTATTGGTGTTTGTCCTCCAAGTGATGCTATTATACCTTCTGGTTTTTCTATATCTATTACATTCATGATATCTTCTATTGTTAATGGTTCAAAGTATAATTTATCACTTGTTGTAAAATCTGTAGAAACTGTTTCAGGGTTATTATTTACTATTATTGCTTCATATCCAGCTTTTTTAATTGTTGTAACAGCATGTACTGTTGAATAATCAAACTCTACACCTTGTCCTATTCTAATTGGACCAGAACCTAAAACTACAATTTTCTTATCTTTATGGTTAGGATCTTTTTTTGGCATTGTGCTTTTTCCATTATATGTTGAATAGAAATATGGAACATATCTTTCACCTTCAATTGGTGCAGTATTTATCATTCTGTATGAAGGATAAACATTATTTTCTTTTCTAAATAAGTAAATATCAGATTCTTCTTTATTCCATAATTTTGCTATGTATTTATCACTGAATCCCATTTTTTTAGCTTGTTTTAAAACATCTAAATCCATAGGATTTTTTTCTACTACTTTTTCTAAATCGATTATATTTTTAATTTTTTCAAGGAAAAATACTGTTATTTTTGTCACATCAAATATTGTTTGTAAATCTGTTCCTCTTCTTATTAATTCTGCTACTGCAAAGAATCTATCATCTCTACCATCTTTAATATATTCTAATAATTCTTCTGTTGTCATGTCATCAAATTTTTCTAAGTATAAATGACATGCACCTATTTCCATTGACCTAATTCCTTTTAGAATTCCTTCTTCAATAGTTCTTCCTAAACTCATTATTTCTCCTGTTGCTTTCATTTGAGTTCCTAGTTTGTTAGAAGCAGATGTAAATTTGTCGAATGGAAATCTTGAAATTTTTGTTGCAATATAATCTAACTGTGGTTCTAAATTTGCTGGTGAATTTACTATATCTATTTCTTCTAGATTCATTCCCATAGCAACTTTTGCAGTTACTCTTGCTATTGGGTATCCACTTGCTTTTGATGCTAATGCTGATGAACGTGATACTCTTGGGTTAACCTCTATCAAATAATATTCTGATGAATTTGGATTTAATGCGAATTGAACATTACATCCACCTTCTATTTTTAAAGCTCTAATTAATTTTAAACTGCTTTCTTTTAGCATATTAAAATCATGTTCATTTAATGTTTGAATAGGTGCTACAACCATTGAATCTCCTGTATGAACTCCTACTGGGTCTAAATTTTCCATACCACATATTGCAATTGCTGTATCATTACTATCTCTCATTACTTCAAATTCAATTTCCTTATATCCTTTTACACTTTTTTCTACTAATACTTGATTTGTTGGAGATAATTGTAATGCATTTTTCATTATTTCCTTTAATTCTTTTTCATTTTCAGCAAAACCACCACCAGTTCCACCTAATGTAAAAGCTGGTCTTAACACAACTGGATATCCTATTTCTTTTGCAGCTTTTACAGCTTCTTCAATTGAATAAGTTATTTCAGATGCGATTACTGGTTCACCTATTGATTCACAAAGTTCTTTAAATCTTTCTCTATCTTCAGCACATTCTATACTTTCTAGACTTGTTCCTAAAAGTTTAACTCTACATTCTTGTAAAATACCTTTTTTAGCTAATTGCATACCTAAATTTAAACCTGTTTGTCCACCTAAACCTGGTATTATCGCATCTGGTCTTTCGTATCTGATTATTTTTGCAACATACTCTAAAGTTAAAGGTTCCATATATACTTTATCTGCAATAGTTGTATCTGTCATAATTGTTGCTGGATTTGAATTTACTAATATTACTTCATATCCTTCTTCCTTTAAAGATAAACAAGCTTGTGTACCTGCATAATCAAACTCTGCAGCTTGTCCTATAACAATAGGTCCTGACCCTATTACTAAAACTTTTTTTACATCTGTTCTTTTTGGCATTTTTACATCCATCCTTTCAAAATATTTATTATTATTAATTATCATTTAGTACTACAGCATAACAGTTTATTTCTTACAATTTCTCCGTTTTAAAAAGAAACAAGTATTGCTAGGCAACTTTCTTTTAAAAATCCGAAGGTGTGCATTTGCACATTGTAGGCATTTTTGAAAGAAAGTTAACAACGCAAGACGCCGTTTATTTTTAAAACTAATTTACAAAAAAAAATAAGGATGACAATATCCTTATTAAAATCTAAATAATATAAATGGAAATAAAACAACTGTAGAAGTTTCTTTTTGTAAAGATATTAAATTACATTTTGTTTCATAAATTTCCATTTTTCTACCTCTTTTTTTACATCTTAAATATTATAACAAAAATCACATATGATTTGCAAGGGGTTATTAAAATTTTTAATATTTATTAAAAAAATATGTATGGGCGGGCCCTGTGTCCGCCCGTACATATATAATGTAATATTTTTTATAATTCATTCCAATATATTATTTTAAAACTCCATTATAAATTCTGTCTCAAATTCTTTATTAGGTTCTAATGTAATTATACCTTCTTTATCCTTGAAATATCCTGTTTCTTTTACTTTATCTGCAAAGTTATACCATGGTTCTATACATATGTATGGCGCTCCTGGAATTGACCATAATGCAAGTACTGGGTAATTTCCAAAATCAAATTCAACTATTTTTTTATTACCTTTTTCATTCACTTCATATAAAGTAATTTTTTTTGATTTAAAATTTTTAAACATTATTGCATCATTTATAAAACTATCTGGTTTTATTTTTATTATTTTTTTATTTTCTAGTAAATTTTTTGCGGGTTCATTAGATATAAAGTTTCCTTCTACTTCCATAAATTCAATGTCTTTTTCTTCTTGTTCTAATTCAAAGAAATGTTCTTTTGTTATATCTATTTTTATTCCTGGATGTCCACCTATACCAAAAATCATAGTTTCATTTCCAGTATTTATAACTTTATATTCTGTTGATAATGTATTATCTGTAATTGTATATGTTACATATAACTTAAATTCAAAAGGAAACATTTTTAAAGTCTCTTCATTACTTTCTAATAAATAAACTTGTTTATTTCCGTGTTTCTTCGATTTTTACAAAATTCATATCCTTTGCAAAACCGTGTTGTGGTATAAAATATTCTTGATTATTTATTATTGTTTTATTATCTCTTAATCTACCTACTGTTGGAAAAAGTATTGGTGCTTGTCTATCCCAAAAAGTTTTTCCATCATGTAATTTTTCTTCTCCATCAACTTTTATACTTACTAGTTCCGCACCTGGGTTTTTAACTTTAATTTCAATCATAAATATACTCCTTATATGTTTTTATTTATTTTATAATATAAATCCTTAATTGTCCATTATAAATTATTTTAATGAATAGTGAATAATGAAGAGTGAATAATAATGGAAAGTTTTTGACACTTGTGTCAAAAACTAACAAAAACTATTCACTATTAACCATTAATTATTCACTATTCACTAAAAAGGAGCACCCCCTCCCCGGAAAACCGGAAAGGGGGTATGGTAACTGTAAAAAATCAAAGACTTTCCCAAATATCAAGATCTTCGGGATTTGTGAATACTGATTCGCCTTCTTTTTCGACAATTGTTGATGCTGAATCTTCGTCAAGGATTACGAAAAGAACGCCGTCATGTGTCTGCAGGGCGCTAGCCGGTACATCTGTCGTTACTTCTCCGAAGAACGAACGATGCATGATGTCTGCCTTTGCCTTGCCGAAACCTGCCATAATAATTGCGTTAGCCTTCAGAATGTCTCCAATACCACTTGTTATTGCCTGCTTAGGCACCTTTGTGGTATCGCCGCCGAAAAACTTATTTGCATTTGCTTCAATTGTTTCCTGATTGAGGTCAACAACATGAACTGTTGAATCAAATGCATCACCGGGCATATTGAACGCGATATGTCCATCCTTGTCGCCTATACCGAGAAGCTGGATAAAATACGAAGCCCATTTATTGGTTGCTTCAATAATTGTTATGTATCTTCCGACTTCCGCATCCGGGCTCACCCATTCATGAGGGACATGTGCATCAAGATGAGGCACTTTCCACACGCTGTTTTTGAGCTCAGTCTGATAGCTGTAGAACGGAAGGTTGTCTTCACTGGAATCGGGAGAAATGTAATTATCGAGCTGACGGAAAATCAAATCGTTTTCGCTACCTACAATCGTATTCATCATTTCGATGAAATGCTCGTAAATTTTAACCGGTGTCTGGCCTGTTGCTGTACCGAAAAGAAGTTTTTCGAACTTGCGATATGCAGTGCAAAAAATCTCCGCCGCAAATTTTGATGCTGCATCCCTGTCGGGGAATTTAAGAAATATTCTTTCCTGATTTTTGGTTGCCTGGTTCATAATGTTTTTACTCCTTTTATTTTATTTCTGCTTATGTCATTACCTATTGCTGCCTCCTAAATTTCAGCAAAAATATTTTAGTCTGACCTTTGACATTGCAGTAATCTGTAATATTATATATTAAATTTATGTAAACGTCAATATCTATTAAAAAACAAATAACCGCATAGAGAAATTATTTCTCCATACGGTTATTGCTACCTTAAGTCATAAATTACAATTTCAACACCACTGTTGCTGCATAATGATTACCTTTGGAATTAGATTCGTGTAAATCAATCTTTTTTATAACAAAAGCATTCATTAGTGCATTCTGTATACAACACAATGCGTTGAATTCATACGAAAGATTATATAACATAATCATATAAGAATTATTGTCCGTCTGCTTTATAAAAATGTTAACAGTATCTATATTGTATACGTGAGATTTTTCCTGGCAAACTTTAAGTTCTTTGTTTCCAAGAAAATTAGGATTCTTTTTCAGCTCAGATACAACAGTTTTTTTTATAAGTTTTATCTTTTCGTTGTCCTTTTTGAATTTTGCCATTGTATTATCCCTCTTGTAGTAATATTTTTTAGAAATTGATGTCCATCATAGCATAATGTCCATTGAAAAAAGCTGAACCATCAAAATTAATATTCTTGACTTTCATATCCGAACATATTTCCTCCGTAATAGTCGTTAATGCTTGGTATTCAGATGATGAAAGATTTGAAAAATAAATTTTGAACGTTTTTTCATCGATTTTCAATATACAGATGGATACATCCTCATATTTGTATAAATCGACCTTTTCTTTACAATAAACAATTTTCTTACCATTAAGGTATCTCGCTTCTTTTTTTAAAGCTTTCGTAATTAATTCTTTAAGCCGTTCTTCTTTTGAAACAGATTTTTGCGTAATTTGACTCATTAATATCACCTCATAATATTTTTAATTACTAGCTGTCACGCGTTTTAATGTTATCCTCTTTAGCAATATAATCTTCGAGGTTATTATAATAATACTTGACATTGCAGTAATCTTGCATATTTTATCATATGTTTATGTAAATGTCAAAAAAAGACATCTTCTTAAAAATGTCTTTTCAATTTGTAGAGGCAGGTTTCGACCTGCCTTGGGTCGATCAAGACCGCCCCCTACAAGATTTAATTATAATTTATTTTATACCTTCGATTAATTTTTGTAATACTTTTTCAAAATCTGTTCCATATGCATTTTCTTTCTTTTCGTCATATGTTACTTTTATACATTCCCACACATAATCAGTAGCTACCTTTAAAGCTTCTTCTAATGACAATTCATTTACTAAAGCCCCTAAAAGTGTGCTTGCAAAAATATCTCCTGTTCCGTGGTATTTTACATCAATTCTTTCTTTGAAATATTTAAAGAAAGAATTTGTTTCTTTATCATAACTCATAACACCTAATTCATTTTCTTTAAAACTTACTCCTGTAATTACAACTCTTTTAGGCCCTAGAGCACTTAATTTTATTAGTAGTTCTTTTATTTCTTCTTCTGAATATTTTTCTTTATATTCAGTTTGTAACATATATGATACTTCTGTTAAATTAGGAACAATTATATCGGCTTTACTACATAATTCTTTCATTCTAGTTGCAAATTCTTGATTGAATCCAGTATATAATTTTCCATTGTCTCCCATGACTGGATCTATAAATATAAAATTATTTTTTGTTTTTAAATCTTTAAAGAAATTTTCTAATATAGCAATTTGTTCATATGACCCTAAATATCCTGTATATATTGCTTCGAATTCAAAGCCTTCTTTTTTCCAATGTTCTTTTATATCTAATAAATCAGAAGTTAGGTCTCTGTATGTAAAACCTTTAAACTGTGTGTGTGTTGATAGCACAGCTGTCGGAAGTGCTGCTACTTCTACTCCCATACTTGATATTATTGGTAAAGCAACTGTAAGTGAACATTTTCCTATACATGATATATCCTGAACTGTTAAAATTCTTTTCATTTTTTTCCTTCTTTCTTAACTTTAAATTTTATATCTTCTTTTCTATATTCTTCTGGTTTTAAACCTACTCTAGATTTCATAATCATTAGTACTACAAACATTATAATTAAGAACATTATTCCTAAGATTATAAAATTATTTTCAACTGTTGTAATTGTTAATAAATAACTTGCAAATAAAGCTACTAAAATTTGTGAAATGCTTTTTATTAAATCAAAACTCGATGATATTTTTGTTCTTATTTCTGATGTTGTAAAGTTTTTAATATATCTACTTGATAATGTATGATATGGAGCTTGCATCGCATATTGAACCATATACATAGCTAAAATTATTGCTATTTTTATAACCCAATTAACATTTAGCAAAGATACTAATCCTATTATTACAAATGTAGGAACATACACACTTACAAGAAAAGTTAATGCTCTGTTTCTAAATTTATTATGTATTGTTTGTTGTAAAAAAGCAAATATACCAGATACTATTGTTAATCCTGATATTATTATTGCAAAAAACTGTGGTGGTACATTAAGATTTGTTAGCATACTTTCTCTTAAAGTATATGATGAATAAATTAGTCCATCGAAAAACAGCGTAAACATCATAATTGCTTGCAATCTATGTGATTTAAAAATAAATTTAAATGCAGTTGAAACCTCATCTTTATAATTTTTAAATCTTTGAATTAAATTTTCACCTTCATTTGTTTTCTTTTTTGTTACTTCTTTAAAACAAGTTGATAAAGCTATTGAAACGACTACAAACATTAATGAAACGAGCATTGGCAAATATCCATTTACTACAAATAAAAATCCTGTTGCCATAGATGTAATTCCATCTAAAAAGTAGTAATTTCTTGCGCCAATTTCTTCAATTTTTGAAAATATACTTTTACCTTTTCTATGTGATACTGATTCATATAAAAGATCTGATTCTGCAATTGATTTTATAGAAAATGCAAAAGCCATTATAATATATGCTAAAATTAAAGTTAATAAACCATTACAATAAATCAAAGCAATTAAAGATAATGCTAATATAAAATTAGCTAATACCAAACTATTTCTTTTTCCAATTTTATCAATTATAGTCATACTAGGAATATTTAATATTATTTTAAATACTGGAACCAATGCATCTGTTAACATGACTTGTGCTATTGAAAATCCTTTTGTACTTGTTAAAAAAACAAATGAAATTGCATAATAAAATAGCAAATCCCATGAAAACATTTTGTATATTGGATATAATCTTGCGTTTCCTTTTTTTAATTTTATTAATTCTCTTTTGTTCATTTATTACACCTATTTTTCTTATTATTGTATATTTAATAGTATTTCTTAATTATTCTATATCAAAAAAAATGTTTTGTCTATATTAATTTTTATATTCCATAGCATTGCAAAAGGCAGTCTCTGTTAAGAGACCGCCCCTGCATGTTTGTGTTAGGTGATTAATAGTCTACAAGAACTTCAATCTTGTCCTTGTTGGCATTTTCACCCGGGAAGTTGTATCTGTTACCGGGTTTTTCGTTGTCTCCTGAGATTTTAATCCAGTTAACACTATATCCATTTCTGGTAAGTGTAACCTTGTAAGAAACTTTCGAATATTTCACGCCCTTTATGACGGGATTGTTTACACTGTAGACGCCCTCACCATGTCCCGTAAATTTCCGTTTCGATGCTTCCTGCATCCTGTCAATCGCCGCTCTTGTTATACCTAACTTAGAAACTGAATTAGGGTCAATTTCACTGTTGAGGAAATAAACAATCGGTGAAAAAGCGTTTCTTGACATTGTGAGTTTTTCTGTTTTTTTCATGGATTTAACCACCTTATAAAAATTTACCTTTCGGTATGTTAAATATTATAACACAATCTAACAATTATGTCCACTTCTATTGCAAAAGACAGTCCTTGTAAAAGGACTGTCCCTGCATTTTGTTTGTGGTTATACCTCTTCTCCAACATCGACAAATATGCGACGTCTTTTTGTCGCTTTTTTGCCGGGAAATACATATTCCTTGGTGAGAGTTTCATTTTTGTCGTAAATTCTTATCCAGGGCACTCTGTACCCTTTCTTTTCTTTTACAACTTTGAATCTCATAGGAGGATAATATAATCCATTTACGGTACACTCCTCCGCATAAAAAACTCCTTCAGACTCTTCGCGAATGTACTTGTCGGTCTTCATCAAGTCGATGGAACGTCTTGAAAGACCAAGCCGCGAAACAGTTTCGGGTTCAGTTGCGTTCCTTACGAACCAATCAACACCGCACAGTTCCTTAGGACCCATGTACATTCTTTCATCGTTGTACATAAAAAAACCACCTTAATTAAATTTAGCTTTCGCTATGTTAATTATTATATCATATTTCTAATTTTATGTCTACTTTAAATTTTATTAGTTTTGTGTTATACTTCTATATGGTGATTTTTGTGATTTTAAAATATATTGTAGAAAGAAACAATAAATATAAAACCATTAGAGAAGTTCTTAAAAATGAATTTAAAATTTCGTCTAGACTTCTTACAAAATTAAGGAGCAATAAAAAAGTTTTATTAAATGGTTTTTCTACATATTTTGATAAAGAAATAAATTTTAATGATATTGTAGAAGTTTATTTAAATTATGAGGAGGATAATTCAAATATTGTCCCTAATAATATACCTCTTGATATTATTTATGAAGATGAATCTTTCATTGTAATAAATAAACCTGCTGGGATTGCTATTCATCCATCATGTCTTCATTATGATAATAGCTTATCTAATGGTGTTAAATATTATTTTGATAAAATTGGATTAAAGAAAAAAATTAGACCTGTTAATAGATTAGATAAAGATACTTCTGGTTTAGTAATTTTTGCTAAGAATGAATATATACAAGAATGTTTAGTTAGACAAATGAATTCTGCTCTTTTTTATAAAGAATATATGGCTATTGTTAATGGTATTTTAGAACAAAAAAGTGGAGTTATAGATGTTTCTATTGCAAGAAAAGAAAATAGTATAATAGAAAGATGTGTTTCTAATGATGGTGAAAATGCAGTTACTCTTTATGAAGTACTTAAAAGTTTTGACAACTTATCTTTGCTTAAATGTATTCTTAAAACTGGAAGAACTCATCAAATAAGAGTTCACTGTAAATTTATTGGTCATCCAATTATTGGTGACACATTATATGGAACAAAATCAGATATAATTTCTAGACAAGCTTTACATGCATATAAAGTAAAATTTATTCATCCATTATATAATAATACAGTTGAATTTTGTGCCCCCTTGCCAGATGATTTTAGGAAAATTATAGAAAATGAAATATAATTGATTTTATAAAAAAATAATATCAACACAATCGCGGGTCGCTGAGGGCAGCGACCCCTACAATTTTAATTAAATTGTTTTATATATAAATATTTCGCTCTTTCCATATTGTTTCTTACTTGTTTTTTTATATTTCTTTTCTTTAAATTATAATCTTTAAATAAAATTATTTTAATTTCTTTACGAGTTTTTAAAGGTAGCTTTTTCCAATTCTCTTGAATTAGCTCCATTAATTTTATCCATTCAATATATATATCCTTGTATTTTTTGTATATTCCATGATTTCCATTTAACCATTTTTCAATTTTAATTAATTTTTTCTCTTTACATACACATGTTCCCTTGTTGAAAAAATAATCTCTTTTTAAATTTTCAGGAACTAAAGGATACATTACACATTGCATAGGTTCAACTTTGTGTATACTGCAATGTTTTTCTTTTCTATCGTAAAAAATGCAATCTCTTCGTTCTCCTACTGCTTTTATTGCAATTTCTGGTTGTTCATCTTTTAATTCATATGTATATTTTTTTAAAAATTCTTCAATTGTAATTGATAAATGTTTACTAATTTGAATTACGTTTATAGGGGTTAATTTTATATCTCCTCTATTTATACAGCATTTATCACAATTATCACATCCTAAATAATCTTTATCTTTTATTGTTAAAATATCCATTTTATCTCCTACTAAATTTTTAAAGTTTTTATTATTTCACCTTGTAAATCTTTTAATTGTATTTGTTCTTCATCAATAATCAAATAGCTATGTTTTGTTCCTCCTCGTGGCTTAGATATAGAACCTGGATTTGCAATAATTTTTTCTCCTAGTTTCTCTATCATACCGCGGTGAGTATGACCAAATAAAAATATATCTCCACAATCACTTGGTAAATTATATGGACCATATATATGTCCATGTGTTAAAGTTACTTTTTTATTATTTATTTCAATAGTTCTCATATATGTTAAACTAAAATTAAATATGTCATCTATATATTCACTATCACAATTACCTTTTACTGCAATTATTGCTCCTGCCATGTTGTTTAATTCTTCTGCAACTTCATAATCTGATGAAGAATGAACATATCCTCCGAAATCTCCAAGTATCAATAATTTTTCTGCATCTTCTTCTTTATATCTCTCTAAAGCTCTATTTAAATATACAATATTTCCATGAATATCAGAAATAACCATTACTTTCATAAATTTCTCCTTAAAAATATCAAGTTGATTTAAGTATAACATATGATTAAATTCTTTTCTATATTTATATTAGATGAAATATTATTTTATATGCTTTTGAAGTGTGAGGTGGGATGTGTGATGTGTGATGTGTGAAAATCATTTAAATCTTACGAATTATATGCTTTAAATCACATCTCTCACTTCTCACCTCTTAAAATATAATTTATATAAATTATATTTTTTATAATTTCAGATATTGACAACATTATAAAAAATATGTTAATATATATTTTGTTAATGCGGATGTGGCGGAACTGGCAGACGCGCTGGTCTTAGGAACCAGTACTTCGGTGTGGAGGTTCAAGTCCTCTCATCCGCACCAGATAAAGACTAACGAAAGTTAGTCTTTTTTTGTATTCTAACGAGAGGACTTGAAAAGGAGGTTGCCAAGTTTCGAGCAGGTCTGAGGCCTGCCGAAACGAAGGCTAAAATAGTCCGGTGGACTATTTTACCGACGCGCTTGACCGGAGGCTCCTCTCATCCGCACCAGATAAAGACTAACGAAAGTTAGTCCTTTTTTGTATTAAAATCAAACCTCATTGTGTTTTTTTAAATTGTATAACCCATGCAAAGTAGCAGATTAATTGATTTTTGCATTGATTTGTGATAAAATTAAAGTAGTTACTTTTTCGTAACCATTAAATTTAAGGAGGATCACTTCATGGAAATCATTAACGCAAGAATCAAAAATGTAACTGTAGGTTTGGACGATCGGGATAGATTGGCCGCAAATATGACTTTTGAATGTCCGCACGGCTCCTGTTCCTGGGGATTCATACTGACCAATCCGACAGATTCTCAGCGTCTTTTAAAGCTTCTGCAGTATACAGGCGCAAATGAGGTCAATAATCTGAACGGCAAAATCGTTCGTGCAATCAATCATGATTGTTGTTTCGCAGGATTCGGAGATCCTATCAAAGATGAGTTTGTTCCTACTTTTGGCGAAGAACTCAAGGAAGTCACAGAAGTTCAGTTTAAAGAACTTCTGGAAACCAAATAAAGTTTCATTTACTCCTTACAAGACCACCTTAATACATGAAGGTGTCCTTGTTCATTTTAGATGCCACAGATAAAGGCTAACTTTTGTTACTCTTTTTTTGTATGTTAATATTGTAAAATAAAAAAAGAAAATCTATTGCTTTGAAAAACATTTTATGTTATGATTTTTTATAGGCAAAAAATATAAATTCTATAAATATTTTATTATTTTCGCCTGTATTTCCAATTTTTTGGAGGGGAAAAATGAATATCGGTTTAGTCTTATCAGGTGGTATGGCTAAAGGTGCCTATCAAATTGGTGCATTAAAAGCTTTAAGCAATTTCGTTCCACTTGAAGAAATTAAATATATTAGCGCTGCTTCAGTTGGTGTATTAAATGGTTATGCTTATGCTACAAATAATATTGAAAGTGCAGAAACAATGTGGAAAAATATTTGTTCTGAGGATTCAAAATCACTAATAAGTAAAATATTAAAAAGCAGTATGTTACAACAAAATATAAAAGGACTTTATTCTCCTGAACAAAAAATGTCTGCTGATTTTTATTGTTCATTGTTAAATATAACTAATAGAACTATAGATTATAAAAACCTTTTATCTGTTGAGAAAAGTGATATACCTGACTTTTTAAAAGCAAGTGTTGCTATGCCAATTTATAATAAATCAGTTCAAATTGATAAAATATCATATTATGATGGAGCAATGATTGATAACATTCCAGTATTTCCACTTTTAAAACACAATCTTGATTATATAATATGCATCTATTTTGATGATACTTGTTATAAATTTGAAAATACATTTTTTGATAATAGAATAATAAAAATAACATTTCCATCTAAGAACATGTTAAAACAATCTATTGTTTTTAGTAAAGATAGTATTGATGATATGATAAATGAAGGATATCTTAAAGCTACTCAAATTTTAAGAACTATATTCTCTCAAGGTTATGATAATCTTGAATATATATATAATGTTATAGATTATATGAATTTAACATCAGAAAAAAGGTCTTTACGTATTACTGGTGATGTCCTTGTTACAAACTTTAATAAATTTACACAAAAATTTACGAAAAGAAAAATTGTAGTTTAAAAATAAAACATGAGGAGAAAAATACCTCATGTTTTATTTTGTACTCTTTTGCTTTTTTATGTTAATTGTGTTATAATATATATATGTCATTGATCACAAAAAAGATATGCATGTTAATTTAAAGCATATCTCCGTGTAGATTTAAAAATGATTGGAGGATTTCACAATGACAGTAGACAACACATCCAAAAGAGTCGACCCTACCAAAAAGGAAGGCCCCTTCCGTTTCCACATTTTCAAGGATTCTGAAGGAAAATGGACCGCAGAGGCCGGCCTCAAAGCTCTCCTTGATGAATACCCTCAGGAGCAGATTGAATCTATGGCTATCCTCAGCGATGGACATTACATACTTGAGTTTATCGCTGGTTTCGACCATAACGATGCTCTTGTGTATGTCAAAACGCCTCCCCCGCCAGATTCGGCAAACTAAATCACACAAAAAAGTTCAGCGGATTCACTCCGCTGACTTTTTTATGTAATAGGAAAGTTCTACTTTCCTATTATATAAATCGGCAAGAAAAAGTGTGCAAAAACACATTTCTTGTGAAAACATATTAATTTTTTTATAATAATGTGATAATATATAAAAAAACAAATGGAGAAAATATAATGTTTAGTTTAAAAGATTTAGAAAAATATACTAATGGAAAAATAATAAATGGTAATGAGAATACTATGATTAATAACTATTGTGTTAATCATGAATTTTATATTAATGGTGCTTTCTATGTTCCTATAATTTTTCATGGTATTAATAGGGAAATTTACATTATAGAATCAGTAAAGCTTGGTGCTATTGGTTTCATGATTGAAAGGACATCTGAAAATTATGAAAATATAATAAAAGAATCAAAATCAATAAATCCCAATATATGTATTTTAGAAGTTAATCATGTTAATGATTCAATATGTGCTCTTGCAAAAATAAATAGAAGCTTAAATATAAATATACCTATAATAGGTGTTACGGGAAGTGTTGGAAAAACAACCATGAGTTGTTTATTATCTAATATATTAAAAAAAGAAAAAAAGGTATTTCACGATTTTGATAATAGAAATATGAATACTGATGTTTTAATTTCTAATGATTTAATGCATTTAGAAAATTATGATATGGCTGTTATAGAAATGGGAACCTCTGCTCCAGGTAACATGACTGTTCTTTCTGATTTAGTACGACCTTCAATTGGAATAATAACCACAATTGGCACTGCTCATCTTAATAAATTTCATACTAAGGAAAATATTTTAAAAGATAAATTACATATTGCTGATTATATTAAAGATGAAAAATTATTGTTTGTTAATAGTTCTGATTCTCTATTAAATAATTTAGAAGAAGTTTTTTCATACAGTATAATAAAATGCTCTATGAATGAAGCCACTAATATTATTGAAAACGATTTTGGTATTTCTTTTGAAATTGATATATACAATAAAAAAACAAAATTTGATTTAGAATTATTTGGATTACATTATTTATCAAGCATAGTTATAGCTATAAGAATAGCAGAACATTATAAAATAAAATATGAAAATATCATATCAGGAATACAAGAATTTAAACCTATTGACGGAAGACAAAAAGTATTAACAAATAAAAATAAAAATCTATTTTTAATAGATGATTCTTATAGTTCAAGTTTTGAATCTGTAAAGCTTGGTTTAGATGTTTCTAATAAAATAAAAAGTAAAAGAAAAATTGCTATTTTAGGTAAAATGGCTGCATACGGAGATGATGCAACTTTTATGCATGAAAAATTAGGTCAATATTTTGAAAATTTAAATTTTGACTATCTATATTTAACAGGTGAATATACTAAACATATTTTCAAAGGTGCATTAACCTGTTTAGAAGAAAAAAGAATCAAAAAATTTAAAACAAGAGAATTATTACTTGAAGATTTGAAAAACAATATTCAAGATGGTGACCTACTTTATATTAAAGCTGCCCATACACAAGATTTTAATTATATTGTACAAGAACTAAAAAAAGAATATGAACTCTATTAAACATACACATTATGGGGACGGAGAAAAAAATCAGCTTTTGAAAAAAGAAAAGCTGATTTTTTTCTCCGTCCCCATAATGCTTTTTATAACAATCCACTCTCATCTAGTTTTTTATTTTCTGCTATTGCAACTAATGTATCTTTTTCTTCTATTACATATTGCTCATTTGGTGATATTTCTAAATCCTTATCTGCATTTTTTACACATAAAACATTTAGACCATAGTTTTCTCTTAAATTTAATTTTCCTATTGTTTTTCCGAGCCATTTTTCTAGTGCATTGATTTCTACTATACTATATTCATCTGAGAAGTTTATCGCATCTATTACACTTTCATTCATTATACTTTTGGCAAGTTTTATTCCCATTTCTGTTTCAGGTGAAATTATTTTATCTATATCCATTTTTTCTAATATTTTTTTATGCATTTCGCTTGCAGATTTTACAATAATTTGTGGGATTCCTTTTTCTTGGAACACCAATGCAGCCATTATGCTTTCTTCTATACTATCTAAAGTAATAATTGCTACATCAAAACTATTTAATGATAAATCCTCCATTTTATCTAAATCATGCATATCAACTTGAATTGCTTGTGTTGCATATTCATCTGCAACTTCTACTCTTTCCATGCTTTTATCTATCGCTAATATTTCACAAGTATATTTTGACAATTGTTTTACTATGCTTAATCCAAATGATTTTAATCCTAATACTAAAATATGTTTTTTTACCATAATACTTCTCCTTTACCCTACTATAATATTTCCTTTTGGATATGATGTTCTACTTTCATTTTTTTCTTTTCCATTCTTAAATATTGCCACAGATATTGTAATTGGACCTAATCTTCCAATAATCATTAACATTAAAATTATTACTTTACCCATTGCAGATAATCCACTTGTTACATTTAATGAAAGTCCAACTGTTCCAAATGCTGATACTGCCTCAAAGAACACATCCATAAAACTAAATGTTGTATATTTTGCTGTTTCTGTTCCATATATATCCTCTTGGAGCGATATTTCTGAAACAAGTAATCCTAATATAGCTATTATAACAATAAATATACTAATTGCAAGTATTACTAATGCTCTTTTTACTATTTCAAATGATATATTTTTCTTAAATATATTTATTTCATTTCTTCCCTTTATAAAATTCATTACACATAGTACTAAAATTGCAAATGTTGTTGTTTTTATTCCTCCTGATGTACTAGCCGGCGACCCACCAATAAACATATAGCAAATTGATATAAATTTTCCTGCTGTTGTAAGTTCTTCTTGGTTTATAGTGGAAAAACCTGCAGTTCTTAAAGTTGTTGACTGAAATGCTGATTTTAATATTTTTATTCCCTGTGAATCACTTCCCATAACAGTCAAATTATTGCTCTCCAATCCATATATTAATGCTGTTCCCGATAACAATAATATTAAAGTTGTGACTAAAACAATTTTTGAATGTAGAGATAATTCTTTCCACATTCTTTTTATATTCAACTTTTCTCTAATTACTTTTCTTAATGTTCTAAAAATATCGCTCCAAACAGTAAATCCTAAACCTCCAACTATAATTAGAGTCATTAATGTAATATTAACTATGATATCTGAACTATAACTTATAAAACTATTATTTCCTATAACATCAAATCCTGCATTACAAAACGCTGAAATCGAATGAAATATTGAATAAAAAATTCCTGTTTTCGTTCCATATTCTGGTATAAATCTTATTGCTAAAAATAAAGCCCCTATTAATTCAAATATAAAAGTATATTTACAAATTCTTTTTACTAAATTAACCATTCCGCTAAAATTATCTTGATTTAAAGATTCTTTTATAATTATTCTATCAGATAAATTAATTTTTTTACCAATAAACATTAATATTAATGATATTAATGTCATGAAACCGTAATCCACCTATTTGTATTAAACACATTATTACTACTTGTCCAAATATAGTAAATTGTTCTGCTGGAATTTTAGTTGTTAAACCAGTTACACACACTGCAGATGTAGATGTGAATAACGCATCTATAAAACTAATTGTTTTTCCAGATTGATTAGATATAGGTAATCTTAAAAGTATTGTACCTATTAAAATTATAATTAACATCCCAAAAAGTAAAATTTTTGTTGATGACATTTTTGATTTTATAGCTTGTTTCATTTGTTTTTCCTTTCCTTTTGTATAACATTTATATATTAATTTTTATCATATAAAGTTTAATTTGTCTACTCTATTATAAATTGACTAGCTAATTTATCAATAGTAATTCCACCTTGATTTTTCCAATCTATTTCAATTTTATTAAATCTATCATCTTGAAACTTATTAAGAATTTCTGCATCTTTATCTTCTATTTTAAAATTCAATGATTCTAAATTGTTATCTATATTTTTTATATTATTACTTTTTATTATTGTATTTAAACCTTTATTATTTACTATCCAATTAAGCAATATTTGATTTTGAGTTTTATTATATTTATTTGCCATCTTCACTAAAAATGGATACTTCATCTTCGCTATATTATTTCTTCTTAATGCTTGATAGCATACAAATTTTATATCGTTTTCCTTGCAATAATCTATCAATCCTATATTTTCATAATACTTGCATTCTAAATTATAAACACCTTCATAACTAAATAATTTAAAATATTTTTGTATTTCCTTTAATTCTTCAAAACTTGTGTTACTTGCTGACAAATATTTAACTTTTCCCTTTTTTACTAATTTATCCATTTCATTATATGTATCTATAAGTGGAATTTTTGATACATAAGATGTATGAACTTGTAAAGAATCTACATATTCAATGCCTATTCTTTTTAGATATTCATCTAATTGTTTTTCTATATCTTCCTTCTTTTCTATGTATGCTTCTAAATGACATGTAAGAAATATTTTATCTTTATTTACTTTTCTAAAAAATTCATATAAAAAATTTACTACATTATAATTATCATATATAAGACTTGTACTCATGAAATTTTGTCCTTTTTCTACTGAATATAATAATGCTTTTAAAGTTTTATCTTTATTTTCTAAATCAAGTTTATATGTACCTATTCCTATAGGATTTATTTCATTCAAATTTCTATCCATATTTTTTCTCCACAATATATTTCTTTAATTATATTACATCAATAATTTAATTGCAATAAAAAAGACACTGGCGGGCAGGTACCAGTGTGTTCTTTAAAAGCCAAAATTATCATCTTTAAAATTAGCCTTTTCTTCAGGAAAAATTTCTTCAATTTCAATATCTTTTCTATTTATCTTTGTTCTATGAACAAGCGAAGAAGTTTCTGCGTCAACAGCCAATAAAACAATCATATCATTTGGTCGCTGTTGCGCATAAAAGTTAAATGAAGAATGAAGTTCGTTAAAATATCGTTCATTGTCTTTTTCAAAAAAACTTAATTTAACTTTTATATATTCATTTTCATTTCTTGGAAGTGCCTTGTAAAATTTTTCCTGAATATCATCGATTTTAGGCCTAATTGATATTTTTAGTATCACCTTATATATTACAATCATTAAGGCATTAAAAGCAATACTTATTAACAAATCAATTATGTCACCACGAAATTCTATTACGTCATGAATTGAAAAAAAGATTTCAGCTATAATACCCCATTTTATAGCTAGCCTTTGTAATTTTAGTCTTTCCATTATTAAAGTTAACACTACCTTTGCAAAATTATTTGCATTGCACCTAGCTAAGCTAGTTGCAATACAATAAAATTGTATCATAACTAGCCCCTGCCACTTAGCTAATATTATTTTACAATGTTAGGATTATATCATAATATTATAATTATGTAAAATAAAACTTAATAAAATATATAGTTATTTCTTCAAAGTGTGGGCGGACACAGGACCCGCCCCTACAATAAAATTTGCTTAGCAAATTTTGTATTATTTCTTTTCTTACTATTCAATTTTTGCATTTCTAATTAGCACGGGTCGCCGAGGGCGACGACCCCTACACTGACTCTACAACTTTTATTTATCTACTGAACTGTAAAAAAAAGACACTGGCGGGCAGTACCAGTGTGTTGTTTTTTATAAAACAGGTTTTGGTTTTATTCGGTTTTTTCAGGCTGTTCTTCCTCATCAGTTACTTCTGAGGGAAGCCATTCCCTATAGTATACGTCGTCTATCTCAATATCTTCTTTTGCAAAATCTTTTTCAAAAACAATTCCTGTTGCTGACTCTGCCATAATAGCAATTATGTCATTAGGTTTTCTTTTTGCATAAAAACTTGCATGTTCATAAAAAGCATAGACGATACCATCATTTTGTTTTGATGAAAAGGTTACCAATACTGACCGATAGTTATCTGTTGAAAGCTTCTCATAAAAGATTTCCTGAAGTTTTTTTATTTTGGCAATCGCCATGAAATCAAGGTACTTATATATACCCATCATTATGAGACAGATAATAAATAAGCCTCCAAAAATTAAAAACTCGCCTTCCTTAAAACATCCGAAGTTTGATTTGGTAATCTTGTAGAGCAAAATGAATATAAGTCCTACAACTCCAAATTTGAAAATGGAAAGCTGCTTCTTATATTCTTCGCGCTCTTTTCTCAATATGTCAATAGTTTTCAAAAAAGTCATCCTTTCGCAAAATTATTTGCATTGCGCCTAGCTAAGCTAGTTGCAATGCAATTTTCATCGCATTATAACTAGCCCTGCCACTTAGCTAGATAATTTTCCGATATTTATATTATAACACATTTTTGTTGTTATGTAAAATTCGATAAGATTTATTCAACCTGTATAGAAATAAATAATCGGGCGCTAAATTGAAAAAAATATATACCATGTCGATTTACTTAAAAATTTTATAAATTTTTAAGTAAAAGTTAAAAAGCTAAAATAATTAATTTTTGACAAATGAGTATTCATTTTCAAAAATTAATATTTTAGCTTAATTTGTATAATAAAATTATATAGAAATTTCTTCTATGTGCGGGTCGCCGAGGGCGGCGACCCCTACAATTTAATTAATTTTTAGACAGTCTGCCGCTCCCCTACATAAATTACATCTAATCTTACATCCTTACTCTTCATTTTTTGTTCCGTTTAGTTTGAATAATTTTAATATTTCAACTATTACAACTGGTGCAAATACTAGTAATACTACTTCTAATATATGTTGTGCTGGTAATAATACTAATCCAAATATATCTCTTAATGCTGGTATAAATAGTATTATAAACATTAATGCTGCTGAGCCTAATGATGCAAGCACTAATTTACTATTGTTAAATATTCCTGTTTTGAATATTGATTTTTTATTGTTTCTTACATTATATACATGCACAAGCTCTGATAATGCAAGTACATAGAATGCCATTGTTTGACCTATTTTAACTTTTTCTTCTTGACTAACTCCTTCTGTGCTTAAACCTATTATAAATGCTGCTAAAGTAAGTAAACCAATCATTGCACCTTGATAAACAATTCTCCATGTCATTCCTTTTGTAAATATTCCCTTTTTAGTATTTTTTAGCGGTTTTCTTTTCATTACATCTTTAGCTGCAGGGTCTACTGCAAGAGCAAGTGCTGGTAATGAGTCTGTTACTAAGTTAACCCATAATATGTGTATTGGTAATAATGCTTCAATAAGTGTTATATCTACTCCAAATTTGTTTCCTAATATTGGAGCTATTAACATTGCTGTAAATAATAATACTATTTCACCTATGTTACTTGATAATAAGAATTGTATTGCCTTTAAAATATTATCGTATATACGTCTACCTTCTTCAACTGCTGAAACTACTGTTGCAAAATTATCATCTGTTAAAATTACATCTGCAGCTTCTTTTGATACATCAGTACCTACTATCCCCATTGCACATCCAATATCTGCAATTTTAAGTGATGGTGCATCATTTACTCCGTCACCTGTCATAGCAACTATTTCTCCATTTGCTTGCCATGCTTTTACGATTCTTACTTTGTGTTCTGGTGAAACTCTAGCATAAACAGAATATTGTCTTACATTTTTTATTAAATCTTCATCTGACATTTCTTCTAATTCTGCACCTGTAATAGCTTCACTATCATTTTCTAATATACCTAAACTTTTCGCTATTGCTGTTGCTGTAATTTTATGATCTCCTGTAATCATTACAGTTTTTATTCCAGCTGATTTACATTTTGCAACTGCATCCTTAACTTCTAGTCTTGGAGGATCTATCATTCCAACCATTCCTATATATGTTAATTCTGACTCTAATTTTGCTTTATCTTCTTCAGTTGGTTTATGGTCTAGCACTTTATATCCCATTGCTAAAACTCTTAATGCATTTTCAGCCATTTCCATATTATATTTTTTTATAGTCTCTTTATAATTATCTAAATCTGTTTTTACTTCTCCATTTAGAATATATGAATTACAATTTGCAAGTAGTTCATCTACTCCACCTTTTGTATAAACTACATATTTACCGTCTTGTTCGTGAACTGTAGTCATTAATTTTCTATCTGAATCAAAAGGTATTTCTTCCACTCTTGGGAACATTCCAAATATAGATTCATCATAGTTTAATTTGAATCCCATATCTACTAAAGCTGTTTCTGTTGGATCTCCTGCAAGAGATTTATCTTCTGTTATTTTCGTATCATTACATAACATACTTGCATATACTAATTTTTTTATATCTGTCATATCTTTTGAGTCATTTAATTCTGCTAAAGTTCCATCGCAAAATACTTTTTCAACTGTCATTTTATTTTGTGTTAATGTTCCTGTTTTATCAGAACAAATAACTGAGGCACTACCTAGTGTTTCAACTGCAGGTAATTTTTTTACAATTGCATTTCTTTTAACCATTCTTTGAACACCTATTGCTAAAACAATTGTAAATACCGCTGGTAATCCTTCTGGAATTGCAGCAACAGCTAAACTTACTGCTGTCATGAACATATGAATTGGTTCTTTATTATATAAAAATGTTCCGACCAAAAACATTATTGCACAAATTACTAATGCAACTATACCTAGAGTTTTTCCTAATTTGTTTAATTTTTGTTGTAGAGGTGTACTTTGATCTTGTGCAGTGTTTATTATATCTGCAATCTTTCCAACTTCTGTATTCATTCCTGTTTCAACAACAACTGCTTTTCCTCTACCATATGTTATTAAGCTAGAAGAAAATAGCATGTTTATTCTATCACCTATTCCAACTTTTTCATCTTCAATTTTTTCCGCAACTTTTTCTACTGGAACAGATTCTCCAGTTAATGCTGCTTCTTGAGATTTTAAATTTACTGATTCTATAATTCTTAAATCAGCTGGAACATAATCTCCTGTATCTAAAGTTACAATATCACCAGGAACTAAATCCTTAGAAGGAATTACCTCTAAATTCCCATTCCTTGTTACTTTTGCTACATGACTACTTAATTTTTGAAGAGCTTCTAATGATTTTTCAGCTTTGTTTTCTTGAGCAACTCCAATTATTGCATTTACAATAACAACTAATAAAATTATTATTGTATCTGTAAGTCCTTCTCCTTCCATTACTCCAATTATCCCTGATACTATTGCAGAAATAATTAAGATTATTATCATAAAATCTTTAAATTGTTCTAAAAATTTTACGAATAAACTTTTCTTCTTTTTTGCCTTTAGCTCATTTAGTCCATAAGTTTCTTGTCTTTTTTTAACCTCGTCTAGTGATAAACCCTTTTCTAAATCTGTTTTTAAATTAAGAATTGTTTCATCACTTGTTTGGTTAAACCAATTTGTTGCCATATTTTTTCCTCCTTTATTTATATAAATTTTTTTATTATTAACTCAAAAGAACTTTCATTTGATAAAACTACATCAAAATTTTCATTATATTTTTTTAAGTTTTTTTCTATATTATAATCGAGAAAGCCTATTGTTAAAGTTTTATGTAGTTGTTCTTTATTTATCATTCTTATATCCTCTACAATGTCTCCAAATAATAAAACTTTATTACATTCTTCTATTTCATTTCTTAATTCTTTGGGAATTCTACTATATTCTTTGTTTGAAGTAGACATTATTTTTTCTATAGATATACATGCCTTATTATTTTTAAATTCAAAAAAATTTGAAACTATTGTAATATTATCATATAAAATTTGTTCATTTTGTAAGAACTCTTTTATAATATTTCCAACTCCTGCAGACATTATAACTACTGGAATACTATTTTGCTTCATTTTATATAAGAACTCTTTTGCGCCTTTTCGCAAATTAAGATTTGCTACTTTTGCTGTTTCTTTAACCACATCTTCTGTTGCATATTCGGAAATTAATGAAAAACTCTTTTCTGCCCATTCTTTCATAAGTTTTTGTTTTTCCTGTTTTGATAAATTATAATCTAATTCAATCGGTCTATAATATTGAAAATTTTTTGTTCTTTTCTCTAAACATTCTCCACCTAAAAAATTAGGTATAGTTCCTACGCTGGAATCACTATAACTCGTTGTAAGTGTTTTATCAAAATCTATTATTACAACATAGTCTTTAATGTTTTTTAATTTTTTTATTTTTTCTTTATTATTATAATATTCCATCTTCTTCCTTTAATACAATTAAAGACTTTTAAAGAAACTAGCAAGTTAGTTTCTTTAAAAGTCTTGCTTACCATTTAAGGTTTACTAACCAGTTTTTAACGTTTTTGTTGATTAGTAAGTTTCAAGCTACTCCCTTTCAAAAATTATTTAATAATTTTGTATATTTATTTTTTTATTGTATAGGAAAAATCGACTTTTATCTTGACCACATTTAAGATTTTTCCGTATACAACAAGGTTAGGCTACCTTAGTCTGCCCGAGCTTTAGCTCGTGGCATGTATTTCGCACCTGCTTCAAAGGCTGACTAGGCGAAATGCCTTTCTTATATTATTCATTGTTTGCAATAAATATAATATATTTTTTTATTATTTTTGTCAAGCTCATTTTAATGTTTTAGAATTTTTTCAAAAAAACGTCTGTGTATTAATTCACAGACGCATTATTTTTATTGTTTATTTTCTTCTTTTTTCTTTTTTTTATTGACTACAACAATAATAACTACTATCATTGTTACAATTCCTATAAATAATATAAATCCAAATCCTAGTATTAAAAATATAGTTCCAACTATCATAAATACTGTTTTAGTCACATTTTCTGCCCCAATTTTATCAAATAAATCTGTATAAGTAATTTTATATGCTCCATATTCTTTTTCAACCTCAAAAGATACTGTGAATCCATTTGCTGTCCAGTTCTCTCCACTAGCTTCTATTTTTCCTTTAACTTTATATGTATTATCACTTATTTTTTCGATTTTCTTCACATCATATTCTATATCAATATATTTATACAAATATTCAACTATACCTTGGTATAATTCTGTATTTGTACTATCAATAACATTGTATATGCTAGAACTACCTATATCAAGATAAAAAATAAAATCATCAACAGTATTTTCTACTTTATAATAATCGTCATTAACACGAGCGACATCTGCATTCACATTTTTAGTAACTATAAATGATAACATAAACATTATTACAATTAAAATTAAAAATTTACAACTTTTTTTCATATATTCCTCCATCCTCTTCATTTGTATTATAATATATTTATTTACATTTTAATTTTAATATTTGTTTTTATATGTGTCAAGTTTTTATTTTATCAACCGTTAAAATTTATTTTTTTATTTTTCTTGCCACTACTGCAAATCGTCCATCTTCTTGTGAAAATTCACATGTTGAAAGTGTTAAAAGCTGGTCTCCATATTTAGCTGTTGCTTCTATATTATATAAACTTGCTTTTTTACTTTCTTTAACATATTCATTAAATTCTTTTTCATTGTTTGCATTTATAAAATAATAATATCTGAATACATTTGTTTCTGATTTGTAATAAACTCTAGATAAAAATACAGCTATAATTTCGTACTCTGCATCTTCTTCATTTGTTGTAAATCTAATAGTTTTATGTGTCTTATAATATTCTTCGTCTTTATATTTTAATAAATCAACAAACATTTCTTTACTTCCTCGATTATTATGTCCATATATCAATAAATTGCTACTTGGTATAGACCAATCATAATCTTTATCTAAAAACAAAGAACCATCTATAGAATATTCTTTTTTATAATTATGTGTCATATAAAAACTATTATCTGTTGTTTGTAATATTGGATAATTTATATTACTGTCTTCTATTTGCAACCATGCGACTATATCTGAATTATCTTTTTGTAATTCTTCTAATTTGAGCATTCTATCTGTTTTTACATTTTCTTGTATTTCTGAATTATCATTTGCAATTTGTTGAAATTCCTCATCGTTTTTTGCTGAATTTCTATTTGATAATCTTACTATTAATAAAATTACAGCTACTATTAAAATTAAAATCAAAAATAGTCTAAAAATTTTAGCTTTCGATTTTATTTTAAATCTTCTTTTTCTTGATTTTGAATTACTATGTTTCCCTTTTGCCATAAAAATCCCCTATATAATATTTAGAGCAGAAATATAATTTCTGCTCCACTTTTATTTTATAAATTATTCTTTAATTATTTTGTATATTTTTTAACTAAAACTATTCCTGCTAAAGATATTGTAGCAATTATAGCACTTGCATAAAGAACAACATCAATTGAACCTGTTTTTGGTGTATCATCTTTTTCTTCTGCTTTTGGAGTTTCTACTACTGGTATTTTTTCAAATTGGGCATCTACAATTACTCCTAAATCTGGCATTGTAAATTTGTTATCTTTAACTTCAACTTTGCTATCTGCAGCTGTAATTACTGTTAATGATTTTAATTTATATCCTTCGTTTGGTGTAACTGTTAATTCAACTGTTTGTCCTTGTACAGCTTTTTCTAATGAAGCTTTTAGTGTTCCATTTTCTGTTTTTTCTACTTTAATATCATGTTCTTCTCCTACATAGAATACTCCATTTTCTTCTACTGAAACTAATGAATCATCCATATATTCTTCAACATCAGTATTGAAAGAACCTCCAGATATGAAGTTAGATACATTTTGGCTAACTACTGCATCATACCCTTCTCCTAATGCTTCAAAATTTCCTGCATTAATTTCTATTGCTACTTTTTCAGGTGCTGGATTTGTTTCAGGTGTTAATTCAACTAGTGCTGAAAGACCTTTTACATCTCCACCATTTATAACAACATTTATTTCATTTTTTGTTGTATGTTGTGATATAGCAATACCTGCTCCTTCTACTGTAGAACCGCTTCCATTTGGAGCAACTTTTTCATCACCATTTCCAATAATTGTTCCACCATTTACTTCTAAATTACCAGAACGCATTTCTATACCTGTTGTTCCTTCTATATGTCCTCCATTAACAATTAATGTACCTAATTGTGGATGGAAAATAGCTGCTGCATTTTTTCCTATTATTTTTCCTCCATTAATTGTAATTTCAGTATTTATTCTATCTGGATTTCCATTTCCTGATATAGCAAAACTATCTGCTTCAAGTGTTCCTGACTCAACTACTAATACTGCTTTTGGTTCTGTAGTTCCAGATGCTTTAGTCATTTTTACACAAATACGTCCTCCTGCTTTATTTGTAGCAGCAATTTTACCTGTACCAACTGAATCTTTTATTGTAAGTTCTCCCCCACGTAAAACTATAATTAATGAATCAGCTGTCATTAAATTTGAATCTGTAATAGTATGTCCATTTAAGTCTATTGTAACTTCTCTACCAATCTCTATTGATGAATCAAGTACAATATCTTTTTTTAATGTTATAACCGAATCTGTTCCAGCAATTTCGTCTGCTAACTTAACCGCAGTATCTGCTTCTCCTGCTTGTACCATTGTTGGTATTGCAAATAATGCAATTAATGCAACAATTGTTAATGTTAAAAGTTTTTTTATTGTATTTTACCCATTTCATTTGTACAATACTTTTTTATCTTTTGTATTGTAATACATTATTTTTATTACATACTTATCTTATATCTTTAAAATATTTAAGTCAATACTTTTTTTGTTTTTTTCCTTAGAAAAATCAGTGGAAATTTATAAGTTTTTTGTAGAATTTTGTAAATTAAATTTCAATTTTCTTAAAACAAAAAAATTGTAGGTAGCCGAAACTAATCAGCTACCTACTTTTTTTGTTGCTCGAGCCGAAACAAAAACTATGCTAACAATTCTGTCGAGGTAATATGCACCTCTTAGTAATCCTTTGTATAGCAATTCTTATAAACTGCCTTACATTTCCATAAAAGGAACTGTACTTTGTGGTTTTTGCTTTAACTGTTGACCCTTCATCGTCTATTTTTTTTACCGTTGACTGTTCATCATTTGATTTTTTCACCATTGACTTATAGTATTCGGAAACCTCATTTCGATTATAGTCATCAGCATACCAACGTGACTCCCAATTCTTTAAGACACTTATTCTCAAGCCAGTAGGATTAATTTTCTGTCCTATGATGATAAGCCTCCTTCTCATCAAACTATATAAGTATAATTGGCTAAAGCTCGAGCAACTATTACCAATTTATACTGTTTGTCAATTATACTATTTTTTTACATAAAATTCAATATTAAGTTTATATTCATACGTGATTCTATATTTTTAATTATTTTTTATAAATTTTATAATTTCTTCTGCTAATTCTTTTTCTTTGTTCGTATATCCATGGTCTGTTTTTTCAATGTACGATATATCTAATTGAGCATTAGTAATTTTTGTTTTTAAAAACTCTATTAAATCTGTTAGTTTTTGTATAACTAAATCCTTTTCCCCCCATCTAATAAATAAAGGTGATTTTATATTATTTAATTCTTTAAAATCATAATCTTTTTCACTAAATTTTGCAAAATCTATATCTTTATTATCTCTAAAATATCTTAAATATGATTTTACACTTATCGGGTGGTCAAATGCACCATTTGGCATTAAATCCATTTGTTTTCCTTCTTGTTCTTTACTCTCTGCCCAATTTAACATTTCATTATATTTATCCATTCCTAAATCATATTTTTGACAATCAACAATATCTACTAATGATAAAAGTATTATAGATTTAATATAATTTAACATTTCATAATTTTCATTTTTCATTCTATTATATGTATAAATTATTTTTGTACATCCTAAACTATGTCCTTGTAAATGGATTTTTTTATATCCTAGTTCAACTGCTTTGTCTATTGCACCTTTTATGTCATAATAGCTTTCTAAAACATCTTCATAAACAGAGCCACCATTTAATTCTTTTCTTCCATCTGTTTTTTTTGTATAACACATTAATTCTGTTCCTCTATTATTAAATGCAAAATATGCAATATCTGCATTATTTATATTTTTAGCTAATATATCTTCTCTTTTTTTAAAACAATTACTTTGCATTCCATGTATTGATATTACAATTTCATCTGTTTTTACTTGTGGTGTATGAAGCAATCCAACTAACTCTACTTTATCTTCTAATTCAAAATAAATTTTTTCTATCATATTATCCTCCTTTATTCTAGCTTTATTATATAATTAATATTTTTTTAATTCAAGATTTTCATTATTATATACAAAAAACAAAATGTTGCGAAGAATAGTTCTCCACAACATTTTGTTTTTGATAACATATAGCTATGATATCGTAATGACACGAACATCATTAGCTTCTTTGAGTGTTTCTAATGCTAAATTTGCTTTTTCTGAAAGAGGTTTAGGAGAATATACTATAATTGTCATCTCTTTTGCCTCATCCAAAAGCTTAAGTTCACCTGTGTTGTGTTCAAGATCAGAACATAACCAAACTGTATCGTATTTCGCCTTTGCTGCTTCATTTATGGCTTTAAACACATTCGTATCTCCACCAAATTCTATTGATGTTATATCAATTTCATTTTTTGATACTTCTGTGTCAAAACTCCACAGCTCATTATTCTTAAAAAATTGAACATTTTCAGAATATACTGCATTTACAAACTCTTTCATCGAACCCGATTTATCAATTAAAATGAGTTCCTTGCCTGCATTTTCCTTTTTCGCAGGAATAGGCGTATTCTGTCTTACAACCTGTTTTTCAATAATTTCTTCAATAATCTCAATTGTTGTATCCGGTTCAGCATACGTTATTTTGTTGCCATCCATAGTCTTTAAAAGAACCTGTGCACAAAATATTCCACATATCGTCAAAATGATAGTAACAATCAAGCCATTTTGCAATTTTTTATCTCTCATTTTGTTTCATTCCTTTCGCTATTTAAAATTGCTCAATACTTATTACTGTTATATTGCCTTTTGTTTTTATTTCTTTTATCTCCTCTTGACTTAATTGCTGTGGAGTATACAGTATAACTTTACATTCCATTGGCAAAAGCTCAATATTTGTTAAATCAGAAAATAACCAAATCGTGTCAAATCCTAATTTATCAAAATTTACTTTTGAAAACTCTGTATCTTTATACTCTATATCAGAAATATTTAATGCAGTGTAATTTTCAAATTTGCTGTCCTTGATCAAAAATGTTGCATCTTGTCTTTGATTGAAAAACTCAACATTTTGGCCATAAAATTCTTTAATAAAATGTTCTAATTTCTTAGAATTTGTATCAATTACAATGGCCTGTTTTCCTTCTGGGGTAATTGGTAAAACAATTGATGGAGCATCAATTATTACCTCTTTTTCAATTGTGTTTACCCGAGTTATTACTTCAGGTGCTGGTTTGATAACTTTGTAATCATAAGTCGCAGGTTTAAAAGTAATTGCTGCAGCATGACCAATAAAGATAAACATATTGATTAGCATCATTGTCCACAGAAATTTTGGGATAACAATTTTTTTAATATTAAGAATTTTTCTGTTAACAATTAAAAAAAGAAAAATAATTGCTACCTGCAAAATTACTGTTTTTATAAAACACTCTCCTGCATACATTTTAATGATGTCGTCTGATGTCATTTTTTAACATCCTTTCTTCCAAAATTTTTTGTATTATATAGATATCAGCTAAAGCTGTAAAAAAGAAAATAATGTATTTTTGCCTGTTTAAAATTATATCACATTTTACATAATATTTCAAGTTTGGTTCAATTTGTATATAATAATGAAAAAAAGATAAAACCATACCGTTAGGTGTGGTTTTATCTTTTTTGGTGGAGATGGAGGGAGTCGTCAAGCCGCGTCGGGAAAAAGGTCCACTGGACCTTTTTCTATTTCCTCCTTTTCGACTCCTCAATCTTTATTCAAAAAAACACAAAACCACACCTAACGGTATGGTTTTATCTTTTTTTGGTGGAGATGGAGGGAGTCGAACCCTCGTCCAATAACATTTCCACATAGACTTCTACGAGTGTAGTTTATTATTAAAATTCCCTCTAAATTACATTAATAAACAAACATAATTTATCAGTAGTCTTTAAATTACCCATTATTTCCAAGACAAGAAATAATTTTGTTTCCTACTTTAATCGACGCCTTATCTATACCAGTAGGCTTTATAGTAAGACGACACTGCAACTAGGCAGCGTATGCTAATCTATTATCAGCGTTTAATTTAATTTCCCGTTTTTTTAAGTGGCCAACGAGAATCCACTACTCGCTACCTATGTTTCTACATTACTGTCGAAACCATTTACATCCCCATGTACATATTTTATTATACTATAACTTGTTTGTGTTTACAACAAGAAAAATTTGTTTTTGTATAATTATGTTATAACATATTTGTATATGTAGGGGTCGGTCTTGACCGACCCTAGGCAGGTCAAGACCTGCCCCTACAACGTATATTTTCCAAATTTATAAATATATCTTTTTCTATAAGAAAATTTATTTTTCTCTTGCATATAATTTAAATATATGCTAATATAATTAGGTACTTAATTTAGGGGTATAGTGTCAATGGTAGCACATCGGTCTCCAAAACCGCCTGTGAGGGTTCGAATCCTTCTACCCCTGCCAAATTTGCCTAACGGCACAGTTAATAGTGAAGAGTGAAGAGTGAATAATAGTATAAAATAAAGTCAAAGAAGAAATTTTTAGGGCAAATTTGTACTTTTCACTTTTCACTCTTAACTTTTATCTAAAAGCGAGTTTGTACTATTCACTCTTCATTTTTCATTATTCAATAAAACATTTTCATTCACACGGGCGGACACAGGGCCCGCCCCTACAAATTATATTTAATAATTATTAGGAGTAAAAAAATGGATAATATACAATTATTAAAAGCAATTGAAGCTCGAATAAAAAAAGCAGAAGAATATTTACCTTTTTTATTATCTAATATTCAACAAGTTCAGGGAATAAAAATAACGCATAGAATAAAAGACAAAAGCCGTATTTTAGAAAAAATTATGTATAGAAAAGGCCGTTCTAAATATGAAGGTATGAATGAACTTGAAATATTAGAAACTATTAACGATATTATTGGGATTACAGTTGTTATAGACAATCTCGATGACTTTACAACTATAGGTTATAGAATTCAAAAAAGTCTACAAGCAAATAATCCTTCAATAAAACTATCTACTTTCATAGATTATATTTCTGAGAAAAAAAGTATTACTGGATATAAATGCCTATTAGTGCATTTCACAGATGAAAATGATGAAAATCAAATTCCTTTTGAAATTCAAATTACAGATGCTAAAAATTTAGAAATTCGTGAAAGTACTCATAAAGAATTTGAAACAAAAAAATATGAAAGTGTAAGATCTAAAATTACTACAGCTAATGCAAGTTTACTTGAACAGCCAAATATCAAATAATCCCCCCCCTTTTCCGCTTTCAATTTATGTTGACTTAGTTTTTATTTTATATTATAATTGATTTGCATTTTATAAACAGGGGGATAGCTGTTTATTCACCAAGAAGGGAATGTTGTAATGATATTAAAAGAATTTGATGCTGATAACTTTCACATCATTATCTATGAGCCTGAAGTCTCAAAACCTCAGAAAATTTCTTTTGAAACAAAATCAGAAGAAAATATAAGTATATTGAATTTTTCAAACATCTTCTTCGAGAATATCATTCTTTCTGACTCTATTTTTAATTTATTAACATCATCAACACTCCATTTTTCTGTAACAACACCAAATAATGAATTTGGTTTTACAGATGAACGCGGTTTTTATGTTGTTAAAGATTCAGAAAGAATCTTATATCGAATAATCAGTAAAATTCTTATATAACTAAAACTTTTAAACTTTGCTCCTTCTATCCCAGGAGTTTTAATTAATTTTATTTTCTATATTTTTTAATCTTTACCATTTCAAAATTATTATGTTATAATTATTTTACTTTATTTTTATATAGGAGTATTTTATGAAATTATATTTAATTACAGGTTCAAGTGGTTTAGTTGGAACTAATTTGCTTAGACAACTTGACCAAGAAAATGATGTAAAAATAGTTGCACTAATCAATAGAACTCCTCTACATTATAAGAGTGATAAAATAAAAGAAGTCAAATGTAATATTTTAGATTACAAAACTATTGATGATATTTTTAGCAAATATAATTATGAAGAAAAAATATGTATTCATTGTGCTGGAGTAATAACTATTAAATCTAAAAATTCTAGTAATGTATCAGACGTTAATATAAACGGGACTAAAAACATAATTGATGCTTGTAAAAAATATAACTATAAATTAATATATGTTAGTTCTGTTGACTCAATGGAAAAACCACCTTTTGGTCAAGTTATTGTAGAACCAACAGAATTTAATACTGAAAAATTAAAAGGAGCTTATTCTAAAACTAAAGCTGTTGCAACATCACTAGTTTTAGATTCAAACAATAATGGACTTCAAGCTTCTATAGTTCTTCCTTCTGCAATTATTGGTCCTTATGATTATAATAAAGGGCATTTTACTAATTTAATTGAAATGTATGTCAATAATAAACTACCTGCAATCGTAAAAGGTGGATATGATTTCGTTGATGTTCGTGATGTTGTAGATGGAATTATTAATATTTCTAAAAAAAATAAGTATGGAGAATGTTATTTACTTACTAATAAATATTATACTGTTAAAGAATTAATAACTGCTTTAAGTACAGTTACAAATAAAAAGAACGTAAAAGTTACTATTCCAACCTGGATTATAAAACTACTTGCTCCAATGTTTGAATGGTTTAGTGATATAAAAAAAAGTAGCCCCCTATTTACTCCTTATTCTATATATGTAATTAATACAAATGCTAATTTTTCTCATAATAAAGCTACTAAAGATTTAGATTATAATCCTCGTAGTTTAGAAATTACTTTAAAAGATACTTATGAATGGATTTGTGATAAATAATTTTTTCGGGTCGCCGTGGGCGACGACCCCTACAATTTATAATTTAAATTTCTTTTTTATATTTTTCTTGGAGGTTTTTATGTTCAAATTCAACTTTTTTTCAATTTCTTTGATTTCTTTTATCTGTTTTATAGTAATTTTAATTATTAGTTTTTGTTTTTTTATTCCTATTTTTCAAAATGACTCTAGTATTTTTCTTTCATCAGATTTATCCTTTATAAATTCACCAAGTTTTGAGCTTTCTTTTTCACAATTTATTTGGCCAACTCCTGGTTATACTACAATAACTTCTCCTTTTGGTCGTAGAGTCTCTCCTACTTCTGGTGCCTCCACAAATCATTCCGGAATAGATATTGGAGCTCCTACTGGTTCAAATATAGTTGCAATTTTTAGTGGTACAGTTACATATACTGGCTTTAGTGGTGCTGGTGGTTATACTGTTACAATAAAAAATGGTGATTATACTGTATCATTTTGCCATGTCTCTCCTACTTTTTTAGTTTATGTTGGTCAACATGTAAATAAAGGAGATATAATTGCAACTGTTGGTCCAAAAAATGTTTATGGAGTTCCTAATAATCCTTATAAAGATTCTAATGGTAATCCTACAAACGGAGCAACCACTGGTCCTCATTTGCATTTAACATTAAAAAAAGACGGCAAAGCCGTCAATCCTTTAGATTATTTCTAAAAGTCTATTATATTTTTTCTATATTCATAATATAGTTTTCTTAATTTTTCAAAATCTTCCTCTAATTTTATTGATAAATCAGATGCTTCTTTATAATTATTCTCATTAATAGCATTTTTTATTTTAGTAAATAAACAATTATAATGAGTAGAGTCTTTTGCAATATTTTTTCTATATTCATTAATTTTTGTCCAAATTGCTAAATCATTATCTAAAGCTTTTTCTTGTATATGAATTGGTTTTAACTCTCTAATTTCGTTAGTATATTCATTAATAATTCTTTTGCAAAGTTCTTGTTTCCATCTATTTATAACTGAAGTTTTAAATGATTCAATTATTTCATCTGTGAAAACATCATTAACTTTTAAAACATTTGTCTTTTCTGGTAATTTATCTAAATTAGAAACATTTTCATAAATACTTCTTGGAGCTACACCAAATAAAGAATTTCTTTCCTGTTCTGTATAGTTTTCAAATACATCTTCCTCGCTTCTATATTCTCTATCAGTTTCTAAATAATCAAATGTTTCACCTTGTTTTTTAGAAATTTCTTTTAATAATTCTTCTGCACTTTTATTTTTAGTTACTGCATATTTTATACCGTCTAACATCGCCAAATATGATACAGCAGTTGTCAAATATATATTAGTACGAGGATTTGGGGATCTTAACTCAAATCTTGTTGCCATTGGACTATTTATATCTCTTATCAAGCCAATTAAAACTGTTCTGTTTCTAGATGGAATTTCTGGGCTTAATCCTAATGAAGAAACTGTGCACACTGGAGCTTCATAACCTGGTTTTAATCTTTTTAGTGAATCATATGTAGATGATATAAAAGGATTCATTATTTCGTAATTTTTTAACATTCCCATTAATGCTCCATAACCAATTATGCTTAAGAAATCTTCTTTTTTACCATTAAAAATATTTACTCTATTACCATTTTTTAATTTAAGTGATACACTTAAATGCACATGCATTCCACTTCCTGCAACATCATCAATTGGTTTAGACATAAATGTAGTTTCTAATCCATTTTGTATAAAGATTTCTTCAACAAGATTTTTTATAAATAATTGATTATCACCTGTTTGTATTGCAGTTGAGTACTTCCAATCTAGTTCTAATTGTTCCATTACATGGCTATATCTACCTTTTGAATCTAATTTTGCTTTTATTCCTCCAACTTCTTTATGTCCCATTTCAGGTTCAAATTCATATTTATCCATCATTATTAGAGTTTCTTCAAGTGCAGTTCTTACTGGTCCATTTACTTTTGTCCAATACTGTTCTTGTAAACTTTCAGATGTAGTTAAAGCTTCTATTTCCGCCTTATCATTTGGCGTCTTTACCCAAAATTCTAATTCTGTAGCAGTATTTATATAAACTTTTTCAACATCCTCTGCGTTTATATCACTATCTCTTAACACTTCAGGATATTCTTTTATTAATTTAAAAACCTCGTCTGTAAAAGTATTTTCAGCCTTTTTTAAAATACTTCTTGAATCTACTCTAACCCCATTATGTTCTAGAAAACATGGTATTATTATTGTACCTACATATCTTTTTGTATCTTCATCTAATAAATTATAGTTATAGTCTATAAACCAATCACAATCCACATCAACAATCATATCAATTTTTGCATCATTAAGTGTAGCTATACCTGGAAGTGCAACTGAAGACCCATCTGTTTGTACAGCTATTCCATACAAAAAATTATCGATATCTTTTATGAATTCTTTTATTGGAATTTTTTCTTCTGTGCTATTTCCATATAAATCAACAGCCATAAGAGAAACAAATTTTAATTCTGGATAATCTTGTATTATTCTCTTCAAATCTTTCTCATTATGTTTTTCTGGCTTTATTTTATATATTGTTTTGTTTTGCATTTTTCCATCTCCTTACAAAAAAAGGCGCCAAAAAAGCACCTTTTTTCTTACATATCATCTTCTTCATTTTCTCCATCACAATCATGACATCCATCACAATGATGTCCATCACAACTATGACTCCAATCTAATTCGATTGTGTTATTGCATTCTGGGCATATAACTTCATCTTTAAGTTCATCAATTTCAAATTCACTATTGCAATATGGACAAACTACTTCAAATTCATCTTCATCATCACAATAAATATCTTTTTCTATTCCTCTGATTCCAACTTCTAAAGCATTTATTTTTTCTAACATTTCTTGTTGAGTACTTAAAATTGCTAAGATTTTTTTGTTGTTAATTTCATCTGTTTTTTCAAGCTCTTCAAAAAACATGTTATATAAATTAAACATTTGAATTTTAACAAACTCTAAAGATTCTTTATCTTGAATATTTTCTTCTAATTCTTTTAATATTTTTTTAAATTTTCCATTTAAATTAGACATTTTGTTTCTTGCCCCTTTTTAATTATATTCTTTCCATATACTCATCTGTACGTGTATCTATTCTAATTACGTCTCCAGTATTTACAAATAGAGGAACATTTATTGTGTGTCCTGTTTCTACTTCTGCTGGTTTTGTTTGTCCTGCACCTGCAGTATTTCCAGCGAATCCTGGTTCTGTATATGTAACTTCTAATTCAACAAATATAGGTGGCTCAACAGCAAATACATTTCCTTTGAAAGATAATATTTTTACCATCATATTTTCTTTTAAGTATTTTAATGTATCTCCTAAATCTGATTTATTAAGTGGAATTTGGTCATAAGTTTCATTATCCATGAAATAATATAATTCTCCATCATTATATAAATATTGCATTTCTTTTTTCTCTATTTCTGCTCCTTGTAATTTTTCTGATGGATTAAAAGTTTTTTCTAAAACTGCTCCTGTTATTACATTTTTTAATTTAGTTCTTACGAAAGCTGCTCCTTTTCCTGGTTTTACGTGTTGAAATTCAACTACTTTAAATACTGAATTATCCATTTCAAATGTTGTTCCGTTTCTTACATCTCCTGCCATATATACTTCTGCCATAATTTTACCCCTTTTCTTTATTTTATTTTAATCTCATGTAATTTTACTATATTTTACTTAAAAAATCAATATTTTATGCATGATTTTGGAAAAATATATAATTTATAATATTAGGTATTCCTATAGAGAACGGACGGACAATGTCCGCCCCTACATTTCTCTAACATCTGTCATTCGAAAAATCGAGTAAAATTCACACTAATATATACTATAAGAAAAATTCATTGATTTTCTCCTCGTTTTCTCTCATTGCCAAAATTGTTTTCTCAAACAATTCATCTAATTCCCAACCTAACATTTCTGCACCTTTTCTGATTACATCTCTTGAACATCCTGCTGCAAATTTTTTATCTTTAAATTTTTTCTTTAAGCTTGAAACTTCCATGTCTTGAACACTTTTTGATGGTCTCATTTTTGCTGCTGCACCAATTAATCCTGTTAATTCATCTGTAGCAAAAAGTATTTTTTCCATCTGTTCAATTGGCTCTATATTGGAACATATTCCATATCCATGACTACACACAGCATGTATAAATTCTTCACTTGCATTTATTTCTTTTAATAATTCAGGTGCTTTTATGCAATGTTGTTCTGGATATTGTTCAAAATCTACATCATGTAATAATCCGCACTAGTCCCCAAAATTCTTCATCATAACCTAGTTCTTTTGCAAAATATTTCATTACTCCTTCTACAGTTAATGCATGTATTATATGAAATTTCTCTTTATTATATTTTTTTAATAAATTTAATGCTTCTTCCCTATTCATATTTTCCTCCTTTTTTTATTATTATATTGTTTTCTGCTTAATTGTGCAAGCATTTAATAATACATACATTTAATTAGATATCAAATGTTAATCTGTAGGGGTCGGTCTTGACCGATCCCGGGCAGGTCAAGACCTGCCCCTACAATCCTTATTTCTGTCTCTTGATAAAATAGCATTTAAAAAAACGCCATGTAGTCACAAAGGTGACCACACGGCGTTTTTTTGCTATTTTCATTTAACTTTAGAAGTGTTTTACGAATTCCTCGTAAGTAATAATTTTTATACCTTCTTCTTCGAGTTCCTCCCAAAAATCTTCGTCCATAAGGAGCTTATACTCCCATATGCGCTGTTTTGAGTTTCCTGTCATTTCTTTCAAATCAAAGCCATCTTTTCCAGGATGGAAGAAAGTTTCTGTTACTCCATCAGGAATATCTTTGAGTCTTTCCACTGTTGCAATGTAAAATTCATCATAGCAAGCAAAGTCTTTAATTTCATAAGGGAATATCAGGTGATCGATAACTTGAACTCCTGCTTTTTTTGCCTGCATGCCGTAAATTTTCGCAAGAATGTCAACTGCAATAGGCGGTATATCGCCGAGTTCTGCGTCAGGCGGTACATTTTCGGGCAAAACATTGCGCGGAAATCTGAATGCAAGATTATTTTTCTTCAACACTTCAAGTGTAGTCTTTAACAAGAAGTTATTTTTAGGAAGAAAGACTTTTGCATCGGCAATTTTCTCAATTGCCGGTGGATTTATTCCGTACAGTGAACCCATATGGTTATCTGCATGATATGTCTTCAAACCATAGGAAAAAAATGCGCGGATTTGAGCCTCGATTTCATTTCGAACATCCCTCTGGTCAGCATTTGCCTGAAAGTCCTTTTCATATGCATAAAATCTTCCGTCTTTGTCAACAATGGAAGCACCTCCTGCCAAAGGTCTCCAGCCAAACCTTTCTCTATCATACCATTCTGACGTAAATGTCAAATGTGGCGCATAATAATATCGCGGATGTTTAGCAGCCCATTTTGCAGCTTCTTCTGTATTTTCGCCGCAGTTCATCATGATTGATGCCTGATGCAATCTTCCTGCTTCAAACAACTCCATAATTGCTTCATTGCATGCTTTACAACAGCCGAAGTCATCAGCGTTGATAATTAAGAACTTGTCGTACTTTTGAAGATATGCTGCCTTTGGTCTTGATACTGTGCTAGGTAATCTCATTACCGAATCCCATCCTTTCTGTTTTTTTATTTTTTGTTATTAGGGTTTAGCACTAAAAATTTTACCTCCAATCATTTGATAATAGCAAACATTTCATCCAAGAGCAAGTACTCCTGTATATGTAAAATGTTTCGCATATATTTTATCATGAATTAACATAATTTTCAACTTTTTTATGCAATTTGGACGGAGAGAAAAATCATCTTTTTTAGATGATTTTTCTCTCCGTCCCAAATTGCACCAAATTACATTTTTTTAATGATGGTGATGATGGTGATGTCCGTGGTGTTTATGATTTTCTTCTACTTCACACTCTCCATTTTCACATTTTTCTTTTTCATATTCAATTTCAACTGTAACGTGATTTATATTATGTTCTTTAGCTTCTTTTTTAATTTGTTTTTTTAGTAAAATTATATTTTCAGCACTAATATCATCATTGACTAAAACATGCATTGTTATATATGTATTATTACCATCTAGTGTCCATACATGTGTGTGATGAATTTCTATTATTTGTTCATTTTCTTCTATTAATTCATTTTTGAATTCTTCAAAATCGACTTGTTTTGGAGCTTTTTCCAAAAATATTTCAAAGACTTCTTTTAAATTTCTAAACACATGATACAAAATAAAAATTGTTATTCCTATTGATAAAATTGGGTCTAAAATTGGCATATCAAATATTTTCATAACAAGGCTAACTACTAAAACTGCAATCCATCCTAATAAATCTTCTAATAAATGTAAATTTATAGATTTTTCATTTAATTTTTCACCTTTAGATGTAATTAAAGCACCTATTCCATTTACTAGTAAACCAATTATTCCTAATATAAGCATTCCATCATATTTAACATATTGAGGATTAATTATTCTTGGAATTGCATTATATAGCATTACAATTGAACCTACAGTTAAAACAATAGATGTTATTAATGCTCCTAATACGGAATATCTCGCATATCCATATGTATATCTACTATCAGGCTTTTTGTTAGACTTTTTTTCTAATAGCCATGCAATTCCTATAGAAATGGCATCTCCAAAGTCATGAACAGAATCAGAAATTATTGATATACTATTTGTAAATATGCCACCTACTAATTCTATTATTGAAAAAAATAAATTTAAGAAAAATGCAACTCCAATATTATTTGCACTTTCATCTTTTTTCTTCATGAAACTCCCCCTTATCTGTATCCTGTTTTATCTATTATTTTTTGGCTATATTCCTTTACTTTCTCTGTAGGTTCATAATCTTTTTCATTAAATAAATCTTCATGTAATTTAGATACATTTTCTTCTAATGTTACAGGAACTCCATACCATGCATCTAATGTAATTTCTTTTACTTTATACGGCCAACCGGTATTTAATATTACTTTATAATCATTCATAGAACTAGCTATTTTCATTATTTCTGTTGTAGATATATTTGTTTGCACATGAGGCATTATTTTCGTCACAATACTAAACAAACTAATTTTATCAATGTTTTTTGCTTTATTAAATGTCTCTATTAATACTGTCCTCATTCTTTCTGTACGAGCATAGTCGTTATCAATTTTTCTAATTCTTCCATATTGTAAAGCCTGACTGCCATTTAAAGTATAGGTTCCACCTTTTTCAATTCCAGTTATTTGAGTAGCCTCTTTATCTGTAACTGTAATTTCAACTCCATTTATACTATCAACAACTTCTTTAACAGCTTCAAAGTTTATCGTAACATATTCAGTTATATCTAAATCTAGATTTTCATTTAATGTATTTATACTACATTGTTCTTCTCCTTTAGCATATGCGTGATTAACTTTATCTAGTCCTTTATTGTTTACATACAAATATGTATCTCTATAAACTGAGACTAATTTCACCTCTTTAGTTTTATTGTTCAAACTTGCTATAATTATGCAATCACTTCTTCTTTCTCCTTCATAATCATCTTCATCTGAATCTATTCCTAAAATAACAATATTTCTATACCCTTGTAATTTTTCTTCAGTTTCTTCATTTATAACTATGTTTTCTGAAGAAATTTCTTTATATGAATCCTTTATTTTATTTATTACAAAAAAAGCCATTGTTACTATCAAAGTAATAATTATACATAATATTATAATAATTTTATTTACTCTTTTTTTCATTTGTTACCTCCAAACCTTAGGATTTTAATTATATGGTTTTAATAAAAAAAAGTCAAGAAATGGAGTTTGGATTTTAGGGTATTCCTATGTAGCACGGACGACCAATGGTCGCCCCTACAAAAAATCCTCCTAAAACAATTAGGAGGATTTTTCTTATATGTATATTCCTTTGCATACATTATCAAAATTCGAATAACTTTGATATTTCTTTCGTATTTTATATCTTTCGATTTCTACTGGTGTACCTTTTTCTAGACTTTTCTTTACATCTAAAACTCTTTGGTTTTCTGAGCCTTTAAAGTGTAAATTTAGACTTCTTTTGTTTTCCTCAAATTTACCATCTACAAGTACATCAAGATTATTTAAAAAATCTTTTATCTTTTGATTTCTATATGACATATCCATAAGTTGTTCGAAAGTAAAGCCTGTATAGCACCATACATTTAAGTCTTGTTCTTGACAGAATTTTGCTATTTCTAACGAGGCATCTATTTGGTATAATGGGTCTCCTCCTGATAGTGTAACTCCATCTTGATTTTGAGTCTCCATTATTTGTTTTTTTATATCTTCAACATCTACTGATATACCTTTGTTGAAATCATGTGTTTCCGGATTGTGGCATCCTTTGCAATTGTGAGAGCAACCTTGTGTCCAAATAACAGTTCTTATTCCTTCTCCATCTACAATACTATCTGATTGCAATGGTCCTGCTAATTTAATTTGCATTATACCTTATGTTTAACCCTATCTCTTTCTTCGCTCTTCTTACCATTGTTGAATCTGTCAACTGTTCCTACTAAATATCCTGTTATTCTTCTAATTCTCTCAAATTTAACATTATCTTCTGTCCTTCCACAACCTGGACATGTATCTCCAATTACTCCTGTAAATCCACATACAGGATCTCTATCTACTGGATGATTTATTGCTCCATAACCTATTCCTTTTTCTTTCATTATTCTTACAACTTTTTCAAATGCATCTACGTTTTCAGTTGTATCTCCATCTAATTCTATATATGAAATATGTCCTGCATTTGTAAATGCATGATATGGAGCTTCTGTTTCTATTTTATGTGCAACTGAAGTATTGTAATATACTGGAACATGGAATGAATTTGTATAATATTCTTTATCTGTAACTCCTTTAATTTTTCCATATATAGCTTTATCAATTGCTGTAAATCTTCCAGAAAGTCCTTCTGCTGGAGTTGCTAGAAGTGTAAAGTTTAAGTTGTATTTTTCTGAATATTCATCCATTTTATCTCTCATGAATTTAATAATTTTCATTCCTAATTCTTGGGAATCTTCGCTTTCACCATGATGTTTGCCTGTTAATGCTTTTAAACATTCAGCTAGTCCTATAAATCCTACTGATAATGTTCCATGTTTTAAAACTTTCTTTAGCTTATCTGTTTCTTTTAATTTTTCACTATCTAACCATAAGCTCTGTCCTAGTAAGAATGGGAAGTTATATATTCTTTTGCCACATTGAACTTCAAATCTTTCTAATAATTGGTCTTTAACTAATTCCATTCTTTCTTCTAATTCTTTATAGAATCCATCTAAGTCACATTTTTCGTTATTAGCAATACCGTGTTTGATTCCTATTCTTGGTAAGTTTATTGATGTAAATGATATATTTCCTCTTCCTGCTGTAACTGCTTTATTTGGGTCAACATGATTTCCTAGAACTCTAGTTCTACATCCCATATATGCAACTTCTGTATTATAATCTTCTGGTTTGTAATATTCCATATTAAATGGCGCATCTATAAAAGAGAAGTTTGGGAACAATCTTTTTGCAGATACTTTACATGCAAGTTTAAATAAATCATAGTTTTTATCCTCTGGATTATAATTTATTCCCTCTTTTATTTTAAATATTGATATTGGGAATATTGGTGTTTCATTTTTTCCAAGTCCAGCATCTGTAGCTTTTAAGAAGTTTTCTATAACCATTCTTCCTTCTGGTGAAGTATCTGTACCAAAGTTTACAGATGAGAATGGAACTTGTGCTCCAGCTCTTGAATGCATTGTGTTTAAGTTGTGAATAAATGCTTCCATTGCTTGATATGTTATTCTATCTGTTTTTTGGTAAGCTTTTTCATAAGATAACTTAAATAATTTCTTTAATGTTTCTGCTTCTCTACAATATTGGTCAAATATACTAATATCAAATTCTATACTTTCTATTTTATCAATTTCTCTCATCATTCCATTTATTGCAACGAAATTTCTAAAATCTGAGAAATCTAAATAATCATATATAGTTTGTTTTAATTGTTTTTTAAATGTTTTTAAAACTCCTGGTGCCATGTAATAATCAAATGCAGGAATACTTTGTCCACCATGTTGGTCATTTTGATTAGCTTGAATTGCAATTGCTGCTAATGCTGTATATGACATAATATCATTTGGTTCTCTTAAGAAACCATGTCCTGTAGAAAATCCACCCTCGAATAATTTCTTTAAATCTATTTGGCAACATGTTGTTGTTCCCATTGGAAGGAAGTCCATATCGTGAATGTGAATATCTCCACTATCATGTGCATCAGCAAATTTTCTTTTCATAAGATATGACTTTGAAAATTCTTTAGAAACTGTACTTCCATATTGAAGCATTGTTCCCATTGCTGTATCACCATCAACATTTGCATTTTCTCTTTTAGAGTCTTCTTCATGAGCTGATTTTAACCCTAAATTCTCTAATGCTTTTAAGAATTTATGTTGTTTTTTCTCATCAAAAAATACTTGTCTAGATTGATTTCTTCTTTCACGATAATTTGAAAATGATTCATAAACATCTTCATAACCTTTTGTTTTTAATTTTGCTTCTATAATATCTTGAATTTCTTCAATTTTTATTCTTTCTTTATTTGATTTTTCAATTTCATCTATAACTGAATTGTAGATTTTATTAATATCTTTTTCGTTATATTTCTTTTCTCCCTCTTCATTAACTATACTATCAAAACCTTTTTTGATAGCTAAAGCAATTTTAGGACCATTAAAATCTACTTTTTTTCCATCTCTTTTTACCACAGTAATATTAATACTTTTTTCTAAATTTTCTGGCATATTTTGTTCCTCCCCTTATTTTTTCTTTTGACTATAATTGATTATATAGGTTCGTTTTTTTTTGTCAATAGTTTTTGTAAAAATATTTTCATTTTTGGAATTTTTAAAAAAATCATTTTTTGGAAATTCTTTATTTTTCAGGACTTTTTCTTTTTTTGTTTTTTCTTGATTTTACTTGATTCGTACAGTATTTTACCGTTTTTATGTTTTAACTTTTTATGTATATTTTTATATTTTCCAAAAAAACATTTTTCAAGAAAACATAAAAAGAGCAGATGTTTTTTATCTACTCTTTTGTGCGTTCTTTTATTTTATACCACACAATATATCCAATTTCAATAGTTGTAACACAACTGTAATACAATTGTAATATTTCTTAGGATTTGGTGATTGGTCATTTTTTTATTACAAACGTTGTAGGGACAAACTGTGTTCGTCCGCATTTCGTAGAACCGCTCTATATAATCAACACGAATACATTTTTAGTAAAATTTGATATTTTAACTTTTTGCGTATATATCGTGATATATTTTTAGAAAATTCTTCGCAGAACTGGCGATTAAAATCGTCCCTACATTTTGAACTATTCAATTGATATTATAAATAGGTGGCCATGGTATATACGTCAAACTATATGAGTTTGCGTATATCACAAATTAATAAGGACGGCTAATAGCCGTCCTTACAATATTTACAATCGTTTTTATACTCTGTTTCTAATTTCCAAACTCCAAATTCCAAATACATTATTTTATTGTAATAAGTCTTGCACTGATTCTCCTATTATTTTATTTACATCTGCTAGCATAATATTAAATCTAACTTCAATATCGAAAAATTCTTTTATCTTTGCGTCTTGTAAAAGGATTTGGTACATTTCTTCTAGTTTTTTAGTTTTTTCTATATTTTGAGTTTCTCCTTGAAATGTTGCAAGTTGAACTTCGTATCTTAATTTTTCAAATTCTTCAATTTTGCTTTTCATTTCAGGATTAGAATTAACCTCTTGTTTTATTTTTTTATATTCTAAATACTCTTTACTTTCTTTTATTGCTTTTGCTAAATTGTTTGCTTCATCATAAACATACATTTTTGAACCTCCTACATTTTAAGCGTAAGCTTGTTGTCCTCTATTAAAATGTAATAAATTTTTAATTTCTGAACCATCTTTTGCTTTTTTTGCTTTTTCTTGCGCAATTTGGTTTGCTTGACGTTCTGCCATAGTTTGACAGATTGCTTTTTGATATGTAAAATGAGTATCTTGCGCTATTTTTGCCCAATTGTATTCATTTTTCACTTTTACTTTAGCTTTTTTTACTATATTATCACATAATTCTGGTTTGAATAGTAACTCTAAAATAGAATCTGCTAATGAATTACAATTTCCCGCATAGCTTTTCATTCCATCTACTCCATGAGTAACAATTTCATTCAATCCTCCAACATCTGAAACTACTGTAGGTACTCCTGCAAGCATTGCTTCTAGAGCGACAATACCAAAAGGTTCATATGTACTTGGAAAAACTGATATGTCTGCACATCTATACATTTTTGAAACCTGTCTTGCATTTAAGTATCCTGTAAAATAAACTTTATCTCTTAGCCCCATGCGTTCTACTTGCGCTTTTAATTCGTTTTCCATTCCGCCTTTTCCTGCAATTAATAATTTTGCATCATGATATTTATCTAATATTTTTGGCATTGCAGAAATCAAATGTTGAACACCTTTTTCATAAACTAATCTGCCCATAAATAATATTATTTTTTCATTGTCCATTGCGTATTGTCTTCTAAATTCATAATCTTTTTCTATTCCTGTATAAGCTGTTGTATTTATTCCATTTGGTATAACATTTATTTTTTCATATGGTAATCCAAATAATCTTTGTAATTCATTTTTCATGTAATTACTGTTTACTATAACCTCTGATGATTCATATGTTAAAAGCCATTCTGTATCGTTTACATACCTTTGAACTTCGTTATGTATTCCGCTATTTCTACCTGCTTCTGTTGCATGTATTGTAGAAACTAATGGTGTTCCATAAGAATTTTTTAAAGTTTTTGCTGCATATGCCACTAACCAGTCATGTGCATGTATTACATCAAAGTTTCCTTCTTTTAAAATTATTTCATTAGCTTTAGCAACCATATTGAAATTTAATTGCATTATCCAATCAATAAAATTGTTTGGATTTATCATGTAATTATCAACCCTATGTACGTAAACTCCTTTATCATTTTCATAATATGGAACATCGCCTTCTTTATAAGTTATAACATGTACTTCATGACCATCTTTAATTAATCTTTTTGATAAATCGTTTACAACCCTTGCTATTCCTCCTACGATTCTTGGTGGATATTCCCAAGTCAACATTAGTATCTTCATTTATTTTCTGCCCCTTTCAAATATCTTTTGTATAACGTCCCATAATACAAATACATTTTATAGGATATTTTTACAAAAGTAAACATTTATTTTGAATATTTTTCAAATATTTGTTGATAAAATTAATTTTGATAAATTGTGGGGGCAGGTCTTGACCTGCCCTCGGGTCGGTCGAGACCGACCCCTACATTTTTATTCAATATTTTCATAAATATATTTTTATTTATTTTAAATTTTATGTTGAAAAAAATTTTTTAATGATATATGATAATATAGATTGGAAATTAGTTTGTGCATATATTTTTATTATATGCAATATAAATTATTATATTTCTAATTTCTATGAAACCAAGGAGGAAAAATTAATGCCAAAAAAAACAGAAGAATCAACAAAAAAAGTTGTATCTAAAAAAGTTAATTCAACAAAATCTACAAAAACTACTTCTGTAGTAAAGAAAACTCCTGTAAAAAAAGCTGCTACAAAAGCTTCAACAAAGAGTAAATCTACTACATCCAAAAAGAAAACTACTAAAACTACAGTAGCTAAAAAAAGTAATTTAAATTCTAAACAAAACTCAAATATGATTGAATATTATGATTTACCATATAAATATAATAAAACTATTGTAAAAATATTAGCTCAAACTCCAAAAACACTTTTTGTTTATTGGGAAATATCTGATGAAGATTGTAAAAAATTCTCTCAATCTTTTGGAGAAGATTTCTTTAGTAAGACTGTTCCTGTGCTAATTGTAACTAATACTACTAAAAATTATAGTTTTGAAATTCAAATAAATGATTTTGCCAATAGTTGGTATTTTGACGTAAATGATGAAAAATGCAAATACACTGTTGAACTTGGTAGAAGATCAATCTCAACTGAAATTACAATACCAAACAATTATGTATATGTTGCTTCTTCAAATAAAATCGAATCTCCAAATGGTCATATTTTATTTGACAAAGCACAAAAAGCTATATATTTTAAAAATACAAAAACAAATGAAACATATTCAAAAGATATTGCTAAATTACATTTTATGAAATATATGAATAAGATTTATAATGTTTCTGATGTTTATAAAAAGATTTATAAAGATGAAAATATTTTCGACATTAATAATCCAACGTCAGATTTTAAATAATACTATAATTATTAAAATTTACATCATTATTATGAATAATTTGTTTTACAATCTTAAAAAATCAAGAGGTGGGAAGTGTGAGGTGCGAGGTGTGATTTTATGGAATAGGCTTCGTAGACTTTCCATAATTTTTCGCACTTCCCACTTCTCACCTCTCACTTCATAAATTTAACAAAGGAGAAAAAAATGAATAATACAAAAGGATATGTAAGCTTTATTTTACACGCTCATCTTCCATTTATACATCACCCAGAAAGTGAAGATTATTTAGAAGAAGAATGGCTTTTTGAAGCTATTTCTGAGACATACATACCATTATTACAAAATTTTAAAAAACTTGAAGAGGAAAAAGTTGATTTTAAAATAACCATGACTCTTACTCCCCCTCTTCTTTCTATGCTTGATAATAAATTATTACAACGTAGATATATTAAATATTTAAAAAAACATATTGAACTTTGTAAAAAAGAAGTTATAAGAACTAGTTACGATTCTAGATTAAATGAATTATCACATTATTATTTAGAAAGATACTCTAATGATTTACATTTTTTCAAAGATGTTCATAATTGTAACTTAATAAATGCATTTAAATATTTCCAAGACATCGGAGTTCTTGAAATAATTACTTGTGGTGCAACACATGGTTATTTTCCTATTCTATATGTTACTGAAGCAACTGTTAAAGCTCAAATTGCTGTTGGAGTTCAAACTTATGAAAAATACTTTGGCAGAAAACCTAGAGGAATTTGGCTTCCTGAATGTGGTTATGTTCCGGAAGCTGACAAGTATTTAAAAGAATTTGGAATAGATTATATTATTACAGAATCTCATGGTATTTTATATGCAGACCCAACTCCTATTTATGGTACTTTTGCTCCTATTGTATCACCTAATGGAGTAATCGCTTTTGGTCGTGACATTGAAAGTTCAAAACAAGTTTGGAGTTCTGTTTGTGGATACCCTGGTGATTTTAATTATCGTGAATTTTATCGTGACATCGGTTACGATGCAGATTATGAATATATAAAACCTTATATTGCAAAAAATGGAGTTAGAGTAAACACTGGAATTAAATATCACAGAATAACTTCTAAAGAAGGTTTTAAAGACTATTATAATTTACAATGGGCAAAAGATTCTGCTGAAAAACAATCAGGTCATTTCTTTGATTCAAGAGTTGAACAAATAAATGCACTTTCAGAAGTAATGGATACTCCTCCTCTTGTAGTGTGTCCTTATGATGCCGAACTTTATGGTCATTGGTGGTATGAAGGTCCTTATTGGCTATATATATTATTTAAAAAAATACATTATGATAAGGGTAATTTTAAATTAATTACCCCTGGCGAATATATAGACAAATATCCTTCAATGCAAGTTTGTACACCATGTATATCAAGTTGGGGAGCTAATGGTTATAGTGAAGTATGGCTTAACAATAGTAATGATTATGCTCATAAGCATTTACATGTTGCTGGTGATAGAATGGTCGAACTTGCACATCTCTTCCCTAATGCAAAAGGATTAAAGAAAAAAGCATTAAACCAATGCGCTAGAGAATTACTTTTAGCACAAAGTAGCGACTGGCTATTCATTATAACTCATGGAACTATGGTTGATTATGCAAAAAAAAGAATCAAAATTCATATTGGTAGATTTACAAAACTATACGAACAAATTAAATCAGATTCTATTGATGAAGAATTTTTAAAAAATATTAACAAGCAGGACTGCTTATTCCCTGAAATCGATTACATGATTTATTTTTAAAATTCATACAAGTTACAAAATCTTCCTCTTTATCATAAAATATGTATATCAAATACTTTTTTGGTAGATAATATTTTTGAATAGAGAGGGGATTTTTTTTGTGCTTAAATCATTTTGTATAAAAACTAATAATAGTAATATTATAAATTATCTATTAGAAAGTATTAAATCATCTAAATTAGAAAATGTTTATATTTCAAATCTAGAATTTAAATTTTATAAAAATATAATCATCCATTATAAAGGATACAATATAGATTTATTTTATAAAGTTATATCAGAAATAATAGCTAATACTGTTTTGCTTTTTTATGAACAAAAAATAGTAAAAAATATGCTCAATACAAATTATTTCTACTTTTCAGAAATAGAACAATATTCTATATTAAAAATCTGTATGGAAATTTTGAATTCCAAAGAAGAAGAATCTTTAACAAGAAAAGATTCTTTATATTTGTCTATATACAAATATATTTCTTCTAATAAATACATGTTGTTAGATGGATTTGTTACTTTTAGAATAAAAGAATATATAAAAATATTAGATTCAATTATAGACTTATCTGTAAATAAATTTGTTGTTGATAAAGAATATCATGAATTTATCGATTTATTAAAATTATATGTGAACTCCAAATCTTCTTCAAATAAAGAAGTTCATTTAATATATAAAAATAAGGAATCTATTTTATTGGATGAGAATAAAAATCTAATAAATGCAGAAGACAATATTTTTGAAATAAAGTATTTATCTGATATATCATTTTCCTCAAATGATTTTGCCTTAAGTACTTTACTCTCATTATTGCCGAAGAAAATTATAATTCATATTATTGATAATGAAGATGAATTTATAAATACATTAAAATTAATTTTTGATAAGAGAATATATATATGTACTGATTGTAAAATATGTGAGATGTATAATTATAGTAGTATAATGAAATATTAAATTAGTGCATATGTCTAACAACATTAAATTTTATTATTAGCATTTAGATTTTGGCATTTGGTGATTGGATGTATATAGAAACTCTTCGCAGTTTTCACCCTATATAGCCAAATTCCAAATTCTAAATTCCAACATCTTTACAAATCTATATCAATTCCTATATAATAATCTAAAATGTAAAAAGAAAGAAGATTATTATATGAGTAGTTTTGTTTTAAAAGTAATTGCAATAATTTCAATGTCATTTGACCATGTTGGTTATCTTATAATGGGTGGCGCATCATGGTTTAATTATATTGGTAGATTTGCCTTTCCTATTTTTGCTTTTCAAATTTCTGAAGGCTATTCACATACAAAAGATGTATATAAATATTTGTTTAGATTATTTATTTTTGCAATTATTTCTCAAATTCCTTTTATGCTTTTTCAATATTCTATGGGAATTAATTTATCTTTAAATGTTTTTTTCACATTACTATTTGGACTTTTAGCAATTTTTATTTATGATAAAATTAAATATAAATTTTTAGGAATCTTATGCGCTATTATTTTAGGAATTGTTGCAGAACTATGCAGTTTTGACTATGGATTTTATGGGATTGCTATAATTTTTATTTTCTATTTATTTAGAAATAATAAATTAGTTATGTGTTTAGGCTTTATTATTGCAGTTTTACTTAAAAATTTATACAGGATTTATATGTATGGATTTCATCTTTCTTATATATATTCTTCACTTTTTGTTATTGGTGCATTATTCTTCATTTGTCTTTATAACGGCAAAAAAGGAAGAAATATAAAATACCTTTTATATTTCTTCTATCCTGTGCATTTATTTTTGATTTATTTAATTAGTTTGATTTAAAATATTATTCTAATTCAAACTCATGTATCTCACAATTATCATGTTCATATTTTTTTATAATTCCATCTTCTGGAATACCTTTAAAATAACAACTTATTGCTTTACTAGTTCCCCCATGAGTAACTAACAATATCGTTTTATCTTTATATTTATTTTTTAATTCATCTAATAAATCATATACTCTATCTAAAACATTCTTTACAGTTTCTGCATCTTTATAATCTTGTTTAGGATTTAAATTCCACCAATCCTCTTCATCTATCTTTTCTATTAGTTGTTTAGTAAATATACCTGCATCTCTTTCTAATAATCTATTATCAAAAATTATATCTTTACTTTTAATATTCAATAAATTTGCTGTATGTTTAGTTCTAGTTAATGGAGATGATATTATAAAATCATAATCTACATTTTCTAGTTTTTTTCCAACTTGTTTAGCTTGTATTATTCCTGTTTCATTTAAATCGTCATCATTTAACGAATTTATTTTATTTTCTAAATTAACATCTGTTTGACCATGTCTAATAACATATATTTTCATATAAAACTCCTTTTTTAACTTTTTCAAAATTATAATATCATAAAAGCAGATAATTAACAATTAATTATCTGCTTTATGAATAATATTTAATTATAGTATAGAATTTCATACTTAAAACATTTTTATTTTTTGCGGGCGATTAAAATTGTCACTACATTTTTATAATATTATCATTATTATTTTATCGGGTCGCCGTGGGCGACGACCCCTACATTATTTTGATTTACTACAAACGATTAAAATCGTGCCTACAATGTTTTATATTAATTTATACTGCAAAGTTTATTCCTCTTGCTATTACTGATGACATATTTTCTATTAAATCATCTATTTCTTTTGGTGTTACTATTAAATTATAATTATTAGGAGAAAGTACTTCTCTTATCATTTCGTATTTATCATTTCCTGTAAGTTCATTTAATATATTATATAGTTTTTCTCCTTCATTATTCTCTTTTACTTTTTCTATAAACATATCTAAACTATCAGTTGCTATTGTTGCTGCGTCTACCACCATTGGCACCCCTATTGCAACTACAGGAATTCCTAAACTTTCTTGGCTAATTTCATTTCTAACATTGCCTACTCCTGCGCCTGGTACAATCCCTGTATCTGCTATTTGGATTGTACTACTAATTCTTTCAATACTTTTTGACGCTAAACTATCTATTACTATTACCAATTTTGGTTTTATATTGTTTACTATTCCTTTTAAAATCTCTACTGTTTCAATTCCTGTTGTACCTAAAACACCTGGAGAAATAGCACTTACTGGTCTTGTATTCTCATCTAAATATTGTGGTGCATAATTTAACAAATGTCTTGTTACATCTATATCTTGTATAACTTTTGGTCCTAAAGAGTCCGGTGTTACATACACATTTCCTAGTCCAACAACTAAAATATCTTCTTTGCTTTGAATATGTTTGTTGAATAAATTTTTCAATTCTTCAGTAACTACTTCAGATGCTTTTTGTATATCGTCATCTGTCGCAATTTTCAAGTTTTTCACATCTATTGTTGTATAAATTCCTCTTGGTTTTCCTAAAGCATTTTCTCCTTGTTCATCTAATATTTTTACTTTATATATCTTTACGTTTTCATTTATAACTTTTTCCTCTGTTTCTATTCCCGGAACTTCATCATCAATTTTATTTGCCTTTTTAAAAATATCTCTTCTTTCATCTGCTAAATCTGTATTAAAATTTATCATAAAAAATCACCCTTTTACTATTTTTAGTAAAAAAGTGATTTTTATACTTGTTTTAATCTATAACATTATCTTCAAGTGCGTTTTTTTGTTGATTTTCTTTAGAACCCGCAACTCTTGCAACTATCTTTGCTTGTCCATTTTTTATTTTGCTTAAATCCTCTGGTTTTAATTCCCAAGGTTTAGTTTCTGATTTACTATTATTTTCTTCTCTTTGTTCCTTCTCTTTAGCCTTTTCAGCTTCAGCTATTGCTTTATATATTGCATCTAACTTAGGTTGTAGCGCTTGTTCAATATTTAACTGAATCCCTTCCATTATATTCTGAGTATTTTCTCCTTTTTGTAAATCATTATATATATCCATCATATTGCCTATTACATATTCTAAAAATTTTTTATCCTCTAATAATTTTTCATAATCTTTATCTGACATATTGCATCCCTCCAACACTCTTTTGTTTTAATAACTTATGTTAATTATAACACATTTAGAAAAATTATGCAAATTATGTATTTTTGTTTATAAATTTATTGTTTCAATATTGTAAAAAATATACATCAATGATAATATTAACTAAATTTATTAAAAAGGAGATTGTAATGTTAAAATTTATTAAACTTCTATTATTAAGTATTTCTATTATATTACTATTTACAACAATTTCACTAGGAACTTTTACACCTGATTCTGTTAATGCATCTTCCGACTCCGATGAATTTCAACCAATTTCTATAATAGATTCTATATTAGATGAATATGGAAATAATGTAGATGATGATGTTGTTAAATATGAAGATAATTATGATGCTGAAGATGATAATGAAGAAACAAGCTCAGGATTAACACATGATTCTCTTAGACCATATGATGATACTGAAGATGATACCGAGGAAATAAGCTCTTCATATAAACCTTATCCTGTTAAAACACATGATGATTCATCTGTTGATGAAATATCAACAATGTCATTAAAAATTACTAGTTTAATTCAAACTATAGGAGTTGCTGTTTCAATATTCATTCTTTTACCTATATGCCTTATTTTAGGAATTATATATATGGTAAAAAGTAAATCAAGCAAAGCTAAATTCATAGGATTTATTATAATTTCCATACCTATTCTCCTATTTATAATCAGTTATATGATACCATTCTTTTATGAACTAGCAAATATGTAAATTATTAAGGGAGAACCTTATTATACAAACATGGCTCTCCCTTAAGTATTATTTCAAATAATTTTTTTCTATATCTTTTGCTAATTCAAATCTGTATTTTTGTCCTGTAATATTATCTGGTCTATTAATATCAATTTCCTCTAAAAACATTTTCTCAGGTCTTACCCATATTTTAGAATCTTCTCTATCATAAATTGGTTTATATATAACCATTCTTTCTTTGTTTTCAGAGTCTAATGCTATATCTTCTATATAATAATAATTACCTTTAAAATGTCTATAAACTTTCCCTATTTTTACCTCGTTCATATTATTACTCCTTTCTTTTTTTGTTTTTTATTAAAATTTATGATATAATTTATATAATCACATTACCTAATAAGGGAGGTGAAAACATGCCAGAATTAGGTTCAAAACGGTCAGTTAGAATCCCTAAAGGGCTTCACGATGATTGGAAGCAAACTGATTTGTATATCAGTTTTTGTGGAAACACAATCTGCTTAACAACGGAAGAGAAATTTCCGGAAGGATTTAATCTTATTGGCACTTCGTATTTAGATTCGAAAATGCTTATATCTCTTCCTGTTGAATCCTTATCGATACTGGGAGTAAAAGGGTATGGTGATGTTGTGGTTGTTTTTAAAAAGGCTGATGACGATACCACTCTTTATATCCAGAATCCAAGCATTGGCATGGGTAGCGGGAGAACTTGATTCTCTCGCTATTTTTTTAAATTTCTATTCTATTTTCAAATTTTTTCTCAATTTGTTTTCTTAATCTAATATTTTTTTCTTTGCACAGATTTGAATCTTCTTGCATTATTTCTATTGCTACACTTTGTACTGATTTTAGCATTTCTATATCTTCAAATAAATTTGCTATTTTAAATTCTGGAAGTCCGGTGTTGTTTTGTTCCAAAAAACTCACCTGAACCTCTTAATTCTAAGTCTTTTTCAGAAATTACAAATCCGTCATTCGTACTTGTCATTACTTTCATTCTCTCTTTAGTGTTTTTACCTTTTCCTTCGTACTTTAATATACAATAAGATTTATATTCTCCTCTACCAACTCTTCCTCTTAATTGATGAAGTGTTGCTAATCCAAACCTTTCAGCATTTTCAACTACCATAATATTACTATTAGGAACATCTACTCCAACTTCAATTACTGTTGTAGATATTAGTACTTGAATTTCTCCATTTTTGAATTTTTCCATTATAGAATCTTTTTCTTTTGGCTTCATTTTTCCATGTAAATATTCTACTTTATATTCTTTAAATACATTTTTATATTTTTCATAAACCTCTAAAACAGCTTTTGCTTCAATTTCTTCTGTTTCTTCTACTAATGGACATACAATATAGCATTGTCTTCCTTCTTCTAGATGTTTTTTTATAAATATATTTATTCTTTCTTCTATATCCTTGGTTACTGCATATGTATCTATTTTCTTTCTGTTTGGCGGAAGTTCATCTATAATTGAAATATCTAAATCTCCATATAATATAAGTGCTAAAGTTCTTGGAATAGGTGTTGCTGTCATAACTAAAACATCAGGATTTTCTCCTTTACTATTTATTTTACTTCTTTGTTTTACTCCAAACCTGTGTTGTTCGTCAGTAATAACTAATCCTAAATTTTTAAATATAACACTTTCTTCTAATAAAGCATGTGTTCCAATAATTATATTTGTTTTTCCTGTTTGTAAATTTTCTAATATATGTTCTTTTTCCTTTTTCTTTAATCCACTTACTAAAAGTTCACATTTTATATTAAATTTGTTTAGCATTTTTTTATAATTTTCTAAATGTTGTCTAGCAAGTATTGCTGTTGGAGCCATTACTGCAACTTGATAACCTGATTTAACTGCTTTATATGCAGCTGTGATTGATATAACTGTTTTTCCGAGAACCAACATCTCCTTGTAGTAATCGATTCATTGGTTTATTCGATTCCATGTCTTTATCAATTTCTTCTAATACTCTTAATTGTGCATTTGTTAGTTTAAATGGTAATTCATTTATTACATCTGACATTTTTATTTTTTTATCAAAAATTATTCCATTCTTATCTTCACTATATTTATTTTTTATATTTAATAATGCTAATTGCATAACTAATAATTCTTCGAAAACTAGCCTTTTTCTTGCTTTATTATAACTTTCAAAATCCTCTGGAAAATGAATTTGCTTTATTGCTGTATTTAATTCTTCAACACTATACTTTTCTAATATATATTGTGGTAAAGTTTCTTCAAAATCACTTTCAATTTCTTTTAGTCCATTTTCTATTATTTGTCTTATTACATTTTGTGATAATTCATAAGTTAATGGATATATTGGTATAATTTTACCAGTATTTTTGCTTGTTGCTTCACTATCAAAGACTGGAGAATTCATTTCAATATAACCTATTCGTGTTTTTGCTTTTCCATAAAACTTATATTTTTCACCAATTATAAATTTATTTTTTAAATACCTCTGATTAAACCATGTTATTTGTGCTGTCCCTGTGTCATCTACAACCCTTAGTTTATATATTGTCATATTTTTTCTTATTCTTGCTTCAGACATTCTTGATGTACATACCGCTTCAATTAAAACTTCTTCTCCATCTACAACATCTGCTATATTTTTAGGTTTTCCCCTGTCTTCATATGTTCTTGGAAAATAATAGCATAAATCTTCTAGTGTAAATATTCCGAACTTTGTTTAATAAAGTAGCTCTTGCAGGTCCGCACTCCTTTTATATACTTTACATCTTTTTTTAAATCTAACATCTATTACTCCTTTGTTAATTTTTAATTTGACATATTCGAAAATTTGTTTTATAATATAGGAAAATAAGGAGCCACATAGTGTGGTTGCCAGTTGTTATTTTAAAGAAGTATTTTCTCCCTCGTCAAAGCAGAGAAGTACTTCTTTATTGTTTTATTGTTGTTTGCTCAAAACTATAGTTAACACTATAATCAAGGCAAATGCTAAAATAGTTACTGCAACAAGTGCAGTTAAAAGTATTTCTATTATTGTAATCAAATAATTCTCTATCATTAGCACCACCTCCATTCTATGTAGATATGTAAGTGGCAACCGCAATTCTGCTTTTCCTTTATTTTCCTTTTCCAATTATATATTAGTGTTATTTTGTTGTCAATAAATTTGCGAACATTTTTTCGTATATTGTTTAAAAATTAAATTATTTTGAAAAATTTTCTAATTTATATCTTAGACCAGTATTTCTTTTTTTAGAATCCACATTATTTATCATGTATTCTATAGTTTTATCATTACCTAGTAATATTAAAAGTTCTTTTGCTCTTGTTATACCTGTATATAATATATTTCGTGTAAGTAACATTGGTATTCCATTTGGTATACACATTATTACTACATCAAATTCACTTCCGTTGAGATTTATGTATTGTTATTGCATAACTATGTTCCAGTTCCTCTAACTCACTAAAACCATACCACGCTGTTTTTTCATCATCAAATACAACTTCAATTTGTTTTTCATCCTCATCTATTCCGTGAAACTATTCCAAATTCTCCATTAAATATTCCGCTTCCTATTTCAATTTTATCATTAATAGCTCTTTCCCAATAAATATCATAGTTATTTTTTGTTTGCATTACTTTATCGCCAACTCTAAAAATTCTATCTCCATAACTTTTTTCATTTTTTATATTCAAATTTAAATTCTGTTGTAATATTTTGTTTAATTCTCTAGTACCTAAACTTCCTTTTTTAGTCGGAGTTAATACTTGTATATTTTTGAAGAAATCATAATCGCCATATTTTTTCAATCTTTCTTTACAAAGTGATACAACATCATATAACATCTTTTCTTGTGATGTTTCGTTTATTACAAAAAAGTCTTTTAATTTATCATCATCTTCTTCATTATTTTTATTTATAAAATTTTCTCCATTATTAACTTTATGTGCATTAGTTATTATCTTACTTTTTGCTGCTTGTCTAAAAATTTCATTTAGCTCAATTACAGTCAAACTTCCTGAATCAATTATATCTTCTAATACATTTCCAGGTCCTACTGATGGAAGCTGATTTGTATCTCCTACTAAAATTAATTTTGTTTCTAAGTATACACCTTTTAATATATAATTCATTAAAGCTGTATCTACCATAGATACTTCGTCTATAATTATAACATCTGCATCTATCGGTGCAATTTGTTTTTCAACATCTAATACTGATTGACCTTCCTCAATCTTTCCTATTTCTAATAATCTATGAATTGTACTTGCTTCTTCACCTGTAGCTTCTGTCATTCTTTTTGCAGCTCTTCCTGTAGGCGCACATAGCACAACTTTTCTTCCGGCATTTTTGTATATTTCAATAATAAATTTTATTATTGTTGTTTTCCCTGTTCCTGGACCTCCTGTTATAATACAAACATTATGGTCATTTACCGCTTCTATAGCTTCTTTTTGTTTTTCTGATAATTCTATATTTGCTCTCTTTTCAATTTTTTTGAATTCTTCTTTAAATTTTTTTATTTGTTTTACATTTTTTGCAGCATTTAATGTTAATAATCCCATTGCAACATTTTTTTCACATTGAAAAAGTTCGCTTAAATATATCCATCGTTCCTTTTCATTTCTTTCTTCAATTACTATTGCATTCTTTACTTTTAAATTTATTATTGCTTGTTCTATATGTTCTTCTTGTACATTTAATAAATCTTTAACAAATTTGATTAAGTTTTCCTCAATAGTACAAGTATTACCATTATATGTAGCTAAAATCAATCCATATTTTACAGCACTTTCTATTCTTTGAATACTATCTACCGCTAGTCCTAACTCCATTGCCATTTTATCTATTTTTTTAAAATCTACACCATAAGTTATTTCAAGTAATATATATGGATTTTTTTCAATTTCTGACACTGCATCTTTTCCTAGTTTTTCATATACTTTTTTACTGTTTGAAGCACTGATTCCAAACTTCTCTAGAAATCCTACTATTTGCCATAGCTCCCATTTTTCGTTAAATTCTTGAGAAATTTCTTCTGCTCTAGTAGGTGTAATTCCTTTTATTTGTGATAATTTAGCTGGTTCAAACTTTAATATTGAAAGAGTTTCATCACCAAATTTTTTTACTATTTTACTTGCAGTAGCAGGACCAACTCCTTTTATAATACCTCCTGCTAAATAATTTTCTAATGCTTCTAAAGTTTGTGGCACTATTTTTTCGAATGTATCTATTTTAAATTGTTCTCCATAGTCTTGATGAGTAACAAATTTACCAATTAATTTCAAACTATCGCCTTTATTTATAAAAGGTAAATATCCTACTACTGTTGTAATTTCATCTTCCATTTGAAATTCTGCTACTGTATAACTATTAACTTCATTTTGATATATTATTTCTGTTATTTGACCTTGTATTTCCAATTATTAATCCTTCTTTACTTTTTTAATAATTAATTTATATCATAAAAAATTTTACAATTCAATAATGAATAGAATCTAAAAAATAAGAACGGACTTAAATTGCCCGCCCCAACATTATTATATTATTTTTATTCTAATTCTTTTTCTCTTATTTTTTTATTTATTTCCTTTACATTTCCTTTATTATTTGCAAATATAATCATTTCTACTAGTCCACTTACAAAAGTAGTGATAATATATACTAATATTAATACTATACCAGCTTCTCTTGACTTAAATATTTCATCTTGAACAATAATTGACAGTTCAAATATTGTTAATATAATAAGTGCTAATGCAAATATCAAAAGACCTTTTTTTACTATTGACATTTCAGATTTTTCTATTTTTTTAAATTTAAAATATGTTAATACTAAAACTGTTGTAAATATACTTGAAGTCAAATAACCCATAATTAAACTTCCTGTATTTTCTATTTTCACACAAAATCCTTCTGTTAAATATAACACTATATTTACTATATCAAACACTACTATTCCAACAAGAGTTCCAATTAATGCTAATTTTAAAACATTTCTATTTTTCATTTTTATCACCTCATATATTTAAATATTTTTTTATTTTTGCTACATTTCTTCTTGATACATACGCTGTATTTCCACTTTTAAAGTTTACAATTATTGTTCCAATAATTCCTAAATCTAAGTTCCTAACTTCATTAAAGTTAATAATTTCGGAATTTGATATTCTTATAAAAGATGTATTTTTTAAACTTTCTTCTAATTCATACATACGATATTTAATGTAATATTTCTTTTGGTCTTTATTTCTTGCAAAGATTTTATTATCCTCAGTATAAAAACTTTCTATATCTTTTTTATCTAATATGTATACTTTATCATCTAAAAAACCTATTATAGTATTAATATTTTCTTCTGTTAAAGAGTTAGCTAACTTTGTTACTTCATTTGTAATTTCTTTTGCATGTATTACTATTTTTGTTTCTTCAATTTCCGGATTTATATTTATTTCTACTTTCAAAAGTATCACCTCTTATGAATTTATTTTAGCATAAATTTAATTTCAAAACTATACTTTTTTAATAATTGGTATTTTTTTGAAAGTAAATGGTAAAAAAGTGTTTTTTGTGGTTTGTATTATTATAATATTTCCTGTAGGGGCGAACACAGGGCCCGCCCCTACATTTTTAAAATTATTTATGTTTTATCTATATCCTCAATTAATTCCTTACAATTTTTCCATTTCAAAAAGCGTACTTCTTTATATTCTTTAGTTAAATTTTCCATGATTTTTCCTGTTTCATCTTTAGAATTTAAATCAGTAAAAATTATATTGTTTATATAATCCTCATTATTACATATTACTTTAAATAACAATGAACGTATAAAACCTTCTATTTTATTTTCTTCATCTTTAGCTGCTATAATTATATATATTCCATTAGATTTCAGTTTTGTACATACACATAAATAATAAATTTCTTTTATTATTTCAATTAATCCATACATTGCTAAAACCCAAAAAATTCCACTAAAAAAAAAGTTAATCATATTTCCTCCTCTTTCAAAGTATTATATGATTAACTTTTTGTTAGTGTCACTAGTAATAATTAAAATTTAATTGTTTCTTCCCATGTTAAATATGGTTTTCCAAAATGTCCATAATTTGTAGTTTTTGTATATATTGGTTCTTTTAATTTCAAATATTCAATAATTCCGTTTGGTGTCAAGTTAAATTGTTCTTTTATTTTTTCTACAATTTCATCTTCTGAAATTGTATTTGTTCCAAAAGTATCTATATATACAGAAAGTGGTTCTGTCATTCCAATTGCATATGCTAATTGTAATTCACATTTTTTCGCATATCCATTTGCTACAACATTTTTTGCAATATGTCTTAACATGTAAGCTGCAGACCTATCTACTTTACTTGCATCTTTCCCTGAAAAAGCTCCTCCACCATGTCTTGCATATCCACCATATGTATCTACAATAATTTTTCTTCCTGTTAATCCTGTATCACCTAAAGGTCCACCTATAACAAATCTTCCAGTAGGATTTACATAGATTTTTGTATTTTCATCTATATATTTTGAATCAATAACTTCATTTATAACTTTTTCTTTTATTTCTTTTTTTAATTCTTCTAAATCTTTATTTTCATCATGTTGATTTGATATTAAAATTGTTTCAATTCTTTTCGGAGTATCATTTTCATACTCAACTGTTACTTGTGTTTTTCCATCTGGTCTTATGCCTTTTATTATTCCTGCCTTTCTTACTTCTGTTAATCTTTTTGCTAACATATGTGCCATATCAATTGCGAATGGCATTAAGCTTTTTGTTTCATCACAAGCATAACCAAACATTATACCTTGGTCTCCTGCGCCACCAATATCAACTCCCATTGCTATATCAGAGCTTTGTTTTGTAATATTGGTTTCAATTTTACAAGTTCTATAATCTATATCAATATTTTCATTATCATATCCAACTTCTTTTAAAACATTTCTTGCAATTTGTTCTGCATCAAAATTAGCATTTGTTGTAACTTGTCCAGCTATAGTAATTAAATTTTTTGAAGCAAATGTTTCAACTGCAACTCTTGATTCTTTATCTTGTTTTAAACATTCATCTAATATACTATCTGAAATTAAATCACATAATTTGTCTGGATGTCCTTCTGTAACACTTTCTGATGTAAAAAAATATTTTTTCATTATTATTCCTTCTTTCATTATTTATTGTCCCATATTATATAATATTGTAGAAATAAAAACAAGAAATAATTGATATTTTGTATATGTAAAATTATATTGTATATGTAGGGGCAGGTCTTGACCTGCCCTGGGTCGGTCAAGACCTGCCCCCTACAAAAAACAATAATACAAAATTCATTTTTTTTCAAAAATTGCTTGTAAAGTAAAAAAATATATGTTAAACTATTAGATAGTCAGTTTATTTTTCGTTTAGGAGGTGCTAATAAAATGGCAAAATGTGAAATTTGTGATAAATCTGTAAACTATGGTAATCAACTTAGCATAACTCGTTCACATATAAGCAAAAGAACTTCAAGAACTTTTAAACCAAATTTAAGAACAGTAAAAACTATTATAGATGGTCAACCAAAAAAAATAAAAGTTTGTGCTAAATGCCTACGTGCAGGTAAAGTAACAAAAGCATAATAAAAAAATAGGTGTAACACCTATTTTTTTATTATGTAAAAATTATTTTACACCAAATATTAATTTAACAAAACCTCTCAAGAATTTAGGAACTTTTTTTACAACTATTGTCATATTTACCACACTCTCCTTTATTATTTGATTCATTATATTAATAGAATTTTTTTAACAGCATAACCATGCTAAACCTACACATACCACAACACTTCCAATTATAAAAAGCCAACCAGATAACGGAAGTAAAATTACTAATAAAATCCCAATTCCAAATCCTATTAAACATACAGCTAATGTTTTTTTTAATAAGTTTAGCATAATAAACTGTTCCCTACTTTCTTTTAATTCTTACTATAATATATTAAATTTTTTAAAAAAAGGTGATTATAATGAAAACTAATAAAGAACTTATTGAAATAATTGAAAAACTAAAAAAAACATATCCAGATGCTAAATGCAGTTTAGACTTTACTACTCCTTTCGAATTAGGTATTAGTGTTATGCTTTCTGCTCAATGTACAGATGCAAGAGTTAATATTGTAACAGCATCTCTTTTCAAAAAATATAACACACCCATGGATTTTATAAATATTGATATAGTAGAATTAGAGAAATTAATATTTCCATGTGGTTTTTATAAAGTAAAAGCTAAAAATATTAAAGCATATGCAAAGAAAGTTTTAAATGAATTCAATGGTGAATTGCCAGCTGATATAGATCTTTTAATGACCCTTCCCGGCATAGGAAGAAAAAGTGCTAATGTAATTATGCTTGAAGCTTTTAATAATCCAATAGGTATTGCTATAGATACTCATGCTAAAAGAATTAGTAATAGATTAGGTTTATCTTCCGAAAAAGACCCTCTAAAAATTGAACAAGATTTACTAAAATTATATTCGAAAAAATATTATAAAGACATAAATCATTTATTAGTGTGGCATGGTCGAAACACTTGCACTGCTAAGAATCCTAAATGTGACATGTGTCCTTTATCTTCTTTTTGTTCTTTTTACATTGACAAACAAAATATTTAATTATATATTTGAAGTATATTAAATATTTTACTTAAGGAAGGTGTTTTTATGTTAAAATCTAAATTTAAATTATTTTTATTCTTATTTTCAGCTATAATTCTATTAAATTCCATTGTATTTGCAACTGATATTTCTACAACTGAAACTAATATCACAAATGATGGCGATATTTATATAGAAAATAAAGAATCTACTGAAATTACAAAAATGATTTTAGGAAACGCCTTTATTTCAACAAAAGATTTCGTTCTTTCTCCACATGAAGAAGGTGGAATAATAACAGGAGATTTATTTATTATTGCAGATAATGTTTCTTTAAAATCAGATGTAACTTATACTACTGATAATAAGGTCGAAACAGTAAATATATCCTCAAAAATATTTGGTAATGCTTATATAATTACAGATAAATTCACATTAGAACCTGGTTCTTCTATAGAAGGTGATTTATATGTAATAGCCAAAGAAGTAGAACTTGGTCAAAGCTCTGTAATTTATGGGAATGCTTTTATTTGTTCTGATAAAGTTAATTTATCAGGTCAAATTGCTGGAAATACATATGTAACTTCCGAAGAATTTACTATGACTTATAATGGTCTTATTCTTCAAGATTTATATTTAAATTCTTCTAATTCTACTTTATCAGGTATAATTAGAAGAAATGCTTTTCTAAAATCAAATGATATTATTACAAATTCTGATTTTATAGTATATAGTAATTTAAATGCAGAAGCAAAATCTATTGAATTATCTGGAGAAGTAAAAGAAAACGCTAAATTAGTAGGAAAAAATATATACTTCGGCTCTAATGCTTCTATACTTGGTAATTTGGATTATTCTACAAAAAATGAATTAGAGCTATCATCTGAATTAGTTTCTGGAAAAACTAATTTTTCAAAATTAAAACTGTTTAATTTTGAAAAAACATTTACTAAAATAATTAGTTTTGCTAGTTTAGTTATTTATTGTATATCATTTTACTTTATTATAAAAAAATTCTTCAATGGCTTTATGGACAAACTGTCAAATTTTAAAACATTAGATATTTTAAAATTTCTAGGATTTGGTGTTTTAACTTTTGTTATTTTACCTTTGATAATCGCCTTATTATTATTTATTAGAGTAGGTTCTTTACTTGCATTTATAATATTAGCTATTTATATATTACTTTTAACTTTATCTGTTCCTACTTTTATAACTGGATTTTCAGAATTTATACATTCTAAATTTGACAAAATTCCTAGTTGGTTATATGTAATAATGCTTTCAGGAATTTTGTACGGTTTAAGTTTTATTCCTTATGCAGGCTCAATAATTGTTTTATTAGGAATAATATTAGGAATTGGAATTATTATAAATAATTTAAAATAATAAGATAGAAAAAAGCGTTGCCCATAACAAGTATGGTCAACGCTTTTTTTGATAGGTTTACTTAACCTTGTATTCCGATGGAATATTGAGGTCCTTGAAACTTTCGAGTGAATATAAAATTCTGTAAATTTGACACTCTTCTCCTAATTTCTTTTGAATTATTTGCAAAACCCATGTTGCGTTCTTTACACTTGTTTTTTCAGATCCTACAAATAACGCTTTCGAAGTTGCCAGACTTTTGGTAAGACGTTCTTTTTCATTAGGAGTATTAGAGATTATCTCCTCTTCTCCATCAGTTATGATAGTAGAATAATATTTTTCATTATCATTATAAATAAGATATCCCTGATAGATTCTATTTGGATTTAATCTATTTATTTTACTTATGCCATACTCCATTAAAAAGTTTTGTAATGCCTCATTTCGGAAATAAACATACCTTTTTTGAATTGATCCACCAGAAAGTCCTATTGTACCATTTTTTATACTTTCACCTTTTGCGACTACGTAACCCCGTTTAAGAAGAATAGGTGGATTTATGCCTTTTTTATATCTTAACCAAGATGAACCTCTTGTATTGATAACATAGTATATTTTATGTTCAATATCATTTTCATCTTTTTGAATCGCTTGGCATTTTATTCTACCATTAGGTGTAATAAAAGCTTCCCATCCATTGCCACGGACATAATTATCAGAAAATTCTTCAACCTTTATATTGTTTGTTTGAACAAATTTTCCTTCTTTTATAGTTACTTCTAAAACTGCCATATAAATTACTCCTTATAATGTTAAATCACTTTGTAATTATCAGGGATTTCAATTTGGGTATAATTTTCCTTAGAATATAAAATACGGTATTCTGTTACTTTATCTTCATTCCAGGTTTTAACGTGTTTTATAACCCATGTAGCATCTTTTACCTCGAACATTTCTTCCAATTCAAATGCATTGCAATTTGGAAATCTCTCCTTAAGTTCTTCCGTGTTACCCCAAACTTCACCTATTTTTTCTTTGGTTCCATCTGTAATTATCTCACAAAATGTTCCAATATCAGGTATAACATCTCCTGAAGTCTCAAGATTATTGCAATGTGCATTTCTGACAGAATATATCGTATTAGGGTCTATTTTTTTTATTCCGCCGTTTATGCCATATTTGTTTTGGAACTCTTTCAGTCCCACACTTCTGAAAAATGCAACTCTTTTAGTAATGGGACCATCCGAAAGGAAAATAGTTCCGTTTTCAAGACCTTTTTTCCTATCCGTTATGTATCCTTCTTTCAATACTTTTGTTACTTTATCTACTTCAATGTAAGTAATTGTAAAGTAACCTGCTGTGGTTATGGTGTAGTGAATTATTTTATCTTCCTCAACAGTCCGACAGAAGATTCTACCACTTCTTTCAATGTAACATTCCCAGCCATTTCCTTTTACAGTATAATTTTTGAATTCTGTTACATTTAAACCATTTGTACCTGTAAAGCAGCCATTTTTCAAAGTTATTTCTAAAAAACTTCTCATAACTTCCTTTCCCTAGGCCAACGCTTAAAATTGGCTTTCGTTCCCAAAACATAAAGATTGGCAAATTCTTTATATTTCTTGCTCTGTTAGCGGGGCTCCATTTTAATATTATTTTTTTTGCAACATTAAAAAGAGGTGTCATAACAGTTTCTTAGAAAAAATGTTAAGTAAACCTATGAGATAACCAAATGGTCATCTTTTTTTCAATGTGCAATTAAGCGTGTTAACATAATAACATATTTTTGATAATAAATCAACAAAAAATGGCGAATTGCTTCGCCATTTTTGTTTGTTAACTTTTCTCTTTTTAAATTATTATATATCGTTACATATTTCCTTTATGATGTATATTAAATCCGTACCTGTCAAATTTAAATTTGTTAATAATACAGCAATTAAAAAAGTAATAATGGTACCACCAATGCACAATAAAAGTGGAAATGGCATACTACACTGTGAATCATGAGGTTTATAAATATATAAGCAAATTGATGTAAGGAATAATATTTTAGGAATTATATACCAATTACAATTTGTATAAATAAGTAATACACAAAATGTTACCCATAATATTATTGAAACATACAACATAATTCTGCCCATTAAATGGCAGCGCCTTTTATTCTCAAAATAATGATTGTTCTTCCAATAAAGGCCTGGATAACGCTTTAGTCTTATAACATCCCTTATAGTTAAGATCCTAAAATCTCCATAACATGCCCGAAATCCAGCAAAAGTAACGATTGTCAAAATAAAAAGAATAATTCTTACTGCTAACATAAATATACATTCCTTTCCAAAATTATTTGGTGTTGCTAAAATATATGATTAACTCGATTAATTTAGATTAACCAAGATTACAAAGAAATAAAAAATATATGATTATTTTTGGTAGCATTATATTAACATATATAATTTTATAAGTCAAATCAAATTATCATTAATGTATGAAGTCTGGTTAACGTGGTTAATATTAAGTAAGAACATTCATATCTTCATAAATAAGTTTAATAATTAAAAAGAATAGAAAGAAGATAAAAAATATTTTTTCGAATACAAAATAAAAATAATGTAGTCACCTTATCGATTTACTGAAAATTCAGAAGAATTTTCAGTAAAAGTTTAAAAGCTAAAATAATTAATTTTTGATAAATGAGTACTTCATTTTTAAAAATTAATAGTTTAGCTTAATATATCAATAAAAAATATCTAACATTTATCGAAATGCGGGCGATTAAAATCGCCCCTACATTAACTCTACAGATTTCAATTATCATTATTTAGCAAATCTATACAAAAAAACGGACGACCAATGGTCGCCCCTACATCTTTTGCAATTAATTTTATGCCTTCATTTCTTCAATTGCTTTTTTGAAATCATCTGCAGAAATAATTGCACTTCCTGAAACTAGTATATCAGCTCCTGCTTCTTTTACTAAATTTGCAGTTTCTTTATTTACTCCTCCATCAACTTCAATATATGTATCTAAATTATTTTCTTTTAAATATGCTTTTAATTCTTTTACTTTTTCTACTGTTTCTGGAATTAGCTTTTGTCCACCCTTTCCAGGTTCAACAGTCATTATAAGTACCATATGAAGAAGTTGTAAAAATTTCTTTATTTCTTCAATACTTGTATTTGGTTTTATTGATATTGCAGGTTTTATATTATTTTCTTTAATATAATTGATAAATTTAATTACCTCTTCATCATCCTTACATGCTTCATAATGAAATGTAATTATACTTGGATTAAATGGTATATATTTATCTATATTTGATTGAATATCCTCTACCATAAAATGTACATCTAATGGTATATTTGAAATTTGTTTTATAGTATTTGTATATTCAAACATCATTTCTTCAGTATTCTTTTCTACAAATTTGCCATCCATTATATCTATATGATAATAATCTGTTCCTGCTACTTCTAAATCATAAAATGTTTTTGTTGCATTTTCTTTTTCTACAGTTAAAATTGAAGTTGAAATTTCTGCCATTTTTATTACTCCTTTTTTGGTATATTTGAAATAAACTTATTTGTGGGGCGAACACATGACCCGCCCCTACATTTTTAATCAATTGTTATTGTACCATCATTTAAATTGAAGCTACGTTCAGCTTTTTTACTTCCATCTATTTTTACTTTTACAGTAACTGTACCTTTTGCATCAATTCTTATAGATTCATTTGTTGAAGCTTTGCTTACTGTTCTTGAGTCAACTTGTTCACCATCAACTTCAACTACTAAATTAACAGATTCTGCTGGTACTTCATTTCCTTCAGCATCATATAAAGTTTCATATCCTATAAGTGATTTTACATTAATGTTGATTGTTCCAGATTTTATTTCTTCAAACTCATTTACTGTTATTGTAATTTCTGTTTCTTTATCTACAACACTATTTGCTGTTATACTTTGACTTACAACAACTCCATTAGCCTTGCTTGAATCACTAGTTTTTGAAGTACTTTTCCATTTTAATTTTGCATCTGAAATTGCTTTTTTAGCTTCTGTTTCAGTTTTTCCTAATAAATTTGGTACTGTTACCTGTTCTATTCCTGAACTTACAGTTATAAGAATTTCTTCTCCTGCCATGATTTCTTCATTTTCTTGATATTGTTGTTTTATAACATATCCTTCTTCTACTTCATCACTAAATTCTTCTTCTATTTTTACAGATAATTTTACTTTTTTCAATGCTTTAGTTGCTTCATCTTTTTTTAACCCAATTACTTTTGGAACTTTAACAATTTCTTGACCTAAGCTCACAATAACTTTTATTGTTGAATCTTCTAAAATTGTAAATTTATCTTGATATTTTGGTTCTTGTGAAATAATTTTTCCTTTTTCAATTTCTTTGTCATATTTTTCTTCTATTTTTTCTACTTTGATTTTTAACTCACTTGCTTCTTTCTCAGCTTCTTCTAAAGTCTTACCAACAAAATCAGGAATTTGTATAGGTTCTGAATCCCCAATATTCATAATTAATGTTGCAATTAAAAATGTAACAATTAAAACTAATAATGCAATTAATGTCATTGCAGCAACTTTTACTATAGGATGTTTTTCAAAATATTGATTCATTTTTGATTCTTTACCCTTTTTCTTTTCAGGTTCTTTTGCATGTCTATTATTACCTTTTTGTATTTCACTGATATCAATTTTTTTTGTTTCATCTAAAAATCCTGTTGATAATTTATTTACAAATTTTCCATCTGGATTTTTTAATGCATTATTTAAATCATTTATCATTTCTGTTGCTGAATTATATCTTTGATTTGCATCTTTTTGTAAAGCTTTTAAAATTATATCATTTACACTAGATGGTAAATCTGGATTAATTGTAGATGGTGGAACTGGTTCTTCTTGCATATGTTTTAATGCTACTGAAACTGGTGTATCCGCATCAAAAGGAACTTTTCCTGTAACCATTTCATACATTACAACTCCTAATGAATATAAATCAGATTTTGCGTCAGTTATACTTCCTCTTGCATGTTCAGGTGAAAAATAATGTACTGAACCAATTGTTGTTCCAAATGCAGTCATTGTTGAATTTGATACAGCCTTAGCAATTCCAAAATCAGTTACTTTTGCTACACCATCTTCTGTTATTATAATATTGTGAGGCTTTATATCTCTATGAATAATATTCTTTTTATGAGCAGATTCTAAAGCTGATGCAATTTGTGTTGCAACTTTTAAAGACCATCTCCAACCTAATTTTCCATCTTCAACTATTATTTCTTTTAATGTTTTTCCTTTTACTAATTCCATTACTATATAATGTAAATTCCCCTCTTGTCCGACATCATAAACAGAAACAATATTTGGATGTGTAAAACATGCTATAGCTTGAGCTTCTATATTAAAACGTTTTATAAATTCTTCATCTGTTGTAAATTCATCTCTTAATATTTTTACTGCAACATCTCTTTTTAATACATGACATTTAGCTCTATATACTGTTGCCATTCCTCCGTTACCTATTTTTTCTATTAGTTCGTATCTGCCTCCAAGAATTTTACCTTCTAAATTCATAACTATACCTCTCCTACTTTAGTTTTTTATTATAACTGCTGTTATATTGTCATATCCTCCAAGTTCATTTGCTTTTTTTATTAGTTCTTCTTCTGGATCAAGTTCGTTTTCTTTAATTATATTGTAGATTTCCTCTTCTTTTAACATATTAGTTAATCCATCTGAACATAGTACTATAATATCATCTTGTAAAAAGTTCTTGTATAATACATCTGGTTCAGCATATGTTTCACATCCTAAGGCTTTCATAAGCATATTTTTCTTAGGGTGTTCTTCTGCTTCCTGTTTAGTTATTTTTCCGTCTTTAACTAATTCTTGAACATAACTATGGTCTGTTGTAATTCGTCTTATAATATTTTTTCTTATTCTATAAGTTCTACTATCTCCAATATGTCCAATATACGCTTTGTTCATATATATTAAACATATTTCTAGCGTAGTACCCATTTGGTCTAGATTTTCATTTTCTCTAGCTTTTTCAAGAACAATCATGTTTGCATATTCCATGGCACTTTTGATTAAGTTTAAAATTTTTTCTTTGTCATCTTTTACATCATTAAAATTGTTCTCTATATAATTACTTGCTGCAACAACTGCGAGTTTGCTTGCAACTTCTCCACCATTATATCCACCCATACCGGTCAGCTAATATGTATAAGTTTAACTTAGGCGAAACGTAATAACAATCTTGGTTTATTTCTCTTGCTTTTCCGACATCGGTTTTCGCAAAGATTTTCATTTATTCACCTCTTTTTTTCTTAATTGCCCACAAGCAGCATCTATATCTGAGCCTAATTCTCTTCGAATTGTAGCAACTATTCCTTTTGAATTTAAATAATCTCTAAATTTAATTATATTTTCATTTGTACTTTTTGCAAATTTACCATTTTCAATTTTATTTATAGGAATTAAATTAACATGACATAGAACACCTTTTAGTAGTTTTACAAGTTCCTTTGCATCATCTAAATTATCATTATTTTCTTTTGCTAATGCATACTCAAAAGATATTCTTCTATTAGTTTTTTCTATATAGTACTTACATGCTTCCATTAATTTTTCAATATTGTACACATCATTTACTGGCATCATACTACTTCTTTTTTCATCTGAAGCTGCATGCAAAGAAATTGATAATGTGCATTGTAAATTTTCATCAGCTAATTTGTATATTTTAGGAACTAATCCACTTGTAGATAAACTTATATGTCTAGCTCCCATATTTATGCCCTTTTGGTTATTAAGCAACTTTATAGCTTTCATAACATTATCATAATTATCTAATGGTTCGCCTATTCCCATGAAAACTAAATTAGAAATTTTTATATTTTCATCTCTTTCTATAGCCAATAACTGTTCAACAATTTCCCCTGCTGTAAGGTTTCTTATAAAAGGAACTCCTGTTGATGCGCAGAATTTACATCCCATTTTACAACCAATTTGTGTTGAAACACATATTGTTTTTCCATGTTTATATTCCATAAGTACTGATTCAATTGCATTTCCATCTAAAACATCAAACAAATATTTTTTTGTGCCATCTTTTGATTCTTGTTTTGTAATAATATTAAAAACATGTAACTCAAAATTTTCTTTTAATTTGTCTTTAAGTTCTTTAGATATATTAGTCATATCATCAAAACTTGTAACGTTTTCTTTAAAAATCCATTGAAAAATTTGTTCTGCTCTATATGGCTTTTCGCCTATTTCTACCATTAAATTTTTTAAGTCATCTAAATTATAATCTTTAATGTTTTTTTTCAAAAAAATCTTACCTCTTACATTTCTTTTTTTACTATATCTATAACTTGTTGTACAGTTTCTTCCAAAACTTTATTTTCTAGTACATAGTCATACATTCCTATTTTAGATTCTTCATATTCAAATCTAGTTAATCTTGAAAGAATTTTTTCTTTGTCATCTCCACGTTGTAATAGTCTTTCAATAAGTTCTTCTCTAGGAACTTTTAAAAATATAGTAACTATTTTTATATCATTTTTTAATAAATTAATTAAATTTTCTGTTCCATTAACATCAATATCTTTAACTATAATTTTACCACTTTGAATTTTATCGTTAAGAATTTTTTTAGAAGTACCATAATAATGTCCATAATGTTTTGAATATTCATAAAATTCTTCTTGGCCTATTTTTTCTTCAAATTCTTCTGTAGTAATAAAATTATAAATTTCTCCATCAACCTCACCTGGTCTTGGTTCTCTATCTGTATATGATGGCATTGTTGTTATATTATCTAATCTTTTTATTAATTCTTTCTTTACTGTGTCTTTTCCAGCTCCAGTTACTCCAGATAATAAAATTAGCATGGTTTCACCTTACCTTCTGCAATTTCGTTAGCAGCTAATGTTACTGTAGACCTTTCTTTTACTTTTGTTAAAACTGGTTCTCCTTTTGAAATTTGTCTTGCTCTTTTTGATGTAATAATTACTAATTGAAATCTGTTTTCTATTACATCTAATAAACTTGTTACTGTTGGTTTAATTATCATTTTTATTACTCCCTTTCTTTTTAATTAAACATCATCATCTTTTGATAAATCTTTATCTATTCTTCCAGCAATTGTTTCTGGTTGTACTGCTGATAAAACTATATTTCCAGAATCCATTATAATAACTGCTCTTGTTCGTCTTCCTGAAGTAGCGTCTATTGCCATTTTTGCGTCCTTTGCTTCTTGTACCATTCTTTTTATTGGTGCAGAATCCGGACTTACTATTGAAATTATTCTGTTAGCTGCAACTATATTTCCAAATCCTATGTGTATTAACTGCATTTAACTAACATCTCCTTTACTCTATATTTTGTATTTGTTCACGAATATTTTCTATTTCTGTTTTTATATCAACTACTAAATTTGTTATTTCTAAATTATTAGCTTTTGAACCTATTGTATTTGTTTCTCTATTCATTTCTTGTATTAAAAAATCGATTTTTTTACCAATTGCAATATCTGAATCTAGTAATTCTAAAAATTGACAAATATGACTTTTTAATCTAGTTATTTCTTCTTCTACAGAACATTTGTCAGAATATATAACAACTTCTTGTGCTAATCGTGTTTCATCTACTACATTAGTCTTTAAAATATCCTTTATTCTCTTTTCCAATTTTACTATATATTCATCTACAAGTCCAGTAGAAATAGCAGAAATTTTCTCGATTTTTGATTTTATTGTTTCAATTCTTTTTTCTAAATCTTTCCTTATTTTTTCGCCTTCATTTGTTCTCATTTGTATAAAATTATTAATTGCATCTTTTAAACATATTTCTAACTCATTCCATAAAAGCTCTTCATCATCTTCTTCTAATTTTATTGTAAATACTTCTGGCAATTTTGTTACTTCCATAACGCTTACATTATCAATTATATTTGCATCTTGAGCTAATTTTTTTATTTCTTGAACATATAATTTTGCTAATTCTGTATTAATTTTTATACTTTTACCTTTTTCACTATTGTTAGTAAAACTTATAAATACATCTATTTTTCCTCTACTAACTGAATTTGTAATAACTTTTTTTACTTTCTCTTCTAAAAATCCTATAGCTCTCGGAATTTTTATGTTCACATCATTAAATCTATTATTTACAGATTTAATCTCAACTAAATATTCTCTTGAATCATTTTCATATTTACTTCTTCCAAAGCCTGTCATACTTTTAATCATGTTACTTTTTCTCCTTTTTTTCATTATTTTTTGTCTTTAATTCTTTTTTCTTTGTTTCTGTTGTCCCTTTTTTAGTACTGCTTTTAGTAGATTGAGTTTTCTTTTTTTTATCTGTAGAAACATTTTTTTTCTTTGTACTAGTTTTCTTTTTATTTTTTTCATTATCTAGATTTTCTTTGTTTTTTTTCTCCATAATTGGTTTCAATTTATCTTGACTTTCTTTTTTAGTTATTTCTTGTAAATCATTATTTTGTCTTAAATATATGTTTTTTTCTCTTATATATATTATTAAGCATTTTATTATGTAATATGTGCATATATATAATCCTGAAAGCTTGAACGATATAGAAATCTCATTTCTAAATATGTTTTTTGAAAATAATGTAAATAATGAAATAGCAAAAGTTTCTATTCCATATAAAGCTATATATCCGTCATCTTTTTTATATGAATATTCAAATAAGGTAATGGCTATTAATAAAGTAATCATTGATGCAATTTTATAGCATTTTATAAATATCTCTTCTTGTAACATGTTTTTTCCAACAATTACAGCTGTTATATATATAATAAAAATTATACAAAAAATTATATTTGTAAAGAGTATTTTTCTATATTTTCTTTTTTCATTTTCTGGAATTTCTGTTACTTTATTTATATGTTCCGCCATTTTTTCTACAGTACTTTTTCTCATTTTTTATTTTTTCCTCCTATGTCACCTAATTCATACATTATTATACTTGTTAAAGCTAATGCTACAGTTTCTGTTCTTAAAATTCTATTTCCTAATGTTATAACCTTAGCTCCACTATTTTTTAATAAACTAACTTCTTCTGTTGTAATTCCACCTTCTGGTCCAATTATTATCCCAATTTTCAACTTGTCTTTATCCTTTAATTTGTTCAATTCTGTTTTTAAAAAATTTTCTTTTTCTCCTTCATATGCTAGTAATACTATATCATAATCTGATATTAAATTACAAATTTTTTTAATATTTACAAATTCATTTATTTTTGGAATTATATCTCTTCCACTTTGTTTTGCAGCAACCTCACTGATTTTTTGCCATCTCTCTATTTTTTTTATTGATGATTTCGAATCTAGTTTAACAACACATCTTTCCATTTCAACTGGAATAATTTCTTTTGCTCCAAGTTCAATGGATTTTTGTATTATAAGCTCCATTTTATCTGCCTTTGGAAGCCCTTGAAATATATGTATTTCTATATTTGATTCCGCTTCTGAAGTTTTTTCTTTTAAGATTATACATTCTATATTGTCATTGTTTATGTTTTTAATTCCACATATATAATTTTTAGTTGTATCAATACTACAAATTTCTATATTATCATCAATTTTTAATCTTAACACATTTTTTATATGATTTACATCTTCACCAATTATTGTAATTTTCTCTTGTTCAATTTGATTTCCCTTAATAAAAAATTTAGGCATTGCGTTTCTCCTTTTTTTGAAGTGCGAAGTGTGAGGTGCAAGGTGCGATTTTATGGTTATTCTTCGTAGACTTTACCCAAATTCACGCTTCCCACATCTCACCTCTCACTTCTAAATACATTGTTATATATAAATTCATATTATAATTTCAATTTTTTCTCCATCTTTTAAATTATATTTTTCTCTAAAATTAACATTAGATACTATTTCAATTATATTTATTGGTTGGGTTCCTTCTTCGTTCTCATTTGCTTTAGTTCTTAGAATATACGATTTTTTTCCTAAAACACTACATTCTTTCACGAGAACTTCTTGTGTTCCTCCATATTCATTTGGAGCAAATTTAATTACATCTGTTCCTAATAAATATTCACAGTTCACATCTATATTTAATGTACCTTCAAAAAGTTCCATTCCTATTTTTTCAGAAAAAACATTTTTTATTTTTTTTACCCAACTACTTGCTTCTCCTAATCCTGAAACTACTTGTCCTTGTAATATCATTATGTTCTCCTTTTTATAATATTTCTAATTTTATAATTGCATTTTCAATTTCTGTTTCTTTATTTTTTATGACTATTAAATATTCATCATCATTGATTACTGAATATTTACATATAATTTCATCTTTAGGTTTTATTTCATTTTTATATGAAATTTCAATGTTCTTAAAAACCTTAGAATTATAAATTTCCTCTGGTAAAGTTTCATAAGCAAAATCTAAATAATTCAAATTATTTACATGATGATTGGTATCTATATCTCTTCTTTGAATTCTATAAGCAAACTCTTCTTGATAAAATTCAGGCTCTTTTATTTTAACAAACTTATGACTTGGAAAAACGTCTTCTTCGTGTATCGTATGCAGATTAACAAATCTATCTTCAACTTTTTTTGCTATTTTTTTCTTAATATCCATTAAAATCCATCTCGAAGTTGCTATTGCTATTTTTTCACCTCGTGAATTCAATATTTCAAAATCACGATAAAAATACAACTTATCTATTTTTCTTACCCATGTTTTTACAACTATATTATCATTATATTTAGGTTTATCCATAACATTAAGCTTCCAATTTGTTATTATCCAACCTAAATTTTCTTTTGCAAGTTCTTCTAAACCGCATCCCATTTCATCTGAATGCATTCCTGCTATTTTCTGCATATATTTCAAAATGCTTTTCTCTGTAGCTTTTCTATTTTCTCCAATATCATAATATTCTACTTTAAAATTTTGTTCAAATTTAGACACTTTACATGACCTCTTTTCTAACTATGAATTATATCATACTTTTATTTTTTATAGCAAGCTTTTTAAGAACTTGCTTTTTTATGTAAATTGTAGTATAATATAATAGAAAAAAATATAGAAAGGGGATATCTCCCATGTTAATCGCAATTTTATTCTTGTCCCTCGCAAGCGCAGGTATTCTTGAAGTTATCGCCGTTCCAACAATTTTCTTCGGAATCTTGTTGGCCTTTATACCTAAAAAAGAAAATTCAAAAGGTATAGGGGTCAGAGGATTTGGCGTAATACTTGCAGGAGTATCAATAATGGTGTTTGCTGCGCTTAAAATCTTTGAAGCGTATTTAACATATTGGCTCTTTTGGGTAGGTTTTATTTTTATTGTTACTGCAATCATCGGTATCGTAACATTAATATTCAATAAAACCAAACACCTTCCAGTATGGGCAAAAATCATTCTTGCAATCCTCTAAATCTGCGCGAAAGAAAGTCTCTACTGTATAAGTCTCATTTGCTACAACAGTGAGACTTTCTTTTTTTATTACGAGATAGCCAGATTATCTTTTACGTAATAAAAAAAGTGACCTTTACGTCCACCTCTTTTAACAATCCATATCATAAAAGAAGAAAATATGGACTCCCCTTTCTTTCTTGGGAAGAGAAAATCTCATTTCGTGTTCTTTCATCTCCTTAGTCTCCTCTATATAATCAAATACTGTTGCTGAGAAAGTTTTTCCCGCCAATTTCGTTATGTCGCGATGTGTATCTTCGACATAGTTTCCGATGTTTTCTTCAATTTCGCTTGCCAACAATCCATCTGAGCATATTACAAGAAGCTTTGTATGTGCTATATATATTGTGTGACCGTCAGCTGTTTTTACTTTAGTTAATAAGTTCCGCATTTCTGAATATCTTTCGGACAAATATTCTCCTTCAAACAAGTAATAAATGGTATCATGCTTTTGTCCTCTCTCTTTACGAGTAAGTTTTGAAAATACAGGGATTTCGGACTTTCTAATTTTTTTGATTGTTCTGATTGCTACTGTTCTTGACATGGATTTTCTCCTCCAATATATATTTTTTTGAAAAGGAATGCTAAAATAGCATCTCGCTATATATATTATTGCAGCATTTTATGTTTATTAAGTTAAACTAATCAAAATTTATTAGTACCTCAAAAAATATGCACGTACTTTATTATACGTGCATATTTTTACTTAAAATTTATTATTCACATTTCATATTTTTATTCATATAAAATTTCTTTTCTGCTAATTTATCTTGTACTCCTCTTAATGCCTCTCCAAATCTTTGGAAATGAACTACTTCTCTTTCTCTTAAGAAACGAAGTGGATCTAATACATCTGGGTCATCCGCACATAAATCTATAAGTTTTTCATAAGTTGCTCTAGCTTTTTGCTCTGCTGCTAAATCTTCTTGTAAGTCTGCTATTGGGTCACCTTTTACAGCAATTGTTGCTGCATTCCATGGCCATCCTCCTGCCGCTTGTGGATATACTCCTGTACCATGATCTGTATAATATGCTCCTAAACCTTCTCTTTCTAAAGTTTTAGCATCTATTCCATCTGTCAATTGGTGTACAATTGTTCCAACCATTTCTAAATGTGCTAATTCTTCTGTACCAATATCATTTAAAATAGCTTTTGATTTTTGGTCAGGCATTCCAAATCTTTGTGATAAATATCTAAGAGATGCTGCAAGCTCGCCATCTGGTCCACCATATTGTGATATTATAAATTTTGCTAAACGTGGGTTTGGAGTTTTTATATTTATTGGATATTCTAAAACTTTATTATAAGTCCACATTAAAAATTCCCCCTTTCCCATGGCCATGGTTCCTCAAGCCATCTCCATTTGTTACATGGAAAATAAATACTAAGTGGTCCATAAACCTTTTGATACATATCTTTTAAATTTTTTAAATTTTTAGTATATTCTCTGTGTAAGCATAAAGCTCTTTGGTCCTCAGGGTGAGTATCTAAATATAGACCTAATTCAATTACTGCAAAGTTTAAACATTTAATCTGTTCTATCATTTCTTCTCTTTTACTGTCTTTACATTCATTTCTATTTTCTTCGCATTTTGTTTCTTCACATTTACAATCTTTATTATCTATCATCGATTACAACCCTCCCCCATTTTATTTGATTTTTTTAAATACTCTATTTGCATTTGTGACTGTCCTGGCATATATGGACTAACTAATTCTGGAAATATGGTTCCCATTTTTAGTCCAACACATGGAGTAAATGTTTTTTTCATCGTTTGCCATGGCACATAACTTTGTGCATACATATAATTGCTTGGGAAAGTATTATCTTCATCAAAACCACAACTACACATATCTGTATTATTGTATGAATTTAAAACATCTGCGCATGTTTGTTCCATATAATTATCATCATATTCATCATATTTATGATTACACCCACAATTGCAACTTCTAGTGTTTCTATACATATAAATCCTCCTTTTTGTATATATTACATTTTATGATTTTATTACAAAAAAAGTGCAAAAAAATATTCCAGTTGGTATTCGTAAATTTACATAACATTTGTTTTTTTTAGGAATTTATGGTATAATATATACGTAATTAATTTTAGTATTCCTGATTAATATGAATTTAAGACGGATAAGGTTAAGGAGCTGTTCTTAATCGATTGGGTTTTGCTAAAATAAGTACATTGAAATTTATTTTTTATTTGGAGGAAAAAGTTATGACCACTACTAAAAAAGTTTTCACTCGCGTTGTCACAGTCATTTTCATTATCGCTCTCCTTATCTTCTCATTCGCAACATGTAGCAGCAATACCAGCACCGGCACAGATTCCGCAACATCCGTTACAGACCCCGCACCCGGCCTCAAGTTTGTAGAATACCCGTCCATAAGCCCCGTATTCGACAATGAATATTCCAAAATGTCAGAAGAAGAAAAAGGAGAATATAAATCCAGTCTTCTTTCAGCTTATTTCAACGCCTTGGAGGCTTATTATCCCCAGGATCATCTTGAAATAAATGCAGACTATTCTTCTGAGCACAATCTCTACTATCCGGTGGAGTTCCAGGAAGAGGTACGTACCGGTTATTCATCAGACTTCCTAATTGGAGTCGATGAGAATGGTTACCTTAAGGCTTCCTGGCTTTCCAATGTCGACTTCGGCAGCGCTATTGTTTTCGAAGAAAGCCTTGAAGAGTATCAAGAAATCGTACTTCGCTCACGCAATTGTTGGGTTGTTTACAACTCACTTTCCGGTGAGTTGTTGAAGTATCACCTCATCAAAGGCGAAGAGCAAATTGGGTTCGTACCTAAAGGCTCAAATTATGTAGGAGAATCCAATAGATATGACTTATATTTCCAGTCTGGAGATAAAATCTATCAGATGGATAGTAATGGCAGCATCACATTGCTCGCTGAAAATGTCGACTATGTGATTGATTGTGATTATGATCTCACAGTTGATTCCCCCAGCGAACCACTCTTTATGATGGAGGATGGCTCCGTAAAGGCCTATCTTTATTATAAAGATGGAGGTAGTCTGGTAGATCCTCGAGACTACAGAGATTACCTTAAATAAAATTAGCAAAACCCCAAAAAGGGCGCCTATCGAAAGATAGTGCGCCCTTTTACCTTTTATTAAATTCTTATTATTCCACCAATTACATCATTAATTCCGTCTTGTTCTACTTCAAAGCTTGGTGCAATTTTTGATCCTCCTGCAACTACTATTTTGTCTCCTTTTTGTAAGAATCCTTCTTCTTTTAAAGTTTCTACCGCTTTTTTTATTAAAGCATCTATGTTATCTTCATCTTTAATTAATTTAGGTATAATATTCCAACATAATCCTAATTGTCTATATGTTACTTCATTTGATGTTATTGCAAATATTGGACATTCTGGTCCAAAACTAGATAACATTCTTGTTGTATCTCCTGTATTTGTATAAGCAACAATTGCTTTTGCACCAACATTTGCAGCTAAGGTACAAACAGAATAATTCATATTAAATTTATAATCTAAGTCATCTAATGCATACTCTCTGTTTTTAAATCTCTTCCAATATTTTAATGACTCTTCTATTGCTACTGAAACTTTATTCATTGTTTCAACGCATTCTACTGGATAGCTTCCTGTTGCAGTTTCTCCTGATAACATTATACAACTTGTTCCATCATATATTGCGTTTGCAATATCACTTACCTCTGCTCTTGTTGGTCTTGGATTTTGAATCATAGATTCTAACATTTGTGTTGCTGTAATAACTGGTTTTCCTGTTTTATAGCATTTTTTTATGAATTGTTTTTGATAAATTGGAACTTGTTCCATTGGAATTTCAACACCCAAGTCTCCTCTTGCTACCATTATTCCATCAGAAACTTCTAATATTTTATCAAAATTATCAATTCCTTCTCTATTTTCAATTTTAGCTATTATTTTTATATGTTCTCCACTGTTTTCCTTTAAAACTTCTCTAATAGCATTTATATCTTCAGGCTTTCTAACAAAAGATGCTGCTATATAGTCAAACCCAACTTTTATACCATATTTTATATCTTCAACATCTTTTTCTGTAATACTTGGTAAATGTAAAATTAGGTTTGGAACATTTACACTTTTTCTGTCAGTTAATTTTCCACCATGAATTACTTTACAAATAATGTCACCATCTTTAATTTCAATTACTTTTAGCTCAATTGTTCCATCATTTATTAGCACTGTTGTTTCTACTGCTACATCTTTATATAATCCTTTATATGATACAGAAACTTTTGTATTATCCCCCATAATATCTTCATCTACAAGAGTAAATATAGCTCCTTCATTAAGATATATTTCTCCTTTTTCAAATTTTCCTATTCTTATTTCTGGACCTTGTGTATCTAAAAGTAAAGGAATAGGTAATCCTAATTCATCTCTTACTTTTTTAAAAGTATTAATTCTTTCTTCTTGGTCTTGATAATTTCCATGTGAGAAGTTAATTCTTCCTACGTTCATTCCTGCAAGCATCAATTTTTTTAATGTTTCTGGATTATCTGATGCAGGTCCAATTGTACATACAATTTTAGTTTTTCTCATAATTTATTCCTTTCGTATAAAAAATATATATTTATAAATTATTCATTTTAATGTTTTTTTGATATTGCTACAGCAGTTCCAATAATTGCTATACCTAAAACAGATAATAATATTATAGCAGGCATTTTATTTGTTTTTTGTATTTCTACATTTTTAAAAGATACAAATACATTTAATTTGTATTCTCTTTTTGCTATTCCATCTTTTGCTGTAACTATAATTTTAATTAAATTATCTCCTTCAATTAAATTTTCATTTCCAATTATTTCATATGTAGCATCTTCAATTTCTGGCTCTACCAAAATTTCTAGACTTGACAATTTTTCATTTATGGTTAAGTTATAATTATAAATATTATTTTTAAAGCTTGGATAAAAACTAAATCCTTTTACTGACAAATTTTTTAAATTAGCATTTACCATATCTACATCATCAGTTTTTGTAACATATATAGTATATGTTTTTGTTTTTCCTGATTCAGCTTTAACTGTTATACTTATTATGTTTTCTCCTTCTTGCAAATCCGAATTTCCTTCAATCATTACTATTGAATTTTCATCCTCTGGATATGCTTCTATATTAACAGATTCTACTGATAAATCAACTATTAAATAATATTCAGTTATATCCTTATTAAACTCTGGTTCTAATCCATCTATATCTAAAATTAAATTTCCTAAATTTGCATTATCTGATAATCTTTCTGTAGAAGAAGAATTATTATTTATTGTTTCACTTTGTGATGGTCGTTGTGTCTGTGTAGGTTGTTCTATAGTAGGCTGTTCAACAGCTGGTTCTTGAATTGATGGTTTTTCAATTGTAGGTTCCTCGACTGTTGGTTCATCAACAACTGGTGGCTTATATTCATTTTCATTTTGACTAGGTTTTTCTTCATAATTATTATCATTTCCAGTGTTTTCATTAGTCGCTCCATTATTCCCATCATTTCCTGTATTTGAATCTTCAGTTTCACCTGAATTGTCATTTCCTGTACTTTCATCTGGAGTACCTATAGTACCATCTGGATTCTCTGTTGCAAAACTACTAAACGTTAAACATAATATCATTAATATAAATAAACTAATAACTAAAATAGTCTTTCTTGTTTTCATATTTCTCTCCATTATTATTAATAAATCTTAAAGTATATTCTTATTACCATTCCTGATTATCTAAAACTTTTTTAGGGTTTTCTGTTGATATCTTATAAAATTCTTCATCACCAATAATTTTTTTAATTTTCTTAATTGCTTGTGGTATTATTGGATAAACTGTTTTTGTTTTATGACAATCACTGCCTAAAAAATCCACCTGATTTCTTTTTAATAAAATTTTAACTGTTTTTTTAGCATTTTTTCCATATAATTCTAAAATACTACCATAATTACATTGTATTAAAGCACCTTTATCTATGTAGTCTTGAACCAAATTAGGTTCATCTTGCACACATTTATATCTTTCTGGATGTGCAATAATTGGTTTTATACCAATAGATTGTAATGCAAATAATATATGGTCTAAATAATTAACTGTTGTACTAAGTGGTAATTCTATAAGTAAATATCTACTTTTACCTAAGGTTAATATTTTATTCTGTTTGATAAATTCTTCTAATTTATTAAAAATATATACTTCCATTCCTGAGTGTAAATTTAAATTAATATCTTGATTTTCTAATACTTCTTGTAATTTATTTTTCCAAAATATTATTTCTTGAGGAGTTGGTTCATAATAATCTAATAAAAAATGTGGTGTCATTATAATATCTGTAAAGCCAATTTTTTTAGCTTCTTTTATCATATCAAATGTTTCTTGTACACTTTTTGAACCATCATCAATTGATGGAATGATATGTGAATGCATATCTATCATATTTCTACCTCTATATTTTATTGTTTTTTAAAAAATCATTTAACTGTTTTTCAATTTCATCTGACTTTTCTCTTGATACTTTACCTCTTGTTTTTTGTTCATATTGAACATTGTTTTTTTCTTCTCTTGTTGCTGACGAACTATAATAATATGTTGATTCATATTTTTCAATATTTACTGGTATTTTGTTAATTACTACACCTGCAATTTTTCCACCAACATTTTCTATTGCTTTTTTTACTTTTTGAAGTCCATCTTTTTTTGTAGCTTTATGTGCAGTTACAATTATTGTACTATCAGCTTCTCTTGATAATATAACAGCATCTGTAACAAGTAAACTAGGTGTTCCATCTAATATTATAATATCAAAAACCTCTTTCAATCTTTCTAACATATTAGTTGTTGCTTCTGATGCTAATAATTCTGATGGATTTGGTGGTACATTTCCAGATGGTATTACATATAAATTTTCTACTTCTGTTTTTCTTACATATTTTAAAATATCTTCTTCTACACTTCCATTTTCATTTAGTCCAGATAAATAATTTGATAATCCTGGAATAGCATCTATTTGAAACATTTTATGAAGTCTACCTTTTCTCATATCAGCATCAACTATAGCTACTTTTTTACCTGCTTGTGCAAAAGTAACTGCTAAATTTGATGCAACCCATGTTTTACCTTCACCTGGCATAGTTGATGTTATTAATAAAGTTTTTAATGATTTTTTAGAATTCATAAATTGTATATTTGTTCTTAATGTTCTAAACACTTCTGCTACTGGAGATTTAGGACTTCTTTGTACTATTAATTCTCTTCTCATTACCTTCTACCTCCTTTTTTTATTTTGTTTTCCACTTCATAATTTGGTATTGAACTTAATACTAATAATCCTGTTGAGCTTTCAACATCTTGTTCTGTTTTTATTGTTGTATCTAACATATTAAGTACTAAAACAAATCCTACAGAAATTACTATACCTATAAATGCAAATATTACTATATCTTTCATATGATTTATATTTGAAGGAACCTCATTTGGTTCTGCTCTATCTAAAACATAAATATTACTAATATTATATATTTCTACTACTTTTTCACTAAATACTTCTGCTATTTTATTAGCTATTTGAGCTGCATTATTTGGATCTAAATTTTTCACAGTTATTTCTATTACTTCTGTATCTTTAACAGCTTGTACTGAAATATTCTTTCTAATACTTTCTTCTGTTAGCCCTTCTATATCAAGGCTGTCCACAACTTGAGATAAAACAGCTTTACTTTTCATAATTTCACTATATGTAGAAACAAGTTTTGAGTTTATTGTTAAATCTGTTTGTGTAATTCCTTGTCCTGATTGTTCAACAGTTGCTGAACTTTGAACTAACACCAATGTTGTTGATGCTTTGTATTCTGGAACTATAAAAAAGTATGAATACACTACTCCTATAGCAATAGTAATTAATGTTATTAATACTATTTCAAGTCTTCTGTTCCAAAAAATTGTAAATAATTCTTTTAAATCTAATTCTTCCATTTTTCTCCTCTTTCTTTAGTAATTTTTCACTTAAATATTATATATGTTTAATTATTTTTTTACAACACTTTTTATAAATAAAAATAATGCATGCACATATTTTTAAAGTGCATGCATTTTTTTATATTTTTAATCTCTTGCAAATAAATCTCTTGTATATATTTTTTCTTTTACATCTTTCAATTCATCATTTAATCTGTTTGCAACAATTACGTCAGATAAAGCTTTAAACTCATCTATATTATTTATAACTTTACTATTAAAAAATTCACTTTCTTTTAATGTAGGTTCATATACAACTACTTCTATTCCTTTAGCTTTTATTCTTTTCATAATACCTTGAATTGCACTTGATCTAAAATTATCTGAATCACTTTTCATTGTTAATCTATAAATTCCTACAACTTTAGGTGATTTTTTTATGATTTCATCTGCTATATGGTCTTTTCTTGTTGTATTACTTTGCACAATTGCACTTATTAAATTTTCTGGAACATCTGCATAATTTGCTTTTAACTGCTTTGTATCTTTTGGTAAGCAATATCCTCCATATCCAAAAGATGGATTATTATAATGTCCACCTATTCTTGGATCTAAGCTAACACCTTCTATAATATCTTTTGTGTTAAGACCTTTTAATTCTGCATATGTATCTAATTCATTAAAATAAGCTACTCTTAAAGCTAAATATGTATTAGCAAATAATTTAACCGCTTCTGCTTCTGTAGAATCCATAAATTTAATATCTACATTTTCTTTTAAACAACATTCTTTTAAAAGATTAGCAAATTGTTCTGCTCTTTCAGATTTTTCACCAACTATTATTCTTGAAGGATATAAATTATCGTATAATGCTTTTCCTTCTCTTAAAAATTCTGGACTAAACATTATATTATCAATGCTATATTTTTCTTTAATAGATTTTATAAATCCAACAGGTATTGTAGACTTAACTACCATAGTAGTATCTATCCCCATACTTTTTACCTTTTCAATTATATCTTCAACAGAAGAAGTATCAAAATAATTTTTTGTATCATCATAATTTGTTGGAGTACTAATTATAACAAAATTAGCTCCTTCAAAAGCTTCTTTGTAATCTAAAGTTGCTTTTAAATTCAACTCTTTTGTTGCAAAATATTCTTCTATTTTTTCGTCTTTTATAGGTGATATTCTATTATTTATCATCTCCACTTTTTCAGGTATTACATCTAATGCTACAACTTCATTTTTTTGGCTTAGTAATGTCGCTAAAGATAGTCCTACATATCCTGTTCCTGCTACTGCTATTTTCATTGTTTATTCCCCCTATATATATAACTCTTTGTTTATTTTATACCATTCTACAAAATTTTCAATACCTTCTTTAAAAGAAGTTTTTGGATTATATCCTATTAAATCTTTTGCCTTAGAAATGTCCGCAAAAGTTCTTTCTACATCACCTGGTTGCATAGGTAATTGTTCTATTTCTGCTTTTACTCCTACTACTTCTGATATAGTATTTATCATTTCTTTTAATGATACTGGAGAAGAATTTCCTAAATTTAATATTTCATAAACATTGCTATTATTTAATGTATATTCACAAGATTTTATAATCCCATCTACAATATCATCTATATATGTATAATCTCTTGAAGTTGAACCATCTCCAAACATTGGTATTGAAGCACCTTCAAGCATTAATCTTGTAAATTTATTAATTGCTAAATCTGGTCTTTGCTTTGGTCCATATACTGTAAAAAATCTAAGCATAATTACATTCATATTAAATAACTTATGGTAAACATGTGTCATGACTTCATTTGCTTTTTTTGTTGCCGCATATGGGCTTATTGCAAAATCAACAATCATGTCTTCTTTAAATGGCACTTGCTTACAATTTCCATAAACACTGCTTGAAGATGCCATAACAAGATTTTTACAATTATGCGAATTCATTTCTTCTAAAATATTTTGTGTTCCCATACAATTTACATCTTGATATAAAACAGGATTTTCAATAGATGGTCTTACACCTGCCATAGCAGCTAAGTGCATTACTACATCTATTTTATTTTCTTCAAATATTTTCTTTACTGCTTCTTTCTCTCTTATATCTGCACGATATAATTTATAATTTTCATTATTTAAAAATTCTTTTACATTATTTTCTTTAATTTTTGGATTATAAAAATCGCAAAAATTATCAATAGCAACTACTTTATTAGCATTTTCTAATACTTTTTTAGTTAAACTTGAGCCTATAAAACCTGCTCCTCCGGTTATTAGGTATGTCTTCATTCTTTTACCTTCTTTCATTTTTTTAGAGCATCTCTTAATTGTGTGCTGCTTGTACCTTGTGTATATGGAAAATATACTATTTCTACATCTTTATCTTTAAAATATTCTTCATATCTATTAAAACGTTCTGTACCTTTATAATCACTACCAACAAATAATTTATTATAATGGAACTCATTCCATGCATCTGCATCTTCTGGATAAGATTCTATAACCTTATCTACATATTTTATATGTCCAACTATATCTTTTCTTTCTTCAAAAGGTATAAACGTTTCTTTCCTCTTCCACGCTCCACTTTTATGAACTCCAACTATTAAATAATCACATTGTTCTTTTGCTCTTCTTAACAAATTTAAATGTCCGATATGGAACAAATCAAATGTACCACTTAAATATCCAATTACTACTTGTGTTTTATTACTCATTTTTCTATTGTTCATTTTATAATCATAACTTTCTATTCCAAATTTAATTGGATTGTTTTGATAACGTTCTATTACATTCTTATATACTTCGTCATATTGTGGTATGTATAAAGTATTTCTTTTAAACATATTCTCTATAATATTTTCTGCAATTAATTGTGTTTGATTTATATCATTTTTTCCGCCCTCAAATTTTGTTCCTTTTAATGAACCTGGGGAAACATCTAATATTCTGTTTTCTGTATTCTTTTTCATAAGTTCTATATTAATATTTTCAATAAAGCCACATAATCCCATCTTACTTGCACCATAGACAGAAAATAAAGGTGAAGCAACATGTCCTGCAATACTTCCTATAATAGCAGTATAAAATTCTTCATTTAATATTTTTTGATAATATTTTTTAATAATACGAATTATTGATAATTCATTACATTTTATAAGATTTGTAATTTCAGTTTCATTTAAATCTTCAAATAATGCAATTCTACCAAAACCAGCAGTAATAATTAACGTGTTTATATCTTGTATTTTATCAAAAATTTCATATTCTTCATTTATTAAATTCACTTTATAAAATTCTGTTTTTGTTGTAAATTGTTCTCTCAAATCTATAGGAATATCTTCAATTATTGGTTTATCTTTTCCAACAATATATATATGATTATAATCGTTTTTTATTAATTCTATTACTAGAGATAATCCGATACCGCTATTTCCTCCTACAACTAATGCATTTTTCATTTAAATACCTCCGTTAATATTTATCCATATATTTTATTAATTATTATTTTTGCAATTTTTTCAGCAGCTTTACCACTTTCACAAGTACCATAAAATTCATCCAATTTTTCAGACGCTTCTTTAAAATTAACATTATTAAAATTCTTTATTATTTCAATTAATTCATTCATTGATTTAGCAATAATAAAAGGGCTTTTATCAAGGTCGAAATAGAATGTTCTATCATATTTTAAATATTCGTCCCTATCTGATTGATAAAGAATCATAGGTCTTCTTGTCAACTGAAAGTCTGTTGCTGATGAAGAATAATCTGTAATTAACAAATCTGTAATATATAATAGATCACTCATATCTTCATAATTTGTCACATCGATAATTTGATCACTAGTTTCAATTCCTGTTAAACCCGCAACTGCTGCATGTGCTCTTATAAGAGCTATCCATTTATAGCCAGTAGTTTGCTCTAATGTTTGTAAAACCTTTTCTATTTTTAAATCTCCAACATTTTGATTTGTATGACTATTTGAATTTTTTCTTCTTAAAGTAGGTGCAAATAATAAGATTTTATATTCATTTTTTATTGACAGTTTTTCCTTTATTTTTTTAATTTCTTTTTCTGTTATGTTTAGAAGTTTGTCATTTCGTGGACTCCCCTCACATAAGATATCTCCATAATAATGAAAAGCTGTTTTATAAAGTTCTTCTCCAAATTTTGAACCTGCAATAGCCAAATCGCAGCTCTTTTCCTCAAGCATCTCTTGAGTTAGTACATGTTCAGAATCATATAGTATCCTCTTTATTGCTCTATCACCATGCCAAGTTTGTATATAAAATTGTTTTTTTGATTTGTAAATCCATTTTTCTTTACAAAAATTATCAACCCATACCTTTGCAGATGTTAATTCTTTTAAAATATTTTTCCTGTTTTTCTTCACTATTTTTACATAATTAGGTACTTCTTTTCTTTTAAATTTTGCATCATTAAATAACCATACTAGTTCAATTTTATCATCTAATAAATGCAATGCCTCTGAAATTGCTTTTGGATTATCTGAATAAGATTTTCCATTAAAACTAGTAAATACTACTTTATTTTGTAATTTTTTATCATCATATATAAATTTCATATATTTTTTTAATACTATATAATATAATTTTCTTATTTTCTTTTTAATTTGTTTTAACATCCTTATGCTCCTCCTTTAAACTTTTTACCAAGCACTTTAATTATTTGATTTTTATATGGAATTAATATTGATATCATATAAACTAGTATAATAATAATTTTGTAGATAAAATTGTATATATTAAATTCATAAGCATATTTTGTATAGGAGAAGAATAAGCCCACTACTATAAAACATATTATAACTATTATTCTAAAAATAAACTCTTTTATTTTTAAGCCTACATCATCAAACCTTTTGCTAATTACTACAATTATTAATACTCTTAAAATCATTGATATAGCATCTGCCAAAATTGAACCATATGCCCCCCATATTGGTATTATAAAATATGATAAAAGTATATTTAGTAAACTACTTGATAATGTTGCAATAAACAAGTATCTAGAAGCCTTCTTATAATAAAATAAAATTCCAACATAAAAATAATACATTGTTTTTATAGTATAAACTCCTACCACAAAAGGTACCATTTTCCATGCATTTGCATATGAATCATTTAAAAATAAGATTATATAATCTTGTGCAAATAAAGAAATCCCTAAAAAAAACAATCCTAAAACCGCACTAATTACATTAGCAGCTTTTCTAATATCATTTTTATATCCATCATCTTTAGATTTCAACCTTTCAAATAACCAAGGAGTATATGCACTACTAGAATAGTTTTGTATAGTATCTGCTATATTACCAAATTGTGATGCTATTGAATACAATCCAACATCACTTAAAGAAGTAGTCCCATTAATGAATATTTTTGAAATAAAAACTGCCAATTGTGTAGAAATATTATGTGGAATTATAGGTATAGAATATTTTAAAGCAGATTTTAATAAATGAAAATCTACACAAAATGTAATCATATTATATTTTATCATATCGATAATAAAATATAAAAAATAAGTTATATTTGCAATCATACCTGCAAGAATAACACCTAATGCTCCCATTTTAAATGTTACAACAAAAAGTATATTTAAAATCAACGACACAAAAAAATATATAATACTAATAATCGCATGTTTTTTTGCTTTTTGTTGGCTTTTTAATACATTTTCATATATTGAATGTTGGCAATAAAATACTAATGAACCTAAACAAACTAAAATAATAGGATAAAAATTAATTCCTTTAAATATAATATCTGTTAAAATATTTTTTAATAGTGTTAATAATATTGCTGATATTATACTACTTATTAAGGTAAATATAATTACAGTACCATAAAATCTTTTTAATTTTTCTGTGTCATTTTTTAAATCCACATAAAATCTCATTACAGCAGAATATAAAGAAAATGCTACAATAAAAGAAGCTGTTGTTATAAAACTATTTATCAAACTTGTAATTCCATAATCTTCTGTTGTTAAATATGCTGTATATAGTGGTAATAAAAAAAAATTAAAACATTTTAGTAGTAAACCACATATTGCATAAATTATTGAATTATTAAATATTGTACTTATTTTAGAACTTTCTTTCATCTTATTCTCCATATATTTATTTAACTAAATTATTTTTCTTTTTTATTTTTTGGTAATTCTAACATATCTCCTAAAATTTTATCATATTTTTCTGGCTTGAATGGAATATATCCCGAACATGGATAAAATGTTAATTCTCCAAAATAGATTTTTCCTTCTATTTCATAAAAGTCTACTCTCACAAACGGTATGTCTTTACTTAATACTTTTGCTAACTCTTTCATTTCTTCAAAATTTTCAGGTTTTTTCGGTAACTTATCAAAGGGTTTATAATCTTTTCTGTAAAATTCAGTCATTTTATAATCCATATCTGCAAAACTTATCTTTGCTGTATTGTGGTCTGATAATCCTTCTGATACGTATAATAATTTGGGATTTCCATTGAAACAAAAGAATTTATAATCTATTAATTCCGGTTGTTCTTCTGTAGCCATGTATTTTTCTATTATTATTCTTGGTTTAACATTCTTATACGGCCACTCTCTTCCGGAATAATAAAATTTATTTTTTAGACATTTATTTATTAGTCTTTCACTTGATTTTATATCTAAGCTATTCTTATCTTTACATATAATTAATCCACCCGAATCATGAGTACATTTTATTACAAATTGTTTAGGTAACTTTTCCCAATCTATCTCATTAAAACTATTATATACGTTTAATGTTGGTATTATATACTCTTTTCCTATAGTCTTTTCAATATAGTCTTTTACTTCATACTTATCTACCATTTTAATATATTTTGGATTTCTATCATATAGCTTTAACCATTGTAGTTTTTCATTGAAAGTATTTGGATTTTCTAAATCTAATTTAGAATTCATTTCTAATTTATATAGTAATCTTAAATATTTTTTGTCTCCTAACAAATAAAAACCTCGATTATTTAAGAAAATAATAAACCACAATGGATTTTTTATTACTTTTTTTATTTTATCTTTTAATTTCATTTTTCTTTTTCTCCTTTTTAATAGTTCCTACAAATACTATTCCCAATAAGAAATACATAAAAGTTTTAATCTCATAATATGAGACGTTTCCTATATCTAAAAACAAATTTATTATAAAAATTATCATTATTATATCTGAATTCTTGGTATTTTTATTTTTTATACAATTATATATTACATAGTAATATATATAGTAAAACAAAGTAAAACCAATTATCCCCATACATGCAAGAAGCTCAACATAATTACAATGCAAATATGTTTCTTCTTCAAATAATTCATAAGTTATTATTCTAGAGTTATTTAAACCTATTCCAAATAAAGGTGACCTTAAAAATGCTTCAAGTCCACTTTTTATAAACATTTTTCTAACATAAGTAGAACCGCTATTTATCTCTTCATTTAACAAAGTATTTATCATTGTTTCAAATCTACCAAATATTGTATTTAAATATCCTCTATTATAAAAAAAGCTGATACTAATTATTATTACAGCTAAAAACATAAATATTGTAATAATATTTCGTAGTGTAAATTTTTCTTTGAACTTTTTTAATAATAATATTATTAATCCTAAAACAATAACTATTATTACTTTTTTGCTTCCCGTTCCCAATGATACTATTAATGGAATTATAGAAAATAATATTATACCAATCTTATTTTGAGTATTTTTTAATAACAAATCATATATTAAGAGTATAAAAGTAATGGAAGAAATTACGCCAATAAAATTAACATTTATAATTTCTGTACCTATTCTTCTCCCTGATAATAACATATTAAAATAATGCATAATCCCATAATATAAAATAACATAAATAGAAAAAATTACACCTACTAATTTTATTATTTTTATAATAACATCAGTTGGATTTTCTATCTTCATAAAAAAATTATATGATAGTGTTAAAAATACAAATCCCATAAATAACGCTATTGCTTTTGAAATAACTGCTGAATCATCTTTTGCCCAAAGTAAAGATATAAAACCAAAGGCTACTAAAAAAATAAAAGATAATAGAGCACTATTAAACATAATCTTTTTATTACTAAAAATTTTCACTACTTCAATTATACAGAATATTCCAAAAATGCATATTGCTATTGTTCTTAATGATGTTTGATTTGCACTAATATACCACAAAAATAAAAAGCAAGTGAATAAAATTAATTGAATTTTGTTTAAATAATTTTTCTCTCGTAACATTTCCTATCCTTTCAATTTTTCTTTATAAGTTTCTATATTTTTTCTTATTATGTTATCCCAATTATAATTTTCCTTTGCGAAATCTATTTCTCTGTTAGAAATATTTTGAAACTCATTTTTATTTTCATATGCATTTATGATTGTGTCTGCAATTTCTCTCTTGTCCAGATTGCAAAAGAAACCTAATTTATTATTTTTTACATCATCTAACATATTAGTTCCTGGTGTAACTAATACAGGTATACCATAACTAATTGCTTCAATAACACTTGTTGGATGTCCTTCTAATCTTGATGTATGAATAAAAACATCACTATCTAGTAATTCTTTTTCCTTATCTTTTCCATATATTTCACCATTTATCTCCACTAAATCTTCTATTTTATATTTGCATATTAAAGATTGCATTTTTTGAATTCCATTATCACTATCTTTACCCCATAAAATAAATTTAAATTTATTTTGTATAAAAAATTCTTTTTTGTAAGCAATTGCTTTTAATAAAATATCTAACCCTTTATGATACACATTATATCTACCAATATATAAAACCTTAAAGCAATCTCTTTGATGAGTTTTATAAGTTATCTCCGGCGTTTTAAATCCATTACCAACTATAACCTTATTTTTTATTTTAAAATTTTTCTCACTTTCTAAACATTCATTTTTGGTTAAAAAATGAATAAATAAAGCGTCTTCTATAAATCTATTAAACCAAAGCGTATTTCCTATGATTTTTTTTAGACCAGATTTTTTTTGAGCAGCCTTTGTCATAGAGCATCTAGGTATAATAGTATAAGGTATCTTCATGCTTTTTAGCTCTTTAGCTATTTTTATAAAATCAATTATATATAAACTTTGAAAAACTACCAAATCAGGTTTATTAAATGGTTGAGGAAGATTTTTTATACTAAAATCAGAATAATCTGAAAGTTTAAAATAATTATCATACTCTTTTAAACTTTCTGGATTAGTATTTCCACAATCTAAACAAGCTGATTGAGAATAATTATTAAGTGTTTTTACAAATATAGGAATATTTGTATATAATCCCGAACTTTTATTGTTATCTAATTTTGCAACAGTTAAAATTACCATTTCCTTACTCCTTATATAATACAAATTTTATCTGTTATCTATCTTGTACTTTCTGCCTTTTCCCAAAAAGGCTTAGCTTTTCCTGTTAATATATTTTTTACCCCTATAAGTTGAGCAGCTATTGTAATGCAATAATAATAAGCCATGTTTAATATCTTATTATTTAGTTTTATTTTTGTTTTAATTATTGCCATTAAATATATTACGGATTGTAATATTAATGCTATCACAAAAAAACAACTTTGCTTTACTAAAATTATACTAGAAATATATGCCAATATATGCATTAACCATAATAGATATCTACATGTTCTATGTCCTAAATAAAAGAAAGTAAACCACTTGTATTTAAATATATTTAATATTCTAATACTAGGCAATATAGAAGATAATATAATTCTATTCATTCTTACTTTTCTTTTAAATTCATCCTGAATATTTTCTCCAGCTTTTTCATATGCTATAGCATCATGATTAGCAATAGCTCTTTTTTGTTTTAAAGCATAATATAATGGCATTGCACTATCATGACATTTTATAGATTCAAAATCATAATATTCCTTTGTTCTACAAGCATATAACGCTCCATTACCAGCTGTTATTGTTTGAAATTTTGATTCAATATCTCTTATTTTTGTATCTAAATCCCAATATATGTTTTCTGATTTACTTGTATCACTATTTTCTGAATTTATATAACATAGCCTTCCTGTTACATATGATATTGTATCATCATAGAAAGAAGCAACCATCTCTGATATTGCATTTTTTTTCAACAATGAATTAGCATCTGTCATAACTAAAATTTCACTTTTAACTAATTTAGCCGCTTCATTTTGTGCATTTGTTTTTCCTTTTCTTTCTTTAACTTCATATAAAACAATTTTTCTATCTTTATTTTTCTCAATAAATTCTTTTACAATAATATTTGTTGAATCTGTGCTATTATCAGACGATACAAGTATTTCTATTTTTTCTTTAGGATAATCTATCTTTAATAAATTTTCTAGTTTTTCTTCTATAACCTTTTCTTCATTATGAGCTACAACCATAATTGTAACTTTAGGTTCATAATCTAATTTTTTAGGCAATTTTTTCTTTTTTATTATTTTATCAAGCAATATAATTGAGATTGGATAACCTATATTAGCCCAAAAAATAACAAAAACACTTATCCAAAAAATCACTTTTATAACAATCATTTAATTTTTCCTTTCTCTTGCAGGAACTCCTACATATATTCCTTCTTTTTCTATATTTTTCACTACAACTGCTCCTGCTCCGATAATACAATTTTCACATATTGTAATATTGTTTTTTACAGTTGCTCCTATTCCTATATGAGTACATTTTCCCACTTTTACTGTACCTCCTAATGCTGCTTTTGGTGATATATGTACAAAATCATCTATATTGTTATCATGTTCTACTATAGCTCCTGTATTTATAATGCTGTGTTTTCCTATTTTAGTTGAAGAATTTATAACACTATTTGCCATTATAGCTGTACCTTCACCTATCTCTACATCTAAGCCAATTTGTACAGTTGGATGTATTGCAGTATAAAATTTTATATTTGGCGTACTTGCTAATTCTTTTCTTTTTTTATTATCTCCTAAAGCAATTATAAATTCTATAGTATCATTTAATATTGAAATTGAAAATCTATTGTTAAAATCTCCTATTACTTTGTAATCTTTTATTACAATAGTATCTTTTGGTAAATTATCATCTAAAAAGCCTATTATTTGGTCATTAGATTTTTCTATTATATCTGCAATTACTTTAGCGTGTCCTCCTGCGCCTATTATAACAACTTGTTTATTGGACATTTATTTTCTCCTTATTTCCTTCAAATTTTTGCATTGTCTCTGTACCTTCTCCGAGATATTCCTTCTCTTTTAAATACTTTTGCTACAGTCTTTAATATTATTTTTATGTCATTTATAAAACTTATATTATTTATGTATTCTATATCTTCCTTAAATTTTGCTTCCCAAGTAATAGAATTTCTACCACTTATTTGGGCTAATCCTGTTAATCCAGGTCTTACATCATGTCTATGCTTTTGTTCTTCATTATATAATTCTAAGTATTCTACTAATAGCGGTCTTGGTCCAACTATTGACATATCGCCTTTTATAATATTTATTAATTCTGGCAATTCATCTAGAGATGTGCTTCTTAAAAGCTTTCCAAACTTAGTTAGTCTTTGTTCATCTGGCAATAAATTTCCTTTTTCATCTTTTTTATCTGTCATTGTTCTAAATTTATATAATGTAAATATCTTTTCATCTTTTCCAGGTCTTTTTTGTTTAAATATTATTGGACTTCCCAATTTTATTCTTACTAACAATGCAGTAATCAATAATACCGGTGACAATACTATTATAGCTATTAAACTTATTGTGAAATCTAATATTCTTTTTATGTATTTTGAGTACATTTTTCTCATCCTTTCAAGTTTCCCTTATCCGCTTATTCAAAACACTTTTTTATTATACTTATTACTCTTTCTTGTTCTTCTTCTGTCATTTTAGTATCTGATGGAAGACATAACCCTCTTTCAAATAATTCTTCTGAAATTGCTTTTTCTTGTATTTTTATAAAATCATATTTTTCAAATACCGGTTGTTTATGCATTGGTTTCCATACTGGTCTTGATTCTATATTTTCATTTTCTAATGCTTCTAATATATCTAATGGATTAACTCCTGATTTTTCATCTATTTGTATTACAGAAAGCCAATAATTGGGTTCAGAATTTTCTAAATATGGATTCATTGTTATATATGAATTATCTTCAAATGCTTCTTTGTATTTTTCATATATAGCTCTTTTTTTAGCAATTCTTTCATTTAATACTTTTAATTGACCTCTACCTATTCCTGCACAAATATTGCTCATTCTATAGTTGTATCCTATTTCTTTGTGTTCATAATGTTTTGCTTTTTCTCTACTTTGAGTTGCCCAAAATCTAACTTTTGCTATTTTTTCTTTATTATTAGAAACTAGCATTCCACCACCACTTGTTGTAATTATTTTGTTTCCATTAAATGAAAAAACGCCAAATTCTCCAAATGTTCCTGTTTGTTTATTATTAACTGTTGCTCCTAAACTTTCTGCCGCATCTTCCACTAAAGGTGTGTTATGTTTTTTACAAATTTCTCTTATTTCTTCTATTTTAGCAGGTACTCCGTATAAGTGTACTAATATTACAGCCTTTGGATTTGGATATTTCTCAAAAGCTTTTTCTAGACTTAAAGGATCCATGTTCCATGTTTCTTTTTCACTGTCTATAAATACTGGTGTAGCATTTTGATATATTATAGGGTTTGCTGTTGCAGAAAATGTTAATGATGAACAAAACACTATATCTCCTTGTTTTACATCTAATGCTTTAAATGCCATATGTATTGCTGCTGTTCCAGCAGAAAGTGCAGCTGCACAATCTATATTCACATAGCTTGCAAGTTCTTTTTCAAATTCATCTACATTTTTTCCGAAGCGGTGCCACCCAATTTGTATCAAATGCTTCTTTTACATATTCTTGTTCAAATCCTTCATCTGACATATGTGGTGATGCCAAAAGTATTTTTTTCATTATTATCCTTCTTTCTATTTTTTTATAAATAAAGATATTATTAGTATTGCTGTTAATGCTCCTGCTGAGTCAATTAATACATCCCATATGCTTGCAGTTCTTCCTGGTATAAATTTTTGATGAAACTCATCTGTAGCCGCATATATTGTAATAATTAATTGACTATATATTATTTTTTGTATTAACGGTATGTTATATTGGTTTAACAGCATAATTGCCAATACTCCTCCTATTGCAAATATAGTAAAATGAGCTAATTTACGTATTGGTAATTGTAATTTTTGTATTTTTTCTTCTGAAACATCTTTTGTAAATATTTTCAATACTGCTTCTATTACTTTTCCGCTTGTATTACCAGATGTTTCTCCTTTTTGATTTGAAAAACAATATACTGTTATCATCCAAATTATTAATAAAATTATTAGTATTATTTTTTGCATTTTTCCTTTACCTTTTAAACTGTTTCAACATCTAAATTGTTTTTATCAACTTTGTTTAAAACTTGTTTAGTTTTTTTTATTATATTTTTTTCTATTTCTTTTCTTGAATTTTTTATTTCATTATTTACTTCTTCTGGATGGTGGTATGTTGGCACTATTTTTTTCATTGTTTCATCCATTACTTGTAATGAAATATCTTCATCTTTTATTATTTCTCTAAGGTTATCTAGTTTTTCTTCTACTTCTTCAAATGTTAAATCTAATAGTTCACCTACAAAAATTTTATTATGTGCTGTTTGTTTTAGACCTTCTTCCTTCATTAATAATTCTTCATAAAGTTTCTCACCTGGTCTTAATCCTGTAACTTTTATTTCAATATCAACATTTGGTTCTAATCCAGATAATTTTATTAAGCTCACTGCTAAATCATATATTTTTACTGGTTCTCCCATGTCTAAAACAAATATTTCTCCACCTTTTGCATAACTCATTGCTTGTAAAACTAATCCTACCGCTTCTGGTATTGTCATGAAAAATCTTGTTATTTCTTTATGTGTTACAGTTATAGGTCCTCCTGTTGCTATTTGCTTTTTAAATAATGGTAAAACTGAACCATTACTTCCTAAAACATTTCCAAATCTAACTGCTGCAAATTCTGTTTTACTTACTTTATTTTTAGCTTGTACTATCATTTCACAGATTCTTTTGGTTGCTCCCATTATGTTTGTTGGGTTTACTGCTTTATCTGTTGAAATTAGAATAAATCTTTTTACATTATGCTTGTCCGCACAATTTACTACATTGTATGTACCAAACACATTGTTCTTTATTGCTTCTAATGGACTTATTTGCATTAAAGGAACATGTTTATGTGCTGCTGCATGGAATACTAAATGTGGTTTATATTCACTAAATATTTTTTCTAATCTTTTTTTATCTCTAACACTACCTATAATTGGAATGATTTCTATTTTTTCATCATAATGATTTTGTCTTAATTCCATTTCAATGTTGTATAAGTTGTTTTCATATATATCAAATATTACTAGTGTTTTAGGATTATATTTAACTATTTGTCTACAAAGTTCTGAACCAATAGAACCTCCTCCACCAGTTACTAATATACATTTATCTTTAATAATTTCTTCAATATTTTCATTGTTTAATTTAATTGCTTCTCTTCCTAATATGTCTTCAATTTCTACATCTCTTAGGTTTTGAACTAAAGATTTATTGTTTATTAAATCAGTAAGTCCAGGTAATACTCTTATTTTAGCTCCTGTTTCTTGACATATATTTAATATTTTCTTTTTATTTATATTGTCTATATTAGTAATTGAGAAAAATATCGTATCTACTTTTTTTGTTTTGCATATTTCTATAATTTCATGTCTATTTCCTAAAATTTTTATTCCTGATATTATATAGTTTCTTTTATTTGGATTATCATCAATCAATCCTACTATATTATATCTTCCTCTCATGCTTGTTTTTACTGTTTTTATAATTTCTCTTGCAGCTTCTCCTGCACCAATTATTAATAAGTTTTTTTGTTCTTCTACTTCTCCTCTTGCATGCGAAAGAGCAGTTAAAATAAATCTTATAACAACTCTATAAGATACTATTGAAACTGCTATTAAAATTGTAGATAATATAATTTGTCTAAAACCTAATATTGGTAATCTAAATATTAATCCTGATAAAAAAACTAAAGCACCTGATAGTAAAGAAATAATTATATAAATTATATAATCTTTGCCGTTTTCATATCTTGTTATGTTTTTGTAAACATTAAACAAATTAAATACTATTTCATATATGATTAGTGATACTAAAATTGTGTTAGCTATTAAATCTCTGTAGTCATTTGATAAAAGCACTTTAACATCTGCTACTAAAAATGAGCTAACCATATATGCTGCGCATATTACTAATATATCCATTAAAAATAGTATTACTACTCTATATTTTCTAATAGATTGCATGTTTATCCCCCTTATAAACATTTTATCTGTATCCTGTTTTTTGGATTATTTTTCCACTTATTTCTTTTACTTTATCTGTTGTAATATATTCTTCATCATTAAACAATTCTTTGTGCAACTGAATTACATTGCTTTCTAATGTTATTGGTGGTCCATACCAAACCCCACCTATTGTAGCCCCTTTAGTTTCATATGGCCATCCTTTGCTTTCTACAATTGAATAAGATGCTATTTTTGGTGCTAATGATAATATTTCAGTTTTTGAAATATTTGTATATATTTCAGGCAATATTTTATCTGCTAAAATGTTTAATTCAGAAACATTCATAGTTTTTGCTTTTTCAAATAAAGCTGTTAATACTGTTCTCATTCTTTCTGTTCTAGCATAATCACTGTCTATTTTTCTTATTCTTGCATATGCTAATGCTTGTGTTCCATTAAGTGTATATGTTCCTCCAGTTGTTATTCCAGGTATTTGTGTTGCTTCTGCATTAGTTACTGTTAACTCTATTCCTCCAATATAATCTATTATATCTTTTGTTGCTGTGAAATTAACTGTTGCAAATTCTGTTATATCTAAATCTAAATTTGTATTTAATGTACTCATTGAAAGAGCTGGACCACCATATGAATATGCATGATTTACTTTATCTAATCCTCTTCCTGGTATTTCTAAATATGTATCTCTATATACTGAAACAAGTTTTACTTGTTTTGTTTCTTGGTTTATACTTGCTATTATTATACAATCTGTTCTGCTTCCCTCATATGTATCGGCTCTTGTATCTATTCCAAATAACACAATGTTTCTATATCCTTTTAAATTTTCTTCTACACCTTCTGTTATTTCAATTTCTTCTTTTGAAACCTCTACATAGTTTAATTTATTTAATTTATTCATTACATAATAAACTGCAGCACCAATTAACAATAATATTATTATAAGTACTGCAATTAAAATCTTTATACTTTTTTTCATTATTATTCCTCTTTATACTATTTTTTTCACAATAAAATTATATAACTACATGATGAAAAAGTCAACAAAATAAGGGATGTATTTTGTTTCTTTTTATTGAAAAATTTGTAAATTTCTTGAAATTTACAATTATAGTTTTTTTATTTATAATAACTTTAAAAATTCAACAAAAAAGGAAGAAATTTTCTTCCTTTTTTGTTGAATAATTTATTTTGTAATCCATTTTACTAAATTTAAGTTTTCACTATCAATTAGCATTTCATGTTTTGGCATTACTCTGAATGTGTAACCATAGTTTCCACCAGATTTTAGTAATATTTTTGTTTCGAAAGTATATTCTTTCTTTTCGTCATCTCTTGAAACTAATTTCATAGGTATTACATTTATATCTTCAACTGTTCCATTGTCTGATATTATTCCATAATAACTTTCTGCAGCAACATGTTCAATATCAATGTTTGGAAGTTTTACAACACAAGTTACATCAATATTGTTTCCTGCATCGATTGATATATTATCTAAATTGTTGTTTTGCATTATTACAATATCATTCCAATTTCTAACTAAGTCTTCTTTTATTTTTGCAAACTCAGTTACTGTTTCTAAATTTTCATAATATTTGTGCGTTAATTTACATAATGGCATATATAAGTTGTTTGTATAATCTACTAACATTCTAGAAGTACTATACTCTCCACCTGTAGATATAATAGAATTTTTCATATATCCAAGCCATTCTTCTGAATATCCTTTTTTATTTTTATTATAATATGTTGGTATTATTTTATTTTCTAGTATGTTGTATATACTCTCGCTATCATCTCTATCTTGTTCTTCATAAGATGTATATTCCATGTTTGTTCCAATAGCCCAACCATTTTTTTGATTATATCCTTCTGCCCACCATCCATCTAGTATACTAAAGTTTACTGCTCCATTTACAGAAGCTTTTTCTCCACTTGTTCCAGAAGCTTCCATTGGTCTTCTTGGATTGTTAAGCCATACATCTACTCCTGATACTAAATATCTTGCAACTGATATATTATAATTTTCAAGTAAGAAAATTTTACCTTTAAATTGTGGCATCATTGAAACTTCATGTATAAATTTTATTAAATTTTGACCTTCTACATCTCTTGGATGTGCTTTACCTGCAAAAATAATTTGAACTGGTCTTTTTTCATCATTTAAAATTTGTGTTATTCTTTCTAAATCTTTAAAAATCAAAGTCGCTCTTTTATATGTTGCAAATCTTCTTGCAAACCCTATAGTTAAAGCATCTGGATTTAATTTAGATGTTATTTCTTTTATTTGGTCATAAGGCATACCATTTCTTTTTAATCTTGCAGTAACATTTTTATCAACTAAATCTAATAATTTTATTTTTCTCTTTCTATGTTCTTCCCATAATCTTTCATCAGGAATTCTTTCTATATCTGCCCAAGTTTCAGGAACTTGAATTCTATCTTGCCAATATGGTGCTAAATATTCGTTATATAAGTCTTTTAAATTTGGCGCAAGCCAGCTACAAGTATGTATTCCATTTGTTACATATGTAATCGGAGATTCATTTGATGCAATTGATGGCCAAACATCACCAAAAAGTTCTCTTGAAACTGCTCCATGAAGTTTACTAACTCCATTTTTCTTTCCTGCAACTTTTAATGCTAAAATTCCCATATTGAAATTTGTTTTATTAGTTTCATTTGGTTTCATACCCATACTTAGAAATTCATCTTCTGTAATGCCTAATCTTTTCCAGTAATTTGGAAAATACTCTTTTACTAATTCTACAGGGAATATATCATTTCCTGCTGGAACTGGTGTATGTGTTGTAAATACTGTTTTTGATGTTACAATATCTTTTGCTATATTAAATGATACTTTCTTTTCTTCTATAATATCTTTAATTTTTTCTATTACAAGAAATGCTGAATGTCCTTCATTCATATGATATACTGTAGGATTTAATCCAAGTTCTTTTAATAAGTAAACTCCACCCATTCCTAAGCAAATTTCTTGTTCGATTCTCATTCTTTGGTCACCACCATATAGACGCAAAGTAATTCCTCTATATTCAGGAATATTTTCTTCTATATCAGAGTCTAATAAGTATAAACTTACTCTTCCAACTTGAATTTTCCATGCTTTTAAATATGCTCTACCTTTAGGTAATCTTACATTAATTATTAAATCTTCACCATTTTCTCTTTTTACTGGTGTTATTGGCAAATTATCTAAATCGACATTATTATATTCTGTTTCTTGAGCACCTACTCCATTTATTCTTTGATGAAAATATCCATTTTTATATAATAATCCAACTGCAACTAATGGAATTCCTAAATCACTTGCAGATTTTAGATGGTCACCTGAAAGAATTCCAAGACCACCAGAATAAATAGGTAAAGTTTCATCTAAACCATATTCAGCTGAAAAATATGCAATTATATCATTTTTATTTTCACTATAATTTTTATTAAACCATGTATTCTTACTTTTCATGTAATCATCATAATTACTTATACATTCTCTATATTCTTCTAAGAATATTGGATCTTTAGCAATTTTTTCTAATTTTTCTTGTTGTACATGTTTCAAAAATTTTGTAGGATTTTTCTCGCATCTTTCCCACAAATCAATATCTATTTCTTTAAATAATTTTAAAAATTCTGTATTCCATGACCACCATAAATTATTTGCAACTTCTGATAATTTTGAAATTTCCTTTGGTAATTGTGGTTTTACTGTAATTCTGTTAAATACGTACATCTTCAATGTACCTCCTTTGTAATTAAAAAAATTTTTCCTTTGTTATATTATATCAAACATATTTATTATCTATGAAAAATTTTATTTTGTCAAACGTTTTTGGAAGAAAATAAAAACATTTTTTTGAGGTGGGAAGTGCGAAGTGTGAGGTGTGATAATATCTTATTTATATTTCTCACTTCCCACTTCTCACATCACACTTCATAATATTAAAAACGGACGGCTAATAGCCGCCCCTACACTATATCACCGCTCCTATGCATGTAATATATTCTGAATTTTCTGGTATTATAAATTTTATATCATGTAATTCTTCAACATGATTTAAAATTTCCTTTGTTAATGGAATTGTTGTTAATGTTCCTGTTGTTATCACTTCTTTTATATTGTCATTTTTTAATAGAAATGCACTCATTACTCCTATTGTTTCAAAAATCATATTTATAACAGCCAAAACTAAATCTTCATCATTTGCTTTACCGTTCTTTCCAAAATTACAAACTGTTGTATCTAAATTTAAATTTGAAATTTGATTTTCTGTTATGTCTTTAACTTTTAAATCTATATTATTTAAATTTCCTTTTTGTGCAAGTTCCAAAATTTCTTCAAATGAATTAACATTAGCTAATCTTTTACATAAATTTTCTAATGTTCCTCCACCTACTCCCGTTCCTCCCATGTGTTTAATATTTTCTTTGTTCTTCCTGATAAATGCCGTACCTGTACCTATACTTACAACAAGAATATCATCATTCTTAGTCACAAAACTAGCACCTTCTGCAACACATAGGAACTCATCTTTTATTTTTACTGGAATATCATAAATGTTTTCATCGAAATTCAGTGCTCCAATACCTGTTAAAGTTATATTTTCTATTTTCTCTATATTTATATTATTCTCTGCAATAAATTTCTCTAAATTTTTTTTTAAATCCTTTTCTTTTGTGCTTAGTTTATACACTATTTTAAAACTATCTTTTTTAACACAAATTATTTTCGTAATACTTGTACCAATATCTACACCAATTTTGTACATATTATACTCCTTTATATTTGTTATAACATATTATAACGGACGACCAATGGTCGCCCCTACATTTATTTTGTATTTCTATTTAGCGCGGGTCGTCGAGGACGCCGACCCCTACATCAAAAATCCGTGTAACGGATTTTGTACTATTCACTTTTCATTTTCTCGGGTCGGTCAAGACCGCCCTCTACATTTTCATTATTTTACTTTGCTTATTGCAAGCCCATCTCCGACTTCTAATATTTCAGTTTCTAGTCTTTCGTCTTCTGTGACTTCTTTTATGTATTCTCTTAAATGTGTTACTGCTGTTCTTTGTTTGTGTTTATTGTAATCACTCATCACATATCCTTTATACAAAATATTGTCTGCTAATATTATTGTACCTTTATGTGACATTCTTATTGCTTCATGTAAAAATATTGGGTACTTTCCTTTTGCTGCGTCGATAAATACTATATCGTATTCATTGTTTAATGTAGGTAAAATTTCTACTGCATTTCCAACAAATACATTAATGTTCTCTTGTAAATTCATTCCTTTTATATTGCTTATAGCTTCACTTGCTCTTTGTTCATCTAATTCTATTGTATCAATTTTTACTTGAACGCCATTGTCTAGAATTATTTTTGCAAAACAAATTGCTGAATAACCTGTAGCAGTTCCTATTTCTAAAACTTTTACAGGTTTTTCTTCAATTAGTATTTTTTCAATTACTTCTAACGTGTCATCCATTATTATTGGAATATGATTTTCTAGTGCTTTAGATTTTATTTCTTCTATATTCATAAAAATTCACCTTGTTTTACTCTCCTGTTCTTCTTGCTGCTCTTTCTCTTTCTTTGTTGTTTAATATTTTCTTTCTTAATCTTATGTTTTTAGGAGTTACTTCTACTAATTCATCTTCTGCTATGAATTCAATTGCTTTTTCTAAACTAAATTCAATTGGTGGTACTAATCTTAATGCATCATCTGAACCAGATGCTCTAGTATTTGTTAAATGTTTTTCTTTACATACATTTATTGCTAAATCTTCATTTCTTGAATTTAATCCAACTATCATTCCTTCATAAACTTCAACACCAGGTCCAATAAATAAGTCACCTTTATCTTGTGCATTATATAATCCATAAGTAATAGATTTTCCAGCTTCAAAAGCTACTATTGTTCCTCTTGTTCTAGAAGCTATATCTCCTTTATATGGTTCATATGAATCAAATACATGGTTCATTGTACCTTCACCTTTAGTATCTGTCATAAATTCACTTCTATATCCAATTAATCCTCTTGCTGGTATTCTAAATTCTATTGAAGTTCTTCCATCAGCTTCTGTTGACATATCTGTCATTTCAGCTTTTCTTTTTCCAAGTTTTTCAATAACTGTTCCAACTGATTCTTCTGGAACATTTACAACTAATTTTTCAATTGGTTCACATTTTTGTCCATCGATTTCTTTAAAAATAACTCTTGGTCTTGATACTAATAATTCGTATCCTTCTCTTCTCATTGTTTCAATTAAAACAGATAAATGTAATTCTCCTCTTCCTGAAACTTCAAAACTTTCTGTTGAGCTAGTTTCTTTTACTCTTAAACTAACATTTCTTTCTAATTCTTTGAATAATCTATCTCTTAAATGTCTTGATGTAATAAATTGTCCTTCTCTTCCTGCAAAAGGTCCATTGTTAACTGAAAATGTCATACTAACTGTTGGCTCATCTATATCTACAAAAGGTATTTTTTCAGGATTTGCTGGGTCACAAATTGTATCTCCAATATTTATACTTGTTACTCCTGAAATTTCAACTATATCACCAGCTTTAGCAACAGGTACTTCTACCTTCTTTAATCCCATATAAGTATATACTTTCATTATTTTAGCATTTTCATTTCCATCATTCTTGCAAATAGTTACTTGCATTCCTTCTTTAACTTCTCCACGTTCAATTCTTCCTACTGCAATTCTTCCAACATATTCATCATAATCTATGTTAGAAACTAACATTTGCATTGTACCTTCTTCACTACATTTAGGTGGTTCAATGTTTTTTATTATTGTTTCAAAAATACATTGCATGTTTGTAGTTTCTTCTTCTAATTCTAATTTTGCAATTCCTTCCTTTGCAGATGCATATATAACAGGGAAATCTAGTTGTTCATCATTTGCACCTAATTCTATAAATAGTTCTAACACTTGGTCTACAACTTTGTAAGGGTTTGCTCCTGGTCTGTCAATTTTGTTTATAACTACTATTGGTTTTAAATTTAATGCTAAAGATTTTTTCAAAACTTCTCTAGTTTGTGGCATTGCTCCTTCAAAAGCATCAACTAATAAAAGAACACCATCAACCATTTTTAGAACACGTTCAACTTCTCCACCAAAATCAGCATGTCCTGGTGTATCAACTATATTTATTTTAATATCTCCATACATTACTGAAGTATTTTTTGCTAAAATAGTTATTCCTCTTTCTCTTTCTAGGTCATTAGAGTCCATAACTCTATCTTGAACTTGTTCATTATCTCTAAAAGTTCCACTTTGTTTTAAAAGTGCATCTACTAAAGTTGTTTTTCCATGGTCTACGTGTGCAATAATTGCTACATTTCTTATATTTTGATTACTCATTAAAAATTCCCCTTTTCTTTATTCTTTTTATAACCGACTATTAATTTTATACCATAATTTGCTAAAAGTCAATGTTTCATTTGCTTTTTTATGTAAAATTTGGTATAATTATATTTGTCAGAATCTTTATGTCCTTCTGAAGTTCATTTCGGAAGGACCATACTTCCGAATGATTATTCGAATGGAATAAGGAAATTGGCAAATAAAAAATGAAAGGAGAGTTTCTTTATGAAGAGACTCGCTGCTGCAATAGTCGCAATTGCCGTTCTTATTGCACTTGTCACATGCTTCGTCAAGCATATCACCACCACTCCTGAGACAACAACCACTGCAACATCATCCAGTACACTGTCAGATGATAATGTTGTAGGAGAAGTCATTTCATCTACTATTGATGAACTTAACTTTTCAGCAGAACAGCTATCCTACATGAACTTAGTCTACAACCCCTACACTAAAGAGGTCGGAGATGGTCTTATCGTATTTCCGAAAGAAACTATAGATGGAGATTTTTATACTCTCTATCTCTTCGGAATTGATGACGACAAAGCCATCGAGGTTGAGGGTTGGCATATGATAGGCAAAACCAAGCTCGATAACGGTTTAATTAAGCTTATCGTAACAGACCAGGGAGTCGACGGCGTTACCGTGCCTGAAGGTACAATTCTCCTGGATGGTCGTGAAATCATCCATATGTGCTAATTTCCTTAGCACACAAAAGCTCCAGAGAAATCTGGAGCTTTTGTTTTTTATTATATATCGGGCGATTAAAATCGCCCCTACAATCACCCTATATTTTAAATTTAGGTCTAGACAATAACATTTTTTCATATTTCCTTGCATTCTTATGTAAATTTTGTTATAATATTATAGTCAACTACTTAGTTCTTTCTTTAACCGGAAGAAAGACATCCAACTAAAAATAAATTTTAATTGGATAAGTTTTGACATCATGCCACATTGCACAATATTCACAAATCTATAATGTGAATATGTGGCGAAAGCGGGTTTATCTTTTTAGGTTAGAGCGAAACGAGTTTAAGAAAAATCTTAAACTCGTTTCGCTTTTATTTTTCTCTTGCTTTTTTATGTAAAACATGCTATACTTTTAAAGTCAAAGTTTATATCCTTCTGATAAACCTTCAGAAGGACATCCTTCTGAGCTATTATTCAGTTGGATAAATTTTTGACCATCACGCGTGCTACAGTCCTCAGACTGGGTGATGAAATAGGTTAGGGCGAAACCGGCTTAAGATAAATCTTAAGCCGGTTTTGCATTTAAAAAAATATTATGTTATAATATTTTAGTTTCTCATTCATGTGGGGGGAATGAGAAATTATATCTTTAAGTCAAAGGACGTGTTTTTACGGAAAAATTTTTGTACTCATCAATAGTAGTTTTGTTAATTATAGTAGCAGTCTTATTAATTCGGCTATTCTATATAAAAAAACACCACTACATGCCTAACATAGGCGAAATCCGCAATAAAAAAGTACAGGTTGATGTGCAAGATTTCATTTACGAAAACCATAGAGCTCAAACACCCGTCGGAAAAGTTGAAGATTATTTGAATGTTTCTTTAGGTAACCCAACATTAAATATTTCAGTCCCTTATGAGGCAATATCTAAAAATGGACGTTTTCTAATTTATGTTTTTGGGAACCAACCTTATTGGGTTGAACCATCGAAACACAAAAAAAAGTATTCAATTACTATTCATCGTAAAAAGCAAATAGAAAAGAAAGCTTCTTCAACACAGCAGAATCCTCAATAATTTCTCCCCCCCACGTTTTGTGCCCATTACGCAAGTAATTGGGCACATTTCTTTTTCACTTTACATAAATTTGACTTTTTTAGAAAAATATTGTATAATTGTTATGTAAAACCTTTATCAAGGACATCGCAAAATTCCCTAGTCCGCCTCGTGGGGAGGAAAAAAAAAGGCTTTTACAACTAAATTTTTTTAAGGAGGATTCACAGTTATGAATCTTAATGTAATTTACATCGGCATTCCCCTTATACTCATTGCTATCGCTGCAATCGTTGCAGCAATCACATTTACCGTAAAGTCAGTCAAAGGCCGCAGCCGCCGCTCATCCAACCCTAAAAAAAGCAAAAAAAAGCAGAGCTTCTGTAAGCTTTTCAAAGCTTTCCTTGCTTACTATAAGGGGAAAGACGTAAAGGTAATAAAACCTGTATATATTCGTCCCCTGGAAAGTTCGTTAAAACCCACAGATAAGTTGCCTAAAAATACTTATCTGTTTAAAGGATTCATAACTGATGACGCGGGCGAAATCTTGCTCGCATTATCCATCAGCGGTGAAACAGAAAATTACCCTGTCAGACTGAGCAAAAATCTCGAATTCATTTCAAAGTCAAAGGATGAATACGATGATGATGAAGATGAAGACGATGACGATTAAACAATTACCCTCCCCACACAATTCCTACAGTTAATGTAAGGACAAAAGAGCCAATGACTTCACAGTCAGTGGCTCCTTTTGTTTTTATTTTTTCTCTTTTTTATTATTTTCTCATCTCTTAATTTTATGATTTCATTCATTAAATCTGCTGTTAATTTATCTAATAATTCTTTGTTTTTTATTTCTTCTTTATATTCATTATAATAAATTGGTTTTCCTATGTTTATTATTATTTTTCTAAATGGTTTAAAATTTCCTTGTATCCCTACTGGAACAATTGGAACATTGGCCTTACATGCAATTGTAACAGCTCCATTTTTTGGCTTTATTTTCTTTTCTAAGCCGTTTTCGTGTACCTTCCGGAAACATCATTAATAATTCTTTGTTTTTTAATAATTTTAATGCTATTTTTATTGCATGCATATCTGCTGAATCTCTTTTTATTGGATATATTCCACATACATCTGCAAACCATTTCGCTATTCCTTTATCAAATAAATCGTGTTTTGCTAAACAATATATTTTTCTTTTTGATTGGGCAACTACTAATACTGAATCAAGAGCATGTATATGATTTGGACATATAAGTGCTCCCTCTCCTGCTGGAATGTTTTCTTTTCCAACAACCTTTGGTCTGTATGCAATAGTTGCATATATATTAAATAAAAATCTGAAAAATTCTCTCATTAGAATAATCTCCTTTTGTATTAAATATGTAGGGGCAGGTCAAGACCTGCCCGAGGGTCGGTCAAGACCGACCCCTACATTTTTTATTTTCTTTTTTCTTTTATTATACCTATTATTTTTTCTACAACTTCTTCTATTCTTAAATTTGTTGTATCAACTATAATGCTATCTGGTGCTAGTGTTAATGAACCTATTTCTTTGTGTTTATCATTATAGTCTCTCTTTTCTATATTTTCTAGAACTTCATCATAGCTCATGTCTATTCCTTTTTCCTGATTTTCTTCAAATCTTCTTCTTGCTCTTTCTTCTAACGATGCGTCTAAATATATTTTTACATCTGCATTTGGAAAAACATATGTACAAATATCTCTTCCTTCCATTATTATATCTTTTCCTTCAGCTAATTTTCTTTGTACATCTACCATTCTCAAACGCACTTCTACTATAGATGAAACAGGTGACACTATTTTTGTAACTTCTTTACTTCTTATTTCTTTTGTGACATCTTTTCCATTTAAGTATATTCTATCTCCATCTTCCTTTGTCTCAATTTTTATATCTATTTCGTTTGCAACTTTAATTATCGCTTCTTTATCTTCTATTGATATACCTCTATTTAATGTTTCTAATGCTACACATCTATATGTGCTTCCTGTGTCAATATTTATTAATCCTAATTTGTTTGATATTGCTTTTGTTACTGTTCCTTTTCCGCTTCCTGCTGGCCCATCTATTCCTACTATAAAACTCATTTTTTTATTTCTCTCCTTTTTTATGTTGAAAATTGTATTTTTAGAATGTAGGGGTCGGTCTTGACCTGCCCCTACAATATTTTAATTAATTTATTCATTATTATTCTCTGGCACATGTATTCCTTTTGCTATTACTTCTATATTTTGTATATTCATGGCTGTTAAATTTTCTATTTCTCTTACTACTTTCTTTTTAAAATCTCTTAATGCATCTAATACATTGCAACCATATTCAACAGTTACTTCTATGTAAATCGATATTCCTTCACCATATTTATCAATTCTTGTTCTTGTTGTTTTGTAAATTGCTTCTGATTTTGATGATAAGTATTCTACTATTTGTCTAAATACTGTATCTGAAATTGTGTAATTCCCTAAATAACTAAATGTAGGCCTTATTATTGATTTTTCTGATATGTAAGGCTTAGAATTTTTTCCTTTTGATTTAAAAATTTGTAATGGGTCTAACATAAATCCTGAAAAATCTTTTTTTATTTCGAATGTTGGAACTGGTATTACATGTTTTCCTTCCGTTTGTCTTATTCTTCTTGCCTCACTCATTTCTTCTTCAGTTGCAATATCTGATATGTATATTGTATCTATAATTTCTGGCAAATCTAAATTTGTTCTTATTTTTTCTACCATATTATCTGATGTTCCAAGAATTAATATACTTTCAGGTTTATATTTTCTAAATGCCCTTTTTATTGCTTCAGCTTCTTCTTTGTTATTAAAAAGTGCTTTTTTTACTGTTTCAATTTTTGTTGGAGCTTTTTTAGCGGAAACTCCTGCAATAACCTCATTATCTCTAATTAATAATCCATCATCTATTATAAAATGTATATCCTTTTCACTTGCTACCATTTGCGCTCTATAACTTTTTCCTGTGCCGTGAAGGTCCAACAAACGCATATGTTTTTATTTTATTCTCTAGTAATTTATCTATTATCATTAGAATACCCCTTGATTAAAAAATTTAGTTTATTATATCATTTGAAATTTAATTTGTCACTAGTTTTTTGTGTTTGGAATTTGGAGTTTGGATGTTGCTATTTGGATATTTCAAAAAAAACGGACGACCAATGGTCGCCCCTACATTACAATAAAATTTTATTCTGATATTTCATGTGCTTTTATGCTACGTACATGCTCGATTTTTTCCCATTTTGTATCTGGTTTTATTAATGCTTTTATATTTATTAATATCCAAGAACCCAAGAATAAAGGATAACAAAGAATTCCCTTTAACATTGGTTTTATTGGTCTTCTATCTAATATTAATGCAAATACAGCTGTTAAAGGTGTTAATAGGAATGTTGTTCCTATATATTTTAAATAATTCAATAGTAATTCTAATTTAGTCATTCCTTCACCTAAATATATTGCTAAATTTATTCCTAATGTAGCTAATGTTATTACTAATATTGGCATTCCTAATAAATATAATAATCCATCAAAATTCATTAATGTTTTGTGTTCTTTTACTCCTCTAGCTAAATCTTTTAAATAGTATTTAGCACATTGTAAATGTCCAACAGACCATCTCATTCTTTGTGTCCATGATTGTTTAAATCCTAAAGGTTGTTCATCATATACTATAGCATCTGTTGCCCAACCTAATTTTCTTCCTTGTGATATATTTATTAATGAGAATTCTATATCTTCTGTTAATGTTTTTGTATTCCATCCATCAGGTTTAATAACATCAAATTTTACCATGAAACCTGTTCCATTAAGTAACGGTGATAACCCTAAATTATATCTTGCTAAATGATAAAATCTGTGCATTGTCCAATAGAATAATGCATATCCTGCTGTAATCCATGTGTCTGTTGGATTTTTTATATCTCTATATCCTTGGACAACTTCTTCACCTTGGCATAGTTTTTTATTCATATTTTTTATAAAATCTGGCATTGCAATATTATCTGCATCAAAAATACATAGTGCATCATAGTCTGCATTTTCTTCGATTTTTTGTTTTAAAAACCATTGCAAAGCATAACCTTTTGTTTTCTTTTCACTATCAAATCTTTTTAAAACAATTGCTCCTGCTTCTTCTGCCACTCTTGCTGTTCCATCTGTACAATTATCAGCTATAACATAAATATCTAATAATTCTTTTGGATAATTTTGTTTTTTCAAACTTTCTACTAAATTTCCTACAACTGCTTCTTCGTTATGAGCAGGTATTATCGCCATAAACTTATGTTGTTTATTTATTTTTAATGGTTTGTCTTTTAATTTTATTAATGAACATAAACTAATTGCTAAATTATATATCCAAAATATTGTTACTACCCAAGTTATGGCATTTTGTAATAAATATAAATATTCCATTTTTTAATATACCTCTCTTTTATTATTGCATATATTGTATATCATCTTACTCTAAATTTTGAATAAAATTACTCTTGTTCTCCTATTTTCTTTAAATTAATTCTTCCTTGGTGGTCTATTTCTAAAACTTTTACAATAACTGTTTCTCCAATTGATAATACATCTTCAACTTTTTCTACTCTTTCTTTAGAAATTTTAGAAATGTGAAGTAATCCTTCTTTTCCTCCACCTAAATCGATGAAAGCTCCAAATGGCATTATTTTTGTTACTGTACCATCATAGATTTCTCCTACCTCTATTTCTCTAACAATACCTTCGATTATTGACATTGCTTTAGCTCCAGCTTCTTTATCTTGAGAATATATAAATACTCTTCCATCTTCTTCAATGTCTATTTTTACTCCTGTTTCATCAATGATTTTATTAATCATTTTTCCACCAGAACCAATTACATCTTTAATTTTGTCAACACTTATTGTCATTGTAGAAATTTTTGGTGCATATTTAGATACTTCTTCTCTTGGCTTTTCTATTTGTTTTAACATTATTTCATCTAAAATGTATTGTCTTGCTTTATTTGTTCTTGCAAAAGCTTCTTCAATTATATTATATGATAGTCCATCTACTTTAATGTCTACTTGTATTGCTGTAATGCCTTCTTTTGTTCCACCTACTTTAAAATCCATATCTCCAAAGAAATCTTCTAATCCTTGGATATCTGTAAGCATTACATAGTCATTTTCATCATCTGGATTTGTAACTAATCCTGTTGAAATTCCAGCTACTGGATTTTTAATAGGAACACCTGCATCCATTAATGCTAATGTACTTCCACAAATACTTGCTTGAGATGTTGAACCATTTGAAGATAAAACTTCTGATACAACTCTTATTGTATAAGGGAATTCTTCCTCTGATGGAATTACTGGAACTAACGCTCTTTCAGCTAAAGCGCCATGTCCAACTTCTCTTCTACCTGGTCCACGAGATGTTTTTGCTTCTCCAACACTGTATCCTGGGAAGTTATATTGGTGAATATATCTTTTTGCTTTTTCTTCATCTAATCCATCTAGCATTTGTTCTTCATTAGCCATTCCTAATGTTGCTATTGACATTACTTGTGTTTGTCCTCTTGTGAAAACTGCACTTCCGTGTACTCTTGGTAATAATCCAACTTCACATGAAAGTGGTCTTATTTCATCTAAGGCTCTTCCATCTGGTCTTTTGTGTTCTCTGAAAATCATTTCTCTAACACATTTTTTCTCTAATTTATATAAACTATCTGCTATATCTTGTTTTGCTTCTTCAGCTTTTTCTTCACCATATTTTTCTACAAAATATGCTGTTACATCTTCAGCTATTTTATCCATGTTTTTGTCACGTGTTTCTTTGTCTTCAGCTTGTACATCTGTATACATTCTATCTTTGAAGTTATTTTCAATTTCTTCATAAATATCATGGTCAACTTCAAATGATTTATATTCAAATTTTGGTTTTCCAATTTCTGCTTTTATTTCAGAAATGAAATTACATAATTTTTTAATTTCAACATGTCCTGTTTTTATAGCTTCTAACATTTTGTCATCTGGTAATTCTTTTGCTCCAGCTTCTATCATAGCTATTTTATCCATTGTTCCTGCAACTAATAAATCTAATCCTGTTTTTGCTCTTTGTTCTAATGTTGGGTTTATAACGAATTCTCCATCTATATATCCAACTTTTACAGCTGCTGTTGGTCCTCCAAATGGTATATCTGAAATTGAAAGTGCTGCTGAAGCTCCTATCATAGCACAGAATTCTGGTGAATTGTCTGGTTCTACTGATAATACTGTTGCAACAACTACAACATCATTTCTGAAATCTTTTGGGAATAAAGGTCTGATTGGTCTATCAATTGCTCTTGATACTAATATTGCTTTATCAGCGGCTTTTCCTTCTCTTCTAGTAAATCCTCCTGGTATTCTTCCAACTGAATACATTTTTTCTTCATAATCTACTGATAATGGGAAAAAGTCAATTCCTTCCTTTGGTTCTTTTGAAGCTGTAACATTTACCATTACAACTGTTTCTCCGTATCTAACTAATACGTTTGCATTTGCAAGTTCTGCAAATTTTCCTGTTTCGATTGTTAATGTTCTTCCTGCTAATTCCATTGAATATGTTTTAAACATAATTCTTCCTCCTTAAAAAAATATATTTCAAATGCATTTTTTAGAAATAGTAACCTCTATAATATATTTCTCTGAGAAATACATTGTACAAGCTACTATATTTCTATTATTGCATTTAATAAACGTTTTATTCGAAGTGTGAAGTGGGATGTGAGAATTATTAATTTCACACTTCTCACATCGCACTTCTCACATCATTTTTCATAATTAAAGGCGGAAAATACACTCCGCCCTTTGTCTTAATTACTTTCTTAAATTTAATTTTTCAACTATTTCTCTGTATTTGTTTACATCTGTTTTTGCTAAATAGTTTAATAAACTTCTTCTTTTACCAACCATTTGTAAAAGTCCACGTCTTGAATGGTTATCTTTTTTATGAACTTTTAAATGTTCTGTTAATTCATTAATTCTTTCTGTTAATAAAGCTATTTGAACTTCTGATGAACCTGTATCTTTTTCATCTCTTTTGAAAGCATTAATTACTTCTTGTTTTCTTTCTTTAGTCATTGTCGTTTCCTCCTTCTTTACTTTAAATTTGCCTTAAACTGAACTAAAAGTCGGATAGTCTATTAGTTAAGTAAAAGGTATGTCGGCATTTTTTACCACAATTATTTTACTATATATTTTCCATTTTTGCAAGTAAAATTAATAAAAATATGTGTATTTTTGTGATTTTTGTTGTTGGAGTTTGTTATTTAGATTTTAGTGACTGAACTTTTGTAGGGGTCGATGTTGATCGACCCTGGGCAGGTCAAAACCTGCCCCTACATATATTTACTAACCAAGTACAAAAATAGAATAATTTAGAAATTACATTGATTTAATGAAAATTTTTAAAATTTCATTAAACTTTAAAAAGCTAAAATAATTAATTTTTGACAAATGAATATTCATTTGTCAAAAATTAATTATTTTAGCTTAGTTTATATTATACAATAATATTTTTAGCATATTCTTTGTAGAGCGGGCGATTAAAATCGCCCCTATATCATTTTATCTACCTATTTAACAGGGTAAATTATTTCACAAAATTCTCTACTTCATATTTTATTTTAGCTATAAAATCTTCTAAGCTCATTTGTCCTATGTCGCCTTCTTTTCTTGCGCGAACACCTACAGCATCTGTTTCAACTTCTTTCTCTCCTAATATTAGCATGTATGGAACTTTTTGAAGTTGTGCCTCACGAATTTTATAACCTATTTTTTCTGCTCTATCATCCAATTCAACTCTTATTCCTTGTGCCATTAATTTTTCTTGTACTTGTTTTGCATAATCTATATGATTATCTGATATTGGTAAAATTTTTGCTTGTACTGGAGCAAGCCATGTTGGGAATGCACCTGCATATTTTTCGATTAATAACGCTAAAGTTCTTTCATAACATCCAATAGATGTTCTGTGAATTACAACTGGATATTTTTTGCTTCCGTCTTTATCTATATATGTCATATCAAATCTGTGTGCTAATTGGAAATCAACTTGTACAGTAATTATTGTATCTTCTTTTCCCCAAACATTTTTACATTGTATATCTAATTTAGGTCCATAGAAAGCAGCTTCGCCTTCTTCTTCTGTATATTCAATATTTAAATCATCTAATATTGTTTTTAAAGCAGATTGAGCATTATTCCATTCTTCTTCTGTTCCTAAATATTTGTCTTTATTATTTGGGTCCCACTTAGAAAATCTGTATGACACATCTTCTTTTAATCCTAATAAATCTAAGAAATAGTTTGCTAGATTTACACATCCCGCAACTTCTTCTTCCAATTGATCTAATCTTACAGCTAAATGTCCTTCTGAAATTGTAAATTGTCTTACTCTAATTAAACCATGCATTTCACCTGAATCTTCATTTCTAAATAATGTTGAAGTTTCATTATATCTTAATGGTAAATCTCTATAACTTCTTTGTCTGTTTTTATATGCCATAAATTGGAATGGACATGTCATTGGCCTTAAGGCAAATACTTCTTTATCTTTTTCTTCATCCCCCATTACAAACATTCCATCTCTATAATGGTCCCAATGTCCTGATACTTTATATAAATCAGATTTCGCAAAGAATGGTGTTTTTGTTAATAAATATCCTCTTTTTTGTTCTTCATCTTCTACTAATCTTTGTAATAATTGTATTACTCTTGCACCTTTTGGCAATAGTATTGGAAGACCTTGACCAATCATATCTACAGTTGTAAATAGTTCTAATTCTCTTCCTAATTTATTATGGTCTCTTTTTCTAGCTTCTTCTAGCATGTTTAAATGTTCTTCTAATTGGCTAGCTTTTGGAAATGAAATTCCATAAACCCTTTGTAGCATTTTATTTTTTTCACTTCCACGCCAATATGCTCCTGATGATGTTAAAAGTTTTATTGCTTTTACGCTTCCTGTGCTAGGAATATGTGGTCCTGCACAAAGGTCTGTAAATTCGCCTTGTTTATAAAATGACAATTCTGCATCTTCTGGTAAATCATTAATTAATTCTTGTTTATATGGTTCATCTTTCATTAACTCTAAAGCTTCTTTTCTTGATAATACAAATCTTTCTAATTTCAAGTCTTCTTTTACTATTTTTTTCATTTCCGCTTCTAATGCTTCAAGCATTTCTGGTGTAAATGGTTTATCTGTATCAAAATCATAATAGAATCCATTATCTATTGATGGGCCTATTGCCAATTTAATTTCTGGATACAATCTTTTTACCGCTTGAGCTAAAATGTGTGATGTTGTATGCCAAAATGTCTTTTCTTCCACTTCCATTGTTCTTCCGCCTTCTAATTTAATTTTAAACATAATTCATTCCCTCTTTCTTTTTTATATTTTGTTTATTATATACATCCTTTGCAACAAGCTTTGTCAATGCCATTATTACAGCATATTCTTCTAATTCTGACCTATATACTCTTCCTGCAGTTAGTACACCTATTGCTCCTTTTCTTCCTTTTGCTGTACTTCCAAAAACATCTCCCATAAGTCCTAATTCTTCACCTTGTAAAACTCTTTCAACTACTGTTTTTGGATATTCAAATGATGGACTAAATCCTATATAATATTTTTCTCCATCATATATTGCACAAATGCTAGCATCCATATATCCAGTTTCAACTTCTTCCACTTCATACATTCCGAGCTTCGATTCCCACTCCAAAATCACATTTTCCTTTGGTTGCTTTTGCATAATCATATGCATTTTTTGCACGATTCTTAGCACCATTAATCGTTTCTGAAAGTGACATTGGATTGCACGAAACTCCTGAAAAATTATCTTTATCTTTTCCCACTTTTTCATCATTTCTTACTTCTTTAGGCATTATAGTATATTCAATTCCATCTTCTTTTTCTAGCCATAATTCTGGATAATGTGAAAATGCTCTGGTTATAGCAATTATTTTTGGTGTGCTTCTGGTACCAATTGAGACTAACATGAATTTCTCTCCTTTTCTATTTCTTATAATCTATTTTATAAATTATTGTAGGAGCAGGTCTTGACCTGCCCAGGGTCGGTCTAGACCGACCCCTACAATTGTAATTTTATTATAAATCGAAAACAACAAAACACCCCTAATAGATTTCTCTATTAGGGGTGCTTTTATAACACGGTTCCACCCTATTTTTTTACTTAATTCAAAGGTTTTATCGTTCCTTACACGTCTAGCTTTTTACTAGAAACTCCGAGGTAGTTTTTCAAATATGTTTACTTAGATTAGCTTTCAGCGCAGTCACTAATCCTCTCTTTTAAGCAACCTTTATTTTACTTTGTCTCATCAACGTTTATTTTAAATTATTATAATTATACTACTATTTAGGAAAATGTCAATATATTTTTGGAGTTTAGAGTTCCGTAATTGGATTTTGGAAACGTTGTAGGGGCGACCAATGGTCGCCCCTACAATTAAAATTATTTTATTTTTCCTTTGTATAAATATTTTATAGCAAAATATAAATATAATATTCCAAAGATATGTCCTGCAATTACATCTGTAGCATAATGTACTCCTAAATAAATTCTACTAATTCCTATTAAAAATATTAATAATGCTATTAGTGATATGTATATTTTTTTCTTTTTTCTATCTTTAATTTTCTTGCTTATTAAATATATGAAAAATCCATAAAAGACTGTTGATACCATTGCATGTCCACTTGGAAAGCTAAATCCTTTTTCCACTGCTAGTCTTAATAATTCTGGTCTTGGTCTTCTAATTATTAATTTTAAAATTTGACTTATAATAAATGAACAAGCCAAATTAAAAGCTATAAATTTACTATATCCTTTTCCTTTAGAAAAAATTAATATACCTACAGTAATTAATATAAGTGGAATTGCTGAACCTAAATGAGATATAAATGTCATAAATATTGTTGTACCTGTTCCAGATAGTTTAAAGATTAAATCATAAATTGCTGCATCAAAAAAATTCATATTTTATCCCTCTTTTTCTTAAATTATTTTACTACTAATAAATTATTTTGGCAAGGAAAATAATTTAATTGATTTTTGTGTTTGGTAGTTGGATTTTGGAATTTTTGAGATTTGTATTATTTCGAACATCATTTTATTAAATAAATGAAAAGGGCGGACACAAGGTCCGCCCCTACATTAAAAATTTATTTATAACAAATTTTTATATTATTTATTATTCATCATTCATTATTAATTAAAAATATAATGTTGGGTCTAAATATTCTTCATTCTTGATTATTTCAAAGTGTAAATGTGGTTCGTCTGCGATCTCAAATGCTGCAGAGTTTCCTACTGTTCCAAGGCTTTGTCCTTGTTCTACTGTTTCTCCTTCTGTTACAAATTCTGTGCTTAATAAGTTTGAATATACTGTTTTAAATCCATTTACATGCTCAAGTATTATTGTTAAGCCATAACGTGGGTCATTTTTTATCGCTTTTACTATTCCTGGTGCACTTGCCTTTACAACAGTAGTTCTGTCTGCTTTTATATCTATTCCAAAATGTGTTATCCATTCATCTAAAGTTTGTGAATAAACTAAATTATCTTTTGCAAACTCCTTTATTAATTCACCTTCTACTGGTTTTATAAAAGTAGGGTCAGGAATAACTTCTTCAACAACTTTACTAACCTCTTCCGTATTTTCTATTTTTTCTGAATTTGTAGGTAACAAATTTTCAGTTTCTTCAAATAAAACATTTTCCTCAACTTCTTCTATTTCTTCAATAACTTCATTTATATTTTTTCCAATGGTTGAACTTGCTTCTTCTGTATCATTTTCTAAATTCGGAACTAAACTGGCCATCTGTTCACTTGTTAATCCGCTTGATGAATATTTCTCTAAATTATTATTATATACTATAGATGTAATAATAAAAGAAACTATAATAACTATTAAACTTGCTCCTGATACATATAATAAATATTTAAATTTATTATCTTGTTTAGGTAAACTTCTCCTTCCTCTTCTCATTTGTCTCCTCCTTTAATTTTTCTTTAGTAAAATTATTTCCATTTATTTATAATTTATACATCTATAATCTCTACTCCTGAATAGTAATGTTTTATAATATCCTCACAATTCTTTCCTTCTTTTGCCATACTATCTGCCCCTGTTTGGCTCATTCCAACTCCATGTCCATATCCGATTACATTGAATTTAATATTATTATCTACTATATCAATACTAAAATTTGCAGATTTTAACCCAAAAATGCTCCTAGCTTCTGTTCCCGGAATTTCTATATTTCCAAATCTAATTTTTTTCACTCTTCCGTCCTTCTGTATATTCTAATATTTCAAACCATTTTTCATCTTCAAAATTTATTTCAATATTATCATGTCCTCTTTTTAGCTTTTCCAACAATTCTTCTTTTGATAAAATAATCTCTGAACTGTATTGAGTATAATTACTTTCTCCGTGATGTAGCTACTGCTTGTAAGTAGTCATATCCTGTACCACCCCAAACATCTATTACATTCTCAGTTATTCCTCCACTATTTGCATGAAAAAATGCATTTATTGGTTCTCCTTGATAAGTAATAATTTTTCCTTTTGTGCTATTAACTGCATCAGTGATTTTACCCCAATTACTTTCTCTTTGTGAGTATTCCCATTTTTCAAAACGTTTTTCTTTAGTGAGCCATGCCTGACAGCAACTTGCTGAATCACATAAATCTGCATTTTCATGTTTATTTCCATTTTTTATATGATATATTGTATATGTTCTTGCAACTATAGCTTGAGCCTTTAAAGCTTCAACTTCATAATCTGCAGGCATTTCTGCACACACAACTCCGTATAAGATATTCATCTAGAGAAATTTCTTCTACTTGATTTGTACAACTATGTAATAATTTTATTTTTGAATATTCTGCATAGTCATAACTAAATTCTTCTATTTTATTTGCTTCAATATTTGTTGAAGCTTCTTCTGTTTTTCTTTTTATTGTAAAAATCATTGGTATTGCAAAACATATTATAATAAAAATTAAAATAAAAAAAATAACCTTTTTCATGCTTCTATTCTACTCCTTAAACTTATTAGTATTTTCTTTTCTAGTCTAGAAACCTGTACTTGTGTTATTCCTAAAATTTTTGCTACTTCCGATTGTGTTTTTTCATTATAGTATCTTAATAAAATTATTTTTTTATCTCTTTCTTCTAAATTTTCAATAAGTTGTTCAATTGTAATTTTGTTTATTAAAGAATTTGTTTCATCTTTATTATTTGAAATTTTACTTTCCTTTGTTTCTCCACCATCTTCTTTATATACTTCCTCATCTATTGATTCAATTTGGTTTAAAGAATCAATTGCAATAGCAACTTCTTCTTTTGATATTTTTAACATTTTTGCAATTTCTATTATGGATATTTCTTTTCCTTCTTTTTTTGAGTATTCTTGTTTTAAATAATTTATTTTCATAGCAAGTTCTTTTATACTCCTACTTACTTTAATTGGCCCATCATCTCTTATAAATCTTTTTATTTCTCCTAATATATATGGTACAGCATATGTAGACATCTTAACTTCAAAATTCACATCAAATCTTTGCACAGCCTTAATTAAACCAATACAACCTATTTGATATAATTCTTCATTGCTATAATTTCTGCCTGAAAATCGTTTCACAATACTCCAAATTAATCCAGAATTATTTTCAATGATTTTAGTCATTGCTTCATCATCTCTATTTTGCGCTTTTAAAATATCATCTATTGTATTTTCGTACATAACTCTCCCCTTGTATTACATTTTAATTACTTTTTTCATAGTAATTTTTGTACCTAATCCTATTACAGATTCAATATGTACTTCATCCATAAAACTTTCCATTATCGTAAATCCCATTCCAGATCTTTCTAAATTCGGCTTAGATGTATATAATGGTTTTTTTGCTTCTTCGATATTCTCAATCCCTTTCCCATTATCCATTATTTCTATTTCAATACTATTCTCATTTAATCTACAAATTATTTTTATAACTCCCTCTTGAGTTTCATATCCATGTATTATTGAATTTGTGACAGCCTCAGATACTGCTGTTTTTATATCTGCAAGTTCTTCTATTGTTGGGTCAAGTTGTGATGCAAATGCTCCAACAGTAACTCTTGCAAAAGCTTCATTGTTTGACTTACTTGCAAATTCTAATTTCATTTCATTTTTACACACATTTTTCATAAGTATTTGCTCCTTCCTCTTCTATAATTGGAATTATTTTTAATATTCCTGACATTTCAAAAATTTTTTTAACAAATCTATTAACATTTATAAGTTTAATTTTCCCATTAAGCATGCTTATTATTTTATACCTACCTATAATCATTCCTATTCCTGCACTATCCATAAAATTTACACCTTTAAAATCAAATATTACTTCTTTTGGCATATGTAATTCTATTTCATAATCAATTTTTTGCCTTATTTTTTCTACTGAATGATGGTCTATTTCCTCAGTTATATTTATTCTTAAAAGCTTGTCCTCTTTTCTATAAATTACATCCATTCTATTCCTCCCCATATTTAATTTATTTCTTATTATATTTTCTACTTTTGGAAATTTTTTCCTTTGTTGAAAAATAAGAAGTTTTGTAACTATATTATTTTGTGGTTATTTTTTATTTTTTCTTTACAAAAAAGTGAAAATAATGTATAATTATATGTATTATGTAAACACGGGAAGGGTAAAATGTTATATAAAGATGATTTAAAAAGATATATTTTATATTGCTTTAAAAAAGGTTATGAATCTGGATTAGATGAATCAGAGATAATAAAAAAACTACCAGAAATTCCAGGTAATGAAGAAGATAAACAAAGCCTTTATAATGAGTGCAAAGCTTATCTATTTTTAGATTCAGCTTTTATTAATCATCCCTTAATTGCTATAACTCTTGCAGAAAAATACCTTAACAACTCAGAAGGAGATATTAATCTTATAGATGAAAAATTGTTTTCTATGTATGTAAAAAATAATCAATTAGAATTAGCTGAAACCTTCCTAGAAAATTTATTAAAAAAAGATCCAAATAATAAATGGACACTATCAAAAAAAATCAACATGCTTAGATCTCAAAGAAAATATTCAGAAGCATTAGAATTTATAGCTGATAACTACGAAATAATTAAACATGATCCTATTATATTTGATGCTCAGTATAAAATTCTATACAAAACAACAAAAGGTGATGCCGAAGTAATTATTAAATTGTTTGAGAGAATTCCTTCTTTAAAATTAGGTTATGACTTAGAAAAAAGAAATGCAACTATAAAAAAACTACAAAATTATTTAGGAAAAACTTATCCTATACAAGAAAAACTTGACAATCCTGACAAAGCTATAGAATTAAGAAATAGAATTAAAAGTAAAATAAAAAAAGAACAAAGAACAAATATGTATATATCACAAAATAATGATATACACTTCATTTTTCCTATAAAGGAAAAAAAACCTACCGACATGCAAATTGTTGAACAAATAAACAATATTATTAGAAAAAATAGAAATAATATTGATAAAGAAAAAATTAATTCTTTATTAGAATCTATGGAAAATAAATTAATAAAATTTTTCATGCAATGCCAAATATCCCATTCACAGGGTAAAAACAGCAAAGAACTAACGAAAATAGTAAAGGAATATTCTAAAAATAATAGTTCACAATTAGATGAAACCTCAAAAAAAAGTTTAAGAGTATTAATTAATGTACTAACAGGCAGTTTAAAAAATATATATTTACAAGAACAGTGGCTAAGGTTCCAACATCAATATTTTAATGGAATATTAAATCCTAATGAAACAAAAAAAGCAAATAATTCAAATCAAAAGAAATCATCAGGTCCTACATTATACGAATAAAAAAACAATTCCCTTATGGAATTGTTTTTTTATATTATTAATCTTCTTTTTTCTCTATTACTTGTTTCCCATCATAGTAACCGCAGTTTGAGCACACTCTATGTGGTAAAACTGGTTCATTACAATGTTTACATGTTGCTATTGCTGGTTTTTCTAGTTTCCATGTTGATCTTCTTGTTCTTGTTCTTTCTTTTGACCATCTTCTTTTTGGTTGTGCCATCTTTTATTCCCTCCTATGCAATCAAAATATCTATATGACTTTACATATTTTCTCATTTTTGTCACTATGATAGTATACTAAAAATCCATATTGTTTGTCAAGTATTTTTATAGATTTTATTTTATTATTTCAGGATTTCCATATTTTATTCCATATGTTTCCACTGTCATACTTTTTATCACTGGTGGTTCTATTGGTGTTGTTGTTTCATTTTCTGTTGTTTCACCTGTTTCTTCATCTGTAGTAGTTTCAACTTTAGTTTCTAAAGCTTTTAACTGATCAACTATTTCCATACCTTCTGTTACTTTTCCAAATGCACAATAATTTCCATCAAAATCTGTATAATCTTCCGCCATAATAAAAAATTGTGCACATCCTGAATCATATCCTTGTTTTAAATAACTGTAATCTCCTGTATAATATGCCCACATTGAATAATCCTGTCTTGCTAGTCCAACTGTACCTCTCTCAAAAGATAATTTATTATCTTTAAAATCATTTTCTGCAAATTCACCTTTTATTGAGTATTCTGTTTCACCTGTACCGTCTCCATTGATGTCTCCACCTTGAATTAACATATCCTCAACTCTATGAAATGTTAAACCATCATAATATCCTTCATTTATAAGTTTTATAAAATTTGTAACTGTGTTTAGTGCATATTCTGGGTACAATTCCATTTTTACAGTACCATAATTTTCTACTTCCATTGTTACTATTGGATTTTGATATTCAAAATTATTCTTTAAATAATAACCATATATCATAAATGCCAATGTTGCTATTATTATTACAAGAGTAATTATACTAAAAACTAATTTATTTTTCATTTTTTATCCTTCCTCTTATGTAGGGTGAGTAGTATTGACTAACCCGTTGGTCGGTCAATACCAACCCCTACAATTTAATTTTTATTTTATATTTATATATTATTTAATGATTAATGATTCTCCTGTCATTTCTTGAGGTTTTTCTATACCCATTATGTCTAAGATAGTAGGTGCTAAGTCTGCTAACTTTCCTTCTTTTAATTTAGCTTCTTTACCAACTAATATTAAAGGAACAACATTTGTAGTATGTGCTGTATGAGGTTCTCCAGTTGTATAATCTATCATTTGCTCTGAATTCCCATGGTCTGCAGTAATTAATACTACGCCTTCTTTTTCTTGAATTGCTGTAACAACTCTTTCTACACATTTATCGATTGTTTCTAAAGCTTTTATTGCAGCATCTAAATTTCCTGTATGTCCTACCATATCTGGATTTGCATAATTTAATATTATTGTGTCAAATTTTTCTGAATTGATTGCTTCTACTACATTATCTGTAACCTCTACTGCACTCATTTCTGGTTGTAAATCATATGTCGCTACTTTTGGCGAAGGAATTAAAATTCTTTCTTCTCCTTCATATTGTTTTTCCTCTCCTCCATTAAAGAAAAATGTAACATGTGCATACTTTTCAGTTTCTGCAATTCTTAATTGTTTCAAACCATTTTTAGCTATAACTTCTCCAAAAGTGTTTTTTAATTCTTCCTCTTTAAATGCAATATTTACATTTTCTATTGTTGCATCATAGTTTGTAAAGCATACATAATATAGCGGAAAATACTCTCTTTTAAATCCATTAAATTCTTTATCTACTAAACTTCTTGTAATTTCTCTTGCTCTATCTTTTCTAAAATTGAAGAAAATTACTGAATCATTTTCACAAATAGTTGCAATGGGTTCTCCATCATTACAAATTATTGTAGGTTCTACAAATTCATCAAAAATCTCTTTTTGATATGATTCTTCAATTGCTGCAGTAGCAGAAGTAGCTTTAATGCCTTCCCCTTTAACTAATGAATTATATGCTTTTTCTACTCTATCCCAACGTTTATCTCTATCCATTGCATAATATCTTCCAGATATGCTTGCAATTTTCCCAACACCTTTTTCTTGCATTTTCTTTTCTAATTCAGTTATATATCCTTCTCCAGATGCAGGTGCAGTATCTCTTCCATCTAAAAAGCAATGTACATAAACATCCTCAAAATCTTTCCTTTTTGCTAACTCTAAAACTCCATATAAATGTCTTATATGACTATGAACTCCACCATCTGAAAGAAGTCCCATTATATGTAACTTAGAATTATTTCTTTTACAGTTTTCTATTGCTTCTACTAATTCTGGAATACTAAAGAAATCTCCATCTTCAATTGATTTTGTTATTTTTGTAAGTTCCTGATAAACTACTCTACCAGCACCAATATTAGTATGTCCAACTTCAGAATTTCCCATTTGTCCTTCTGGAAGACCAACATCTAATCCACTTGTTTTTATAATTGTTGTTGGCATTTGTTTTTTTAGTTTATCTAAAAAAGGAGTTTCTGCCATTTGTACTGCATTTGCTGTTTCATTTTCATTAATTCCATATCCATCTAATATCATTAACATTGTTATTCGTTTATTCATAATTGTATTTTTCCTCATCTTCCTTTAATAAATTTTAATTGTATTTAATGTTTTTATTTATTATAATTTACAATTTTAGCAAATTCTTCGGCAACTAAACTTGCTCCACCTACTAATCCACCATCTATATCTGACATTTCAAATAATTCTTTAGCATTTGATGATTTTACACTTCCACCATATTGAATTATCACTTTACTTGCAACTTCTTCTCCATAGTTTTTAGCAACTTCTTCTCTTATCCATTTAATTGTTTCATTTGCATCTTCTTTTGTTGCTGTTTTTCCTGTTCCAATTGCCCAAATTGGTTCATATGCTATTATTGTATCTTCTACCTCTTTATTAGTTAAACCTTCTAAAGCTAATTTTGTTTGTGTTGTAACTATTGTTTTCGCATCTCCTGATTCTCTTTGTTCTAAGCTTTCACCTATACAAACTATTGGTTTTAATTCTAAGCTTAAAGCTTTTTTCAATTTTTTATTTACAGTCTCATCTGTTTCATTATAATATGCTCTTCTTTCAGAATGGCCTATTATTACATATTCTACTCCAATAGATTTTAACATTTCCCCTGAAACTTCACCTGTATATGCACCTTTTTCTTCCCAATTCATGTTTTGTGCACCTATTTTTATATTTGTTCCTTGCGCCATATTTAAAGCATAGAATAAATCTGTATATGGAGCACATATTACTACTTCATTTTCAGAGTCCTTTACATAGTTTTCTAATTCCTCAATAAATGATATAGCCTCATTTGGCAATTTATTCATTTTCCAGTTTCCTGCTATTACTTTTTTTCTCATAAAAATTCTCCTTTATTTTTTATTAAAAACCTGTTATTAATTCTATTTTTTCATTTTCTATATCATAAATAAATAGTTTCCCATCAACTAATTTATTATTTATTGTACCACTAACATTTCCACTGCTTCCAGCTAATGATAGACCTTCAATATCGTTAAATTCTATTGTATATTCACAATATCCTATAATTTTATTTTCTTCTATATCTTCTTCAGGTATTTTTATTTCTGCAATTTCTGTATATTCTTTTGTATAAATTGTTATATTATTAACAAATATATCTTTTATCTCATTATCAGAAGCAATAAACTCACCTATATTGCTTTTTGAAGGATTTGACAAAGATTGATATATTTTTTCAAAATCGCTAGATTCATTTTCAATACTTTCTTGATTTATTACGCTAGAATCTTCTTTACTATTATCAGTAGTATCATCTTGATAATTATTTGTATACATTATACCTATTACTGCTAACAATATTATTATAATTACTATACATATAATATTCACAATACTTATACTCATTTTTTTATCTTTTTCCATATCTTTCCTCCATAAATTTATGTATCATTATTTCTCTTCTAAGCATTCAATTCCAGGTAAAAGTTTTCCTTCTAAGAACTCTAAAGATGCTCCTCCTCCTGTTGAAATATGAGTCATCTTATCTGCTAATCCTAATTTTTCTATTGCTGCGGCAGAGTCGCCTCCTCCAATGATTGTTATAGCGTCTATATTCGCAAGTATACTTGCAACTGCTTTTGTTCCTACCTCAAATTTAGGAAATTCACAAACACCTAATGGACCATTCCACACTACTGTTTTTGCATTTTTTACTACTTCTTCAAATTTTTCAATTGTTTTTGGTCCAATATCTAATCCCATAAACCCTTCTGGAATTTCTTCTGATGATACAATCATACTTTCTGCATCATTAGAATATTCTGAAGATACATTATTATCTATTGGCAATAAAATCTCTACATTTTTTTCTTTAGCTTTTTCTAACAAACTATTAGCTAACTCTATTTTATCATCTTCACAAATTGATGTTCCAATACTATGTCCTTGTGCTTTATAAAATGTATATGCCATTCCTCCACCAATTATTAAAGTATCAACTTTATCTATTAAATTTTCTATTACTCCTATTTTATCAGAAACTTTTGCTCCTCCAAGTATTGCTACAAATGGATGTGCTGGTTCTTCTAAGGCTCCACCTAAAAACTCTAATTCCTTTTCGATTAAAAATCCTGAAACAGCAGGTAAATAATCTGCAACACCTGTTGTTGAGCTATGTGCTCTATGTGCAGTTCCAAACGCATCATTTACATATACTTCAGCCATTTCAGCTAACGCTTTTGAAAATTCTGGTTCATTTTTTTCTTCTTCTTTATGGAATCTTACGTTTTCTAGTAAAACTACTTCTCCTTCTTTTATATTAGATGTAAGTTCTTTTGCACTTTCTCCAATTACATCTGTAGCTAATTTCACCTCTTTATTTAGTAATTTTGAAAGTTCTTCAGCTACTGGTTTTAAAGAATATTTTTGATTAAATTCTCCTTTTGGTCTTCCTAAATGCGAGCAAAGAATTACTTTTGCATTATTATCTAACAAATATTGTATAGTTGGAATTGCAGCTTTAATTCTTCTATTATCTGTAATAGTTCCATCCTCTGAATTTATTGGAACATTAAAGTCACATCTAACTAATACTTTTTTACTGTTAACGTCTATATCTTTTACTGTTTTTTTATTCATTGTATCTCTCCTTTTAAAATATTGAAGTGTGACGCGGGAGGTGTGATGTGTGAAATAGAAAATATGTTTTATCAGTAATTTTCTAAATCTCACTTCCCACTTCTCACTTCACACTTCTTTTTTATTATAATTCTGCGAAATATTTTATTGTTCTTACCATTTGACTTGTATAAGAGTTTTCATTATCATACCAAGCAACTACTTGAACTTGATATAATCCTTCTTCTATTTTTGTTACCATTGTTTGTGTACTATCAAATAAAGAACCATATTTCATTCCTATAATATCAGAAGATACTAATAATTCTTCTGTATATCCATAAGATTCATTTGATGCTGCTTTCATTGCTGCATTTATTGATTCAGGTGTAATATCTTCACCTTTAACAACTGCAACTAAAATTGTTGTTGAACCTGTTGGAACTGGAACTCTTTGTGCTGAACCGATTAATTTTCCATTTAATTCTGGAATAACTAATCCAATTGCTTTTGCTGCTCCTGTTGAGTTAGGAACGATATTTACAGCTGCTGCTCTAGCTCTTCTTAAATCTGCTTTTCTATGTGGACCATCTAAAACCATTTGGTCTCCTGTATATGCATGAACAGTTGTCATTATTCCTGATTGAATTGGAGCATAATCATTTAATGCTTTTGCCATAGGTGCTAAGCAATTTGTTGTACATGAAGCAGCAGATATAACTGTATCTTCTGCTTTTAGTATTTTTTCATTAACTCCAAAAACTACTGTTGGTAAATCTTTACCTGCTGGTGCTGAAATAACTACTTTTTTAGCACCTGCTTTAATGTGAGCTTCTGCTTTTTCTTTTGTTGTATAGAATCCTGTACATTCTAAAACAACATCTACTCCTAATTCTCCCCAAGGTAATTCTGCTGCATCTTTTATTGCATATATTTTTATAGTTTTTCCATCTACTGTTATTGAATCTGCTCCCGCTACTACTGTATCTGCTTTTTCGTATGTTTTTTGAGCTGAATCGTATTTTAATAAATGAGCTAACATATCTGGACTTGTTAAATCATTAATTGCAACGATTTCATATCCTTCTGCTCCAAACATTTGTCTAAATGCAAGACGTCCTATACGTCCGAAACCATTAATGGCTACTTTTACTGACATAAAATCATCCTTTCTTAAACTGTAATTATAATTACATTTTTTAATTTTACGAACGTAATTGTATAACAAAAAAGAATACTTTTCAAGTATTCTTTTTAAATAAATTATAAAATTAAATCCTAGAATATTTTCTTTCCTCTAAATGTTATATCTACTTCTTGCATTAAGAAATCTTTAATTTTTCCCCATGTAATTTCTTGATGTAAGAATTCGTTGATTTCATCTTCTATTTTTTGTTCATATGGTGTTAATTTAACTTCAATTTTATAACATAATACATTTTTTACTTTTGTCCATGTACTTGTTTTTTCTGGTAATGTATTTGTACATACTTTAAATGTTGAAGAAGATGTTGGTGTTATTTCTCCATTTTCTTCATTCATTTCTAATTCATCTATATTACTTGTTGAACCAACTTTGATTGTTTTAGCGAAATTCGAAATTCCTTTTAATACTTCTTCATTTTTTGATACACTTTCACTATTTGATATAGTTTCTTTCATTTTTAAGATCCCCCTCTTTTTCGGCTAGAACTTTTTTTCTTTTGTTCTAATTTTTATAATATTTACTATTTCTTAATATTTTATACTATAAAAACACTTTTAAATCAATAGTTTGACGTCAAAAAAATATGACTTTTTGATTGCAAAAATATTACAGTTTTATTACACATTTTTTATGGCATTCCAACTCCGCTTAAATCTGTTAAAGTTATATTTATTATACTATTTTTTTTCTGTTTTTCTTTCGTTTTAACTGTTATATAATTAGTAGTATGACCTTGGAACATTCCATTTTTTTCTTCCTCAAATAAAACTGTCAACTCCTTACCTATAAATTTTTTTATGAATTCTTTTTCATTTTGATTTGATAAATTAATAAGCTTTTTGCTTCTTTCTTCTTTTATACTCTCTGGTACCTGTTCTTTCATCTTCTCAGCAACAGTTCCTTTTCTAGGTGAATATTTAAAAACATGCATTTTATTAAAATTTATATTTTTCAAAAAGTCAAAAGTTTTACTAAACTCATCTTCTGTTTCTCCAGGAAATCCAACAATTACATCTGTTGTAATTGCAACATTAGGGAAACTTTCTCTTAGAAAAAATACACTTTGTTTAAATTCTTCTGTAGAGTATTTTCTATTCATTCTTTTTAAAGTTTCATCACATCCGCTTTGTAAAGACAAATGAAAATGGTCACAAATTTTTTCCATTTTTTTTAATCTACTTACAAATTCCTTTGTAATTATTTTTGGCTCTAAAGAACCGCAATCTTATTCTTTCCAGTCCGTCTATCTTATTTATTTCTTCTAACAAATCAATCAATCTAATTCCATTATTGAAATCTTTTCCATACGAGGCTATATGAATTCCAGTTATTACAACTTCTTTTATTCCATTATGTACAATTTTAGTAATTTCACTTATTATGTTTTCAATTTTTCTACTTCTTATTCTACCTTTTGCATATGGAATTATACAGTACGAACAAAAGTTATCGCATCCATCCTGAACCTTTATAACAGCTCTAGCTTTTTCTGTGAAAATTGTATCGCCAAAATCCATGAATTCTTTTTGTTTTGATATGTCTGATACATTAATTTTATTTGTGGCAGTTAAATTATTTATTGTAGGACAATCAATGGTCGCCCCTACATCTTTTTGTTTTTCATTTTCGAATTTTTCTGTAATATCTACAATATTATTTTTTTCGTTGTTTCCTAAAACTAAATCAATTTCTTCTATTTTATTCAATTCTTCCTTAGCAACTTGAGCATAACATCCGTGTTACTACAAGTAATGAATTAGGATTTATTTGTTTAGTTCTTCTAATTATTTGTCTTGATTTTTTATCAGACATATTTGTAACTGTACATGTATTTACTACATATATGTCTGCCTGTTCATTAAACTCTACCAATTGATATTTTTTTTCAACAAATTGTTGTATCATTGCATTTGTTTCATATTGATTAACTTTACAACCCAAAGTATAAAATGCTACTTTTTTCATAAATCGCTCCTTTTTTGAAGTGAGATGTGGGAAGTGGGAAGTGCAACAATTAGACAATGTCTACTAATCTCATTCTAAAAAAATCACACTTCACACCTCGCACCTCACACCTCTAAAATAAAAATGAATAATGAATATTTTATCATATAATTATTCACTATTCATCATTTATTATTATTTTATTTTTCCATCTAAAATATCAAGATTGTCAAGAGCTTTTCCAGTTCCTAAAGCTACACAAGAAACTGCATCTTCCGCTATCATTACATTAATTCCTGTTTTTTCTTGAAGAAGCTTATCTAATCCATCAACTAAACAACCTCCGCCTGTCATATATATTCCTCTATCGCTTATATCAGCAGCAAGTTCTGGTGGTGTTTTTTCTAATGTAGCATGAACCGCATCAACTATAGCTAATGCTGGTTCTTCTAAAGCTTCCATCATTTCGCTAGAATGAATTATTAATGTTTTAGGTAATCCTGTAACTAAATCTCTTCCTCTTATTTCCATTTCTGCATCTTGTATCTTTGGATATACACATCCAATATTTACTTTTAAATCCTCTGCTGTCCTTTCTCCAATCATTACATTGTGTTTTTTCTTAATATATTTTATTACTGCTTCATCAAACTTATCTCCAGCAACCTTTAAAGAAGTGCTAACCACTGACCCTCCTAATGAAATAACAGCTACATCAGTAGTTCCTCCTCCAATATCAACTACCATATTTCCACATGGCTTTGAAATATCAATTCCTGCTCCAATTGCAGCAGCAATTGGTTCTTCTATTAAATAAACTCTTTTTGCACCAGCTTGAGAAGCTGCATCTATAACAGCTTTTTTTTCAACCTCTGTAACTTGTGAAGGTATACATATCATAATCCTTGGTGGGAATATAAATTTACCACAAATTTTGCTTATAAAATGTTTTAACATTTTCTCAGTAACAGTATAATCTGATATAACTCCATCTTTAAGAGGTCTAGTAGCAACTATATTACCTGGTGTTCTACCAAGCATTCTTCTTGCTTCTCCTCCTACAGCAAGTACTTCGTTTGTTATATTGTTAACAGCAACTACAGATGGTTCTCTTAACACAATACCCTTTCCTTTTACATAAGCAATTACTGTAGCTGTACCTAAATCAATTCCTATATCTTGTCCAATTCCAAACATTATGGCATCTATCCTTTCACCAATATTACAATTTAATTACATATTTGTTGCAATTATATTACAGAATATAAAAAATAGCAAATGTTTTTTTATATTTTTTACATTTGCTATTTTTTTATTACTGTTTTTTAAATAATTCTTTATCTTAATTTGTATTGATGTGCGATGTGCAAACTATTATTTATTTTTAAAATATAACAAACAACATCATTCCTGCCACTACTGGTAATGCTATATCCAAATTTTCTTTTGCCAATGTCTCTCCAAATGACCAATTACTATTTTGGTTAGCTATTTGTTCTACTTGATTTTCTTCATAAACCACACTTAGTTTTATCGCTTTAACATCTTCAAATTTAAACTTCGTATTAAATTTTAAAAGTTCATTAACATTAAAATATCTTAATTCCTCATACTTTGTTCCTATATATCTATTAGATTGATTATATAAATCAATTTTTAAGAATGCCTTTTCTATATGCTTTCCTGTATCATTTCTTACTGTCCCGCTTATGTTTCCACTATATTTTCCTGCTTCACAATTATCTACTGTAATAATTGGAGTTTTAGTTAATATTTCAATATCTGTTATTTTTTCATTTAGCCCCTTTATGCCCCAATTCGATATCACAGTTGTAAATATAAAAAATGATACAAATAATATTAAATATAATAGAAATGTTTTCATTCTTGCCATAAAATTTTTCTCCTTTTATTTTTATGTTTTATAGTTTATTTATATTTTTGTTATGTTAGTGCGAGTCGCCGTGGGCGTCGCTCCTACACAATACAATAAATTTTTTATTAACATTTAGTATATCATTTTTTATGTTAATTTGCAACTATTTCTTTGTTTAAATATGTAGAATAAATATAAACTCTTTTCACTTCTCTTCTTAACGAATTTTCTATTGCAGTTTTATACAATAATAATTGTTCTTTATATTTATCTATTAAATAGTTCTCATCATTATTTGGCACATAATCTGTTTTATAATCTGCCAATACTAAATCTCCATTTTCTAAAACATAATATAAATCAATTATACCTTGCACTAAAACATTTTCTTCTGAATTCTCTCCATATAATTCATTAATCGGTATATTTAAATAAAAAGCCTCTTCTTTATGAATTTCTTTTGCATTCTTTGCCTCCTTATATAAACTTGACTTAGTGAAATTCAATATTGCTTTTATATCTATTACTTCAGACTGCTCTTTTGTAATAATTTTTTTTATTTCTAAATCTTGCAATAAAGCTTTTATTTTTTCTTCATCATATTCTTCTCGAAAATTTAATTTTTGTAGTATTAAATGAATAGTTGTTCCTATTTCAGCTTTTGTAATTCTTTTTTCTTTTTCTAAAATTTTAGGTTTCCTAGAAACTTGAATTTCTTCTTTGTGCTCTTTAGAAATTTTGCTAACTGATGTTTTACCTTCTATTTTAGTTAAAAATTCTTTATTATACTTCCACATTAGAAGCTCATTTATTTTTTGTTGTTGCTTATCATCAATTATTTTATTTTTTTTCTTTAATTCTTCTACTTCGCTTTTTTCTACAATATCATTTTTATTATGTTCATTTAGATTTAAAATCTCTTTTAACTTCTCATCATAAATAGAAGCTAATTCGAGCCAATCCAAATATGATTTCGCTTTTTTAATTATAAATTCTGGTATTTTTTCCTCTTTTCTTATTGCTTCAATACTCTTTTTTTTCTCATATAACGATTTCTCTAAGTTTTTATCAACACCTGTTATTATGAGTTTTTCTCTACTACGTGTTAAGGCCACATATAACAATCTCATTTCCTCAGCTAAAACTTCTTCTTTTGTTTTTATTTTTATAGCCTCTTTTGCTAATGTATTATATTCTATTTTTCTTTCATAATTTATATATTTAGGTCCTAGTCCCAAATCTTGATGAAGTAATATATTTTGATTTAAGTCTTGAAGATTAAATTGCTTTCCAGTACCACATAAAAATACTACTGGAAATTCAAGACCTTTACTTTTATGAATACTCATTATCCTAATTACATTTTCATTTTCCCCAATAAGTTTTGCTGAAGTTTTATCATTATTACTTTTGTTTATTCTATCTATATAATTTATAAAATTATACAATCCTTTAAAACTTGCCATTTCATAATCTTTTGCTTTTTCAAACAACATTTTTAAATTAGCTGTTTTAACATTACCATTTGGCATTAAACCTACATAATTGTAATAACCAGTTTTTTCATATATATACCATATTAATTCATCCAATTTTAAATATTCTGATTTTTTTCTTAAATCCTCCAGTTTTTCAAAGAACTTTATTATCTTATTTTTTAATTTTTCATTATCAATTTTTTCTAAGCTCTCACATAAAGCTTCATAAAAACTTGCTTTTTTATTCTGCAATCTTATTTCAACTAATTCATTGTCTGTAAAATCTCCTATAATAGACCTTAAAATTGCAACTAAAGGAATATCGTTGTTTGGATTATCTATGATTTTCAATAAATTCATAATAGTTTGAATTTCTATGCTTTCAAAATAACTTGTAGAAACATCTGAAAATACTGGTAAATTTAAATTTGATATTGCTTTTTCGTAAGCTTGTGCATTATCAGCTGTACTTCTTAACAAAATTACTATATCTCTAAATTCTAATTTTCTATATGTGTGATTCTTATTACATACATAATAATTTTGATTAATTAAATCCTTTATTTTATTTGCAACAAATATTGCCTCAGAACCAACTTTATCTTCAATAGCATCATTTTTTTCTTCTTCATCAGTCTGTGCAAAATCTATTATATGTAACTCTATTTTTTCGTTTAAATTTTTTATTTCATTTTCTGTGGTTTCATATTTGTTTCCTACATTTAAATATTCTTCTTCGTTATATTCGATTTCACCTAATTTCTTACTCATAATATCTGAAAAAATAAGGTTAGTAAAATTTAATATTTTTTCTCTACTTCTAAAATTCTTAAATAACTTAATTTTACTATCTGTAGTTAACAGCTCCTTATTCTCTGCTTGTTTATATTTTTCGTATTTGTCTAAAAACAACTCTGGTCGTGCTTGTCTAAATTTATATATACTTTGTTTTACATCTCCAACCATAAATATATTATTTCCTTTAGAAATAGTTGTTAGAATTTTTTCTTGTACTAAGTTACTATCTTGGTATTCATCAATTGCAATTTCCATAAATTTTTCTTGATATTCTTTCGCAATTGGTGTAGGCACTTCTTCTCCATTTTCATTTTCTGTTACCAAAATTTTTAAAGCAAAATGTTCAATATCGTTAAAATCCACAATATTTTTTTCTCTTTTAACTTTTTGGAATTTATAAGAAAAATTTAATATTATATTTTCTATCTTTTTTAATATTTCATACATAGAAAATATATCACTGTTTGCATTTTTAGAATCATTTATTAATATATTATCTTTTATATCTTTAATTTTATTTTTAACTTTATCTCTTGCTTCTTTGGCTCGTTCTTTTAAATCAGAGTTTATTTTTCTATCTATTGGCCATTTACTAAATTCATTATTTATAGCTTTATACAAAGTATCCCACGATGTTGTTTCTTTTAAAATATTTTCTATTAAATTTATATCTTCTGATATTGTAATAAAAAATTTTTCTAATTCAGTTTCATTTCTTAGCTCATTTTGTATTGTTCTTAAACTGTTTAATCCATCAAGAAGTTCATCTTTAATATTTTCTATTAAGATTCCCCCCCATAATGTTCTACTAAAATCTATTTCTTGATTTACATTAAACATCTCCACTTTTTCTTTAAGCCATTTTTCTGGATATGGAGCACTTTGTATGTATCTATATATCTGTAATATGATTTCTTTTAGTTTTTCATCTCCTCTGTATCCACCATAAACATTTACAAGTTGTATTAAATCTTCATTTTTTTCTTCATATAACTCATCAAATAACTCTTCTAATATTTCCTGTTTTAATAATTCTATTTCAGAGGTATCTCCTATTCTAAAATTTGGAGTTATATCTATTTCATAAAAATAATTTTTTATTACTTCTAAACAAAAAGAATGTATCGTAGAAATATTTGCTTTATTTAATAGAATTATTTGTTTTTGTAAATTAATATCATTCGGTTCTTTTTCTATTTCTTTATAAAGCCTTTCTAAAATACGTTCTTTCATTTCTGCAGCTGCAGCATTTGTAAATGTTACAACTAGCATTTTATCAATGTCAATATTGTCTACAAGAACTTTTTTTACAATTCTTTCTACTAAAACTGCAGTTTTCCCACTACCAGCAGCTGCCGCAACTAATAAATTTGCACCTTTTGAATTTATTGCTTTCAATTGTTCTTGTGTCCAATTATTTGCCATTTTTTCTCCTTATCTTGGTATTGTATATTTCTATCCATGTAGGGGCTAGTCTTGACTAGCCCGCGGGTCGGTCAAGACCGACCCCTACATATTAATGAATAATGAATAGTTAATGATTAATAATTTCTGTCAGAATTTGCTGTCAATCAGCAAATTCTTTCATTCATTATTCACTATTCACTGCGCGAAGCGTCCACCCCTACAATTTTATTCAAATTTATCAACAATATCTACCTGATTTCCTCTTAAAAAATCTGGTGTTGACATTCTTTTTGAATTTTCTTGTTGTATTTCCAATATTAAAATCACACCATCTTTGGTTCTTACATAGATTCCTTTTTTATTATCTATATATAAAATTGTGCCTGGTTCAATATCTTTAAATTTATATGCATATTCCTTAAACTCTGAATATTCTTCTACGAATTGATTAACTTCTAAAGTTTGAACTTTCCAAATTTTTGTTTTCTTACCTTTAAAATTTGCATATGCTCCCATAATTGGGTTAAGTCCTCTAACTAAATTTTTTATTTCATTCATACCTTTTTCTTCCCAATTAATTTTTGCCATTGATTTTTCTAACATAGGAGCAATAGAAAACTCACCTTCTTGCTTTATTCTAGGCGCTTGTTCTTTTTCAACTTGTTCTAATGTTTCTACCAATAAATCTGCACCTATTTTAGATAATCTTGTCCATAATTCTCCTGAATTTTCATCAGCATCAATTTTAACTTCCCTTTTCAAGATAATATCTCCTGCATCCATCTCATTATTTAAATACATTGTTGTTACTCCTGTTGTTTTATCGCCATTTAATATTGCCCATTGTATTGGAGCTGAGCCTCTGTATTTAGGAAGTAATGATGGATGTACATTTATACAACCAAATTTTGGAATATTTAAGATTTCTTCTGGTAAAATTCTTCCATATGCTACTACGCAAATCACATCTGGTTTTATGTCTTTTATTGTTTCTATTATTTCTTGATTCTCTCTTAATTTTTCTGGTTGATATATTTTCAGTTCTTTTTCAATTGCATATTCTTTAACTGGAGAATATATTACTTTCATTCCTCTCCCTTTTGCTTTGTCTGGAACTGTTATTACAGCTGAAATATTATGTCCTTTTTCATATATTGCTTCCAAAGAATCTTTTGCAAAATCTGGTGTACCCATAAAAACTATATTCAATTGTTTTCACCTCTTAAATAATTATTCACTATTCATTCGGGTCGCCGAGTGCGGCGACTCCTACATTTATTTTTTCTTTCTGTTTTTACTTTTTCTATTTTCTTTATCTTCAGGTGTAACAACTTCAAGTGTTCCTGGTATTATTTTTTCTACAAATACCACTCCATTTAAATGGTCTACTTCATGACACATAGCTTGTGCTAATAGGTCTTGTCCTACTATTTCTATTTGCTCACCTTTTTCATTTAACGCTCTTAATTTAACCTCTTTTGGTCTTATAATTTTTGCATATTTATTTGGAAAACTTAAGCAACCTTCATCTACTTCTTGTTCTCCTTTTGTTTCTATTATTTCTGGATTTATAAGTATATAAGGTTCTTTACCTTCTTCATAAAGGTCAATAACTACTATTCTTTTTAGTATTCCTACTTGCACAGCAGCTAACCCTACCCCGTCGTATTTATGCATTGTGTCAATCATATCTTTAATTAGTTCTTTAATTTTGTCATCAATTACATCTACGTCCTTTGATTTCTTCTTTAAAATTTCATCTCCATCTTGTCTAATCATTCTTATTGCCATTTTCTTTACCCCCTTATTTACATCATAGAGTTAGGATTTATATCTGCCACTATTCTAGTGTCTTTATGCCCCCAAGAATAGTACTCTTCTAATGTTTTGTTAATTACATCAATAACTTTACTATTTAGCTTGCACTTCCCAATTATTCTCCATCTATATCGGTTTTTTATTTTACTAATTGGTGCAGGCACTGGCATAAAAAGTTCTATTGGTAAGCTATATTTTTTTATGTTTTTATTAAGCATTGAATAAAATTTATTTGCCATATTTTTCACTTGTTCTTCATTTTTGGAACTTATGCCAAACATTATTATATCGCATAATGGTGGATATTTCAATTGTTTTCTCAAAGCTATTTCAGTATTAAAGAACATTTCATAATCTTGTTTTTTCGAATATTCTATACAAAGATTTTCTGGATTATATGTTTGAATAATTACTCTTCCTTTTTCTTTTCCTCTTCCAGCTCTTCCTGCAACTTGTACTAGAATTTGAAAAGTCCTCTCATTAGCACGATAATCCTCTATATTTAAACTTCCATCCGCTGCAATAACTCCAACTAATGTTACGTTTGGAAAATGGTGTCCTTTCACTACCATTTGTGTTCCAATTAAAATATCTATATTTTCATTAGTAAATTTATTTAATATATCTTCATGTGAATTCTTTTTTGTTACTGTATCTATATCCATTCTAATTGTTGTAGCTTGAGGAAAGTTTTTTTTGATTTGCTCTTCTAATTTTTCTGTCCCTGTACCAAAATATTTTATATTTTTACTATTACAAACCGGACAAACATGAAGATTTTTGCTTTCATATCCGCAATAATGACATTTTAATTTTGCATCTTCTGCATGATATGTTAAGCTAACATTACATCTTCTACATTTTGCAGTAAACCCACATTCTCTGCACATTACAAATGTAGAAAATCCTCTTCGATTTAGAAATAAGATTGTTTGTTTTTTATTTTTTAAATTTGTTTCTATTTCCTCATACAATCTTTTACTAAGCATAGAATGATTTCCATTGGCAAGTTCTTGTCTTAGGTCTACAACTTCAATGTTTGGAAGACTTGACTCATTTGCTCTTTTAGTCAATTTTAATAATTCTATTTCACCATTTTTTGCATTTTCAAAAGTACAAACATCTGGTGTAGCACTTCCTAAAACAATAGGAATATCATTTATTTTTGCTAGGTATTTAGCAATATCTTTTACATTATATCTTGGTGACGTGTCAGATTTGTATGACGTATCATGTTCTTCATCAATAATTATTATTCCTATATTTTGTATAGGTGCAAATATTGCAGACCTTGCTCCTATAACAATTTTAATCTTGTTTTCCTTAATTTTTTTCCACTGATCATATCTTTCTCCAATAGATAACTTACTATGTAATATAGCAATTACATCTCCAAATCTGGACAAAAATCTATTTACCATTTGTGGTGTAAGTGAAATTTCAGGAACTAAAACAATTGCAGTTTTATTTTTCTTTATTACACTTTCTATTAGTTGAAGATATACTTCTGTTTTTCCGAGAGCCAGTTACTCCATACAGTAAAAATTGTTTAAAATTACTACAATTCACTTTGTTAAAAGCCTCTTTTTGTTCTTGTGTTAATTCTAATGGCTTATCCCTCTCAACTTTTTTATTTTCAAAAGGATTTCTTTCAACTTGTTTTTCTACAAATTCTATGTATTTGTTTTTTTCTAATCTTTTAATAATATCTCTGCTTGTTTCTGTAATTATTTCTAAGTCTTGTATTGGTAATCCATCATTTGAAATAAGTAAATCTATAATTCTTATTTGCTTTTCACTCTTTAATTTTCCTACTGATTTATCAAATTCAATTTCTTCTATATTCTTTTTTAAGTACACATATGTTGCTGTTTTTTCTTTTACTCTATTTGATATTTTCTTTCCGTTACTTCCTGGAGGTAACATTAATTTTACACAATCAGACACATTGCAAAAATATCTTCTTGCCATAATGTTTGCTAAATCAATACTTTCCTTACTTAAAAAGTCATCTTCTATTTTTATAATTTCTTTGTTTGCAAATTCTGAATGTTTTTTTAAAGACATAATAATACCTTCTGAAATTTTACTTCTTCCAAAAGGTACAAAAACTCTAGCCCCAACTTTTACTTTTTCTTCTAAATCTTTTGGGACTATATAGTCAAATGTTTTATTTAATTCTTTAGCTGTGCTGTTCATTAAAACTTCTGCAAACATTATTTTCCACACCTTTATTTCATTTATATCTTCTTTATTTTTTGAAGTGTGAAATGCGAAGTGGGAAATGTGAAATCTATAAAATATAAAAATTTATTTTTTCTCACTTCGCACCTCTCACTTCACACTTCTATAATTTGAAATTTCTCTAAATATCAGTTTTTTATATTAAACAATTTTGTACAATTTAAAATCCATTTTGTCACAACTTACTAATTTGAATTCTATGTTATCTATTTTTCCTTCTATTGCTTCGTTTATTGCTTCTCCATGAACATGTCCATATATGCATTTTGTTACATTATATTTTTTCATTGTTAAAATAAAATTTTTATCTAATTCTTCATATGAATTAAATGGTGGATAATGCATGCAAACTATAATTTCTTTATTTTCACCATATTTATTTATTCCATCTTTGATTGATAATTCCAATCTATTGTTTTCTCTTTTCATGATTTTTTCAGCTTTTTCTTCTTGTTCTGACCATCCTCTTGTTCCTACAATTATTTTATTTTCATGGCAATAGCTGTTATTATATAAAAACATTATATTTTTAAAATCGTTTTGCTCTAAATATTCATTCATTTTTTTTACTGTAGTCCACCAGTAATCATGGTTTCCTTTTAGTATTATTTTAATTCCTGGCAATTTGTTTAAATACCTAAAATCCTCATATGTATCTTCTAAATACATTGCCCATGAAAAATCTCCTGGCATAAGTACTACATCATCTTCTTTTACATTTTTGACCCAATCTTCTTCAATTTTTTTAAAATGATTTTCCCATTTATCTCCGAAAATATTCATAGGCTTATTTTTCCCAAAAGATAAATGTAAATCAGATATAGCATAAATTGACATTCTATCCTCCAATTTTCAAATTTGGTATTGCATTTAATTTCAAATCTGCTCTTTCTCCATTTAAATAATTATAATATCCAGCTGAAGCTATCATTGCTGCATTATCTGTACATAATTTTAATTCTGGATAATAAACTTGTTTGTTTTTTAATTTTGCAAACTCATTTCTTATATATGAATTTGCAGAAACTCCTCCTGCTAAAACTATTTTATCTATTTCAGCATTAAGAGAAAAAGCCTTTTTAACATTATCTACTAACATTTCTGTTGCAACTTTCTCAAAACTTGCACATAAATTTGCTTTGTTTATATCTGGTTCTTTGTGGTGTAAATTTATTATCGCTGTTTTTATACCACTAAAACTAAAATCTAAAGAATCGATTTTTGCTTTTGGTAAGGTTATAACTGGTTCTCCATCTAAAGCTAATTTATCAACTTTGGGACCTCCTGGATATCCGAAGCCCTATAACTCTTGCCACTTTATCAAAGGCCTCTCCAATTGCATCATCACGTGTTTTACCTAATATTTCGAACTCATTATAGTCCTTTACTTTTATTAAATGCGTATGTCCTCCTGATATAATTAAACATAAAAAAGGAGGTTTTAAATCTTTATGTGTTATATAATTTGCTGCAATATGTCCCTCTATATGATTTACTGAAATCAAAGGTTTGTTTAATGCAAAACTCAATGCTTTTGCATATGCAACACCTACTAATAACGCTCCTACTAATCCAGGTCCATAAGTACATGCAACAGCATCTATATCATTAAATCCAATATTTGCTTGCTTTAAAGCCTCTTTTGTTATTTGGTTTATAACTTCTGTGTGACATCTTGATGCTATTTCGGGTACTACTCCTCCATATGTTTTATGTATGTCTATTTGAGAATTTATAACATTTGATAAAACTTCTCTACCGTTTTTCACAACACTTACTGAAGTTTCATCACAACTACTTTCTATTCCTAAAATAATTATATCTTTCATATTTTTCTTACCTTTCTAATGTGTAATTATATCATAGTTTGTTACTATTCAGCAAGAAATAATTAATTATATGTAAAATTAAAATATAATTTGTTATAGGAGGTGTGAAGTGGGAAGTGGGAAGTGCGAAGTGTGAAAATTAAGCAAAGCCAACGAAGTCCAGCCATAAAATCGCACCTCACCCCTCTCACATCTCACCTCTAAATTACAATTCATTTTTCAAAATTAGATTAAAATCTTTTTTACCCCCTTGACCAAAATGGTTATAACCTATAAAATTAATATATAAATGTTATGGAGAGATTAAACAAATGATAAAAAATAATTTTGATTTTTATAGTACATCTAATTTAAAATCTTACGATTTAAATAGCACAATGCGTTATCAATTAGGTTTACTTGATTCCCTTGATGCTTTTACCAGAAAGCATTGTGAAAATGTTGCTAATCTAACTTCTAAAATTTGTGAAGAATTAAAATTAGGAAAAAACTTTACTATATATTGTACCATGTGTGCATATTTACATGATTTAGGTAAACTTTTTATTCCACCAGCTATTTTACAAAAGCAAGGTTCTTTAACTGATGAAGAATATAATATAATTAAAACCCACACTACTCTTCGGGTATAATATGTGTAGAAAAGACCCTAATTTAATTATGTACTCCGCTGGTGCAAAATATCATCACGAGGCATTAAATGGAAATGGTTATCCTGAAGGTCTTACAAAAAAAGATATTCCTCTTGAGGGACAAATTATACGAGTTGCTGATGAATTTGATGCTATAGTTAGTAAACGACAATATAAATCACATATCGGTATAACAGATACATTAAATATACTTGTTGAAGAGTGTAAACCTTCTGGTAATTCTAAATATCGGAAAAACAAATCCAACTGTTGTTAATGCCTTATTTAAGGTTGTTATTTCAGATACTGAATATGAAATTTATTCTATTAGGGAATATCTAGTATATTTAAAAGAAAATATTAAACGTTTAGAAGAAATAAACAAATACATTAACAAGAAAAATAATTCAACAAAACAAAGTAAAATTGAATATTATGATTCTTATATAAATATGCTTCTCGAAAAAGGTGAAACTGAAAAAAATGTTAATTACATTTTAGAAGAATATAAACTAGCAATTATTCAAAAGAAAAAAGATATTGATAAATTAATTAACGAAATAAAAGAAATAAAAAAATTAAGAGTTTAAACTCTTAATTTTTTTATTTCTTTTAAACAATCTATAAGATATTCAATATCTTCCTTTGTGTTTTCATTTCCTAAAGTAATCCTTAATGATGAATTAGCTAATTCATCTGACAATCCTATTGCTACGAGCACATGCGATGGTTTTCCTGTTCCAGAGCTACAAGCAGAACCAGCTGACGTACAAATCCCCTTTTCATCTAAAATTAGCAACAATTCTTCTCCTGATATTTTTGAAAAAGATACATTAACATTACCTGGCAATCTATTTTCCTTATCACCATTAATTCTTATATTATTAAAATTTTCTTTTAATTTTTCTATACAATATTTTTTTAATTCTTTTAGTTTATTAGTTTTTTCTTCAAAATTTTCATATGCCAATTCAATAGCCTTTCCTATTCCAACTATTCCTGGAACATTTTCTGTACCAGCTCTTAAATCTCTTTCTTGATGTCCTCCATCTTGGATTTTAGATAATTCTACTCCCTGTCTTACATATAATACTCCTATCCCTTTTGGTCCATAAAACTTATGTCCTGACATTGATAATAAATCTATATTCATTGCTTCCACATCAATTTTGACATTACCAATTGCTTGCACTGCATCAGTATGAAAATATATTCCATGCTCTTTTGCTATGTCACCAATTTTTTTTATAGGTTCAATTGTTCCTATTTCATTATTTGCATACATTATACTTATTAAAATAGTTTTTTCAGTTATATTATTTTTTAACTCTTCTAGCGATATTAACCCTTTATCATCTACATTTAAATATGTTATTTTAAAACCTTCTTTTTCTAATCTATGACAAGTATTTAAAACAGCTGGATGTTCTATCTTTGTTGTTATTATATGATTTCCTTTTTCTTTTAAATTATATGCTATTCCTTTTATTGCTAAATTATCGCTTTCACTACCTCCACTTGTAAAAAATATTTCATGAACTTTTGCATTAATAACTCTAGCAACTTTTCTTCTAGAACTTTCAATTGCTCTTTTTGCACTTCTTCCTATACTATATATAGATGATGGATTACCATATTCTAATGAAAAGAAAGGAAGCATTTCTTTTAATACTTGTTCATTCATCCTTGTTGTAGCCGCATGGTCTAAATATATTATCTTATTCATTTCATTCTCCTTTAACTTCTATATGAGGTGGGAAGTGCGAAGTGTGAGGTGTGAAACTTAATATTTTTATTCCCGCATCTCACCTCTCACTTCTCACATCAATACAAAAAAAATAATATATAACAAAATTGTTATATATTATATTTTATGTGTATTTTATAAAAATATTTTCAAAATTTTAATTTTCTGTCCAACGTATCATTTTTATATCTTTATATTTATCTAAAACCTCCATATATTTTTGATACTCTTCTTCCCACAACATTGAAGGAACTTTATCAAATGCAGAAAAAACTTTTTCGGCTTCCATTAAAAATATTAACTGCTCTTGACTGCTTAATTTTTCATATTTCTTTGCAAATCTATATAATTTATCTAATACTTGGTTTGCTTCAATAAAACTCCAGAAGTCCTTTACTTTCATACCTGCCATTTTTATTTGTAAAACTGCAAAAGCAATTAATGCAAATACGATAAATACTAGGACATATATAATCATTAGTACTCCCATATATTTCTCCTCGTTTAGTATATATAAATTTATTATAACACAAGCATTTTATTTTGGCAATTTTTATGAAAAATTTTGTAGAAAAAATGTTTTTTCTATAAAATTTATATTTTCAATTTTATTTCACGTAAAGGCTGCCATTAATCGTGGCTATAATCTAAATTTCAAACTCAAAATTGACTTTTATTTTTCTTTTTATATGTTATAATGTAATAACATATATATTTATTATGGAGTGATATTTTTATGGATAGATTTAAAAAAATTAAAACAGCAGGTATTTTAGGAATTATTGGAAATATATTTCTGTTAGTTATAAAAGGAATTGTAGGATTAACAAGTAATAGTCAAGCTATGATTGCTGACAGTTTAAACAGTGCCGGTGATATTTTCGCATCACTTATGACATTTATAGGAAATAAAATTGCAAGTAAACCTGGTGATGAAGACCACAATTTTGGCCATGGAAAATCTGAATATATTTTTTCTTTATTAATAAGTATATCTATGATAATTGTAGCAATTAAATTATTAATTGACGCAATTACTTCTTTAGTTTTAAAAAATGAATTGAAGTATTCTATATATTTGGTAATTGTTTGTATTATTACTATTTTAATAAAATTAGGATTATTTATATATACTCATAGATTAAATAAAAAACTTAATAATATACTTTTAAAGGCTAATTCCAAAGACCATTTTAATGACTGTATTATCACTTCTTTTACATTAATATCTGTTTTGCTTTCTACCATACGGAATTTTTTGGGTAGATGGAGTTGTTGGTATTGGTATAGCTCTTTGGATTTTTTATACTGGAATTAAAATTTTTATTGAAAGTTATAATGTACTTATGGATATTTCAATTGATGAAAAAACTAAAAATCTTATTCTAAATTTAGTACATAATTATAAAGAAATAAAAAATGTAGAAAATTTATATTCTACACCTTCTGGCTATAAATATATTATTATTTTAACTATATTTGTTGATGGAAATATGTCTACTTTTGAAAGTCATAACTTAGCTGATAGTCTTGAGAAAGATATAATGACTTTGGATAATGTAGCTGATGCGATTATACATGTGAATCCTATATAAAAATCAGCTAACATAGCACAAGCAATGCGATATTCCTTTATTGAAAATTGAACTCTTTTTTATGATGTGAGATGTGCGAGGTGTGAAGTGTGATTTTAGAGTTATGCTTTGCAGTTTTTCCTAATTTTCTCACTTCCCACTTCTCACTTCCCACTTCTCACTTCCCACTTCAATTTTATTTCTTCACCTTAACCTTTATTTTTATTTCATCTTCCTCAGCTGTTACCGTTCCTATGTCTCCTGCTTTTAGGTTTCCATCTAAAATTTCTTCTGCTAATTTATCTTCTAATATTGTTTGAATTGCTCTTCTTAATGGTCTGGCTCCATAGGCTTCATCTGTTCCTTTTTTTATGATTAATTCTTTTGCTGTTTGATTTATTTTTAGTTTAATATTTTGCTCTTCCAATCTTTCAATTGTTTTTTTAATCATAATATCAGTAATTTGACTTATTTCTTCACTATTTAATTTATGGAAAACTATTATTTCATCTATACGATTTATAAATTCTGGCTTAAAGCTTCTCTTCAATTCTCCCATAACATCTTTTTTTATATTTTCATATTCTTTTTTACTATCGTCTTCTAATGTACTTGTAAATCCTAAAGTTTTCTTTTCTGTAATCAATTTTGCTCCAACATTTGATGTCATTATAATTACTGAATTTTTAAAGTTCACTGTTCTACCATGTGAATCTGTAAGTCTTCCATCTTCTAATATTTGTAACAACATATTCATTACATCTGGATGTGCTTTTTCAATTTCATCAAATAAAATTACTGAATATGGTTTTCGTCTTACTTTTTCAGTTAATCCTCCTCCTTCATCAAATCCAACATATCCCGGAGGTGAACCAATTATTTTTGATGTTGAATGGGCTTCCATATATTCTGACATATCAACTCTTATAATTGAATCTTCGTCACCAAATAAAGTTTCAGCTAAAGCTTTGGACAATTCCGTTTTTCCGACACCTGTAGGTCCTAAAAACATAAATGAGCCAATTGGTCTTTTAGGGTCTTTCAATCCTACTCTACCTCTTTTTATAGCTTTCGCAACACTTGCTACCGCTTCTGATTGTCCAATTACTCTTTCATGTAAAGTTTTTTCTAAGTTTTTCAACTTTTCATTCTCATCTTGACTTATTTTTTTTGCAGGTATTCCGGTCCAATTACCTATAACTTCTGCAATATCTTCTGCTGTAATATTTCTAATATCTTTTATATTTTTTTCTTTCCATTGAGCCCTTTTCTTTTCTAGTTCTTCTTTTTTCTTTCTTTCTTCATCCCTTAAATTAGCGGCTTTTTCAAAATCTTGTACTTGAATCGCGTCCTCTTTTTCTTTTTGTATTTTTTCAATTTTTTCTTCTAATTTTTTTAATGTGTCAGGTTCTGTATAGGTCTTTAATTTTACTCTTGAAGATGCTTCATCAATTAAGTCTATTGCTTTATCTGGTAAAAATCTATCATTTATATATCTATTTGATAATTTTACTGCCGCTTCTATAGATTCATCTGTAATTTTAACATTGTGATGTGCTTCATATCTATCACGTAATCCTTGTAAAATTTGTATACTTTCTTCTATTGTAGGTTCATTTATTGTTACCGGTTGAAATCTTCTTTCTAATGCACTATCTTTCTCTATATATTTTCTATATTCATTTAATGTAGTTGCACCTATCACTTGAACCTCTCCTCTTGCTAGAAGTGGTTTCAAAATATTAGCTGCATCAATTGCGCCTTCAGCAGCACCTGCCCCAACAATAGTATGAATTTCATCTATAAATAAAATTACATCTCCAGCTTTTTTCGTTTCTTTCAAAGATTTTTTTATTCTTTCTTCAAAATCACCTCTATATTTAGCACCTGCAACCATTGATGATATATCTAATGTAACCACTCTTTTATTTTTCAAAATTTCTGGAACATCTCCACTAACTATTTTTTCAGCTAATCCTTCTACAGCTGCAGTTTTTCCTACTCCAGGTTCTCCAATTAAACATGGATTATTTTTATTTCTTCTTGATAAAATTTGTATTACTCTTTCAATTTCTTTTTTTCTTCCTACAACAGGGTCTAATTTTCCTTCTCTAGCAACTTTAGTTAAATCTGTACCAAATTGATTTAATGTGGGTGTAGAATTAAAACTTGTATTTACTTTTTTGGTGTCTTTACCTGTATTCTCTGACTCTCCATATTCATTTATTATTTTCACAATTTCATTATATAATTTTTGAGGATTTAAATTTAATGCGAGCATAATTCTTACAGCAATACTATCTCCCTCTCTCATTATTCCAATTAAAAGATGCTCTGTACCAATATAATCTGAACCTAATTTTTTAGCTTCTCTATATGCATTTTCAATAACTCTTTTTGTTCTCGGTGTAAAACCTGTTGTTTCTGTTATTTCACTTTCTCCTCTTCCAATTAACTCTTCAATTTTTTCCATAACATTATCAGGTGTTACATTTTGATTTTCTAAAACTTTGCTTGCAACTCCTGAACCTTCTTTTGCTAATCCATATAATAAATGTTCTGTTCCTATATAATTATGTCCTAATTGTACAGCAATATCATTTGCAAGTTGTAATGCTAGTTGTGCCCTTTCAGTAAATTTATATGTCATTCTTCTTTACCTCCTTAAAAACTATTCATTTATTATTTGTTTTATAACTTCCGCTCTTTTTATATCTCTTTCATAACCTTCTAATTTTTCACCTAAATATTTTTGTAAGTTTCCTGGTTTTGTATATGTTTCTAATTTATTTACTTTTAAATCTGTAACTTCTTTTATTATTCCCAAATCTGTACCTAATCTAACCTTTGAAAGTAAATTTTTACATTCTTCTGAAGTTATTTTTTTACAATTAGAAAGTACTCCAAAAGCTCTATAAACATTATCTTCTAATTCAATTTGATTTTTTGCTAAAAGTTTTCTAGCCAATCTTTCTTGTTCAACAACTTTATCAATTATAACTTTTAAATTCTTAATAATTTCTTTTTCAGAAATACCTAAAGTTTGTTTGTTAGATATTTGATACATATTTCCTTGAGACTTACTTCCCTCACCATAAATCCCTCTAATGTTCATATCAAAACTATTAACTATATTTAAAACTTTTCCTATATTATTTGTTTGAGTTAATGCTGGCAAATGAACCATTACAGAAGCTCTCATTCCAGTACCTGCATTTGTAGGACAACTAGTTAAAAATCCATATTTGTTACTATATGCATAATTTAACAATGTTTCTTGTTTTTCATCAATCTCTAATAATAAATTCAATGTGTTCTCAAAATCTAATCCTGCTGACATTGCCTGCATTCTAATGTGGTCTTCTTCATTGAACATCATACAAATATTTTCGTCATCATTTATTGCTATTGCACCTGTATCATTTCTTTTTAAAATAAATTCTGGACTTACTAAATGTTTTTCAATCAAACTCAATTTTGTTATATCGTCTAAATCCTTTAATTTAAAAAATTTTAATCCATATCCTAATTTACTAATTGCATTTTCTGTAATTCGCAAAATTTCATCTAAATCTTTTTTTGTACATTTACTTATAAAAGGAAGCTCTTTTAAATTTCTTGCAAATCTAATTCTTGTACTTAATACAACATCAGAATCATTTCCTGTTTGTAAATACCAATTCATTTATTTTGCCTCCTTTTTTATTTCATCTCTTATTTTCGCTGCATCTTCATATCTTTCTTCTTGAATTGCTTTTTTTAATTCTGCTTGAAGATTTATAAATTTTTCTTCTTTTATTTCTTTTTTTGTTTTGATTTCTTGTTTTATCTCAGCATTACAATTTTTACATTTCTTTCCCGTATGTTTAATATCTCCATGTATTCTTTTTAAGATAGTTTCTATTTTTCCCGCAAAGCTTTCATAACAGTCACTACATCCAAATTTTCCTTTATTTATAAATTCTTCATATGTCATTTGACATGTATTACATTTCAAACTATTTGAATTTTTCATTAATGGTAAAAACTCACTGCAATAATTCTCATTTAATAGACCATCAAAAAAGTTAGCGAAACTAATTGGCATATCAAAACTTATATTATTTATTCCCAATTTTTCACTACATTCTTCACAAAGAATTAATTCTTGTTTTTCTCCATTTACTATTTGAGTATATTTAACATTTGCTTCTCTTTTATTACAATTTTGACACAACATAAACATTTCCTCCTTTAAAGTTACTCTCCTTCGTCAACTAAGTTTAATAACATATTTTTAAATATGCTTGCTCTTAGCTTATCTTTTATATTATGTGGAACTATATTAAGAATATTATCGCTAGTTGCTACTTTTAATAGCTTAGCCTCCTTCTCTTGAATTATTCCATATGATAAAAAATTACTAATAAAAATGTCTACTTCGTTTGATGTTATTTTTTCTCCAATATTTGTAATTATGTGCATTAAATAATTACTTTTCGTTATATTTACTTTCTTTATTTTAATGTGACCTCCGTCCACCTCTTCTACTTTCAACATAATAACCTTGTGAAGGATTAAATCTGGTTGATATTACATAGTTAATTTGCGATGGAACACAATTAAAATATTCTGCTAATTCATTACGCTGAATTTCTATATATTCTTCTTCCTCTGTAAATAAGTCTTTTATAAATTCTTCTATTACATCTGACATCCTCATATTTTTCACCTCTTTTTTTGACTTTGACTTTCTTTGACTTTTATTATTATATCACGCATGAAAAATTTTGCAATAGGTTTTCAAAAATTTTTCTATCCACTTTTCATTCGGGTCGCCGAGGGCGGCGACCCCTACACCAAAAATTAATGAATAATGAATAGTTAATAATGAATAATAAAGGAAAGAATTTGCTGTGTAACAGCAAATTCTAACCAAAATTATTAATTATTAATTATTCACTATTCACTAAAAAAGGCAGACTCCTCGTCTGCCTTTTTTCCATCTATATTCCAAATATTGAAAATCCTAAGTTTAAAAGTCCTGTATTTAATGTTGAAATTATCGGAGATATAATCATTCCTGCTATTCCCGTCATCCATAGCACTAAAAATATTATATAAAATACTATTTCATTTTTTGCAAACCATGTTTTTACATTGTATGGCAATAATGGTCTTATAACCTTTGAACCGTCTAATGGTGGTAATGGTAAAAGGTTAAACACTCCTAATCCTATATTTATACTTATAATATAAAATATTGTTTCTATAATTATTTGTGTCATTTCTGAACTTGAACTTATATACATCGCACTCCCTATTATGTTTATGTTTGTATTAGTATACATCAATGTTAAACATAAGATAATTGTAAAAAGAATTGCTAAAAAAAAGTTCATTAATGGACCTGCTATTGAAACCAATGCATCTCCTTTTTCCAATGTTGTTTTTCTAGTATAGTTGTTTGGATTTACCATTACTGGTTTTCCCCAACCAAATCCTGCAAATAGTAGTAGGAAACAACCTACAGGATCTAAGTGTGCCATTGGATTTAAAGTTAGTCTTCCTTGCCTTCTTGGTGTATCATCCCCTAATTTATCTGCTGCATAAGCATGAGCAAACTCATGAAAAGATATGGCTATTAAAAGTCCAGGTATTGTTAGCAATAATCCTAGCAATGCACCTTCTTGTGTAGAATAAGCCGCAATTCTGCGTAATGCTAAAATTCCAATTATTATATAAAGAATTCTTTTATCAAAATTAAATCCAAACATATACTTCTCCTTTGTTTAATTTTTTATCTTATTATATATATCATACCAGCTATAACATCTAATTATTTTCTCACCGATACACTCTTTATTATATTCCGCATTATAGCAAATTACTGGAACAATATTTGATAATTCATTTATATTACTTGGGCTATCTTCAATCATTAAGTCTATTTTATTTTCTATAATTTCATCAGTTTTTCTTTCTTTTGATGCCTTTGAAAAAATCAATTTATCATATGATATTTCATTTTCATATAACCAATTTTTAACTATTTCTCTCATTTTATTGCCAATATCATCATCTCTATTTGTTAGCCACCTAGCTGTTATTATATATATTTCATGTCCATCTTCTTTTAATTTTTTTATAATTTCTGATGCAAAAGGTCTAGCTTTTTCATATATTGCATAATCTTCTAGATATGTATTCCAAAAATTCATTTCTATCTCTTTACTGATATTAAATGTTTTAGAATAATCGTAACTTTTATTACCAATATTATATTCAATATTATTCTCAACACAATATTTACTAATATAATCTATCGTAAATTGTTCTATATCTGTCAAAACTCCATCAATATCTATTCCTATTCTCATACTGCATCTCCTTCTATCAAATACCACTTAAATATTATTCTTCTTTTTTATATTCTTTTTTAATTTTTACTATAGAAATCACAAGTAATACTATATCAGCAATAGCTGGAATTCCTAAAAACATTGTATACCACATTAACTTAAATAAAAAAATGTCATACCACTTTGTTAATGCTGGTCCTGGGATAGCATAATAATATCCATTTGCTTCATACCAAATACTCTCAATAAACCACCATAAAATTGGTATTAAAAAAACTATAAATAATATTAAAGTTATATTACGCATTATTTTCCATTTTCTCAATATAATCACCTTAAATAATTTATTATATTATCTTAATCGTACTAATATCAGATGTTCTGTTATTAACCAATGCCGTTATAGCATCTGTTATCCAAGCATAATCTCTTAACTCTTCTTTCATGTTAAGAATTTCTTCATAACTAAACCATTTAACATCTAATATTTCATCTTTATCAAATACAATATTATCTTCGAGTAATATAGTTGAAAATACAACACTTATCCAAGAAGTATCTTTTTTTACTTTGTTTCCAATTTGTAAAATTCCAGATAGTTCTACCTTACACCCACACTCTTCAAATACTTCTCTTTTAGCACCTTCAAAAATTGTTTCATTACAATCCAAATGCCCTGCTGGTATATTCCACTTTCCTCTACACTTTTCTTGAGCTTCTTGAACTAATAGAAATTTACCATCTTTTTCTATTACTCCACCTACTATTATTGTCCCCACGAAAACTCCTCCTATAGATAATACTTTGTTTGATTTAAAAAAAATCATCTAATGAATTAGTTTATATAAAAATCTATTTTTCTTTTATTGCAATAACTTCTATTTCAATTTTGCAACCTTTTTTCACTAAACTATTTACTTCTACCAATGTACTTACAGGTTTGCTATTAGCAAAATATTTATTTCTAATTGGAGAAACTTTTGAAAAATCATTTATATCTGTTAAAAATATTTGTGCTTTAACTACATCGTCCAAACTTGAATTAGCTTCTTTTAAAATTTTTTGAATACACTCAAAAACATATTCTGTTTGACCCTCTATATCTTCACATACTACATTACCATTTGAATCTTGAGCAATTTGTCCAGTAACAAAAATCATTTCTTTGTTGTTTCCTAAATCTACTTTTAATCCATGAGAATATGCTCCCATAATTTCAGCTCCACCTTCTGGCATTAAGCTTTCTTTAAACATATTAATTCCTCCTAAAATTTAAAATCAAATATATCTTTAAGTCTATAAAAACGAAGTAAATTAGGTATATTATATTTTTTACAAATTATAAAACAAATCAAAAGCAAGTAATGCTAGGCAAAAATCAAATAAAAACCGGAGGTGTGCGTGTGCACATTGAGGATTTTTATTTGATTTTTAACAACGCAGTACGAAGCTTTTCATTTGTTTTAAGCCAAAGGTTTCATTGTTGGGAACAACAATACATCACGTATAGACGCACTATCTGTCAACAACATTATAAGTCTATCTACTCCTATTCCTAAACCTCCTGTTGGTGGCATACCATATTCTAAAGCTCTAACAAAATCATCATCCATGTCGTTTGCTTCTTCATTTCCTTCTTCTTTTTGTTTTGCTTGGTCTAAGAATCTTTCATATTGGTCTATTGGGTCATTTAATTCTGAATATGCATTTCCGTATTCTCTTCCACCAATAAACACTTCAAATCTTTCTACTAATCTTGGATCTGATGGTTTTCTCTTTGTTAATGGAGATACTTCTACTGGGTAATCAATTATAAATGTTGGTTGAATTAAAGTATCTTCTACTTTTTCTTCAAAAACAAGATTTATAACATTTCCTCTTTCTAGAGTTCCTTCTATTTCTACTCCTATTTTTCTTGCTGCTTCAGATGCTTCTTCATCTGTATTAATTTCATTAAAGTCTAAACCTGTAACTTCTTTAATTGCATCTATCATAGGAATTCTCTTCCATCCTGGTGTTAAATCAATTGGTGTTCCTTGATAACTAATTTTTGTTGTTCCTAAAACCTTCTCCGCAACTGTTGAAATAATTTCTTCTGTTATATCCATCATATCATTATAATCTTGATAAGCTGCATAAAGCTCTATATTTGTAAACTCTGGATTATGTTTTATTGATATTCCTTCATTTCTGAACATTCTTCCTAATTCATAAACTTTATCAAATCCACCTACTATTAATCTTTTTAAGTATAACTCGTTAGCTATTCTTAAATACATGTCCATATCTAATGTATTATGATGTGTAATGAATGGTCTTGCTGCAGCTCCACCAGCTATTGTATTTAATATAGGTGTATCAACTTCAACATATCCTTTATTATCTAAAACATTCTTAATTTCTTTTATGATTTTGCTTCTAATCATGAAAGTTTCTTTTACTTCTGGATTCATTATTAAATCTACATATCTTTGTCTATATCTTAATTCTGTATCTTTTAAACCATGGAATTTTTCCGGAAGTGGTCTTAAAGATTTTGTAAGTAAAACTACTTCTTTTGCATGTACAGAAATTTCTTCTGTTCTTGTTTTGAAAACAAATCCTTTAATACCTATAATATCTCCTATATCATAAGTTTTAAATAAAGAATAGCTTTCTTCTCCTAAATCGTTTATACTTACATAACTTTGTATTTTTCCTTCTGCATCTTGAATTGTACAGAAAGATGCTTTTCCCATTATTCTTTTTGCCATTATTCTACCAGCAACAGCAACATCTTTTCCTTCTAATTCTTCATAATTATTTTTTATTTCACCACTTAAATGTGTTCTATCATATTTTGTTATTTGAAAAGGGTCTTTCCCTTGTGATTGTAATTCTTTTAATTTTTCTTTTCTAATTGCTATTAAATGATTCTCATCTAATTGTTCTTCATTATTATTTACTTGATTTTCTGCCATCAAATTCATCTCCTTAAAATTTTTTAATATTATATAACAGATTAAAAGAAAAGTAAATATTTAGGAATTAAAACAACGAATTTTTAGATATAGAAAAATGCTTAAGCACCAATGGGGACGTATTTATTTGGTGTTCTTATCTAAGAACACCAAATAAATACGTCCCCATTGGTGCTTAAGCATTTTATATTTCCATAATGATAGGAAGTATCATAGGTTCTCTTTTTGTTCTTTTATATACATAACTTCTTAATTCTTCTTTTAGTATTGACTTTATTGAAGCCCAATCTGTTATATTTCTTTCTTCGCATTCTGCAACTTTTTGTCTTAATCTGTTTTTTATTTCTTCCATTAGATTTTCTGATTCTCTTACATATACAAATCCTCTTGATATTACATCCGGTCCTGCCACTGCCATTCCTGTTTTTGAATCCATTGTTAATACTACTATTATTAATCCATCTTGTGATAAACGTTGTCTATCCTTTAATACTATGTTTCCAACATCTCCAACACCTAAACCATCTACTAATATTTTTCCAAAAGGAACTGTCCCTGTTAATTTTGCTTCATCTTGATTTAATTCTAAAATTCTACCATTTGTCATAATAAATATATTTTCAGGAGATATATCCATTTTTTTAGCTGTTTCACTGTGAGCAATTAATTGTCTGTATTCTCCATGCACAGGTATAAAATATTTTGGTCTTATTAAAGATATCATTAATTTTTGTTCTTCTTGACATGCATGTCCTGATACATGTATGTCTTCAAGTGCATTATATATAACTTCTGCACCTTTTTTCATTAAATCATCAATAACTTTTGAAACACTGTTTTCATTTCCTGGTATCGGACTTGCAGATATTATAATTAAATCGTTTTCTGTTATTTCTACTTTTCTATGTTCTCCTTCTGCCATTCTTCTTAAAGCAGACATAGTTTCTCCTTGACTTCCTGTTGTAATTATTACAAGTCTTTCATCTGTATATGATTTAATTTCATCTATATCTATAAAAACATTATCCGGCACTTTTATATAACCAAATTTTCTTGCTGTTTCAATTACATTCACCATGCTTCTTCCACATATTGCAATTTTTCTTTTATATTTAACTGCTGAGTTTACAATTTGTTGTATTCTATGAACATTTGATGCAAATGTAGCAACTACTATTCTTTTATGGCAATTAATAAATAATCTATCTAATACATCACCTACTGTACTTTCAGACATTGTATGTCCTTTTCTTTCTGCGTTAGTACTATCAGACATTAATGCAAGAACTCCTTTATTTCCTAAAGCAGCCAATCTTCCAAAATCAATTTGTTCTCCATCTATAGGCGTGTAATCTATTTTAAAGTCTCCAGTATGCACAACTATTCCTGCAGGTGTGTGTATTGCTAATGAACATGCATCTGGTATACTGTGAGTCATTCTTATAAATTCCACTCTCATACATCCTAATGTAATAGTTTGTCCATGATGCACTGTTTTAATTTTTGTACTTCTTAATAATTTATGTTCTTCTAATTTATTTTGTACTAATCCCGCTGTTAATTTAGTTGCATATATAGGAATATTTATTTGTTTTAATAAATATGGTATTGCACCTATATGGTCTTCATGCCCATGCGTTAATACTAATCCTCTAATTTTTTCTTTGTTTTTTTCCAAATATGATATATCCGGTATAACCAAATCTATTCCAAGCATATCATCTTCCGGAAATGCTAAACCACAGTCAACAAGAATAATGTCATCCTTATATTCAAAAACAGTGATATTTTTCCCTATTTCTAGTAATCCTCCTAAAGGAATTATTTTTAAATTATCTTTTTTTATTTCAACTTGCTCTGTTACTTTTTTTGGGGTTCTTTTTGTTTTTCTTACTTTTTTCTTAACTTGATTGTTAATTGTATTCTCTTCCATTTTCTCTCCTTTTCTTTTTAACATTTAAAATTAGGGTGTCCAAAAATGAACATCCCAATGATTCTTTATTAGTAATAATTTAAATTCTCCGAACAAAATTGACCTTATTATTATATATCTTTTTACTTTTGTTTAATATTACCTTTGTTATTTACACACCTTAAAATAACATTTTACTTTCCGAATCATTTTTATTTTAAACTTTTTAATCTCATATATCGCCTATAAATAGGCTTAAACTGGAAATATTATATCACTTTATATTATTATTGTCAAATTTGTAACACATTTTTGATTTTAAGAATAATATATAACATGCTAAAGATGTTTCAAGAACTTAAAAATTAGGAGGTACATGAAATGGGAAATTGTTTTTCTGGTGATAACTGCATATGTTTAATTTTAATATTGCTAGTTATCTGTTGTTGCTGTGGTAATAACAACAGTAATAATAGTTGCTGTTGTTGTAACAACTAGTAACTGTATCTTTTAAAACAAGCAACTTACTTATTATAAGGAGGTGAATTATATGCCAGAAAGTAGAGGAGGATGTGGATTCGGATTCGGTGATGATTGTTGCTGGATAATAATCGTATTAATATTAATCTGCTGTTGTTGCGGAGGAAAAGGTGGATGTTGCTAATCCCCTAAAAAAATAATGGTATTGAAATTTATTTCAATACCATTATTTTTTTATTGTATAGGAAAATCATCTTTTATCTTAACCCTATTTAAGATTTTTCCTTAAAAATCAAGCTTAGACTACTTTAGTATGTGCCGATGCGAAGTATTGTGTACAAATATTTCTCTCATCCTTCAAAGACTGACCTGGCAAAATGCCTTTCTTATTTCGCTTTTCTTCTTTCAACCTTTCTTCTTTCGCCTTGTCTTCTTTCTGTTTTACTAGAACTATCTTTTCTTCTATCTGTTTTTCTTTTTTCTTCCTTTACTTCAATTTTTTCTTGTCTTCTTTCTGTTATACGTCTATCACTAAACATATCCCCATCTTTATTTATAACTAACATATCATCACCTCAAACTAATTTATATTTTAAGTATAAAGTTAGTTCCTTTTTTTGTCAATGTTTTTTAATCAACATTTACTCCTCTATTTAAAAGTTTTTTTCCTAACAAATATAAAATTACAACATAACTAAAATATATTCCAGTAGCAACATATAACAGTAGCTTTATTGTTTCAATATTTATTGCTTCAGTTGTATTTATTAAATTCATAACATTAGGATTAAATAAACCAAATATGAAAATTATTATAAATGTTACTATTTGTGCTACACTATATAAAGCAAATCCCATTACAATTGTTGATAACATTTTATTTTTATTTGATTTATACCCTAATATAATTCCTACATATCCAATAAAAATAACAAACATTATTTCAAAAAATATTACTAAAGACATTAATAATATAAGTTTTAATACAGTTGTATTATAGGTTGATGCAGCTAATTCTAATACTGTTTTTAAAGTTTCTATATTACTTCCGTGAATAATAACATATAAACAAACAAGCTAATATAACAATTATTGTTGTAAATATAGTTATAATAGCAGTAAGTACTTTTGATAAATAAATAGTTTTCTTTTCTACAGGAAGTGTGTGTGTAAGATATGACTCATCTTTATACAAGTTTTTAATAAATCTTGCCCATAATCTCATTAAACAATTTACTAAACTATTAATCATCATACTTATAGCAATTCCATAAGAAATTTTAGTTACTACTGAAAAAATCACTGAATTTTCTATAGTATTTAAACATCTACCAACTATTGAAAAAACAAATGATAAAATGTAAAATATCACAATAACTTTATATATCCATTTTAAATCATATTTTAATAATTTTCCTAACATTTAAAATACCTCCTAAATATTTCATCAATTGATGCATTTTCTTTATTTCTTAATTCATCAGCTGAAGATGTTAAAACTATTTCACCTTTATCCATAAATATTACTTCATCTAATATTCTTTCAATATCAGAAATTAAATGTGTTGAAATAATTACACTTGCACCTTCACAAAAATTAGAAAGTATTGTATCTAATATATAATCTCTTGTAGCTGGATCAACTCCACCTAAAGGTTCATCTAATATATATAGTTCTGCCCTTCTACTCATTACAAGTATTAGTTGTAATTTTTCCTGCATACCTTTTGACATTTTAGATATTTTTTGTTCAATATTTAAATCTAAATCATTTAATAACTTATTTGCTTTTTCTGAATCAAAATTTTTATAAAATTCATCAAAATATTTAATTACTTGTTTTACTGTCATTTCTTTATCTAAATAAGTCCTTTCTGGTAAATAAGAAATTATTTCTTTAGATTCTACCCCTGGTTCTTTCCCATTTATTAATATTTTACCTTCTGTAGGTGTTAACAAATCATTTATAAGTTTTATTAAAGTGCTTTTACCTACTCCATTTTTCCCTAAAAGACCTATTAACTTTCCTCTTGGAATTGTTAAATTAATATCTTTTAAAATTTGCTTACCATCAAATTCTTTAGATAAATGTTTGCATTCTAATAATTCCATTATCATTCACATTCCTTTCTTTTTTAACTTTTTCCTAATTCTTGCAAGTATTTAATTGCTTGAGCAAAATCAATTCCTATATTCTTCATATCTTTTAAATAATTATTTACTTTTTCCATAGCCAATTCTTTTTTTATTTTTTCAATTAGTTCTTTATTCTCTGTTACAAATTTTCCATTTGTTCTTTCTGTAAAAATTAATCCTTCATCTTCTAGCTGAACTAAAGCCTTTTGCATTGTATTAGGATTAACTCGTGCAATAATTGCAAATTCTCTTACAGACGGAATTTTTTCTCCTGGTTTCAACTTACCAGATATAATTTCCATTCTCAATTTTTCTACTAATTGAATATAAATTGGTCTTTCATTATCAAAAATATAATCCACTTTTATTTCCTTTCCATTATTGTGTTACTTGCATAATACAATAATACTGTTTTATTTTTATTTTGTCAATAGATTTTTTAAGGTAATACAATATTTTTTATTGTTAAGTTGAATCAATCAGTAAAGAACCCTGTATATAATTCTAATGTTGAATTATATACAGGGTCTCCTTAGTTTTGTTTGCGAAATGCTTCATCTGGCATATCTGGTATACCTATTACAAGTCCTTTGGGCGGTAGAGGAATTTCTACATTCTTTGGTTTCCATATGTGTAAACAGTAAGGACTAATGTTAATATAATTTTCCTTTGCAGGATGAAGCTGCATCGCTACTTCATAATCATAAAAAAACAAATCCTTAATAATACACATCTCATCCCATGTCAAACATCTATTAGAAAGAGAAACCGATACATGTTCCCAACCTTTTCCAAAGATATCATTGTCTGCAGTTACCGAACATATTTCACCAGATGGAAGAGTAATTTCAAACTTTCCATAATTACTTGAATGTGGAGAAGGTATATCTATTTTAACCTTATCACCTTCATAGTTATCTAATTCAAGCAGATTCCGCATATGTTGCCTCCTTAAAATACTAATTTTATAACAAAAGCCTCGCGTCATCCTGCAAAACAGGATTTCAGTAGATTTACATAATGATTATAGCATGTCGATTGATTTTTTGCAACCTTGTTTTTCCTACAAATACTCTATGATAAAAATTTTAGTGAATAGTGAAAAATGAATAGTTAATAGTGAATAGTACATAAGTGCTCTTATAGCCTAATAAAATTATTCACTATTCATTATTAACTATTCACCATTCACTGCGAATTGTAAAATTCGCACTTATGGAGCTTCCAACCAGAATCGAACTGGTGACCCCTTCCTTACCATGGAAGTGCTCTACCTACTGAGCTATGGAAGCATCAGTACTAGTTAAAAGTCATTGGGTCCATGTCTGAACCTGCAAAAAACTCCATGTTATTTATAAACTCCATATCTTCTTCAGATATTTCAAAATCAAAAACTTCTCTATTTTGTTTCATTCTTTCAATATTAGATGATTTTGGCAAAGGTATTATTCCATTTTGCAAACACCATCTGATACAAATTTGTGCTGTTGATTTATTATATTTATTTGCAATTCTTATTAATTCTTCATTTTGAAGCATCTTTCCTTTTCCTAAAGGAGCCCATGCTTCAAGCACAATATTTTTTTCTTTACAAAAATCTATAGTTTCTTTTCTTATTAAACCTGGATGAAATTCTATTTGGTTTACCATTGGCATAATTTCACAGTTATCTAATATTATCTTCAGATGATTTTCTAAAAAGTTTGAAACACCAATTGATTTCACTTTTCCTGCTTTATATAAATCTTCTAATGCTTTCCAAGTTTCTATATTTAATTCTTCGCTTTTATTGCTTGGCCAATGTATCAAAAATAAATCTATATAATCTAATCCTAAATTTTTCAATGTATTATTGAAAGAATTCATTGTATTTTCATATCCCATTGAATCTTTCCAAACCTTACTAGTAATGAAAATTTTCTCTCTTGGAATACCACTTTCTCTTATTGCTTTACCAATAAATTCTTCATTTTTATATGCCGCAGCTGTATCTATATGTGTGTAACCTACTTCTAAAGCTTGTTTTATATTATTCACACATTCGTCGCCCACAATTAAAGAAGTTCCAAAGCCTATGCTTGGAATTTCTTTACCATTTATTAATTTAAAACTTTCTTTTATTTCTTTTTTCATGCCGTTTTCCTTTTAATTTTCTAATATACTTTTACTTGCTTTTTTTCTAATTCTTTGTATCGCATTATCAACAGATTTTACTGGTGCATCTAGTTTTTCTGCAATTTTAACATAACTTTCTCCCATTGCAAATCTGTTCAATACTTGCTTTTCAAAATCACTTAATGATTCATCTATTTTTGTTTCTATATATTGATAATATTCTTTTTTAGTTATTGTATCTAATGGGTCTTCTGCTAATTCTGTATTTAGTACATCAATTAATTCTGAATCTTCATTATTTTCATATGCAGATACATTTAATGATACAGATGAATTTAGAGGAATATGTTTTTGTCTGTTTGAAGTTTTTATTGCTGTTATTAGTTGTCTTTCTATACATAAATTTGCAAAAGACTTAAATGAATTTTGTTTTTCATTGTTGTAATTTCTAATTGCTTTATAAAGTCCAATCATTCCTTCTTGAACAATGTCTTCTTTTTCAGCACCAATAATAAAATACTTACTAACTTTCATGTTTACTAAGTCTTTATACTTGTGAAATAAATACTCAATAGCTTCTTGTTCCTTGTTTTTTGCACACAAAACTAGCTCTTCGTCTGTTTTATCACTTAAGTTGTTATTAAATGTAATTGCCCCTTCTGCCATAAGCTATTTTCTTCCTCCGCTTTCATTTTTCTTTTTTGTGACTTCATTATATTTATTAAACACAGTAATGTCAATACTTTTAGGAGATTTCTACAAAATTTCTTTTAATATCTCCTCATCTGTTTTTGGTGATAACATTCTTGGTGGTATATCTAAAATTGTTCTTGCTCCTGTTTCTCCTTTTTTTGATAATCTATATAAAGCTCTTGCATATGCAACTAAAATACTAGAAGTAAATTCAGGATTTGATTCTAGATTCAAAGAATATTCTATTATTTGATTGTTTTTGTTATCTTTACCTGTCTTTCCGCTTCTTATTACAAATCCACCATGTGGCATTTTATTATGTTCTTTCTTTAATCCTTCTTCTGTTATGAAATTAACTATTGTTTTATAATCTGCAAAATAATTTGGCATTGTTTTGATTTCTTCTTCAACTTTTTTTGCATCTGCTCCTTCTTCTAAAACAACAAAACATTCTCTTAAATGTTTTTCTCCAACAGTTAATTCTGGATTTTCTCCTGATTTTACTCTGCTCACAGCCTCCTCCATTGGAATTGTATATTGTACAGCATTTTTTACACCTGCAATTCTTCTTATTGCATCTGAATGTCCTTGACTTACTCCTTTGCCCCAAAAAGTGTATGTATTTCCTTCTGGTAAAAAACACTCTGAATATAATCTGTTTAAGGAAAATGTACCTGGGTCCCATCCAATAGATATTAAGGAAATTTTTCCTGCCTCTTGAGCACTTTTATTAACTTCTTTAAAATATTCTGGAATTTTTGCATGTGTATCAAAACTATCTATTGTATTGAATATTTTTGCATATTCTGGTCCTTGTTCAGGTAAATCTGTTGCTGAACCACCACATAAAATCATTACATCTATTTTATCTTTCCACTCTTCTACTTTTTCTACACTTTCAACTTTAACATCAGTTAGTGTTATCAAGTTTTTAGGTTCTCTCCTTGTAAATATTGCAACAAGTTCCATATCTGGATTATTGCCTATAGCAAGTTCTACACCTTTACCTAGGTTTCCATATCCTAAAATTCCTATTCTAATTTTATCCATTTTCCTTCACTCTCCTACAACTTAAAAATTCACCTTATATTCTATATTCTCCATAAATGGAAACAATTCCATTACAGTTTTCAAAGTAATCATTTGTGTTTTTGGATGTGGTCCTTTTGAGTTTTCCTCTATCAATTCTCTTGAATAACAATTACTTTTTAATTTAGATAATAAATATCTTTTATCCATATAAGTATAGTATATTTGATATCCTTCATTTAAATCTTTCCATAATTGTTCAAATATATATTCACCTTCCATATATTCTCCTTTTATTATATTATAATTTTACGGGTCGCCGAGGGCGGCGCCCCCTACGTTTTTTTATTAATAAATTTTATCTATACAGTAATTCATAAATTATTTAATCATTTCTTCAAATTCTGTCTCGTTTATAATTGTAACTCCTAAGCTTTCTGCTTTTGCTAGTTTGCTTCCTGCTTCTTCTCCAGCTAATACATAATCTGTTTTTTTAGAAACTGATGAAGATGTTTTTCCTCCAAATTTTTCAATTATGTTCGAAGCTTCTTCTCTTGTATATTTTTCTAATGTACCTGTTAACACAAATGTTTTACCATAAAATCTTTCATCTGTTACTTCGGAAGTATTCTTTAAACTCATATTTACCCCTGCATTTTTTAATCTATCTATTAAATCAATTGTTTGTTCTTGTTTAAAGAAATTATAGACACTTTCAGCCATAATTTCACCTAAGTCTTCTACTTCAATTAATTGCATTATACTTGCATTCATCAAATTATCAATAGACTTAAATTTTTTAGCTAATGTTTTAGCAGTTTTTGCTCCAATATTTGGTATACCTAATGCACAAATAAGTTTATCCAAATCATTTTCCTTACTTGCCTCTATCGCATCAACTAAATTTTGTGCAAATTTTTCTCCATCTTTTTTTAAACTTTTTATTTGTTCTTTATTTATATAATATATATCAGCAATATTTTCAATCAAGCCTTTTTCCTTTAATAATTCTATAATTTTTTCTCCTAATCCATCTATGTTCATTGCTTCTTTAGATGCAAAATGGATTATATTCCTTAAACTTCTTGCTGGACATTCTATTCCTATACATTTAGTAGCAGCTTCGCCTTCTTCTCTTACTGCTGGTGCACCACATACAGGGCATACTTTAGGCATTATAAAATCAACTTCTTTACCTGTTCTTTTAGCTGTTACTACTTCAACAACTTCTGGTATAACATCTCCTGCTTTTTGTATTAACACAGTATCGCCAATTTTTAAATCTTTATCTTTTATAAAATCTTCATTATGAAGTGTTGTTTTTGAAATTGTTGAACCAGCAACCTTAACTGGCTCTAAAATCGCCATAGGTGTTATAACTCCTGTTCTTCCTACTTGGCATATTATATCTTTTAAAATCGTTTCTTTTTTCTCTGGTGGGTATTTATATGCAACAGCCCATTTCGGTGTTTTAAAAGTAGTTCCAATTTCTTCTCTTAAATTTATATCATCTACTTTAATAACAGCTCCATCTATACCAAATGAAAGAATTTCTCGAGCCTCACCAATTTTTCTAATTGCATCTTCGCATTCTTTCATATTATTACATAAGACTTTTATAGGATTTACATTAAAACCTAATTTTTCTAAATATAACAATGATTCATAATGTGATTTAAAACTTTTACTATCACATTTTTGAACATTAAAAATATAAATATCTAAAGGTCTTTCTTTAGTAATATTGCTATCTAATTGTCTTAAAGAACCAGCTGCTAAATTTCTAGCATTTGCAAATTTTTCATTTTCATCAAGTTTCTCATTTAAGTTTTCAAAGTCTTCTTTACTAATAAAAACTTCGCCTCTTACTATTATGTCTATTTTTTCATTTAATGTTTTAGGTATGTTTTTTATAGTTTTTAAATTATCTGTAATATCTTCACCAATTTGTCCATTTCCTCTAGTTGCTCCTCTAACAAACTTTCCTTCTTCATATTCTAATGATACTGAAAGTCCATCAATTTTTGTCTCAACAACATATTTAACATTTTCTGAAAACTTTTTCATTTTATCATCAAAAGTATATATTTCTTCAAAACTAAATACATCTTGTAAACTTTGAAGTGGTACTTTATGATTAACTTTTTTAAATCCTTCCTTTACTGTTCCACCTACTTTTTGTGTAAGTGAATCTTTACTTATAAATTCTGGATACTCTTTTTCTAAATTTCTTAGCTCCACCATAAGCATATCGTATTCAAAATCACTAATAGCTGGAGCATCATCATCATAATATTTTTTTGCATAATACTCAGTTAATTTATTTAATTCTTCTATTCTTTTTTTCGCTTGTTCCTTATTCAATTGTTTCACCTCATAAATTATGATTATCAAACATTCTCTTGGACGGAGGCAAAAATTTCACTATATGTGAAATTTTATGTCCTCACGTCCTTGTCGCTCTTTCCTCTTATATTCATTTATTATATATTATTTGTCATGACATATGCAATATATGTGTTGACAATTATTTTATAATATGGTAAGTTCAAATTGGATTTTGCATTTGGATTTTAGAATTTATATATATAAACTTAACGGGATATATTTTTAATTTGTAGGGGTCGGTCTTGACCGACCCTGGGCAGGTCAAGACCTGCCCCTACAACGTTTAAAATAAAATCCCTCATACAAATTAAAATTTCTGGAAGGGTGATGTTTTTGGAAGAGAATATTTTTATACCACTTGAAAACAAAGTAACAATTGACTTGCATGATATGCAAGTTCTAGAGGCCGAATATTATTTAGATAAATTCATCACAACCCTACCAGAGAATATTCAAGAAGTTACTGTCATTCATGGATACAAAAAAGGTCAAGCATTGCTTAATATGGTAAGAAAAGAATTTAAACATCCTCGCTTAAAGAAAAAAGTCATACCATTTAATAAAGGTATAACTTTGTTTTATTTGGAAGATGGTAATTAGATTTTGGAGTTTAGAATTTGGTTGTTTATTCTTTTTCTACCTCATCTTCATTATCTGTTAAATCTCTTTGTGCTGTTTCACGTAACACTATAAGTATTTTCCCATCATCAGTCTTCTTTTTTTCACAAAAACTTAATCCTCTAAATTGAACAGCAAACACAGCTATTGCTTCTTCTATGTTGTCAGCCTGTCCCATTTCTAACAAACTTTTAGCTCCTTGCATTATTTGTTTTTCTTCATCTGGAAATATATTTATATCACCTTCAATTTGTATTTGAATGTCATCTATATTATTATTTGTGATAATTGGTTTAGGAGTTTCTTTTACTTTTATTCTTTTAAAAAAATTTCCACCTTTTTTCATTTACATTACTTCCTTTTTTATATTTTTGCAAGTATAACACCTTTTTATGAAAATTGCAAATATCGTATTTATATTTTATCTCCTTGAATCTTGACAAATGTATATAAATAATGTTATAAATATATTTACTAATATATAAGGCCCCTTGGTCAAGCGGTTAAGACGCCACCCTCTCAAGGTGGAATCATGGGTTCGATTCCCGTAGGGGTCACCAAAAAACAAGTGCAAGTTTCTTGCACTTGTTTTTTCTTAATTTTCGTCTATAAATTTTTTTCTTCATCATAAATATTGTAATCATCTTCTAGACGAACTTCATAATCATCAACTATAATCTCATATTCATCTGTTTCTAAAATATTTATTAAATTTTCATCATCTGGTATATTATCATATGTGGTATCATCATTATATTCAGCCTCTTCATAAATTGCAGGACCAGTAGCAGTCCCATCATCTTCGCTTCTAGAACTGCTAGCACCTGGATATTCCTCTTTCACTGGTGGTGACATCATTTCTTTTTTTATAAATTTATAATTAGGTAATACAGCCTCTATAAAATGTTCTTGATATTCATACTCATCTATTACCCATTTACCATTTTCTACTATCATAAAGAAAGTATATTCAGTTTCTTGTGTTTCAATTACATTTGAATTGTATTGACTTATTACATACTGTTTTATTTTTTCTTCTATATTCTTTCTATTCTCCCCATAATATTCATCTATTTTTTTATTTTTTTCCTCATCTGTAATATCTTCGTTATTAAAAATTTCTGCAAATTCAGAAACTGTAAAATATTTATTTACCATTTCTTCAAAATTCTTATTACTAATATTTACCGTTACTGCAGCTTGATTAAAAAAAACTACACAATCTGTAATTTCATAAGAAAAATTTTGGAGCATATTTTCTTCAGCTCCTGCTAAAAGTTTTGTCATTATAAATTTTAATTGTGTATCTTCTATACGATTCACTTCAATTCCTAAACCATTTTCATCATAGCTAATGTATTTTTCAATATTTTTCTTTTCCCCAGTTTTTAGCGCAACAAAAATTTCATCAACTTTATTTATCGCAGTTGTTTTTCTAATTTTATATGTTATAAACCAAATTCCAACAAGTACAGAAATTATAACTATAATTAATAAAATAAGTTTCAAAACATTCTTCATTTTTTTCTCCCTTCTTTTGTATTATAATTTATTATAACATATAAATTTTTTTATTGTTATGTTTTTATAAATTTTTTATGCACATTTATCTGTACCTACCAATTCCATTGCATATTGCAATGATACTGTTGTTATTTCTCCACTTGCTATTCTTGCTATTTCTTTTAATAAGTTTTCGTCTTTTAATAACGATATTCTTGTTTTTGTTTTTCCCTCATTAACTTCCTTGCTAATGTAATAGTTTGAATCTCCTTTTGCAGCTATTGTTGCTAAATGTGTTACACATATTATTTGATGTGTTTTTGCTATTTCTTTTATTTTTTCTCCGACTTTATTAGCAGCTTTGCCACTAATTCCTGTATCTATTTCATCAAACACTAATGTTTGTACTTCATCTACATCTGCTAAAACTTTTTTTATTGCTAGCATAGTTCTTGACATTTCTCCTCCTGATGCAATTTTTATTAATGGCTTAAAGTCTTCTCCTATATTTGTCATTATTAAAAATTCTATTACTTCTTGTCCATTTTCATTAAAGTTGTTTTGTTCATTATAATTTGTGTTAACTTTAAATTTTGTATTTTTCATTTCTAAATCTATTAGGTTTTGTCCTATTTGTTCTTCTAACACTTCCCCATATTTCACTCTAATATCATTCATTTTTTTGCAATTTATTTTCATTTCGTTTTCTAAATTTTTCAAATCCGCTTTTAATTTATTTGTATATTCTTCTAAATTTTCTATTTCAAATATTTCTTGCTTTAATTCTGCTTTGTATTTTAATATTTCTTCAATATTGTTACCATATTTACGTTTCATTGAAAATATTAAACTTAATCTATTTTCTACTTCATTTATTTCTTGTTCATCAAAATATATTTCATTTGAATATTTAGATATTTGTCCTCCTAAATCCTCTAAATCATAATAAATACTTTTTAAATTTTTACTTGCATCACTATATAAACTATTAATATCTTCTATTTTTTCTAATGCTTTTACTGCAGATAATATAGAATCTACTGAAACATTTAAAATTTCAT